>NZ_ATZJ01000002.1 GCF_000428145.1 Chitinilyticum litopenaei DSM 21440 | reverse complement strand
GAGCGCGGTATCGTCAAGGTTGGTGAAGAAATCGAAATCGTTGGTATCAAGCCGACCGTCAAGACGACTTGTACCGGTGTGGAAATGTTCCGCAAGCTGCTGGATCAAGGCCAGGCTGGCGACAACATCGGCGCGCTGCTGCGTGGTACCAAGCGTGAAGACGTTGAGCGTGGTCAGGTTCTGGCCAAGCCGGGTTCCATTACTCCGCACACCAAGTTTGCTGGTTCCGTGTACGTGCTGTCGAAGGAAGAGGGTGGTCGTCACACTCCGTTCTTCAATGGCTATCGTCCGCAGTTCTACTTCCGTACCACCGATGTGACCGGTGCGGTTGAGCTGCCGGCTGGTACCGAAATGGTGATGCCGGGTGACAACGTGGAAGTGACCGTCTCCCTGATCGCTCCGATTGCCATGGAACAAGGTCTGCGCTTCGCGATTCGTGAAGGTGGCCGTACCGTCGGCGCCGGTGTTGTTGCCAAGATCATCGAATAAGGGGTCTGGACAATGCAAAGCCAGAAAATCCGTATCCGCCTGAAGGCTTTCGATTACCAGTTGATCGATCGTTCTGCCCAGGAAATCGTAGAAACCGCCAAGCGCACTGGTGCTGTAGTCAAGGGTCCGGTTCCGCTGCCTACCAAGATCGAGCGCTTTGATGTTCTGCGTTCGCCGCACGTGAACAAGACGTCGCGTGACCAGTTTGAAATTCGCACTCATCTGCGCCTGATGGATATTGTTGATCCTACTGACAAGACCGTCGACGCTTTGATGAAGCTGGATCTGCCGGCGGGTGTGGATGTTGAGATCAAGCTGCAATAATTTTACAGTGCTCACGAGAATATCTTGTGAGTGGTAAAATCTTGTGCTAGTATCGCGGGCTTATCACTTTCGGGTGGTAAGCCCGTTTATTTTTTTCGATCATAGCCGGTCAATCGTAACCGGCCCTGTTAAAGGGAATAACTATGAGCTTAGGTCTTGTCGGTCGCAAGGTTGGCATGACCCGCATTTTTGCTGAGGATGGTGTTTCCATTCCGGTAACTGTGCTGGACATGTCTGCCAATCGCGTCACGCAAATCAAGTCCGTAGAAACTGATGGCTATACTGCCGTGCAGTTGTCTTTCGGTGTTAAAAAGGCTAGTCGTGTAAACAAAGCTGAGGCGGGTCACTTCCGCAAGGCTGGTGTCGAGGCTGGTCGTGGTCTTGCTGAGTTTCGCGTTGATGCGGATAAGCTTGCCGAATTGAAGGCTGGTGATCAGCTTTCCGTAGAAATCTTCACTGTTGGTCAGCTGGTTGATATTACTGGTACCACTCAGGGTAAGGGTTTTGCGGGTGCGATCAAGCGCCACCATTTCTCCTCCAATCGTGCCTCCCACGGTAATTCTCGTTCGCATAATGTTCCTGGCTCTATTGGTCAGGCTCAGGATCCGGGTCGTGTTCTGCCCGGTAAGCGCATGCCTGGTCATCTGGGTAATGCCAAGCGTACTGTGCAAAATCTGGAAGTGGTGCGTGTCGATGCCGAGCGTCAATTGCTGCTGGTCAAGGGTGCAGTCCCGGGCTCCAAGGGTAATGACGTGATGGTGCGTCCGAGTGTGAAGGCAGGTGCATAATGGAACTGAAAGTCATTAATGCAAATGGTGATGCACAAGCGGCGGTTGCTGCTTCTGACGCCCTGTTTGCCCGTGAATTCAATGAGGCGCTTGTTCACCAGGTTGTTACTGCTTACTTTGCAAATGCTCGCAGCGGTAATCGCTCGCAGAAGGATCGTAGCGAAGTAAAGCATACAACGCATAAGCCTTTCCGTCAGAAGGGTACCGGTCGTGCTCGTGCAGGTATGGCGTCTTCTCCGCTGTGGCGTGGTGGTGGTAAAACCTTCCCGAACAAGCCGGATGAGAACTTTAGCCAGAAGGTGAACCGCAAGATGTACCGCGCTGGTATTGCGACCATACTGTCGCAGCTGGTGCGTGAAGATCGTCTCGTGGTTGTCGATGGTTTTACCGTCGATACTCCAAAGACTAAGGCGTTCGCTGAAAAGCTGAATAGTCTGAATCTGGATAGCGTGCTTATCATCACTAAGCAGCTTGATGAAAATCTGTATCTTGCGTCCCGCAATCTGCCGAATGTGCTTGTGCTTGAGCCGTCTCAGGCCGATCCGGTAAGCCTTGTGCGTTTCAAGAAGATTCTTCTGACGCGTGAAGCTCTTGCGGCCTTTGAGGAGATGTTCGCATGACGCAATTTACTGAAAATCGTCTGTTGCATGTGCTGCTGGCCCCGGTTGTGTCCGAGAAGAGCACTTTTGTTGCAGACAAGAACGAGCAAGTTGTTTTCCGTGTTGCCAAGGATGCAACCAAGGCTGAAGTGAAGGCGGCTGTTGAGCTGCTGTTCAAGGTCAAGGTTGAAGCGGTGACTGTCCTCAATGTGAAGGGCAAGACCAAGCGCTTTAGTCGCTTTGTTGGGCGTCGCAAAGACTGGAAAAAAGCTTACGTCAGTTTGGCAAAGGGTCAGGAAATTGACCTTGCTGTCGCGCAATAAGGAGACTGAGAAATGGCATTGGTAAAAGTAAAGCCGACATCGCCAGGTCGCCGCGCGGTTGTCAAGGTGGTAAATCCCGATCTGCACAAGGGTGCGCCATATGCGCCTTTGCTCGAATCACAAAGCAAAAATGCTGGCCGTAACAATAACGGCCATATCACTACCCGTCATAAAGGTGGTGGTCATAAGCAGCATTATCGTGTGATTGATTTCAAGCGCAACAAGGATGGTATCGTCGCCAAAGTTGAGCGCCTGGAATATGATCCGAACCGTACGGCAAACATTGCACTTCTCTGTTATGCCGATGGCGAGCGTCGTTACATTATTGCTCCGAAGGGTCTGAAAGCTGGTGCTACTGTTGTGTCCGGCTCTGATGCCCCGATCAAGTCGGGTAATGCTCTGCCGATCCGCAATATTCCGGTTGGTTCTACCATCCATTGCGTTGAGTTGCAGCCTGGCAAGGGTGCACAGCTGGCTCGTTCTGCTGGCGCTTCCGTGCAGTTGCTTGCGCGTGAGGGCATTTATGCTCAACTGCGTCTGCGTTCTGGTGAAATCCGCAAAGTGCATATTGATTGCCGCGCTACACTTGGTGAAGTGGGCAACGAAGAGCATAGCCTGCGTTCGTATGGTAAGGCTGGCGCAAAGCGTTGGCTCGGTATTCGTCCGACTGTCCGTGGTACAGCAATGAACCCGGTAGATCACCCGCATGGTGGTGGTGAAGGTCGTACTGGTGAAGGTCGTGTGCCGGTTAGCCCGTGGGGCCAGCCGACTAAGGGCTTCCGTACTCGCAGCAACAAGCGCACTGACAACATGATCGTGCGTCGTCGTCATGCGAACAAGGGGTAATTAAACATGGCTCGTTCTGTTAAGAAGGGACCTTTCGTCGACCTCCATCTGATCAAGAAGGTTGACGCTGCGAGGGCCTCCAGCGACAAGCGTCCGATCAAGACCTGGTCGCGCCGTTCTACCGTTTTGCCGGATTTCGTGGGTCTCACGATCGCCGTTCATAATGGTCGCCAACACGTACCGGTGTACGTCAATGAAAACATGGTTGGTCATAAGTTGGGTGAGTTTGCGCTGACCCGTACTTTCAAGGGCCATGCTGCCGACAAAAAAGCCAAGCGATAAGGTGAAGAAATGCAAGTATCTGCTGTACTGAGCAACGCTCGCCTCTCCGCCCAGAAAGCTCGGTTGGTTGCTGATCTCGTTCGCGGCAAGCCGGTTGACCAGGCGTTGAACATTCTCGCTTTCAGCCCGAAAAAGGGTGCTGTCCTCATCAAGAAGGTGCTTGAGTCCGCAATTGCGAACGCTGAGCACAACGAGGGTGCCGATATTGACGCCCTGAAGGTGACGACAATTTTTGTGGACAAGGGGCCTTCCCTGAAGCGTTTCTCCGCTCGTGCCAAGGGCCGCGGTAATCGCATCGAGAAGCAGACCTGCCACATCACCCTGACTGTTGGTGATTAAGGAGCGTGTAATGGGTCAGAAAATTCATCCGACGGGTTTTCGTCTTGCCGTTACCAAGAATTGGGCATCGCGCTGGTTTGCTAGCAGCCGCAATTTTGCGGGGATGCTCAATGAGGATCTGCAAGTACGTGAATTCCTCAAGAAAAAGCTCGCAAATGCATCTGTGAGCCGTGTGGTAATCGAGCGTCCTGCCAAGAACGCCAAGATCACTATTTTTACCGCTCGTCCGGGCGTTGTGATCGGCAAGAAGGGTGAGGATATCGAGCTGCTGAAGAAAGAGCTGCAGAATATTCTGAAGGTTCCGGTGCATGTGAACATCGAAGAAGTTCGCAAGCCGGAAATTGATGCGCAGATCATTGCGGATAGCATCGCCTCTCAGCTCGAGAAGCGTGTGATGTTCCGTCGTGCCATGAAGCGCGCAATGCAGAATGCCATGCGTCTTGGTGCCCAGGGTATCAAGATCATGTCTTCTGGCCGTCTGAATGGCATCGAAATTGCCCGCACTGAATGGTATCGTGAAGGTCGAGTTCCGCTGCATACTCTGCGCGCTGACATCGATTACGCTACTTCTGAGGCCAAGACTACCTACGGTATCATTGGTATTAAAGTTTGGGTCTACAAGGGTGATGTAAAGCCGGGTGAAAAGGCTGCCGCAGAACCTGTTGAGACTCCGAAGAAGCCGCGCAAGGGAGGCCGCAATGCTGCAGCCAACTAGACTGAAATATCGTAAAGTCCAGAAGGGTCGCAATACTGGTATCGCTACTCGCGGTAATGCTGTTTCCTTCGGTACTTTTGGCCTGAAGGCGGTTGCTCGTGGCCGTCTGACTGCTCGCCAGATTGAATCTGCTCGTCGTGCAATCACCCGCTACATCAAGCGTGGTGGTCGTGTATGGATTCGTGTATTCCCGGATAAGCCGATTTCCCGCAAGCCTGCAGAAGTTCGTATGGGTGGGGGCAAGGGTAGTCCGGATTATTACGTAGCCGAAATTCAGCCTGGCAAGGTTATTTATGAACTGGATGGTGTGGCTGAGCCGATTGCGCGCGAAGCATTCCGTCTCGCTTCTGCCAAGCTGCCGTTCGCTGTGACCTTCGTTTCTCGTCAAGTGGGGCAATAATGAAAGCAAACGAACTGAATCAGAAGTCCGTTGCCGACCTGAAGGCCGAGCTGACGGAGTTGCTGAAGGCCAAATTCAGCCTGCGCATGCAGCATGCAACTGGCCAGCTGGCAAAAACCAGCGAAATCAAGCGTGTGCGTAAGGATATTGCGCGCATTCGTACCATTCTGGCACAGAAGGCTGCGTAACCATGAGCGAAGCTAAACTCAAGCGTACGCTGACCGGTCGTGTGGTCAGCAATAAAATGGACAAAACCGTAACTGTTTTGGTTGAGCATCTTGTGAAGCATCCGCTTTATGGCAAGATGGTTCGCAAGTCCAAGAAGTATCATGCTCACGACGAAGCCAATGCCTTTAATGAAGGTGATCTGGTTGAGATCGTTGAGACTCGCCCCGTCTCCAAGACCAAGAGCTGGGCAGTAAGTAAATTGCTGGAAAAGGCTCGCACTGTTTAATTTGTGAGTCTTGCTGGTTGCGCGGGCATTGTACCTTGGGTATAATGCCCGTTTTTCATCCTCACTTCGGCGTCCTGTCGCGGTGAGATTTTCCCAACCGGGATCCAAAACTAGCCGCTTTGACCCGGCATGCCGGGTAGTCCGGTTTCCGGATTTTTGCGGATTAAGTTGGAGGTTTTTCTCATGATCCAAATGCAATCCAAGCTGGAGGTTGCTGACAATACCGGTGCGCGCTCTGTTATGTGCATCAAGGTGTTGGGTGGCTCCAAGCGTCGCTATGCTTCTGTTGGCGATATCATCAAGGTCAGCATCAAAGATGCTGCCCCGCGTGGTCGTGTCAAGAAGGGTGATGTTTACAATGCAGTCGTTGTCCGTACTGCCAAGGGTGTTCGTCGTGCCGACGGGTCCCTGGTAAAGTTCGACGGCAATGCCGCTGTTCTCCTCAACAACAAGCTCGAGCCCATCGGTACCCGCATCTTCGGGCCGGTTACTCGTGAGCTGCGCACCGAACGCTTCATGAAGATCGTTTCGCTCGCGCCTGAAGTTCTGTGAGGAGTTGCAGATGAACAAAATCCGTAAAGGCGACGAAGTCGTTGTGCTGACTGGCAAGGATGCTGGCAAGCGTGGCGCTGTGGTGCGTGTTATCCCCGCTGAAGACCGTATCGTGGTTGAAGGCGTGAATGTAGCCAAAAAACACGTTAAGCCGAACCCGATGCGTGGTGTGCAAGGCGGTATCGTTGATATCACCGCGTCCATCCATGTTTCCAATGTTGCGATCTTCAATGCTGCAACTGGCAAGGCTGATCGTGTTGGTTTCAAGGTGCTGGAAGATGGCAGGAAAGTTCGCATCTTCAAGTCCACTGGCGAAGTAATTGGCGGCTGAGGGGTTCACGATGGCTCGTTTGCAAGAGTTTTATAAAGAGAAGGTGGTTCCTGAGCTGGTTAAACAGTTCGGTTACAAGTCCGTCATGGAAGTCCCCCGCATTGAAAAAATCACCATCAACATGGGTGTTGGTGAGGCGGTTGCTGACAAGAAAGTGATGGAGTTTGCTGTTGGCGATCTCGAGAAAATTGCTGGTCAGAAAGTTGTTGTGACCAAGGCAAAGAAATCGATTGCCGGCTTCAAGATTCGCGACGGTTATCCGGTTGGCTGCAAGGTGACTCTGCGTCGTGAGCGTATGTTCGAATTTCTGGATCGTCTGGTTACTGTGGCTCTGCCGCGTGTACGTGACTTCCGTGGTATTTCCGCCAAGTCATTTGACGGTCGCGGCAATTACAACATGGGTGTTCGTGAGCAGATCATCTTTCCGGAAATCGAGTACGACAAGATCGATGCTCTGCGTGGTATGAACATTACCATCACCACGACAGCCAAGACCGACGATGAAGCACGTGCTCTGCTCGCTGCCTTCAAATTCCCGTTCAAGAACTGAGGCGAATCATGGCTAAAGTCGCACTAATCCAACGCGAGGAAAAGCGTGCTGCTGTCGTGGCAAAGTTCGCTGCCAAGCGTCAGGCACTGCTGGCTATTATTGCTGACAGCAATACCAGCGAAGAAGATCGCTTTCAGGCACGCCTGAAGCTGCAACAACTGCCCCGTAATGCATCCCCTGTTCGTCAGCGTAACCGCTGCCAGCTGACTGGTCGTGCACGTGGTGTTTATCGTAAGTTTGGCCTCGGTCGTGGCAAGCTGCGTGATCTCGCTTTCAAGGGCGAGATTCCGGGGCTGGTCAAGGCAAGCTGGTAATCGGAACAGGAGATAGATTATGGCAATGCATGATCCGATCGCCGATATGCTGACCCGCATCCGCAACGCACAACGCGCAGACAAGACTACTGTCGCCATGCCTTCTTCCAAGCTGAAGATTGCAATTGCAGCGGTGCTGAAGGATGAGGGTTATATCGAATCGTTCGCCGTAACAGGTGAAACAAAGCCCGAGCTCTCCATTGAGCTCAAGTACTATGCTGGTCGCCCGGTAATTGAACGCCTCGAGCGCGTTTCCAAGCCTGGTCTGCGTATTTACCGTGGCGTTGGTGACATCCCGCAGGTAATGAATGGTCTTGGTGTCGCGATCCTGTCGACCTCCAAGGGTGTTATGACCGATCGCAAAGCGCGTGCCAATGGTATTGGTGGCGAGCTGCTGTGTATCGTTGCTTAATGAGGTAATGAAATGTCTCGTGTAGCAAAGAATCCGGTCGTAATTCCTGCCGGTGTTGAAGTTAAAGTCGAAAACGGCGTTCTGGTTATCAAGGGTGCTAACGGTGTTCTGTCGCAGGCAATTGGCAGCGACGTGGCCGTATCCGTTGAAAACAACGAGCTTGTTTTTGCTGCCCGCAGTGGTTCCAAGCAGGCTCGTTCCATGTCCGGCACCTTGCGTGCTCTGGCGAACAATATGGTCACTGGTGTTTCCAAGGGTTTTGAGCGCAAGCTCAATCTCGTTGGTGTGGGTTACCGTGCTCAGGCTCAGGGCGATGTTCTGAACCTCACCCTTGGCTTTTCCCATCCTGTTGCTCATACGATGCCTGCTGGCGTCAAGGTTGAGACTCCCTCCCAGACTGAGATCATTCTGAAGGGTGCTGACAAGCAGGCTATCGGTCAGGTCGCTGCAGACATCCGCGCTTATCGCGCTCCCGAGCCGTACAAGGGCAAGGGCGTTCGCTACGCTGATGAAGTGGTTGTTCTGAAAGAAACCAAGAAGAAGTAATCGAGGCTGAATCATGGACAAAAATATCACCCGAGTCCGTCGTGCACGTAAAACTCGTGCCAAGATTGCGGAACTCAAGGTCGTGCGCCTTGCGGTGCATCGCACCAATAGCCACATCTATGCACAAGTCTTTGATGAGACTGGCTGCAAGATCATTGCTTCTGCCTCGACTCTGGAAGCTGATGTGCGTTCCCAGATCAAGCATGGCGGCAATGTTGAAGCTGCTGTGATTGTAGGCAAGCGCATTGCCGAAAAGGCCAAGGCAGCAGGTGTAAGCAGCGTTGCTTTTGATCGTTCCGGCTTCCAGTACCATGGTCGCGTGAAGGCTCTTGCTGATGCCGCTCGCGAAGCCGGCCTGGTCTTCTAATTCGGTTTGGAGTTGAAAATGGCAAAGAACGAAATTGAAGATCGCCAAGACGGCCTTCGGGAGAAGATGGTCAGCGTAAATCGCGTGACCAAAGTCGTCAAAGGTGGTCGTATTCTCGGCTTCGCTGCACTGACTGTTGTTGGTGACGGTGATGGCGGAGTTGGTATGGGCAAGGGCAAGTCGAAAGAGGTTCCTGTTGCTGTTCAGAAGGCAATGGAAGAGGCTCGTCGCAAGCTCTTCAAGGCTCCGCTGAAGAACGGTACTGTTCCGCACACCGTGATTGGCAAGCATGGCGCGACGACTGTTTTCATGCAGCCTGCCCCTGAAGGTACTGGCATTATTGCTGGCGGCCCGATGCGCGCTGTTTTTGAAGTGATGGGTGTTCACAACATCACTGCTAAGTGCCATGGCTCCACCAATCCTTACAATATCGTGCGCGCAACTTTGGATGGTCTGTCCAAGCTGCATACCGCTGGCGATATTGCTGCGAAGCGTGGCAAGACTGTTGCTGAGATCTTGGGGGTTGCAAATGACTGATGCCAAGAAATTCAAGGTGACTCTGGTCAAGAGCCTGATTGGTCGCCTGGAAAGCCATAAGGCTTGTGCACGTGGTCTTGGTCTGAAGAAGATCAACCAGACTGCGGATGTGCTGGATACTCCGGCAAACCGCGGCATGGCTAACAAGATCAGCTATCTGCTGAAAGTTGAGGGCTAAATGGAACTCAATACTATCAAGCCCGGTGTAGGGTCCAAGCACGCTAAGCGTCGCGTGGGTCGTGGCATCGGTTCCGGTCTGGGCAAGACTGCAGGCCGTGGTCACAAGGGTCAGAAATCGCGCGCCGGTGGTTTCCATAAGGTTGGTTTCGAAGGTGGTCAGATGCCGCTGCAGCGCCGTCTGCCCAAGCGTGGTTTCGTTTCGCTGACCAAGGCACGCAACGCTGAAGTTACCCTTTCTGAACTGAACAAGCTGCCGATTGACCAGATCGATGTGCTCTCCCTTGTTCAGGCTGGTCTGGTTTCCCAGCGTGCACTGGTGGTGAAGGTAATTCAGTCCGGCACGATCGAGCGTGCGGTTACCCTGTCTGGAATCCAGGCAACCAAGGGTGCCCGTGCGGCAATCGAAGCGGCTGGCGGCAAAATCGCCGAGTAATTGGCTTAGGATAGGGCAGCAACGTGGCAAATCCCGCTCAGGCAAGTGGTGGCAAGTTTGCGGATCTCAAGCAGCGGATATGGTTCCTGATCGGTGCACTCATCGTGTATCGCATCGGCTCTCATATTCCGGTGCCAGGTATTGATCCGGCAGCATTGAAGAGTATTTTTGATGGTGCGGGCACTGGTCTTCTGAACATGTTCAACATGTTCTCTGGTGGTGCACTTGAGCGTTTCACCGTATTTGCGATCGGGATCATGCCGTACATTTCGGCGTCGATCATCTTGCAGCTTGCCGCCGAGGTGCTGCCCAGTCTGAAGCAATTGAAGAAAGAGGGTGAACAGGGGCGTCGTAAGATTACCCAGTACACCCGCTACGCGACCGTCATTCTGGCTACTTTCCAGAGTATTGGTATCGCATCGATGCTGCTGAAGCAGCCCCAGCTGGTGATCATACCTTCTGGTCTCTTCATGGCCATGGCAGTTGTGTCGCTTGTGACTGGTACCATGTTCCTCATGTGGCTGGGTGAGCAGATTACCGAGAGAGGTATTGGCAACGGTATCTCCATCCTGATCTGTGCCGGTATTGCAGCTGGCGTTCCTTCGGCAATTGGCAAAACGCTCAATCTGGCCAGCCAGGGGCAGCTTTCCTACCTGCTGGTGCTTGTGCTGTTCGGTGGTGTCATTCTGCTCACTGCTGGAGTTGTCTTTGTCGAGCGAGGTCAGCGCAAGGTGCCCGTGCACTATGCCAAGCGCCAGGTCGGTAATCGCGTGATGCAGGCACAGAGTACGCATCTGCCGCTGAAAGTGAACATGGCTGGTGTGATTCCGCCAATCTTTGCGTCTTCCATCATCCTGTTTCCTGCCACCGTACTGTCCTGGACCGGCAACAGTGAGAAGCTAGGCTTTCTGAAGTCTATCGGCGATATGCTGCATCCTGGTCAGCCTTTGTATGTCTTTCTGTATGCGGCTGCCATTATCTTCTTCTGCTACTTCTACACGGCGCTTGTGTTCAGCCCGAAGGAGACGGCCGACAATCTCAAGAAGAGTGGCGCCATGATCCCGGGCTACCGTCCTGGTGACCATACGGCCAAATACATTGAAAAGCTGATTCTGAAGCTGACTCTGGTCGGTGCTGTTTACATCACCGTTATCTGCCTGATTCCGGAATTCCTGATTCTGAAGTGGAATGTTCCGTTCTACTTTGGTGGTACTTCGCTGCTGATCATGGTCGTTGTGACGATGGATTTTATGGCTCAGATGCAGTCGTATGTCCTCTCGCACCAGTATGAGGGGCTGCTGAAAAAAGCAAATTTCAAGGGCGGCTGACGCGCTGGTAGGTAATGGCGAAAGAAGACGTCATACAGATGCAGGGCGTGGTGCTGGAAACGTTGCCTAATGCAACCTTCAGCATCAAGCTCGAAAACGGACATGTGGTACTTGGTCATATCTCCGGCAAAATGCGGATGCATTACATTCGCATCTTGCCGGGCGATAAGGTAACGGTTGAGTTGACGCCGTATGACCTGAGCAAGGCCCGCATCGTATTCCGGGCAAAGTAAGTCCGGAATTTTATTTTGATCGAAAAGGAAAGACGATGAGAGTTCAAGCGTCGGTCAAGAAGATCTGCCGCAATTGCAAAATCATTCGCCGCAACCGTGTTGTGCGTGTGATTTGTACTGATCCGCGGCACAAGCAACGCCAGGGCTGATTGAGTCAATCAGCTTCTGGTGGTAGAATCCACCTCTTTTTCAACCTGGGGTAAGAAATATGGCCCGTATTGCTGGGGTTAATATTCCTAATCATCAGCATGCTGTGATCGGCCTTCAGGCTATTTATGGTATTGGTCGCACTCGCGCTTATGCGGTATGTGCGGCGACTGCCATTGAGCCTACCAAGAAGGTCAAGGATCTCAGCGATGCTGAACTTGACAAACTGCGTGACGAAGTCGGCAAGTACACTGTAGAAGGTGATCTGCGCCGCGAAGTAACCATGAGCATCAAGCGTCTTATGGACCTTGGCTGCTATCGTGGTTTCCGTCACCGCAAAGGCCTGCCGGTTCGCGGTCAACGCACTCGCACCAATGCACGTACTCGCAAGGGTCCGCGCAAGGCGATTGCCGGCAAGAAGTAATTAAGGACTAAATAATGGCTAAAGCAAACACAGTACGTGTACGTAAGAAAGTCAAGAAGAGCGTGTCCGAAGGCATCGTGCATGTGCATGCTTCCTTCAACAACACGATCATTACCATCACCGATCGCCAAGGGAATGCTTTGTCTTGGGCTACCTCGGGTGGTGCTGGTTTTAAGGGCTCTCGTAAAAGTACACCTTTTGCCGCTCAGGTAGCAGCAGAAGCCGCTGGTAAAGTTGCCCAAGAATACGGTGTTAAGAACCTCGAAGTTCGCATCAAGGGTCCGGGTCCGGGTCGTGATTCCGCTGTGCGCGCACTGAACGCACTCGGCTTCAAGATCACCAGCATCTCGGATGTGACGCCCATTCCGCACAACGGCTGCCGTCCGCCGAAGAAGCGTCGTATCTAATCCCGGAGTAAGTTATGGCACGTTATATTGGACCCAAGTGCAAGCTCGCACGTCGCGAAGGTACTGATCTTTTCCTGAAGAGTGCTCGCCGTTCTCTGGACAGCAAGTGCAAGCTGGAACAAGCCCCAGGCCAGCATGGCGCAAAGACTCCGCGTCTGTCTGACTTCGGTGTGCACCTGCGTGAAAAGCAGAAAATCCGTCGCATCTACGGCGTTCTCGAACGCCAGTTCCGTCGCTACTTCGAAGAAGCTGCCCGTCGCAAGGGCTCGACAGGTGAAAACCTGCTCAAGCTGCTTGAGTCGCGTCTGGACAATGTTGTTTATCGTATGGGTTTCGGCTCCACTCGCGCTGAATCCCGTCAACTGGTTTCCCACAAAGCGATTACCGTTAACGGTCAAGTGGTTAACATTCCGTCTTACTCCGTTAAGGCAGGTGATGTAGTTGCTGTTCGCGAGAAATCCAAGAAGCAGGCGCGTGTCGTTGAGGCACTGTCGCTGGCTGAAGGTATCGGCTTTCCTGGCTGGGTACAGGTTGACAGCAAAAAGATGGAAGGTGTGTTCAAGAGCGCACCGGAGCGTTCCGACCTGTCCAGCGACATCAATGAATCGCTGGTGGTGGAATACTATTCCAAGTAATAACCTGACCCCGGTAAGGCAAGGGATACTGACTTATGCAAATTAACACAAACGAGTTGCTCAAGCCTCGCATCATTGATGTGCAAGCGCAAGGTGCGGCCCACGCCAAAGTGGTGATGGAGCCGTTCGAGCGCGGCTATGGCCACACGCTTGGTAACGCACTGCGCCGGATTCTGCTGTCCTCGATGACGGGTTATGCCCCCACCGAAGTCAAGATCGAGGGTGTTGTGCATGAGTACTCCGCTCTGGATGGCGTGCAGGAAGATGTCGTTGACATCCTGCTGAATCTGAAGGGCCTTGTGCTCAAGCTGCATGGTCGGGATTCTGTCACGCTGAATCTTGTCAAGGACGGCGAAGGTGTTGTGACTGCGGCTGATATTCAGCTGCCGCACGATGTCGAAGTCATCAACCCGGAGCATGTGATTGCCCATCTCTCTGCAGGTGGCAAGCTCAGCATGGAAATCAAGGTCGAAGCCGGCCGTGGTTACCAGCCTGCTCCGGTTCGTCTTGCCAAGGAAGAAGGCCGCACCATTGGCAATATCGTGCTGGATGCATCGTTCAGTCCGATCCGTCGTGTCAGCTATCAGGTTGAAAGCGCTCGCGTTGAGCAGCGTACCGATCTGGACAAGCTGATCATTGATATCGAAACCAATGGTGTCATCGAGCCCGAAGAAGCTGTGCGCCAAGCCGCTCGCATGCTGATTGACCAGCTTTCGGTTTTTGCCGATCTGGAAGGTACGCCTGCTGAAGAGCCGGCACCGCAAGCGCCGCAGATCGATCCGATTCTGTTGCGTCCGGTTGATGATCTCGAGTTGACGGTTCGCTCTGCGAACTGCCTGAAGGCTGAGAACATCTACTACATTGGCGACCTAATTCAGCGTACTGAAACCGAACTGTTGAAGGCCCCGAACTTGGGTCGCAAGTCCTTGAATGAAATCAAGGAAGTGCTGGCCTCCAAGGGTCTCAGCCTCGGCATGCGTCTCGAAAATTGGCCTCCGGTCGGCTTGGAAAAGCCCTGATCGTTGGTTAAAGCTAAGGAACTGACAAATGCGTCACCGTCTTTCTAATCGTAAACTGAATCGCACGACATCCCATCGTCTGGCGATGCTCCGCAACCTGGCTAACGCCCTGTTGCGTCACGAGATGATCAAGACAACTCTGCCGAAGGCCAAGGAATTGCGCCGTGTGGCTGAGCCCCTGATCACTCTGGGCAAGAAGCCGTCGCTGGCTAACCGTCGTCTGGCCTTCTCCCGTACGCGTGATCGCGATATCGTGGTCAAGCTCTTCGACGTTCTCGGTCCCCGCTATGCGGCCCGTAACGGCGGCTATCTGCGTATCCTCAAGTGTGGCTTCCGCGTTGGTGACAACGCCCCGATGGCCTACGTTGAGCTCGTGGATCGTCCGGAAGAAGCTGAAGTGGTTGAAGCTGCTGAATAAGTAGTTTTTCCGAGAAAACGCCTGCATCGTGCAGGCGTTTTTTTTTTTGCCGCACAAGTGTGCGGTTATGCTTGGGTGGTGGCGGGGGCTCCAGCGCCATGTGGCGTAATGGCGCCGCTTGCTGGTTGCCTTCCAGGCTGCTGGATGGCGCTGTGCTCGTCTTGCTTTCCTTTTGCTCAGGCTTTCTGAGGATTGAAGTCGATTGGCTCTCAGGCCGTTCCCGGTGGTAAGGGGCAAGTTAAGACATCCGCGTGCTGAATCAATAGTAATGGTGCTGCTGTGCGTATATTGCTGGGGCCTAATGCAGATAAGCCTTTTCAGGGTATACATTGTGGTGTATCACGCGGTGGCAGAAAACTACTGGGGCGACCAGCCGGGGGTGGCTACAGGCCGTCCTGTGGGCGAGTTGCTCGCAGGGGCGTGCGCAAGTGCTCTGCTCCTCAATGGCTGGTGTGGCGCTTGAAGTGGCGTGTCCGGAACCCGAGCAGGATGAGTGCCGCGAAATAGGTGCCTGCTCCCAGGCCAACCAGTATTGCGAGCTGACCGGTGCGTTGCAGGCGGGTGGCCAGCTCGAAGTCCGGTAGCCAGTGCAGGCCGGCTAGCAGGGCGCCAGCCATGATAATCACGGCCAGCAGCAGCTTCGTGCAGAAGACCAGCCAGCCAGGTTGTGGCATGAAGTAGTCCTTTGCGCGCAGCGCCCTGTACAGGAGCCAGGCGTTAAGGCACTGGCCAAGGGCAATGCCCAGAGTCAGCCCGGCGTGCTTGTAGGGCAGGGTGATAATGAAGGTGATGTTCATCGCCAGGGTGATGGCCAGTGCGATGCAGGCGATCTTTACCGGTGTGCGGATGTCTTTGCGTGCATAAAAGCCTGGGGCGAGGATCTTCACCATGATCATGCCCAGGAGGCCAATGCTGTAGCCGGTGAGTGCCTGTTGTGTCATCTGGGCGTCATGCAAGGTGAATTTGCCGCTCTGAAACACGGTGAGGATCAGTGGCTCCGCCAGTAATCCGAGCGCGATTGTTGCTGGCAGACACAGCAGCAGGCAAAGCCGGAGGCCCCAATCCAGCAGGCGGGAGTACTCGGCCTGATTGTCGCTGGCTACACTTTTTGAAAGGCTGGGGAGCAGAATGGTGCCCAGTGCCACGCCGAGGACACCGACCGGGAACTCCATTAGTCTGTCCGCGTAGAAAATCCAGGAAATGCTGCCTTCCTCGAGAAACGATGCGAGGTTCGAGTTCAACAGTATGCTGATTTGCGCTACCGAAACACCAAACAGGGCAGGCAGCATATTGCCCATCACTTGCCGTACAGCGCTATCTTTCAGGTCCAGCTTCGGCCAGACCAGCATCTTGCAGCGAGCAAGCCAGGGCAACTGGAAAGCAAGCTGAATGAGGCCGCCGAGCAGTACGGCAATCGCAAGGGCATAAATCGGTTCATGCAGCAGTGGTGCCAGGAAAATTGCGCATGCGATAAAGGACAGATTCAGCAGTGTGGGTACAAACGCCGGAATGGAGAACTTGTTGTAGGTATTGAGGATGCTGCCAACAAACGAGGCCAGCGATATGAACAGGATGTAGGGGAAAACCCAGCGCAACAGTTCTGTCGCAAGGGTGAATTTTGCCGGGTTGCTGCTGAAGCCTGCTGCCGAGACATAAATGATCAGTGGTGCAGCCAGAATGCCCAGGGCGGTGATCACCAGTAACGCCAGTGTCAGTGCTCCGCAGATTTTCGCGACGAAGTGGCGCGTCGCTTCGTCACCATGTCTGGTCTTGTGTTCGGCGAGGATGGGCACAAAGGCTTGCGAAAACGCACCTTCGGCAAAAATTCGCCGCAGCAGATTGGGCAACTTGAAGGCGGTGAAAAAGACATCCGTGGCCGCGCCTGCGCCAAAGGTGTGCGAGATGATCATCTCTCGCGCCAGCCCGAGAACCCGGGAGATCATGGTCATGGAGCTGACGGCGGCGAGGGCTTTGAGCAGATTCATTGTTGGAAGTGGACGTGCGGCTGATTGGGCTGTGCGATGATAACGCCAAAGCGCAGCAAACGCGCGGCCGCCGTTGTTCCTGCTTGCAATTGGCCCGGACTAACGCTATCATCGCGGGTTTCCGAGTCTGTGTGTCGGCTTTTGCAGCATCAAGCATGCGGCAGCAAACCGGCCGGGACACAAATTTCATAAATTCAGGAGTTTTACCATGGCAAACAGCGCCCAAGCTCGCAAGCGTGCGCGTCAGGCTGAAGTAGCCCGCCAGCACAACGCTAGCCAGCGTTCCGCTTTCCGCACCGCGATCAAGAAGGTGCTGAAGGCTATCGAAGCAGGTGATCAGACCGCAGCCAAGACCGTATTCCAGGAATCGGTTAGCGTGATTGACCGCATCGCTGACAAGAAAATCTTTCACAAGAACAAGGCTGCTCGCCACAAGAGCCGCCTGTCTGCTGCAATCAAGGCCATGGCTGCCTGATTGTCCGAAGACATGCTTGTCAAAAACCCCGCTTGTGCGGGGTTTTGTGTTTTCAGGCCTCGTGATTTGCTGGCCCTCTGCAGTACAGTCGGACTGGCCTGTTCAGCGTGCGGTGCTTGGGCTGAAGCGGAAATCCTTGAGGATTTCCCGGTAATGGTGCTCATCCAGAATATACAGCTTGCCGTCCGGCGCCTCGTGTGGCGCAAGGTCAACACTGATGCGCGCGTAGCGGCCGATGGCGCGCCACAGGCCGGCGGCGAGCCGGTCGATGAACCAGTCCGGGCTTTCGCCCGGCTTTAGGGCCGCCTCATGGCGGATGGTCAGCAGGGCAATCTGCTCGCCATGCAGTTGCTTGCTGACCCAGCAGGGGCTTTGCCAGAGCTGGCGCAGCGCATGCAATACCTGCTCGGCTTCCTGGGGACTGAGCATTGCAATGCCGAGTTGCAGGCGATAAGTGCTGGCCATGCCGGACCTCTGCTTGAGCTGGGTGGTGCTTAACTATATCACTGGCAGCACGGCTTGCCCCCATCTGCCGGTGTGACCGTCTGGCGGAATGTGCTAGATTGGCAGAGGTTTCCTGCAGGAATGGCCTTCATGACGCTGAATCCCGAATTGAATCACCGCCCGCGCATCCTGATTGTTGATGACTCCCGCATTGTTCGCGCCACGATCCGCAAGCATCTGGGTGAGCAGTATGAATTGCTGGAAGAAGCTGATGGCGAGGCCGGCTGGCGCCGCTTGCAGGCCGACGATGACATCAGTCTGCTGATTTCGGATCTGACCATGCCGGAGCTGGATGGCATCGGCCTGCTCAGCCGTGTGCGTCAGCAGCCTGACGAACGCTTCCAGTATTTGCCGGTCATCATCATTTCCGGCGAAGAAGACGAGGAAACCCGTCAGCGCTGTGTCGAATCCGGCGCCAGCGACTTCATCAGCAAGTCTACCGATCGCAGCGAGATGCTGGCCCGGGTCAAGGCCAATCTTGATCTGGCTGTCACTCGGCGGGAGCTGGCGGTCAGTCGCGCGCTGCAGGAGCAGCAGGCGCTGACCGATCATGAAACCGGCGTCGGCTCGCAGAACCTGCTGATGCTGCAGCTGGAACAGTCATTGGCCTTCGCCCTGCGTCACAACGGTGAAGTCACCCTGTTGCTGCTTGAAATCGACCATTTCCAGGGGTTGCGGGACAAACTCGGTGATCGCGCCGCCCAGCAGATGCTGGGCTTGCTGGCCAAGCTGCTGGAAGCCAAGCTGCGCCGTGAAGACACGCTGGCGCGGCTTGACGAGGCGCGGTTCGCCGTGGTTTCACCGGCCACCACTCTGACGGAGGCCAAGATCCTGGCCGAGCGGCTGCGCCAGGCCATGGCCAATGCCCGCATCAATTTCCGCAACGAACAGGTGCATGTTACCGGCAGCATTGCCGTGGCCAACTCCTGGCATGACGATGCTGCCAGCGCGGCGGCCCTGATCGGCATGGCCAATACCCGGCTGTATGCCGAGTCTGGCGACAACCGCGTCACCATGCCGGACATGACTGCCGTGCGCACGCAGACCCCGCTGATCGCCGAGGCGCTGGTAATGCTGGGCAAGGGTATGCGGCTGGAGGTAAGGGAGCATTTGCCTTCATTGATGCATACCCTGATTCCCTTGCTGGAAATGGCTAACGAGGAAATGGGGCTGGACTGGTCGCTGGACCGCTTGCGCGATCCTGGCCGCAGTGCTGGCGGCTGAGGAACTGCTGGCCTGCCGCAGCGGGCCGGATTCGCCCCGGCTACGCGTGCGGATATTTCCGCGCTGGGACGCGTGTAGCGGTTTCCTGGCTGCTCAGGCCGCCACCCGGCGATTTTCACTCTGCCTGGCCAGCAGATCCTGACGCAACGGGTCACGGCGTTCGACAAACAGTCTGCTGCCTTCATGATGCTTGGCCTGATGTTTGGCCGCACTGGCCGCACTTGCCACTTCATGATGGTTTTCATAGGCGCCGCCGCGCACTTCCACTGCACCGAGCGCCAGTGAGACCAGCGAGTGCCAGTGCAGCTCGCCCTTGCGGTCCGGTGCCATGTAGCCACCGGCCAGCCGGTGCGCCGGGTCAAAATGGCGCAGGACGCGCTGGTCAAAATCAGCCAGCATCGCCTCGCAGCGTTCCTGCCAGAGCGCACCCAGCAGGATCAGCACGAAATCATCACCGCCGATGTGGCCGACAAAATCATGTTCACCGGCGAAATGAGCGCGCAACAGCTCCGCGCTGAGCTGCAGCACGTCATCGCCGCGCGCATAGCCATAGAGATCGTTGTAGGGCTTGAAATGGTTGAGGTCGGCATAGACGACCGCAAAATCACGCTGCAGGTCCAGCAGTTCCTGGATGCGTTGCTGAATCGGCACATTGCCTGGCAGGCCGGTCAGCGGATTGGCATAGCGGGCGGCCTCGATCTGCAGCTCGGTGATGGCGCGCATCAGATCCCGTCCGGTGCCCATGCCGAGATAACGGCCCTGATCGGTCAGGATAAAGCCATCCGACAGATAATGATGCTCGCCCGAACTCACCAGCAGCGACAGTTCCTGCAGGCTGACCGTCTGTTCAACCAGTAGCGGCGCAGGATCCATCAGCATGGTGCAGGGGCGCAGGCCATGCAGCTCCCGGCTGTAGGGGCGCGCAAAATGCTCGAGCACCTCGTGCCGGCGCAGAATGCCCAGCGGGCGCTCACGATCAACCACTGGCAAGGCATGCAGGGCGCCATTGCGCGAAAACAGCTCGTAAATGGTGGCGTTGCTGTCGCGCGGCGAGACATTCGGCACGCTGACCAGCAGGCTGCCGGCCGTCTTGGCATTACCGTCCCGCCCTGCTGGCGTGCTGAGCGCGCTGGCTGAGGGCGGCGGCAGCAGCACCGGGTGTGCCTGCGGCCGGCCGAGATGGTAGCCTTGGCCCAGGCGTATGCCGATCTGGCGGATGACTTCCAGCTCCTGGGTCGACTCGATGCCTTCCGCAATCACGCGCGTGCCCGTGGTGACGGCAATATGCTGGATGGAGCGCACGAACTGGCGTTTTTGTGCGTCGCTGGCCAGGCCCTGGATGAAATACTTGTCGATCTTGACGAATTCGGGCTGCAGTTCCGACCACAGGCGCAGCGAAGAGAAGCCCTCGCCCAGGTCATCGAGTGCGATGCGAAAGCCCATTTCCCGGTAATGGCGCACGGCCTCGTGCAGCAGTTCGTAATTGGCTACCGGCTGCGTTTCGGTCAGTTCGATGATGACGCGCTGTGGCGCCAGGCCGGCTTCCAGCAAGAGCTCCAGTGTGGCGCCGGGGCGATAGTTGGGTTGGGTGAGGCAGACCGGATTGACGTTCAGAAACAGTTTGCCCGGCAACTTCTCGGCGACAAAGGCGCGGATGATGGCGCGCCGGCAGGCGAAGTCCAGTTCGGGCAGCAACTGGCAATCCTCTGCCGCACGAAACAGATTGATTGGAGAGTGCAGGGCGCTGGTGGATGGCCCGCGAATCAGTCCTTCAAAGCCATAGGCTTGCTGCTCGGGCAGTGCGGCTATGGGCTGAAACAGGGCTGAAAGCCGATTGTCGTCAAGAATGTGCGACAGTTCGGCATGCAGGGCATCGCGGCTGGGAGTGGGGGTCATACCCTCGACTTGTCATGAGACGGTAAAGCACAACCGTAGCAAAGTCGGGTGACAGTGGAATGACAGCCATGGCTGTCATTCCATTTGCGATGCATGGCAAGTTGCGGAAAACCCTTAGGCCAGATAGCGGCTGGTGATCGGCATGCGCCAGTCCTTGCCGAACGCCCGCTGCGTGACGCGCGGGCCGACCGGCGCCTGGCGGCGCTTGTACTCGTTGATCTTCAGGAGGCGCACGACCCTGTTCACATCGGCCTCTGGGTAGCCGGCCTTGATGATGTCGGCGATGCTGCGGTTTTCCTCGACATACAGGGCGAGGATGGCGTCCAGCACCGCATAGTCGGGCAGGCTGTCCTGGTCTTTCTGGTCAGGGCGCAGCTCGGCCGATGGCGGGCGGGTGATGATGCGCTCGGGGATCACGCTGGCCTGCGGGTAGGCGCTGGTCCGGTTGCGCCAGGTGGAAAGGCGGTATACCAGCGTTTTCGCCACATCCTTCAGCACGGCAAAGCCGCCGGCCATGTCGCCGTACAGCGTTGCGTAGCCGGTGGTCATTTCCGACTTGTTGCCCGTGGTCAGCACGAGCTTGCCGCTCTTGTTCGACAGCGCCATCAGGAGCGTCCCGCGGATGCGGCTCTGCAGGTTTTCCTCGGTCGTGTCCATGTCACGGCCGGCGAATTCATCTGCAAGCCCGGCCATGAATGCTTCATACATCGGCCAGATTTCGATTTCGGAATACTTGCAGCCAAGGCGCGCGATCATCTCGCGCGAATCGTCGACAGAAATGTCGGCGGTATAGCGCGACGGCATCATCACCGCGTGCACCTTGTCGGCGCCGAGCGCGTCGCAGGCGATCGCCAGCGTCAGCGCCGAGTCGATGCCACCCGACAGCCCCAGCAGCACGCCGGGGAAGCCGTTCTTGCCTATGTAATCCCGCACGCCGAGCACCAGCGCGCGATAGACGGCTTCTTCGTCGGCGAGATCGTCGGCGCGGCTGGCCGCCTGCAGGTCGCCAGCCACGTAGTCGAGCAGCAGTTGTTCGCTGGCAAAGCCCGCAGCCTGCGCGACGACGTCGCCGGCCCTGTTCAGCGCGAAGGACTGGCCGTCGAAGACCAGCTCGTCCTGGCCGCCGACCAGATTGCAGTAGGCGATGGCCATGCCGGTTTCCTCGACGCGCTCGCGCACGACCTGCTGGCGGGTGGCTTCCTTGGCGCGGTGAAACGGCGAGGCGTTCAGCACCAGCAGCAGTTCCGCACCTTCATCAGCAGCGGCGGCTGCCGGCTCGGTGTCCCAGATGTCCTCGCAGATCGCGACCCCGACCTTCGTGCCGCCCTGCTCGAAGACCAGCGGCGCAAAGCCGGGGGTGAAGTAGCGCACCTCATCGAACACCGCGTCGTTGGGCAGCAGCATTTTTTCATAGCGCCCCAGCACATTGCCGTCGCGAATGACGGTGGCCGCATTGAAGACCTCATCGCCGGCGGCGTGCGGATGACCGACGACCAGCGTGATGCCGTCCAGCCGGTCGATGAATTCGCCGAGCTTCTTTTTGCACTCCGCCAGAAAGCTCGGGCGCAGCAGCAGGTCTTCCGGCGGATAGCCGGTGAGCGCCAGTTCGGGCGTGACGATGATGTCGGCGCCAGCGACGCGGGCCTGCTCCGCGGCGGCGAAAATCAGTGCGGTATTGCCGGCGAGGTCGCCAACGACGGGGTTGATCTGGGCAAGGGCGATTTTCATCGTATCCGTCCGTGCAGCAATGGCTGCGTTATTGGGGTAGTGGCCTGCAGCCTTTTTTTGTAATAGGCTGTGGCGATATATGCCTATGGGTATTATTCGCGGCCCGGGGCGAGCACCGTGCGGTTGCCGTTGCTTTCCATCGGGCTCACGAGCCCCGCGGCTTCCATCTGCTCGATCAGGCGCGCGGCGCGGTTGTAGCCGATCCGTAGCTGCCGCTGCACGCTGGAGATCGATGCCCGGCGGCTTTTCAGCACGAAGGCGACGGCTTCGTCATACAGCGGGTCGCTCTCGTCACCACCTTCACTTCCGCCTGCAGCACTGCCGCCGGCCGCCTCGGCGTCAAAGCCGCCATTGAGGATGCCGTCGACGTAATCCGGCTCGCCGAATTGCTTGAGGTACTCGACGACGTGATGCACCTCGTCATCGGCCACAAAGGCGCCGTGCACGCGCTGCGGGTAGCCGGTGCCCGGTGGCAGGTAGAGCATGTCGCCCTGGCCCAGCAAGGCTTCCGCGCCCATCTGGTCGAGGATGGTGCGGCTATCGACCTTGCTCGACACCTGGAAGGCAATGCGCGTCGGGATGTTCGCCTTGATCAGGCCGGTGATCACGTCGACCGACGGCCGCTGGGTGGCGAGGATCAGGTGAATGCCGGCCGCGCGTGCCTTTTGTGCCAGCCGCGCGATCAGTTCCTCGATCTTCTTGCCGGCGACCATCATCAGGTCGGCGAATTCATCGACGATCACCACGATGAACGGCAGGTGTTCCAGCGGTTCGGGGTTGTCCGGCGTCAGCGTGAACGGGTTGGTGAGCTTCTGGCCCAGCTTCTCGCCGTCCTTGATCTTGGCGTTGTAGCCGGCCAGATTGCGCACGCCCATGTGGCTCATCAGGCGGTAGCGCTTTTCCATTTCCGCCACGCACCAGTTCAGCGCATTGGCGGCGAGCTTCATGTCGGTGACCACCGGCGCCAGCAGGTGCGGGATGCCCTCATAGATCGACAATTCCAGCATCTTCGGGTCGATCATGATAAAGCGCACTTCGTCCGGCGTGGCCTTGTAGAGCATCGACAGGATCATTGCGTTGACGCCGACCGACTTGCCCGAACCGGTGGTGCCGGCCACCAGCAGATGCGGCGCCTTGGCGAGGTCGGTGACGATGGGCTTACCGGTGATGTCCTTGCCGAGCGCCAGGGTGAGCTTGGAGTGCGAGCCGGTGAAGACCTCGTCCTCCAGAATTTCCGACAGGCGGATCATCTGCCGGGTCGGGTTGGGCAGTTCCAGCCCCATGCAGGTCTTGCCGGGGATGGTTTCGACGACGCGAATCGACACGAGGCCGAGTGCGCGCGCCAGATCCTTCATCAGATTGACGATCTGGCTGCCGCGCACGCCGGTGGCGGGTTCGATTTCGTAGCGGGTGACCACGGGGCCGGCGATGGCGTCGAGTACGCTGGCTTTTACCTTGAATTCGGCGAGCTTTTCCTCAATGACGATGCCGCGCTCGATCAGTTCGTCATCGCTCATGCGCGTGAGCTGGGCGCTGGCGGCCTGTAAAAGGTCCAGCGGCGGCAGGATGCTGTCGTCGTAGCCGGGGCGGAAGACTTGCGGGCGTGGCTGTGCCTGTGGTGCATCCAGCACGGTAAACACGGGGGCTATCGCCGTGGTGGCTGACATGGCTGACATGGCTGGCGGCACGGCGGCGGGCTGGGGGACGGGGGGCACAGGCGTAAAGGTGTGCCCGGCAGTGAGCTCGGGGCTTGGAGCCGGCGTGGGGTTGGCGCTGGTCGTCGTACTGGCCGGCAGGGCGACCTCCAGCTCGCCGTACAGCTCGCTGGTGGATGCCAGCCAGGCATCAAGGCTGGCTGGCAAGGCGGTGTTCGGTGCGGGAGCCGTTTCCGCCTCGCGTTGTGGAGCCGGGCTGCTGAGGGGGGCGGGCGCTTGCGGCAGCTCGGCCGGCAGGCTGGGCGGAGCCAGCTGCAACTCGGCGGCCGGTTGGACAGGTGCTGCAGGCAGGGGGCTGGGCGGCGTGGCGTCCTGCGGGAGCGGGTCTGCCTGGACGGTTGTGTCAGCGATGCTGGCCAGTGCGGTGGCGGTGGCCGGTGTTGTGGCTGGCGCCAGGATGCGCACCGGGCGGGCGCCAGTGTTTCCAGTGGGTATGACCTTCCTGCCTTTTTCACCATTGGGCTCTGGCTGAGTACGCTGGTAGGTATTCCGGTCGCTGGCGACTGGTGTACGCCCATGGATGGCGTTGAGGCGCTGGCGGATTTCGCTGGCATCAATCAGCGGCAGTTCGCTGGGCTGTGCGGCCTTGCCGGCAGCGGACGGGCGCTGGCCGCTGCGGCGCAGGCTGGCCTGCTCCATATTGCGCACGATTTGCCCGCGATCAATGACGGGGAGTGCCCTGGGGGTTCTGGGAGTGGGTGCAGGCGTGGCGACGGGCGGCGGCGCGAGCGTGGTGATGACGGGCAATGGCGGGCGGCGGGCCAACGGTGCTTCTGCGGGCTGCGGGGCAGCCGGAGCTGGCAGGTCTTCATCCAGATGCAGGGCTGGCGCGCTTGCCGGCGTGTCGGGTGCGGCTGTACTTGTCTCGGGGGCGGATGCGGTCGCAGGCGCGGTGCTGCGCAGCGGGCGCGTACGCACTGCCCGCTCCGGCGGTGCGGGAGGAGTGGGCGATAATGGCGGTGGCGTCTGCGTATTGTCCGCACTGATTTTTTGTGGGGAAGCGCGTTTCAGCAGCAGCCGCACCAGGTCTTCACAAAACAGGCCCAGGTCTTCGCTGAGCGCCAGCCAGCTGCGCTGGCGCCAGAGCGGAATGGCCAAGGCCAGGCCGCCCAGCAGCAAAGCCAGGCCAAGGGCGCGCGAGGCCGCGCCGTGCGCGGGAGCCAGCCAGGCCGTCAATAGTGGTTCGCCGCTGGTGCGCAACAGGCCTTCGCCCAGCAGCAGGCTGCAGCCCAGCAGGGCGAGGCCGCACGCCAGGCGCCAGTCGGCTCTGGTCTTGCGGGGGGATGGGAAGGCCTGTTCGGCTAGTGCGGCCACGAGCAGCCAGCCGCTCCAGCCCAGCCAGCGATTCAGCCCGAAGCTCATCAGCATGACCAGGCCCAAGCTGGCCGCCAGCCAGCCGTAGTGCGGCCGCGGCCATTCGGCAAACGGTGGGGAGGGGGTGGGCTCGGACATGGCGGAAACAGCGGGTAAACATCGAGCCGGCATTATCCCCTGCTGCTGCCCCGCTGCCAATCAAATAGCCGGGGCTGTTCGGGCTTGCCAGAGCGAGTTCAGTAAGCCTACCATCGAAGTGAGGCTTCGGCGCGGGCCGGGGCTGTAAACGTCAGAAGAAGAACGGCCATGATCAATTCCTACAATAAACCGATCGGTGTCATCGACGATGACGAAGCCCTGAACATTGTCAACAATGCCGTCCTGCGCCTGTGGGACACCGTTGATGAACTCTCCCGGCTGCGCCCTGCGCACACGCCGGATTACCATGTCACCATTTTTGGCTCCGCCCGTATCCAGGAAGGTACGCCGGCTTATGAGGCTGTCAAGCAGCTGGCCAGCGAGCTCGCGGCGATGGGCTGCCGCATTGTCACCGGCGGCGGCCCGGGCCTGATGCAGGCTGCGAACGAAGGCGCCTGTCATGGCGCACCGGATCATCCGGAAGCCTCGGTGGGCATCCGCATCGATCTCGATTTCGAGCAGGAAGTGAATGATTTTGTCGGTCATGTGTTCGAGCACAAGACCTTCTTTTCGCGCCTGCACCATTTCATCATGCGCTCGAACGCCTTTATCGTGACGCCGGGCGGTATCGGCACGCTGCTGGAGCTGTCGATGGTCTGGCAGCTGCTGCAGGTGCGCAAGCTCTACGACACGCCGCTCATCCTGGTTGGTGAAATGTGGCACGAGCTGGTCGACTGGTCGCGCATGTTCATGGTGGACAATGGCGCGGGGCTGGCGAGCCCGGTGGACATGCAGATTCCGGTCGTCGTTGACAGCATCGAGGACGCCGTACACCTGATTCGCGAGCATCATGCCAAGTGGCAGGCAGTGGATCGGGAGTTGAAACCACAGCGCACCTCGCCGCCACGCTGAGTGCTGCCAGGAACATCAAAAAATCAAAAAAACCCCGCCTTGGCGGGGTTTTTTTGATGCGCATGCCGGGCTGGATCGGCGCGGCTCCGGTCAGTTGTTGATGACCAGCAGCGTGCCCGGTTGCAGCGTAGTCTTGCGGCTGGCGTTGTTCCAGCGCAGCAGGTCGGCGGTGGCCACGTTGTAGCGTTTGGCGATCGAGCTGTAGGTATCGCCGCGCTTGGCCACATATTGCTGCGCCTCGTTTTTGCCTTTGCGGCTCTCCTGACGGGGCGCGTCGCCGGCGGCCACCTTCAGGGTCTGCCCCTGGTTCAGCCGTGTTGAGCGCAGTCCGTTGATTTCCTGCAGCTCGGCCACGCTCATGCCGTAGCGTCGGGCGATGCTGTAGGCGGTTTCGCCCCGGGCCACGCGGTGGCTGGCCGTGTCGCTGCTGCGCGTGCGTGCGTTCTGAACCTTGCGCGGTGCATCGTCGGCGCCGGTGTCGATGGGCTCGGCGCGGCGATTGGCGGAGAGAGCCGCCAGCGTTTGCCGGTCCGAGATGTCCAGGTGCTCGGCCTTGGGGACCAGAATGGTCTGGCCGCGCGCCAAGACCTCGCGCTCGCCGATTTCGTTGATGTCGCGCAGTTCGTCCGCCGTGATGCCGAACTGGGTCGCCAGCTCGTTCAGGTTTTCGCCTTGCCGGGTGACATAGGGTTGCCAGTTCAGCAAGGGCTTGTCGTAGCTCTCGAGGTTGCGCTGGAAGGTTTCCACCTTGTCCAGCGGGAGCACCAGCTGGCGGTCGTCCTTGTGGGCAATCACCGGACGGATGAAGCCCGGATTGAGCTTGAGCAGCTCGTCTACCGGAATCTGGGCCAGCTCGGCGGCCACTTTCACATCCATGTGCTTGCGCGGCTGCAGGGTGGCAAAGTAGGGCTGGTTGGGAATGCTGCGCAGCGTGACCCCGTAGGCTTCCGGATCGGCAATGATGTTGCGGATGGCCAGCAGTTTCGGCACGTAGTTGCGGGTTTCATCGGGCATGCGCAGCTCGGCATAAGATGTGCCAAGGCCGGCGGCGGCGTTGCGGTCGACCGCGCGTTTCACCGCGTTTTCACCCCAGTTGTATGAGGCCAGAGCCAGCTGCCAGTCATCGAACATGCCATGCAGCGTGTCGAGGTAATCCAGTGCAGCACCGGTGGCGGCGACGACATCGCGCCGGCCGTCATACCACCAGGTACGCTCCAGACCGTAGTGTTTGCCGGTTTCCGGAATGAATTGCCACATGCCGGCGGCACGGGCCGGTGATTCCGCGCGCGGATTGTAGGCCGATTCGATCATCGGCAGCAGGGCCAGCTCCATCGGCATGCCGCGCCGTTCGACCTCGTCGACGACAAAGTAGAGATAGCGGCTGCCGCGCTCGGCAATGCGGTTCAGGTAATCGGGGCGGGAGGCGTAGTAGTTTTCCCATTTCTCCACCAGCGGGTGATCCAGCTCCTGGATCCCGAAACCGGAGCGCACACGCGCCCAGATGTCTTCGTAGCGAGCGAGGTTGCTGTCGCCGAACAGGGCTTCGCGAATGGCGCGGATGTCCTGATTGTTGCGGACTTCCGGATGGTTGAGCTGGTAATCGAGGCGGATCAGCGTGTCCGCAGCCTGTGCGGCCTGCGCACAGGCCAGCAGCGCAACGCCGGTCAGGAGGGAATGCAGGCGTAGTCGCATGAGGCTGGCTCGCGGGAGAAACAAAATGTCACAGATGTTAAAGGGGGCTTTCGCCAGCGTCAATCCTGCGCTGACGCGCTAAAAATGATCCTTCCAGGCGCGCAGCGCCCGAAACAGCTCGGCAGCGTCGAGACTGGCCGCGCCCTGCCGACGGGCGGCGTCTTGCACGGCAGCCTGGGTCAGGCGCAGAAAGGGGTTGGTCGCCAGTTCTTCGGCCAGCGTGAACGGGACCGACGGCTGGTTTTGTGCGCGCAATGTGCTCACAACCTGCATGCGCGCGGTGATTGCCGGATTGTCCGGTTCGACTGCGGCGGCAAAGCGCAGATTGCTGGCCGTGTATTCATGCGTGCAGTGGACCAGGGTATCGGTGGGCAGCGCGGCCAGACGTGCAAGGCTGGCCTGATAGTGTTCGGGTGGCCCGTCGAACATGCGTCCGCATCCGGCGCCAAACAGTGTGTCACCGCAAAACAGCCGTCCAGCGCCGAGATAGGCCAGGTGCTCGCGGGTGTGGCCGGGAATGGCCAGCACCGTGAAGGACTGGCCGAGCACATCCACCGTGTCGCCTTCCACCAGCGGGTGCCGGATGTGGTCGATCCCGGGCGGGCCGAATACCGGCAGGGTTGCGTGGCTGGCCAGCAGGGCGGGCAGGCCATTCACATGATCCCAGTGCCGGTGGGTGATCAGCACGGCGGCCAGCTCGAGGCGCTGCCGTGCAAGCCAGGCCGTGAGCGGCGCTGCCTCGCCCGGGTCGACCGCGACAGCGCGGCGGCCATCGTGTAAAACCCAGATATAATTGTCCGACAGGATGGGCAGTGCGCAGACCGTCAGCATGGAATCGTCCCCGATGAGTACCGAACACGCATTTGATCAGTTTGCCGGCTGGCTGGCCACACCACTGGGCAGCTATCTGCTGCATGCCGAAGCGGGCTGGTTCGACCGTACCGTGGCCGATATCTTCGGCTACAAGGCCCTGCAGCTGGAGTTGCCCGTGCTGGATGCGCTGCGCGCCAACCGCATGCCCTGGCGCTGCCAGGCCGGCCTGTCGCGCGGGGTGAGTCTTGCCTGCGCGCCCCATGCCCTGCCGCTGGCCGAGCAAAGCATCGATTTGCTCGTGTTGCCGCATGTGCTGGATTTTGCCAGTGATCCGCATGGCGTTTTGCGCGAGGCGGAGCGCGTGCTGGTGCCGGAAGGCCGGTTGCTGATCACCGGATTCAATCCCTGGAGCCTGTGGGGCTTGCGGCGCTTGCGCCACAATGACACGGCCCCCTGGCAGGGCAATTTTCTGCCCCTGCCGCGCCTGAAGGACTGGCTGGCCTTGCTGGGGCTGGAGCAGCTGCGTGGTGATTTTCTCTGTCACCGCTTGCCGGTGCAGCGGGGGCGCTGGCTGGAGCACAGCCGTTTTCTCGATGGCGCTGGCGATCGCTGGTGGCCGGGCGGCGGCGGCGTGTATTGCCTGGATGTGGTCAAGCGGGTGCGCGGCATGTGCATCATCGAGCCGCAATGGCGGCGTGTCACTACTCCGGCGGCGGCAACACCGGCTGGCGTGGCCGAGCGGCTGCGCATCCGCGCGCGGCAGGATCGCTGCAAGTCCTGAGCGCCGGGCTGCGGCACGCCGTAAAATCTTGCATCGCTGGGTTTGTAAAGCACGGCGCTGCAGCTGTTTTCCTGTTGGTGGCTTTAGGGTATTGCCTTCTAGCCTTTTTTAGATATGGCTTGTGGAGCTATACCCTGTATGACTGAAGTGGAGATCTATACCGATGGCGCCTGCAAGGGCAACCCCGGCCCGGGTGGCTGGGGGGCGGTGCTGCGTTGCAATGGTCACGAGAAGGAACTGTTCGGCGGCGAGCCCGCGACCACCAATAACCGCATGGAGTTGCAGGCGGTCATTGCGGCGCTCAATGCCCTGACCCGGCCGTGCAAGATCGTGCTGTGGACCGACTCGCAGTATGTCAAGAACGGTATCCAGACCTGGATTCATGGCTGGAAGCGCAACGGCTGGAAGACCGCCGACCGGAAGCCGGTAAAGAATGCCGAATTATGGCAGGCGCTGGATGTCGCGCAGGCACGACACGACATCGAGTGGCGCTGGGTCAAGGGGCATGCGGGGAATGAGCTCAACGAACGCGCTGATGCGCTGGCCAACCGGGGTGTCGCAGAGGTGAGCTGACATCTTGTCCGGGCAGGACTGCCGGGCATTGCCGGCGTCTGTCGCACGGCTGCCCGGCTCCGGATCGGCCGTGTGCTGCCGCTTGCTTCTTATGCGGCTTGTAGGTGCAGGCGCATTTCTTCTTCCAGCTGACGAATCATCTCCTTGCGGGTGGCCGGCAGGCCGGAGCGCGGCGCGAGAAAGTGCAGCTCAACGATGGTGTAGGGCTCGCAGGCCAGCCGCCACAGCGAAGCCAGCAGCGACACGTCGTCGATATAAGCCGCCGCCTGACTCAGGCGGCCATTTGCAGCGCGATAGCGCAGCAGGATGGGCTGGATCGCCACCCCTTGATCCAGCGCCGATTGCAGCAGGCCGCCGCGAAAGGGCTTGAGGCCGCTGCCGTCGCTGGTGGTGCCCTCCGGAAAGAAGGCCACCGATTCGCCCCGGGTAAGGTAATGATCGATTTCCCGCTTGGTGCTGGCCGTGGCTGCGCGGCTGTTGCGCTGGATATAGAGGGTGCCGGCCTTGCTGACCAGTTTCCCCAGCACGGGCCAGTCGCGGATTTCCGATTTGGCGACAAAGCGGCTTGGGCAGACGGTATTGATGGCAAAAATATCCAGCCAGGAGACATGATTCGCCAGCAAGAGGCAGCCCTTGCTGTCCGGCAGGCTGGCTGGTGCCGCGCCAAGTTCGACGCGAATGCCGAGAATGCCCAGTAGCTGCTGTGACCATGTGCGCAGCACCAGCTGGCGTTCATGGCTGTCCCGCCGTTCAAAACCGGCGTTTGCAATCAGCACGCCGCGCAGGATGTGGGCGAGCAGCCGCGCCAGGCGCCAACTGGCGCGTGCGAATCCGGGCAGGCGGCGCGCGGCTGGTTGGGCAGGGGTGAGGGTCAGGACTGGCATGCCGGGAAGTTTACCGGCTTTGTCTAGGCTTGGCATGGCAAGGAATCACGCGCTCAGTTGCGCAGAAAATGGCGGGCGTAGCGCGGGTTCAGTTTGCTCATTGGCAAAATCATCATGAAGTCGGCCGTGTTGAAATCCGGATCCCAGGCCGGCTCCCCGCAGATCATCGCGCCGGCGCGCAGATAGCCCTTGACCAGTGGCGGCAGGTCGCCGGCATCGCAGGGCTTGATGCCCGGCAGCAGCGTGAGCGGGTGACGCGGAAAGGTGCGCCATTCGATCGGCGAGAGGGCTTTCTGCATCAGGTGGTGGCGCACGGCCGTGGCTTGCTGACCGCCGTCGCGCAGCGAGATGCTGGCGCAGCCGATCAGGTAGTCGTAGCCATGGCGGTGCATGTAGTCGGCCAGGCCGGACCACAACAGCGCAATCGTGCTGCCGTTGCGGTAATCGGGGTGAACGCACGAGCGGCCCAGCTCGACCAGCTGGTGGCGCAGGTGCTGCAGGCGCGTGAGGTCGAATTCGGTCTCGCTGTAATAGCTGCCCAGTTTGCGGGCCTGGTGGGGCGACAAAATCCGGTAAGTGCCGACGACTTCGCCGCTGCGTTCATCCTGGACCAGCAGATGTTCGCAATAGGCATCAAAAAAATCCTGGTCGATGCCTGGTTCGCGGCAGGAAAGCCGGGCGCCCATTTCTTCCGCGAAAATCCGGTAGCGCAGCATTTGTGCCGCACGCACGGCTTCGGCCGAATCGGCCAGGCGGGAGATCAGTTCGGTTCGCGTACGTGTGCCAAGCGTCTGTTGCTGTTCGAGCATGGTGAGCCTCCTCGGTTCTGGGGCTCACCTTAATGATGCAGCATGACGACTTCATGGCAGTACCATGAAGGAACGGTTGCAGACGGGCCTGATGTCTGTCAGCCGGTTGGCTTGGTATGATTTCCAGGCAAGCGCTGGTGCTGACTGCCGGGGGTATGTGTTCAGGGTGGGGCGCCCAAGGCGGGGGCAATGGGGTTAGAGATTGCAGTAGCTGAGCGTGAAGGCGACATCGGCGTCCACTTGCCGTGAGCGTTCTCCGGATGTGGAAGGGACGACAAAGCGGATATTGATGGCGTAGCGGTTGGCCGAGAGTTCGGGTACTGCCGGTGTATCGGCAGGCAAGGCGATTTTCAGCATCTGCACGGTCTTCCCGCCGGACATTTGCTGAAAATGGCCCTGCTTGGCCACGAAATGGCAGGCCTTGGCCGAGTCACGGAGCAAGCGCAGGACGATGTCCAGGCCTTGCTTGATTGGAAGCAGGGGGGACAGCCAGCGCTCAAGGTCTGCCATGCGGCGGTTGGCTGGCTGCAATTGCCAGTAATGATACGACGGCAGGTCGAATTCGCTGGCGCCGCCCGGAATGGTCACGCGCTGCTTGATGGCCATCAGCCAGTCGTTCTCCCGCAGGTACTGGCCAAACTTGCCGGTCATTTCCAGCAGGCGGGCGTGGGTGCTTTCAATTTCCGCCAGCACCCGTTCGAGTGCTTCTTCGGAAATTTGCGGGTTGTTGCGCAAGGCCGCCAGCGATTGCCGCTGGCGATCCAGCTCCTGGATCAGGTCGGACTTCAGATCTGCGCGGCTTGCTACTTCCATGATTTCAAAAATGCCAAGCAGGGCCGTGTGATGATCCTGCGCCTGTTCTTTCCCGGCATAGTACTGCGTGCGCTCGTACAGCTTCTCAAGGCGCAGCAGCGTGCGGATGCGTTCGTTGACTGGAAATTCGTAGCTGATCACGGCGAAATACCTGGAAAGGATATGCAATTCTGCAGCATGGTCAGTTATTTGAAAACCCGTGCCCGCTTTTGCCGAGCAATACATAGCGCTCATGCAACGCATTGACCTGCGTTTGCAGGTTTTCGGGTGTAGTGTCGTTGCAGATCACATCGTCGGCCCTGCCCAAGCGCGCTTCTCGCGACATTTGCTGGGCAATAATGCGCCCGATTTCCGAATCGGTGAGTCCACTGCGCTGACGGACCCGGCTGAGCTGGAGGGCTGTCGGGCAGTCAATCAGCAGGCTGCGATTGGTCAGCTGCTGAAAGCTTGCCTGTTCGAACAGCAGGGGGATCAGCAGCAGCACATAGCCGGTATCTTGGCGGCTCAGCCATTCGCTGCAGCGGGCGCGGATCATGGGATGGAGGATGGCTTCGAGTCTGGCCTTCGTCTCAGGCTTGCTGAAAATCTGCTGGCGAGCATAAACCCGGTCGAGTGAGCCATCCGCAGTTAGCCACTCCTTGCCGAGCTCGTCACGAATTCGGCTGAGCGCGGGGGAGGGGCTGCGGGTGAGTTCATGCGCCAGCATGTCGGTATCGAGAACCGGCACACCATGTTGCGCAAAAAAAGCACCGGCAGTGGATTTGCCGCTGCCAATCCCGCCGGTCAGCCCGACGATCAGTCCGGGCTTCACAGCGGAAACAGCAAGCCCTGGACCTGCTTGCCGGCGAACATCATGATCAGCCCTGCTGCTGCTAGATAGGGGCCGAACGGGATGGGGTTGCGCAAACTCTTGCGTTGCCCAAGTGCCAGGCCAATGCCGATTACCGCGCCGCTCAGTGAGGCCAGCAAGAGCATTGCAGGGAGGCTCTGCCAGCCCAGCCAGGCGCCCAGTGCTGCCAGCAACTTGAAGTCGCCATAGCCCATGCCTTCTTTGCCAGTCAGCAATTTGAACAGCCAGTAAACGCTCCAGAGCAAACCGTAACCGGCGATGGCGCCAATGACGGCATGCGGCAGTGGGGCGAAGAGGCCGGTCAGGTTGAATGCGAGCCCAAGCCAGAGCAAACCCAGGGTCAGGCTGTCGGGCAGCAGAAAATGATCAAGGTCGATCAGGGTCAATGCCAGCAGAATCCAGACAAACAGCAGGCTTGGCAAGAGAAGGTCGCTTGGCCCCAATTGCCAGGCCAGCAGACCGGCCACAATACCGCATGCGCTTTCCACGAGCGGATAGCGGGCGCTGATTGGATTCTTGCAGTTTTTACAGCGTCCCTTGAGCATTAGCCAGCTGATGACGGGAATGTTTTCTGCTGCGCCGATGGCATGCCCGCATCGCGGGCAGGCTGATCGGGGAGTGAACAGATTGTAGGCCTGGCTTCGCGCGGGTGGTTCTGGCTGATCAAGACAGGCGCATTCATGGCGAAAGTCCTGTTCCATCATGATCGGCAGCCGGTGCACGAGCACATTGAGGAAGCTGCCGATGCACAGGCCGACGATCACGGTCAGGGCGATAAACCAGGAGTGTGGCAAGAATGCGAGGAGATCAGCCACCAACGGCAGCCCCCATCTTGAAGATGGGCAGATACATTGCGATGACCAAGCCACCGATCAGCGTACCCAGAACTACCATGATGACAGGTTCCATCAAGCTCGACATGGCCTCAACAGCGTTATCCACTTCGTCTTCGTAGTAATCGGCGACCTTGCCAAGCATCGAGTCGAGTGAGCCGGACTCCTCACCAATCGAGACCATTTGCAGGACCATGTTCGGGAATACATTGCTGTTCTGCATGGCAATCGTCAGGCTTGTACCTGTGCTGACTTCGGACTGGATTTTCTTGGTGGCCGAACGATAGACATAATTACCGGATGCGCCACCAACCGAGTCGAGCGATTCAACCAGGGGAACGCCTGCCGCGAACATGGTCGCACAGGTTCTGGCCCAGCGTGCAATGGTGGCGTTGCGGACGATCTCGCCAAGTACCGGGAGTTTCAACAGCCAGCGATCCATGGCGATTTGCACTTTCTCACTGCGTCGCCAGAGGGTTAGAAAGGCGTAGATGCCGCCACCCAGTCCTCCAAAGATGAGGTACCAGTAGTCAATGAACGCATCGGAGATTGCGATCACAACCTGGGTCGGGCCTGGTAATTCGGCACCAAATCCGGCGAAGAGGTCCTTGAAGGTCGGGATGACGAAAATCATGATCACCGCAGTAATTACAAAGGCGGCGACAATGATTGCCGTCGGGTAAAACATGGCCGACTTGATTTTTTTCTTTACGGCCAGGATTTTTTCTTTGTAGGTGGCGAGACGCGCCAGCAGGGCGTCCAGAATACCTGCCTGCTCGCCGGCCTGCACCAGATTGCAATACAGCGCGTCAAAATACTTCGGGTGCTTGCGAAATGCCTGGGTGAGGGATGAGCCGGTTTCAATGTCGGTCTTGATCTCCATCAGCAGCTTGGTGACTGACGGGTTGCTGTGCCCCTTGGCGACAATATCGAAGGCAGTAAGCAGTGGTACGCCGGATTTCAGCATGGTTGCCATTTGCCGGGTAAACATGGCGATGTCCTGCTCGGTAACCTTGCGCCCGGTGGCCATGCGCTGTTTCTTGACCCGCAGCACATTGATGCCTTGTCGGCGCAGGGTATTGCGAACAATGTTCTCTCCGACTGCGCGCATTTCGCCTTTAATGGTTTTTCCTGTGCGATCCTTGCCTTCCCACAGAAAAGTAAACTCTTTCACAACGGGGGCTTTTTTGGGCGTAGCCATGCGTTTTTCCGTTTTTGTGTTATTCGTTGGTCACGGCCATGACTTCCTCGAGAGAGGTCATGCCTTGCTTGACTTTGAGCAGTCCTGACATGCGCAAATCCCGTACGCCTTCACGCCTTGCCTGATCGGCGATATCGATCGCATTGCCGTTTTTCATGATGATCCGGTTCATTTCGTCGGAAATGGGCATGACCTGATAAATGCCTACCCGCCCTTTGTAGCCCGATCCTTTGCAAATGTCACACCCTACCGGACGATACGGTGTCCAGCTGCCATCAAGATCGGCCTCGCTGAAGCCTGCCTGCAGCAGTGCTTCACGCGGAATGTCGGCCGGCACCTTGCAGTTCGAACACAGTCGCCGTGCCAGGCGCTGGGCGGTGATGAGAATCACCGAGGAGGCAATATTGAAAGGCGCGACCCCCATATTCATCATGCGCGTCAGTGTGCCCGGCGCGTCATTGGTGTGCAGGGTGGAGAAAACCATGTGACCCGTCTGTGCGGCCTTGATGGCGATGTCGGCGGTTTCCAGGTCCCGGATTTCGCCAACCATGATCACGTCTGGATCCTGGCGCAAGAAGGCCTTCAGCGCCGAGGAAAATGTAAGGCCGGCCTTGTCATTGACGTTGACCTGATTGATGCCGGCCAAGTTGATTTCGGCAGGGTCTTCGGCGGTCGAGATATTGATGCCCGGCTCGTTCAGGATGTTCAGGCAGGTATACAGCGAAACGGTCTTGCCGGAACCTGTCGGGCCTGTTACCAGTACCATGCCGTAGGGGCGCTGGATTGCATCCATCATTGCTGCTTTCTGGTCTGGTTCGTAACCCAGGGCGTCGATGCCCAGAGTTGCGGAAGTCGGGTCCAGAATACGCATACAGATTTTCTCGCCGTGCAGTGTCGGCAGTGTCGAAACCCGGAAATCGATTGCGCGGTTCTTGCTGAGCACCAGCTTCATCCGGCCGTCTTGCGGTACGCGCTTCTCCGAAATGTCGAGTTTTGAAATGACCTTGATCCGCGAGGCGATTTTTTCCTTGATGGCAAGGGGGGGTTGGGCGATTTCACGCAGCACACCGTCTTTGCGGTAGCGGATGCGATAAAACTTTTCATAGGGCTCGAAATGGACATCGGATGCGCCTTCGTTGATTGCATCCATCAGTACTTTCTGTATGTACTTGACGATGGGGGCGTCATCAACGTCCGCATTCCCGGTGTCGTTGGTTTCTTCCTGTTCGCCACCGCTCAAGGCCAGTTCGGCCTCGTCCATCATCAGGTCTTTGAGTTTTGCGCCACTGGCCTCGATCAGGCGCTCCAGGAATAGCGCCAGTTTGTCGTCTTCAACGACGATGGGTTCGACCTGCAGGCCGGTCTGAAAGCGCACCTCTTCGATCGCCTGCAGATTGGTAATGTCGGAAATGCCAATGAAGAGCTTGCTTGTGCCGCGCTTGTAGAGCGGGATGATGCGCTGAGCGCTCATCAGCTTGTGGTCCAGTACGCCGGCCGGAACGTAGGAGGGGTCGAACTGGTTCAGGTCAAGCAAAGGGAAGCCGAAAGTTTGCGAAGAAAACTCCGCAACATCACCGGCGCTCAATTTTTTGCTTTTGGTAAGTTGTTCAATGAAGCTGATTTTTGCAGTCACTGCCGCGACTTGCAGGGCATCCGCATCGACCTCATTAAGTTTTCCGTGCTGGACCAGAAGTCTCGCCAGGCCAGCAAGTGGTGCAGCGCTCATGCTCGTAAATGCTCCAAGGTGTGGCAAGCGTCCGCTTATGCTGGGCAATGAGTTATATCACCTGGCGGAGCTCTTATGCTGTTCAGTCTAGCAGAATGATTTTCTCAGGCAGAAGCGCCGCGCTTGCAGATGCGGCATGTTTGTCAGTTTTGTTAGCGCTTCAGTATCACTTCAAGCACCAAGCGTGTGCCGAGATAGCCCAGAAACAGCAGGGCGGCTCCGGCCAGAGTCCAGTTGGCGGCAAGGCGGCCTCGCCAGCCGGCACGGCGGTGTCCGATCAGCAGTATGCCGATGACGATCCATGCCAGAATCGAAAGCAATACCTTGTGACTGAGAAAGCGGGTGTTGCTGGCTGGATCCAGGCTTGCCAGCAGGCCTGTCAGCAAGGCTGCACTGAGCATGGCGTAAGCGGCGCCCAGGGCAATGAACAGCAGTTTTTCCAGGGTGAGTACCGGTGGCAGTGCTCTGGCCAGGATGCCCTTGTGGGTATTGTGCAGCTGTCTGTTGCTGTGCTTGATCAGCAGGGCCATACCTGTCGCAATAATGAGGAGCGGTTGGGTGAGCAAGGCGCAGGCAAAGTGGATTCGAGACAGCAGGTCCGAGCTGGTGATGGCGTGGCCGGGCGGCAGGACCAGGCTGATGGCCAGCATGAAGGCGGCGAAAGCGAGTAGCGGCGCCTCGGTACCCTTCAGTGGCAGGATGGAGCGGCCCAGTCCGTACAGTGTGACGCACAGCAGGGCGGTCAGCGACAGGGCTTCACTGGCGCCAAAGTGCCACGGGTAGGCTTGAAACTTGATGGTGAGAGCAGCGGCGTGACTCAAGCTGCCGGCAATCAAGAGTGCATTGGTAAGCGGCATGGGGAGCAGGCCGCCCGGGTGTTTGGGCAGAATTTGCCGAATGTAGTGTCCGCTCAGCAGAAGATAAGCGAACAGGGCGAGCATAGCGAGCCAAGTCACGAGCGGTGCTTCAGGGTAGAATGACAGGTTAATTAGTCTAACAGAGCCCATGTGGTCATGGGCCTGTTTCCAACCAGAGTTGCTTTGCGTAGGTGCGCCGATGTTCGAAAACTTATCCAGTCGCCTGTCCGGTGTCGTCAAAAACTTGCGCGGCCAGGCCCGCCTGACCGAAGACAATATTCAGGATGCGATGCGTGAAGTGCGCATGGCGCTGCTGGAGGCCGATGTGGCGCTGCCCGTGGTCAAGCAGTTCATTGCGGATGTAAAGGGGCGCGCGCAGGGCAAGGAGGTTGTCGGCAGTCTGACACCGGGGCAGGCCTTCATTGGTGTCGTGTACGAGGAGCTCACCAAGCTGATGGGTGAGCACAATGATGCGCTGAATCTGGCGGCGGTGCCTCCGGCGGTGGTGTTGATGGCTGGTCTGCAGGGGGCGGGGAAAACGACCACGTCGGGCAAGCTGGCCAAGCTGCTTAAGGAGTCCGACAAGAAGCGTGTGCTGTTGGTGTCGACTGACGTCTACCGGCCGGCCGCGATCGAGCAGCTCAAGACACTGGCGACCCAGGTCGAAGTGGAGTGGTTCCCGTCCGATGTGGCGCAAAAGCCTGTCGAGATTGCCCTGGCGGCGCTGGATTATGCCAAGCGGCATTTCCATGATGTGCTGATTGTCGATACGGCCGGTCGTCTGGCGATCGACGAGGCCATGATGCTGGAAATCCAGGCCTTGCATGCGGCGGTCAAACCGGTGGAAACCCTGTTTGTTGTCGATGCCATGCAGGGGCAGGATGCGGTAAATACCGCCAAGGCGTTCAGCGAGGCGCTGCCGCTGACCGGGGTCGTGCTGACCAAGATGGATGGTGATGCCCGCGGCGGTGCCGCCCTGTCGGTGCGTCAGGTGACCGGCAAGCCGATCAAGTTCATCGGTGTCGCCGAAAAGCTGAGTGGCCTTGAGCCGTTCTACCCGGACCGTCTGGCGAGTCGCATTCTTGGCATGGGGGATGTGCTTTCGCTGATCGAAGATGTGCAGAAAACCGTCGATCAGGACGAAGCCTTGCGCATGATGAAGAAGGTCAAGTCCGGCAAGGGCTTTGACCTGGAAGACTTCAAGGCGCAAATTCAGCAGATGAAGAAGATGGGGGGCATGAGTGCGCTGCTTGACAAGCTGCCGGGGCAGCTGAGCGCGGCGGCGAGCCCCCAGGTGACTGACAAGGCGGTGGCGCGCATCGAGGGCATCATCAACTCGATGACGCCGCAGGAGCGGCAAAAGCCGGAGCTGATCAAGGCTTCGCGCAAGCGCCGAATTGCGGCGGGTGCCGGTGTGACGGTGCAGGAGGTCAATCGCCTGCTGAACCAGTTCGAGCAGACGCAAAAAATGATGAAGCAGTTTTCCAAGGGTGGAATGAGCAAGCTCATGCGTGGCATGAAGGGGATGTTGCCGGGCATGTGACCGTCTTGCGACGTTCGGTGTCGGCGGCGCTTGCCTCCTGATTTGAATTCGCGGATAATCGCGGGTTTCGTGCAAACCTGAATACTGGATTTTCAGCTATGGTCGTTATTCGTCTTGCCCGTGGTGGCGCCAAGGACAACCCGTTCTACAACGTGGTCGTTGCCGATTCCCGTAACCGTCGCGACGGTCGCTTCATCGAGCGCGTGGGTTTCTACAATCCGGTTGCTCCGGAAGGTACCGAATCCCTGCGTTTTGCAATGGACCGTGTGAGCTACTGGCAAAGCGTTGGCGCTCAAGCGTCCGACACCGTCGCCAAGCTGCTCAAGGGTTACAAGGCTGCCTGATTCGTTCATGGCGCTGAAATCCCAACTGCCCCGCCTGCAGCCCGATGCTGAAGTGCCAGATGATCTGGTGAGCATGGGCTACATCAGCGGGGCTTTTGGCGTGCATGGCTGGGTCAATGTTGTGGCCGATACCGAGTACGCCGATAGTCTGTTCGATTACGAAACCTGGTGGCTGGGGCGTGATGGTCACTGGCAAGCCTGCGTGCTTGAACAGGGTCAGGCTCACGCCAAGAAACTGGCCGCCAAGCTGGCAGGCATTGCCGATCGTGATGCAGCGCACGCCTTGCGTGGCTGTACCATCGCTGTGCCGCGCAGTGCCATGCCCGAGCTGGGTGAGGATGAGTTTTACTGGGCCGATCTGGTCGGCATGCGTGTCGTGAATACGCAGGGTGAAGCACTGGGCGTTGTCAGCAACCTCTTGTCCACCGGTGCGAATGATGTGCTGGTGATCCATGAGGGCAAGACCGAGCGTTTGCTGCCTTTCGTGGCCGCTGTCGTGCTGACCGTTGACCAGGCCGAGCGCCTGATTACCGTGGATTGGGGTCTTGACTACTGAGCGTGCCGCTCCGCAGGGCGATCGCCGGCTGTTCGATGTCGTGACGCTGTTTCCGGAGATGTTCGAAGCGGTGACCCGCTTTGGCGTAACCCGGCGTGCGGTCGAACTGGGCATTTTTGATCTGCAGGCGTGGAATCCGCGTGATTTCACCAGCAACAATTATCGCACTGTCGATGATCGGCCGTTCGGTGGTGGGCCGGGGATGCTGATGATTCCCGAGCCGCTGGAGGCTGCACTGGAAAGTGCAAAAGCGCGCCAGCAAGAGCATGGGGTTGAACCCTGGACAGTTTACCTCTCGCCACAGGGTATGCCGCTGACGCACTCGAAAGTATTGAGTCTGGCGGCTAAACCCGGCCTGGTATTGCTGTGTGGTCGCTACGAAGGCATCGACGAGCGCGTGATCGAGCGTCATGTCGACGAAGAAATTTCGATCGGCGATTATGTGCTGTCGGGGGGCGAGCTGCCGGCGATGGTGCTGATCGATGCGATCAGCCGGCACTGGCCCGGGGTGTTGAACACCGCGGCAAGCGCCGAGGAAGATTCATTTGCGGACGGGCTGCTGGATTGCCCGCATTACACCCGTCCGGTGGAATACCGCGGCATGGCGGTTCCGGAAGTCCTGCTTTCGGGAAATCATGCCAACATCCGACGCTGGCGGTTAAAGCAAGCGCTGGGGCGCACCTGGTTGCGACGCCCGGACTTGCTGAAACAGCGTCCACTTAGCAAAGAAGAAGCTCGTCTTCTGGCCGAATTCAAGGCGGAGCACGGTGAACAAGCCGGCTCTCCCCAGACCGCGGGGCAGAAGGAACAGGCATCTAATGGAGTAAAGCAATGAATCTGCTGCAACAACTCGAACAAGAAGAAATCGCTCGTCTGGGTAAAACCGTTCCCGAATTCGCGCCTGGCGATACCGTTATCGTCAGCGTGAAGGTAAAGGAAGGCAACCGCGAGCGTCTGCAGGCTTACGAAGGCGTGGTCATCGCCAAGCGTAACCGTGGCCTGAACAGCTCCTTCATCGTCCGCAAGATTTCTTCCGGCACCGGTGTTGAGCGTACCTTCCAGACCTACTCCCCGCTGGTTGCCGCTATCGAAGTGAAGCGCCGCGGTGACGTTCGTCGCGCCAAGCTGTACTACCTCCGCGAGCGTTCGGGCAAGTCCGCGCGCATCAAGGAAAAGCTGCCGGCCCGCAAGGTCGCTGCTGCTGCCTGAGTCTCACGACTTTGCGCATGAAAACGCGGGCTTCGGCCCGCGTTTTTTATTGCCTGGCGACGGTGCGCATTTTACGATCAAGTTTTGCCAAGCACGGAGGTCATCCATGCAGAATCCCTGGCGACTGGACGATTTCCAGGCTGTGCTCGCCGCGCCATTCGGCCGGCTGGGCGTGAGCCTCGCCGCTGACAAGCTCAGTGTGCTGGAATTCCTGCCGGACGACACGCCCTTGCGTTCGACGGCGGATCCGCTGGTGGCGGAGCTTGCCGGGCAGCTGGAGCACTATTATGCCGACCCGCGCTTCTGCCTGGAGCTGCCCTATGCCCTGCAGGGTACTGATCACCAGCTCAATGTCTGGAAGGCAATCAGCGAGATACCCTCTGGGAAAATCAGTCATTATGGCGATATTGCCCGCCAGATCGGTTCAGCACCGCGCGCGGTCGGCAATGCCTGCGGACGCAACCCGCTGCCCTTGCTGATCCCTTGTCATCGGGTGCTCGCCGCCGGTGGTGGCATCGGGGGCTTCAATGCCAGCCGCAACGGTGTGGACTGGCTGCCGATCAAGCGCTGGCTGTTGCGCCATGAAGGAGTGTTGCTTGTCTGAAGTGCTTGCTGCCAGTAGCGGGCAGATCGACCGCTTTCTCGACCAGATCTGGCTGGGAGATGGTTTGTCGGCCAACACGCTGGCCAGTTATCGCAATGATCTGGCGATCTGGGCGCACTGGCTTGCCGATGCGCGTGGACTGACGCTGCTGGAGGCGGATCGCGACGCGGTCCAGGCTTTTCTGGCGCGCCAATCCCGCGATCTGAAAGCGGCAACATTGGCGCGCCGCATCGCGAGTTTGCGGCGCTTTTATGGCTATCAGGTGCAAAATGGCGTGCTGCCGGCCGATCCCTGTGCCGAACTGCAGGCGCCCAAGCGGGTGCGGCCCTTGCCCAGGGTGTTGTCCGAGGATGTGGTGGCTGCGCTGCTGGCTGCGCCCGATCTCGCGACGGCGGCCGGCTTGCGTGATCGTGCGATGTTCGAGTTGATGTACGCCTGCGGCTTGCGGGTGTCGGAGCTGGTTGCCTTGCCGCTGTCACAGGTTTACCTGCGGGAAAAATTCGTGCAGGTGTTGTCCGGCAAGGGCGGCAAGCAGCGTCTGGTGCCACTGGGGGATTATGCCGCCGAGGCCGTGCTCCGTTACATGCGGGAGGCCAGGCAGGACCTGCTGGCGGGGCGCAGCGAGGCGCTGCTCTTTGTCAATCAGCGTGGCGAGCCGCTCACACGGCAAGGCATGTGGTTCATCATCAAGCAATATGCGGCCAGGGTAGGGGTGCCTTTGGCGGCACTCAGTCCGCACGTTTTGCGGCACGCTTTTGCCACGCATCTGCTGCAACACGGCGCCGATTTGCGCGCCCTGCAGATGTTGCTGGGGCACTCCGACATTACCACTACGCAAATCTATACCCATGTCGCGCGTGAACGGCTGAAACAGTTGCACCGCGAGCATCATCCGCGCGGCTGATTCTTTCGGGTTTTCATGGTAGCTTTGTCAGCGTGATTGCAGGAATTCTGCAAATTGCTGCTAATAACCATGGAGATTTCGTCATGAATCTGGATGCATTGCAAAAGTATCAGGATCTGCTGCTGACCTACGCGACCGATATCGGCCTGAAGATCCTCGCTGCCATCATCTTCTGGGTGATCGGCCGCTGGCTGATCGGCGTGGCCGTCAATATGGTGCAGAACGCACTGGGTCGCCAGAAGGTCGACCCAACCGTGCTGCGTTATGTGGGATCGGTCACGGCGGTGACGCTGAATATTCTGCTGGTAGTGGGAATTCTGGGCTATTTCGGCATCCAGACCACTACCTTCGCGGCGTTGATTGCCGCTGCGGGCGTGGCGATCGGCATGGCCTGGTCGGGTTTGCTGGGCAATTTTGCCGGTGGCGCATTCATGATCGTGCTGCGACCGATCAAGGTCGGTGACTTCGTCACCGTGGCCGGCGTGACGGGAACGGTGACCGAAATCGGCCTGTTCGCCACCACGCTGGTGACGCCGGACAATGTCGTTACCTTTATTGGCAACAACAAGGTATTCAGCGACACCATCCAGAACTACTCGCTGAATCCCTTCCGGCGCGTCGATCTGAAGGCGCAGCTGGCCGGCAGTGCCGATCACAATGCTGCGCGCGCCTTGCTGAAGGAAAAAATCGCGGCAATTCCGAATGTGCTGGCAGAGCCTGCGGTCGATGTGGAGATCCTGGAATTCAATCTGGTAGGCCCGGTACTGGCCGTGCGCCCTTATTGCCACAATGACCATTACTGGCAGGTGTATTTCGATACCAATCGCGTGATCAAGGAAGCCCTCGGCGAGGCCGGCTTCCCGGCGCCCATGCCTGCTCAGATTGTTACGGTGCATCAGGCCGCCTGAGTCGGCGCTGTCGACAGCAAAAAGGGCAGCCGCATGGCTGCCCTTTTTGCTGACTTATACCTGCCTGGCTATCAGGCTGGAACCATTTCCTTGTCATGGATCTGGAGGTATACCTTGTCCTCATCGTCCAGGTCGATGGTGACCTCACCGCCATTGGCCAGCTTGCCGAACAGCAGCTCGTCGGCCAGTGCCTTGCGGATGGTGTCCTGAATCAGGCGCGCCATCGGCCGCGCGCCCATCAGCGGATCAAAACCTTTCTCGGCCAGCATTTCCTTCAGCGCCGGCGAGAAGTGGGCCTCGACCTTCTTCTCGTGCAGCTGGGATTCGAGCTGCATCAGGAACTTGTCCACCACCTGCAGGATGATCTCGTGGTTCAGCGGTGCGAACGGAATGACGGCATCCAGGCGATTGCGGAATTCCGGCGTGAACAGGCGCTTGATTTCCTGCATCTCGTCGCCGGTTTCCTTTTTCGCCGTAAAGCCGATGACCGGCTTGTTCAGCGCCTCGGCCCCGGCATTGGTGGTCATGACGATCACCACATTGCGGAAATCCGATTTGCGGCCGTTATTGTCGGTCAGTGTGCCGTGATCCATCACCTGCAGCAGGATGTTGAAGATGTCCGGATGGGCCTTTTCGATTTCATCCAGCAGCAGCACCGAGTAGGGGTGCTTGGTGATGGCCTCGGTCAAGAGCCCCCCTTGTTCGAAGCCCACATATCCCGGAGGGGCGCCGATCAGGCGGCTGACCGCATGGCGCTCCATGTATTCGGACATGTCAAAGCGGATCAGCTCGATTCCCATCGTGTAGGCCAGCTGCCGCGCCACCTCGGTCTTGCCTACGCCGGTGGGGCCCGAGAACAGGAAGGCGCCGATCGGCTTTTGCGGGTTGCCCAGCCCGGCGCGTGCCATCTTGATGGCACTGGCCAGTGCCTCAATGGCTTTTTCCTGGCCAAACACCACGTTCTTCAGGTCGCGCTCGAGCGTCTTGAGCGTGTTCTTGTCGTCGCTGGAAACGTTCTTCGGCGGAATGCGGGCAATCTTGGCGACGATGTCCTCGATTTCCACCTTGCCGATGGTTTTCTTCTGCTTCGAGCGCGGCAGGATTTTCTGCGCGGCGCCGGCTTCATCAATCACATCGATGGCCTTGTCGGGCAGATGGCGGTCGTTGATGAACTTGGCCGACAGCTCTGCCGCCGATGACAGTGCCGCCGCCGTGTATTTCACACCGTGGTGGCTCTCGAACTTGTCCTTCAGTCCTTTGAGGATCTCGATGGTCTGCTCGATCGTTGGTTCGACCACGTCGACCTTTTGGAAGCGGCGCGACAGCGCGTTGTCTTTCTCGAAAATGCCGCGGAACTCGGTATAGGTGGTTGCGCCGATGCATTTCAGCGCGCCATTGGAGAGTGCGGGCTTCAGCAGGTTGGACGCATCGAGCGTGCCGCCGGATGCCGCCCCGGCGCCGACCAGCGTGTGAATCTCGTCGATGAAGAGGATGGCGTTGCGTTCCTCGGTCAGTTGCTTGATGACGGCTTTCAGGCGCTGCTCGAAATCGCCGCGGTATTTGGTGCCGGCCAGCAGCGCGCCCATGTCGAGCGCGTAGACGGTGGCGTCGGCCAGAATGTCCGGCACATTGCCCTCGACGATGCGGCGTGCCAGGCCTTCGGCGAGCGCCGTCTTGCCAACGCCGGCCTCACCGACCAGCAGCGGGTTGTTCTTGCGGCGCCGGCAGAGGATCTGGATCACACGCTCCAGCTCCATTTCACGGCCGATCAGCGGATCGATGCGGCCGGCCAGTGCTGCGTTGTTCAGGTTCTGGGTGAAACTGTCCAGGGCGCCGCCACTGCTGCTTTCATTGTCGCCGTCTTCCTGCTGTTCACTGCGCTGGCTGGGTTGCGGTGGCTGGCTGCTGGCCTGCTTGCTGATGCCGTGCGCGATGAAGTTGACCACATCGAGTCGCGTGATCCCCTGCTGGTGCAGGAAATACACGGCATGGCTGTCTTTTTCGCCAAAAATGGCAACCAGCACGTTGGCGCCGTTCACTTCCTTCTTGCCCGAGCTTTGCACGTGCAGGATGGCGCGCTGGATCACGCGCTGGAAGCCGATGGTCGGCTGGGTTTCCACCTCGTCGCTGCCGGATACAACCGGGGTGTGCTCACCGATGAAATCGGAAAGCGCCCGCTTGAGTTCGTCCAGACTGGCGCCGCATGCGCGCAGCACTTCGGTGGCGGACGGGTTCTCCAGCAGGGCGAGCAGCAGGTGCTCGACCGTGATGTATTCGTGGCGCTTTTGCCGCGCCTCCATAAACGCGAGATGGAGGCTTACTTCAAGTTCCTGGGCGATCATTTTCCACCTCCATGATGCATTGCAGCGGATGCTGGTGCTCCCGTGCGTAGTCACTTACCTGGGCGACCTTGGTGGCCGCGATGTCCTTGGGGTAGGTGCCGCACACTCCACGCCCTTCGGTATGAACCTGGAGCATGATGCGCGTGGCGCGTTCCTCGCGGATGTTGAAGAATTTCATCAGGACATCCACCACGAAATCCATCGGGGTGAAGTCATCGTTTAAAAGAACCACGCTCCAGAAGGGCGGCGGGGCTTGGGTTTTCCTCTTCTCGAGGAGTTCTGCATCATGTTGTTGCTGTGTGGTCATCGGTATCGGAAATGTCGCGCTTAGCTTTCATTTTGGAGCGCAGGCGGTGCTTTTCAAGCACGCCACAGAAAACAACATAATTATCGGCAGCCGGCCCCATATGCTTGACCTTATTTGTCAAAGTCGCGTAAAAACATGACTCGAGTTTGATGTACAAGTTTCATGCAGTACCGGTTTGGACCTGTTTGCTGGTCTTGCACTCAAACCTCACGGTGGGCCTGGGCGAGCCAGGCCGGTTTGAATTTGTTCTATTGGAAGACCAGACAAAATGGCTCAAGGTACTGTTAAGTGGTTCAATGACTCCAAAGGCTTCGGTTTCATTACTCCGGACGAAGGCGGCGACGACATCTTCGCTCACTTCTCCGCAATCAACATGCCGGGCTTCAAGACCCTGAAGGAAGGTCAGCGCGTCTCCTTCGAAATCACGACCGGCCCGAAGGGCAAGCAAGCCGCCAATATCCAGGCAGCTTGAGCATTTCGGCGCAGTAATACGCCGCCCTGCGGCACAATGCCAGTCAGCCATGCTGACTGGCATTTTTCATGCTCCCCGGCAACGCGCTTCCGCTTTGCGGCCAGGTGCGACAAAAAATGGCAGGCGCGGGTTTTTCAGGCTTATGCTGGAAAATCCCCATGATTCCGGAGCCCCGCCATGCGTCTGCTGCTGTGTTGCTTGCTGTCAGTCCTTTCCCTGCAGGCCGTCGCCGAAGTCAGCAAATGCCGGCGTGCGGATGGTTCGCTGATGTTCACCGATCAGCCCTGTCCGGCGGGCACGCTGAAAGAGGCCCTCAGTCCCGGGGCCAGCATCAGCGTGGTCGACGCCTTCGATGTGCCGGCCCCAACGCCAGTGCCCAAGCCCGTGCAGGCCGCTCCGGCCGAGCCCGACGCCGCTCCGGCAAGCAAGGCGCAGGAGCGCAAGTGTCCGGAAGACGACGAGCGCTGTGTTGATGACTGGCCTCCGCAGATCATGGATGAGTCGTTTGAAGGCAGTGGCGGCTACGACGACCAGGATCGCCGCTTGCGTCCGGGGCGTCGTCCCGTGGTGACGCCGCATTGATGCCGGTGCCAGGGCTGGAGACGCAAATGGTGCGTGTACTGGTGGTTGCGCTGCTGGCTGGCCTGACGGGCACGGCCGGCGCCGAGTTGAACAAGTGCCGCAAGGCGGATGGCTCGCTGATCTACAGTGATCAACCCTGCCCGGCAGGGGCAACGGCCGAGCGCATGGCCGATGACAGCGGCTTTAGCGTGCTGCCTGCGCCCGCCATCCCCGAGCCTACCGAGTCGACTGCCCCTGAACAGCCGGCGGTTGGCGTGGTGCCCGATTATTCGACCTCGCGACGCCAGCAGGCGGCGGAGGGGTGTGTCGAAGACTGTGAGGCCAGCGAGCGCGATGGTTCTTCTGCCGTGGAGGGCTGGTTTGATGTTTACCCCTATCGTCCTGTCAGGCCGCGCCCGACTTACCCTGGCCGTCCGGACTGGCCGGATGACAAGCCCCGGCCGACACGGCCGCCCGATACCAAGCCGGCACCGATACCGAGGGGGGATGGCGACTTCAAGGGCTTTCCTGCCGCTGGCGGACGCCGCAAATGACAAACCCCGCCGAGGCGGGGTTTGTTGTGTGCAGTGAAGGCCAGCAATTACATGCGGGCAATCATGGCCTTGCCGAAGTCCGAGCACGACACTTCGTTGGCGTCGTCCATCAGGCGGGCGAAGTCATAGGTGACTTGCTTGTCGCCGATAGCCTTTTCCATGGAGGCGATGATCAGGTCGGCCGCTTCCTTCCAGCCCATGTGGCGCAGCATCATTTCGGCGGACAGGATCAGCGAGCCCGGGTTCACCTTGTCCTGGCCAGCGTACTTCGGTGCGGTGCCGTGGGTGGCTTCGAAGCAGGCCACGTTGTCGCTCAGGTTTGCACCCGGAGCGATACCGATACCGCCAACTTGTGCGGCCAGTGCGTCGGAAACGTAGTCGCCGTTCAGGTTCAGGGTGGCGATCACGTCGTATTCGGCCGGACGCAGCAGGATCTGCTGCAGGAAGGCGTCAGCGATCACATCCTTGATCACGATGCCGTTCGGCAGTTGCAGCCACGGGCCGCCGTCGATCTCGACACCACCGAATTCCTTCTTGGCCAGCTCGTAGCCCCAGGTGCGGAACATGCCTTCGGTGAACTTCATGATGTTGCCCTTGTGAACAAGGGTAACGCTCTTGCGGTTGTTGTCGATCGCGTACTGGATGGCCTTGCGTACCAGACGCTCGGTGCCTTCCTTGGAAACCGGCTTGATGCCGATGGAGGAGGATTCCGGGAAACGGATCTTCTTCACGCCCATGGTGCCTTGCAGGAAGTCGATGACCTGCTTGGCGCCTTCGGTCTGGGCTTCCCATTCGATGCCGGCGTAGATGTCTTCAGTGTTTTCACGGAAGATCACCATGTCGGTCAGGTCCGGGCGCTTCAGCGGCGACGGAACGCCGTTGAAGTAGCGCACCGGGCGCAGGCAGACGTACAGGTCCAGCTGCTGGCGCAGCGCCACGTTCAGCGAGCGGATGCCGCCGCCAACCGGCGTGGCCAGGGGGCCCTTGATGGACACCACGTATTCCTTCAGTGCATCCAGGGTTTCTTGCGGCAGGTAGGTGTCATTGCCGTACAGGCGGGAAGCCTTCTCGCCGCAGTAGATTTCCATCCAGTGGATCTTGCGGGCGCCGCCGTAGGCCTTGGCCACGGCTGCATCGACCACATCGATCATCACCGGCGTGATGTCCACGCCAATGCCGTCACCTTCGATGAACGGGATGATGGGATTATCGGGAGTGGCCAGATTCGGAACAATCTTGGTGCCGCCCTGGGGTACTTTGATCAGGCTCATCGTTCTTTCCTGTTTTTGAGTAAGCTGTCGCTGGGTGATCTGTTTCCGTCGCCCGCGTTCTGCGGTGGCGTGCTGACGAAAAAACGCACTATTATCACCGGTTTGGCCGTATCAGGACAAGGGAGACCGCATGGCGCGTCTGATTCTGTTGAACAAACCGTATGGCGTGATCTGCCAGTTCAGCCCCAGTCCACCGCACCAGTGCCTCGCCGACGTGCTGCACATGCCCGGTGTCTATCCGGCGGGCCGGCTCGATACCGATTCGGAGGGCCTGCTGCTGCTGACCGATTCCGGGCCGCTGCAGGCGCGCATTGCCGACCCCCGGCACAAGCAGCCGAAAACCTACTGGGTGCAGGTTGAAGGTGCGCCTGCGGACGCCGATCTGGAACCCTTGCGGCATGGCGTCGATCTGGGGGATTTTGTCACGCAGCCGGCGCAGGTGCGCATCATTGCCGAGCCGGACGGCCTGTGGCCGCGCGATCCGCCGGTGCGCTTTCGTGCCGCGATTCCGACGACCTGGCTGGAGATCATCATTAGTGAAGGCAAGAACCGGCAAGTGCGGCGCATGACCGCGAAGGTGGGGTATCCGACGCTGCGCCTTGTTCGCAATGGGGTGGGGGGCTATACCCTCGATGGGTTGCAGCCTGGCGAGTGGCGTGAACTGCAGGTGGCCGCGCCCGCCACCAGCAAGACCGGCGGCAGGCCGCCACAAGGCCAGGGGCGGCCGAAACAGCGCGGCCGGCGCGGGCCGAACAAGCCGCGCTGAGCGGTGCCTGACCCTGATGCTCAGCGTGCGAAGGACAGAAACGCTTCCAGCAATTCCAGAAAGGCGCGGGTTTTCAGCGGCAGCAGCCGCCGGCCCGGATAGACCGCCCAGCCGGTAACCATCGGCAGCCGCCAGCCGGGCAACACCGGCTGCAGCCGGCCGCTTTCCAGGCGGCTGGCGGCAAACACCGGCGAGCAGCCGACAATCCCCAGCCCCTGTTCGGCGAGCCGCAGCAGCATGTCAGGCGAATTCACGGCCAGGCGGGCTGCCACCTGTGGCGTGTAGCGTTCCTCGCCGAATTGCAGCTCCCAGCTGACCGGGTCGCCGCTGCGGGCCAGCAGGCACAGCAGGCGGTGATGCTCCAGATCGGCCGGGTGCGCGGGAATGCCGGCCTGCGCGAGGTAAGCCGGTGCCGCATACAGGCCGGGGCAGTAGTTCCAGATGCGCCGGGCGACCAGGCTGGCGTCATCCGGCAGCGCACCCATGCGGATCACCAGATCGTAACCCTCGGCAATCAGGTCGACCCGCCCGGGCGACAGATCGAGCAATACCTGCACTTCCGGGTAGCGCTGGCCGTACTCGGCCAGCATCGGCGCCAGCAGATGGGCAGCAAAATCATTGGGCATGGAGACGCGCAGCGTACCGCTGGGGGCCTGCTGGCGGTGCTCGGCCAGCGCCTGCGCCGCAGCGGTTTCCTGCTCGATCTGGCGGGCATGTTCCAGCACGGCCGCGCCGAAGTCGGTCAGCGTCAGCGTGCGCGTCGTGCGCAGCAGCAGGCGCTCGCCCAGTTGTTCCTCCAGCGCCGACAGGCGTCGTGACAGCGTGGAGGTCGGCAGCTGGCTGCGCTCGGCGGCGCGCACGAAGCTGCCTGCTTCGACGATGCGGGCGAAGAGCAGCAGGTCGGCAGGGTCTGGGGTCATGGAATTGTCCCATTGGTGGAATAATGATTGCCATTTTGCCGGATTTATCGGTTTGTTTGCAGGGAATACAGTGTGTCCATCACCACCCCACACCCGGAGAGACACCATGAACATCCTGCAAATCAACAGCAGCGCCCGCAGCAGCGGTTCCCAATCCACCGAGCTGGCCAATGCCATCGTCGCCAGCCTCCTGGCTCGCCAGCCCGACGCTGCGGTGAGCGTGCGCGACCTGGCGCGCAATCCGCACCCGGTGCTCGACGAAGCCGCGCTGACCGCGCTGATGACGCCCGAAGACGCTCGCAGCCCGGAACAGGCTGCCCGTGTGGCGCTGGATGATGCGCTGATCGCCGAAGTGCAGGCCGCCGACGTACTGGTACTGGGTGTGCCGATGTACAACTTCAGCGTGACCGGTCTTTTGAAGAACTGGATCGACGCCATCTGCCGCGCCCGCGTCACTTTCCGCTATACCGAAAACGGCCCGGAAGGCCTGCTGACCGGCAAGAAGGTCTATGTCGCCCTGACCCGCGGTGGCGTGCATCGCGACAGCGCCAGCGACACGCAAGTGCCGTTTCTGAAGACCGTGCTGGGTTTTCTGGGCATGCACGACGTCGAATTCATCTACGCCGAAGGCATGGCCATGCCGGATGCACCGGATTCACTGGCCAGGGCGCGCAGCGACATCGACGCAGTACTGGCCTGATTGCACGAAAGGCACACGGCAAAACGGTGTGCCAGGTAGTGCGGATTGATTATGAAGGGTGGCGGGTATATTCCTGCTGCCCTTTTGCAGTATGTGGTACAGGTTGATACCCTGGTGAAGTCAGGGTGGATCAGGCCGCCGATCAGCGTTCAGGAGAAAATCATGACAAGTACTGTCCACGCATCCCGCCGCATCGAGCGCCTCGTCGCCGGGCGAGCCACTGCCGATGGCGCGGGCGTGAAGCTCACCCGCGTGCTGGCGAGCGAACTGCAGCGCCGGCTTGACCCCTTCCTGATGCTCGATGCCTTTGCCAACGAGAACCCCGACGACTACATCGCCGGCTTCCCGCCGCACCCGCATCGCGGTTTCGAAACGGTGACCTATATGCTGGCCGGGCGCATGCGCCACCGCGATTCGGCCGGCAATGAAGGTCTGCTGGAACCGGGCGGCATGCAATGGATGTGCGCCGGGCGCGGCGTCATCCACAGCGAAATGCCCGAGCAGGAGGATGGCCTGATGGAGGGGTTCCAGCTCTGGCTGAACCTGCCGGCCCGCAGCAAGATGCAGCCGGCCTGGTATCGCGACATTCCGGCAGCGGCGATTCCCGACTATGCGCTGCCCGGCGGCGGACGCGTGCGCGTGCTGGCTGGTGCAAGCCAGGGCATCACCGGCGCCATCACGCGCCCGGATACCGAGCCGCTGTATCTGGATGTCTGGCTGGATGCCGGGATGACCTTCGCACAGGCCTTGCCCGTCGCCCACAATGCCTTTGTGTATGTCTACCGGGGCGAGGTGCAGATTGCCGGGACGCCGGTGCCGTCGAGACAGATGGCAGTGCTGGACAATGCGGCGCACGCCGATGGCGTCTCGCTGCTTGCCGGAGCGGAGGGCGCGCGGCTGTTGTTGCTGGCCGGGCAGCCGCTGGGCGAGCCGATTGCACAATACGGGCCCTTCGTGATGAATACCGAGGCCGAGCTGCATCAGGCCATTCAGGATTACCGCGGGGGCGTGCTGGCCTGAGTGTGGGGCGCCGTTAACCTGCCGTTAAGCCGGCATCTGCCAGGATGAGGGCAGTACCGGATCGGGGCTGGACAGGCTGGTGTGAATTTGCCTACAGCGCCGGTAACACGAATGCGCCTAAAATTGCTTCACATTGCGCTTACACAAGGATGCTCGCCATGAAACAAGCCCTTTTGCCTCTCGCCCTGGTTCTGGTCATGACCGGTTGCGCCAATGGCCAGATGACGCAAACCGGTCAGGGCACACTGCTGGGCGCCCTCGGTGGTGCGGCGGCTGGCGCCATCATCGGCAAGACCACCGGCAGCGACCATGTCGGCCGGGATGCGGCCATCGGCGCCGCCGTTGGCGCCATCGGCGGCTATATCTGGTCTTCGCACATGGAAAAGCAGCGTCAGGAAATGGAAGCCGCCACCGAAGGTACCGGCATTGAAGTCAGCAAGACGCCCAACAACGAGCTCAAGCTCGAGGTGCCCAGCGACTTTTCCTTTGACACCGGCAAATACGCGATCAAGCCGAACATGCGGCCGATTCTCGACCGCTTTGCCCAGACGCTGAACCAGAATCCGGTGACGCGGGTGACCATCGTCGGCCATACCGACAGCACCGGCAGCGATGCCATCAACAACCCGCTGTCGGTCAATCGTGCGGCGGCCGTGCGCGATTACCTCAGCAACCGGGGGGTGGCTTTCAGCCGCATGGCCATTGATGGGCGCGGCGCGCGCGAGCCGGTGGCCGACAACGCCACGGTGGCCGGGCGGGCGCAGAACCGCCGGGTGGAGATTTTCGTCGCCGAACCGGCGCCGCAGCAGTAATGCGGCCAGCCGGGCCCGTGCCCGGCGCATGACCGGCCCCAATGCCCCAGGCCCGCTTTGGCGGGCCTGGGGCATTTTTCTGGGCATTTCTTACAGCTGATCGGCGCGCTGACGCCGTGTTCCTTGCTCTTGCGGGCTGCGCCAGCCATATAGCGGAGAGGGATGCCGTCCGGCATCGGCGACGGAGAGCCTTCATGCGGTCAGTCTGGCAAAACATGCAATTGCGCACCAAGGTCGTCAGCGCGGCAGCGTTCGCCATCGTGGCGGGCTTTGGCATCATGATCACCGTCATCAGCAGCGGGATTTACCGCGACGCCGAGAAGAACGGCCTGGCGCGCCTGGAGCTGGAGGCCGCCAGCCAGGGCCGGCAGATCGAGGCGCAGTTCGATCTGGCCTACGCGCTGCCGCAACAGCTGGCCGCCACGGTCGACGGCCTGCGCGCCGGGGCCATGCCCGAGCGCAAGGCGCTGGACAGGCTGCTGATGCGCCTGCTCGCCGATTACCCTCAGGCATCCGGCCTGTGGATGCTGATGGAGCCCGATGCGCTCGACGGCAAGGATGCGCAGTACGCCAGCGACTGGCCGCTGCATGACCCCAGCGGACGCTACATGCCCTACATTACCCGCGTGGGCGACAAGATCGCGCAGGATGTGATGCTGGGGGCCGCGCAGCAGAAGCTCGCCGAGCCCTATCGCGGCAATCCCGCGGGCTACCAGCCGGAATATGAAAAGCCGGGCTGGGGCGATTTCTACTACACCCCCAAGCAGCGTGGCCGCGATACCGTCACCGAGCCCTATGCCTACGAGGTGCAGGGCAAGCAGGTGCTGATGTCCTCGCTGGCGGTTGTCCTGCGCGATGCCGGCGGCAAATTTGCCGGTGTCGCGGCAGTCGACCTGCCGCTGGGCAAGCTGCAGGAGACCCTGTCCCGCCAGCAACCGCTGGGCACCGGGCAGTTGCAGCTGATTTCGGCCGGTGGCCTGCATGTGGTGGCGCAGGATGCCGCGCAGCTGGGCAAACCGGTGGCCGAGGCCGCCTATCCCGCCGGTTTTCTCGCGCAACTGGCCAAGGGGGAGATCGTGCGTTTCGAGCGCGACGGGCTGATCCAGCACTGGCAACCGGTACGCATGGGGCAAAGCGGGCAGAACTGGGCGCTGGGCGTGCTGGTGCCCAAGGCGACGATCATGGCCGACGCCGTGGCTGCCCGCAATCGCGCGATCGTGATTGGCGTGGTGGCGGGTTTGCTGATGCTGGCCCTGATCGCCGGCCTGCTCACCGTGCTCACCCGGCCGCTGGCGCGACTGGCGCGCGCCATGGCCACGCTCGCGGAAGGCACCGGGGACCTGACCCGGCGGCTGGACGTGCATTCCGGCGATGAAATCGGCCGCAGCAGTCAGGCCTTCAACCAGTTCATGGAGCGTTTGCGTGCGATGTTCGTGCAGGTGCGCGAGCAGAGCGAGGCGGTGGGTAGCGCCGCCGCCGGGCTGACCGGCAGCGCGCAATCGGTGGGGCGTGCCTCGCGCCAGCAGGCGGAAGCCTCCAGCGCCACCGCTGCCAGTGTCGAGGAGGTCACGGTGAGCATCCAGCACATCGCCACCACCACCGAAGATGTCAATCAGCTGGCGCACACCGCCAGCAGCGGCATCGAGGCTGGCCAGCAGCTGGTCGGGCGGGTGGCTGGCGAGATTGCCGAGGTCAATCGCAGCATTGATGCGCTGTCGCACACCATGCAGGGGCTCAATCAGGAGCTGGGCAATGTTGACCGGATCGTCAGCGTGATCAAGGACATCGCCGACCAGACCAATCTGCTGGCGCTGAATGCCGCCATCGAGGCCGCGCGCGCCGGCGAACAGGGCCGCGGCTTTGCCGTTGTGGCCGACGAGGTGCGCAAGCTGGCCGCGCGCACAGCCGAAGCCACCGTCGAAATTGGCCAGATCGTCAACGGCATCCAGCAGGAGGTCGGCACGGCGGGGCGGGAAATGAGCGCCACGCGCGGCTATATCGGCAGCTGTGTCGAGCTGTCCCAGCAGGCCAGCGCCGCCATCGGGGCGGTTTGCGGCGCGACCGGCGCGCTGGTGGACAATGTGCAGTCGATTGCCGGCTCGACCCGCGAGCAGGCGGCGGCAAGCACCGATATTGCGCAGAACATCGAGCGCATCAGCAGCATGGCCAGCAGCAATGACCAGGCCATGGCCGACATCATGCAGGCCGTCGGCCAGCTGGAACATCTCTCGGCCAGCCTGCGCGAGCTGGTGGCGCGTTTCAAGACCTGAGCTGCTTGGCAATACCTCTCGGCAAAATCCAAATCAACCACAGAGACACAGAGAACACAGAGAAAAGCGCGAGCACGTCATAGGCATTACTCAGGGTTTTGCTTCCTCTGTGCTCTCTGTGTCTCTGTGGTTCACTGGTTTTGTTGTTTAGGAGCGCGGAAGCGTGGGCCGGCGGAGAAGTTCATGTTCCAAGGCCATTGAGTTTTTGTCGGGTATGTGTCTGAAGCCATTTAAATGAATGGGCTGTGTGGCTATCCTTTGCTGGGTATTTGGCCATTGCTTGTCTGGCGGCCCGTCGCGTGCCCTGCGCTGACGAGCTGCCGCGGCGCAAGTGCCGCCAGCTGGTAAAATCGCCTTTTGCCCAGCCAAGCCTGATCCCATGTGGAAACCCAATACCACCGTCGCCACCGTCGTTGAGCGTGACGGCAAGTTCCTGTTTGTCGAAGAGCGCATCCAGGGCGAACTCAAGCTCAACCAGCCTGCTGGCCACGTCGAGAAAAACGAATCGATTGTGGCGGCCTGCGTGCGCGAAACGCTGGAAGAAACTGCCTACACCTTCAAGCCGACGGCGCTGGTCGGCATCTACCAGTGGACCGTTCCCGGCACCGATCTCACCTATCTGCGCTACGCGTTTACCGGCGAGCTGGGAGTGCATTATCCCGAGCGCCAGCTTGACGACGGCATCGAAGCCGCCGTGTGGCTCACGCGTGATGAACTGATTGCGCGCAGCGCGCAGCACCGCAGCCCGCTGATTCTCGCCTGCGTCGATGACTATCTGGCCGGCAAGCGCTACCCGCTGGAGCTGCTGCGCGATTTCGACGCCCGCAACGAAGGGGCACTGGCATGAGCAAGATCGTGGTGGGGCTCTCGGGCGGGGTCGATTCCTCGGTCACCGCGCACCTGTTGAAAGCACAGGGGCACGAGGTGCATGGCGTCTTCATGCAGAACTGGGAAGACGACAACAACGACGAGTATTGCTCGATCAAGGAAGACAGCATGGACGCCATCGCGGTGGCCGATCTGCTGGGCATCGACATCGAGCTGGTCAACTTTGCCAGCGAATACAAGGATCGTGTGTTTGCCTATTTCCTGGCCGAGTACCAGGCCGGGCGCACGCCGAACCCGGACATCCTGTGCAATAGCGAAATCAAGTTCAAATGCTTTCTGGACTACGCGATTGCGCTGGGCGGCGCGAAGATGGCAACCGGCCACTATTGCGGCAACCGTGTGCGCGCCGACGGGCGCACCGAGCTGATCAGAGCCCGCGATCAGAGCAAGGATCAGACTTACTTCCTCTATCGCCTGTCGCAGGCCCAGGTCAGCCAGGCGGTGTTCCCGCTCGGGGGCTTGCTGAAAAGTGAAGTGCGCGCGATCGCCGAGCAGATCCAGCTGCCCAACGCGAAAAAGAAGGACAGCACCGGCATCTGCTTCATCGGCGAGCGGCCGTTCCGCGAATTCCTGAACCGCTACCTGCCGACCAAGCCCGGCCGCATGGTCACGCCGGAAGGGCGCGTGATGGGCGAGCATATGGGGCTGATGTTCTACACGCTGGGCCAGCGCCAGGGGCTGGGCATCGGTGGCGACAAATCGGGCAGCGGCGAGCCGTGGTTCGTGGCGGCCAAGGACATGGCGGCAAACGAGCTGATCGTCGTCCAGGGCCACGACCACCCGCTGCTGCTGAAATCGACGCTGGTCGCACAGGATTGCTCGTGGATTCTCGGTGAAGCGCCGGCCCCCGGCCGCTACACCGCGAAAACCCGCTACCGCCAGCAGGACGCCGCCTGCGAGCTGGTCGATCTGGGCGACGGCCGCTGCGAGCTGAAGTTCACTGATCCGCAATGGGCGGTGACGCCGGGGCAGTCGATGGTGCTCTACGACGGCGATGTCTGTCTGGGTGGCGGCATCATTCTGTGAGCCTCGTTGATCGCGACTTGCTCGCCGCTTTGAACGTCCGGGCTGGCGAATCGCCGCGCGGGCGCACGCATCACAATCTGCACGCCAGCCTCGACGACCTCTGCCATCGGCTACTGATCGCGATTGAACCGGGCTGCTATGTGGCGCCGCACCGCCATCGCGATCCGCAGAAGGCTGAATTGCTGCTGGCGCTGGCCGGCGAGCTGGGCGTCGTGCTCTTCGACGAGCAGGGTGCAATCAGCGCCGTGCATCGCCTTGCCCCCGGTGGCCCGCTGATGGCCATCGATATTCCGGCCGGGCAATTCCATGCGGTGCTGGCGCTTGCCAGAGGCACCATCTTTCTGGAGTGCAAGGCCGGTCCGTACGTGCCGCCAGCCGGAGACGAGTGGGGCTGCTGGGCGCCGCGCGAAGGCGATGCCGCAGTGGCCGATTATCGGCGTGAGCTGCAGGCGCTGTTCGGCGGCTGGTGAATATACCCGTCAATGTAAATGGTTTTTGCCTTTCAAATACAAAGGCTATGGCTTGATACCTGCTTTTGCATTGCTGTGCGCTGGGCAGGTGCGGTATTTGCATTCGGCACCATTAGCCGCATGGTCGGCCCATGCCGAACTTCATTGCTGCGTAAGCATCTGGCCCGTGTGTTGTGAACGAATTGACAGCCAATGCCCAGACATTCTGGTAGCTTCCGCCTCTTTCAGTGCATTTACCAATGACAGGAAACCCAATGCGTCCCATCCCCTTGAGTGCCATCCTGCTGGCCATGCTTGTTGCGACAGGCTGTGTGTCAAACCCGGACAAAGGCTCCGGCACCACACCATCCGGCTCAGGCAACAGCTCGAAACAGGCGCCCTCTGCCACGCCGACGGGGCGTCTGCTGATTCAGCCTGCGCCTGCGCAATTACCCGTGCAGGCCATCATGAATGCGTGGTTTGGCCAGGCCAATGCCAAGGGGCAGGCCAGGGCCAAACTGCATGGTGGCGAAGTGGCCATGGTGGAGTGGGTCGATTCCCGGATGGTGACCGAGGCCGACGGCACGCTGGCAATGTACACCATCGCCGCCGGCGCCAATGGGGATAGCCGTGCGTCGGCCGCAAATCTGCTGTTCGCACGCTTTGTGAACACCGGCAAGGGCTGGGAAATTCGCCAGCGCTGGGTTCCTGATCTGTGGTGGGGGCAATACGGCAACCTGCCGGGCAAGGACAGCTTCCAGTGGCTGGATCTGGGCCGGGGCAAACTGGGCTGGATCATTCAGAACGGCAGTAGCGGGCAAGGCTACACGCAGCAGACCTGGTTGCTGGCTGGGGTCGACAACGGCCAGATCGTGCAGCTGGCAAATATCGCCGGGGATGCGGACAACGAGGGCGTCGGCCTTGGCAAGGCTCAGACTTATTCCAGCAAGGTGCAACTGGCCGTCGTTCCCGTGGCCGGTGGCATGAGCCAGTTCCAGACCACCACGACCGGCAGTGAAGCCGCCAGCGGCAAGGTCGTCAAATTGAAGTCGCCGCGCGTGGCGACCTGGGCATGGGATGAGGGCAGCAGGAAGTATGTCGCCCGAGTGGGCGCCGCCAGCGTGGCGCCGGCCAGCCCGGTACAGGCCGCTTCGGCGAACATGGCCAGTCTGGTTGGCCAGACGCCGCCCGGCCAGAATGCCGCAGCCTGGTACAAGGCGCGCGGCCTTAACCTGAACAAGCAAAAGGGTATCCCGTATGACCTGCAAAGAAGCGAGCTGCTGGATGACGGCGTGAGCTACTTCCTGGCGATCCGGCAACCCGTGATCCATGGCAATGCAGGGCAGGCCATTGCGGCCATCGTGCCGCTGGCGGGATTCGATCCGAAAAGGCATTCCGCGTTTGAGGCCGTCAATGCCGGCGATTTCAAGCAGCTGTGTAGCGATTCGGGCAAACAGGCGCTGCAGGAGGTGTATGGCTACTACCTGAAGGGCGCCAAGCCCGTCGTCAATGGTAAGCCGTTCAAGCCGGAAAAAGCGTGGCAATGGACAGGGAAGCAGCTGATCGAGAAGCAGGGTCTGCAATGCAAGCTGCTTGATGAGTTTGTCCCCTGACCGCGAGGATGCGCGGGTGTCGGCGCTTGCCGGATACGCGCTGAAGTCGCTTATTTCACCTGTGGCGTTTCGTCCTCATCCGGCTTTTTCGCGCGCGGGTGCGCGGCGTCGTAGACCTTGGCCAGGTGCTGGAAATCCAGGTGCGTATAGACCTGCGTGGTGGCGATGCTGGCGTGGCCGAGCAGCTCCTGCACCGCGCGCAGGTCGCCGGAGGATTGCAGCAGATGGCTGGCGCAGCTGTGGCGCAGCTTGTGCGGGTAAAGCGGGTCGGGCAGGCCCAGTACTTTTTGCCAGTGCTGCAGGCGCAGCTGGATGGCGCGGGTGGTCAGCGGCGTGCCGTTCTGGCTGACGAACACGGTGGCGGCATTGCTCATCGCCAGCTGCGGACGCAGCAGCAGCCAGCGGCGCAGCGCCTCGATGGCGGCGCGGCCGACGGGAACCAGTCGCGTTTTGCTGCCCTTGCCCAGCACGCGCGCCTCGCCCTGGACCAGATCCAGGTCGGCGAGCCTGAGCCCGGCCAGCTCCGACACGCGCAGCCCCGAGGAGTAGGCCAGCTCGCAGATCGCCTTGTCGCGACAGGCGAGCGGCTCGTCGTCGGGCAGCGCGTCGAGAAAGCCGCTGGCCGCATCGGTGACCAGCGTTTCCGGCAGGCGCTTGGGCGATTTGGGCGGGCGCACACCGTCCACCGGGTTGAGCGGCCACTGAAAGTCGCGGCTCATCAGGCGGTAAAACGCGCGCCAGGCCGACAGGATGCGCGCAATCGAGCGCCCCGACAGCTTTCTCGCGGCCAGCTGGCGCACCATGCCGCGAATATCCTGTGGGGTAAGTGTCGCCAGCCCTTGTTCTCTGGCCAGTTCGGCCAGATACCCCAGGTCACGCCGGTAGGCGGCCAGCGTGTGCGCGCTGGCCATGCGTTCGCCCTGCAGATGGCGGAAGAAGTGTGCGAACGCGCTGGCCGGGTCTTCCGCTACGGCTGGTTCAGACGGCGGGGTGAGGTGCTGCCCCAGTGCCGGCGTGGCTGCCAGGCGGGTTTCAGACATCCGCCGGAGCTTCCTCATCCAGGATGGGGACGTCGTCATGGCGTGCCTCCGGCGCCACTTCGGCCGCCGGCTGGCCGGGGCTGACGCGGCGGATGGCGGCGGAAACCAGCTCGGACAGGCGCTGCAGATACAGCGTTCCCATGTCGGGGAAGAAGCGCTGCGGGTCGGTGCTGGCCATAACCAGAATGCCGAAGGGCTCTCCACCGGTCTTCAGTGCAAACTGGGCAAAGGATTTCAGCTCGGTATCGCTGGCGAACCAGCCGCGCACCTCGTCGGTGGCGTAGGGGCCGCAATAGGGCGAAACCAGGTTTTGTGCGAGCTTGCCGACGGCTTCGCCCACCGGCTCGAATTCGCGCAGATTGCTTTCAACACCGGGCAGCCACAGGCGCAGCGCGACGTGGGGGACATTGAAGCGTTGCTGCAGATGGAATTCCAGCGTGCCGATGATGCCGGGCAGGTCCTGCGCCTGCATCAGGTCGACGGCCAGACGATGGAGCTTGTCGGAAATCTGGTCGTTTTCCTCGCCGAAATGCAGCAGCTCGGCGAGCTTGGCTTCCAGCGCGCGGTTGCGGTCGCGCAGCGTCTGCAGCTGGCGCTCGGTGAGCGACACCGCCTGCCCGCCGTGGCTGTGCGCGACGTAGATGTCAGCGATCTCGTGCGCGAAATGATCGAAAAATTCGGGGTGCTGGCGCAGCCAGTCGAGCATGTCCTGTTCTTGCATTGCAGTTTCAGCCCAGGGAAGAGAAAAACAAATTGAACCACAGAGACACAGAGACACAGAGGAAAACCGATGGAACGAGTGTGCCATGTCGGGTTTTTGCCAAGGCATGCCGCCTTTCTCTGTGCCTCTGTGCCTCTGTGTCTCTGTGGTGAAAGGACTTTATATCGCCAGCTCGCCGCTGAACACGGTGACGGCCGGGCCGCTCATGAAGACGGGCTGGCCGGCGCCGGCCCAGGCGATGGTAAGGTCGCCGCCGCGTGTGTGCACCAGTACGCTCTCATTCAAAAGTCCACGGCGGATGCCGGCGACGACCGCCGCGCAGGCGCCGGTGCCGCAGGCCAGCGTTTCGCCGGCGCCACGCTCGAACACGCGCAGGCGGATTTCCGTGCGGCTGACGATTTCCATGAAGCCGGCGTTCACGCGCGCCGGGAAGCGCGGATGGTTTTCGATCAGCGGGCCTTGTTCGGCCACCGGAGCGGTGACGACGGAGTCGACGACCTGCACCGCATGCGGGTTGCCCATCGAGACGACGGAAATATCGATGACCCGCTCACCGACGATCAGCGGGTCGATCAGCGCTTCGTTCGGCGCTTCGAACGGAATCTCGGCCGGCGCAAAGCGCGGCACGCCCATGTTCACCGTCACATTGCCGTCCTTTTCCAGCTTCGGGTAGATGATGCCCTTGGCGGTTTCGACGGTGATTTCGGTCTTGTCGGTCAGGCCCTGGTCGTGGACGAAGCGCGCGAAGCAGCGCGCACCGTTGCCGCACTGCTCGACCTCGTCGCCATCGCAGTTGAAGATGCGGTAGCGGAAATCGACGCCGGGCTGCTCGCTCTTTTCGACCAGCAGCAGCTGGTCGAAGCCGATGCCGAAGTGGCGGTCGCCCCATTGCTGGATGAGTTCGGGGCTGAGGGTGATTTGCTGGCGCACGCCGTCGATGACCATGAAGTCATTGCCGAGGCCGTGCATTTTGCTGAAGTGGAGTGGCATGGTGGCGGTCCTTGGTCTGCATGCCGTCGGGTGTGCAGGCCGGTAGTTTAGCTGTTGTTTGTTTGGCGCCTGCGGCGCGGTGTTTTGATGCGCGATTCCGTCGCGCCAACGGGTTACTTTCTTTGCTTCACCAAAGAAAGTAAGCAAAGAAAGGCGAGCCCGGTCAGCCACCCCGCTGCGCGGGGTGCCCTGCGATGCTCGTTTTTCCAGGGGAGCGGGGCAACTCGGCCCTGCGGGCCTCAGACACGCCCCGCTCCTGGTCCTCCCCCTGCGGGGAAAACTGCGCTTCTCGGCGGCTTTCAGGGCCTGTCGTGCTAAACCGCATTTGCAGTGGCCTGGTCCGGTGCCTCTCTCAGTGGGGCGCCAGAAGGAGAGGGGCCCGTCATGCCGGCTTAGGCCGGCATCCAGGTGGAGGAATGCCTTCGCTCGGCTTTAGATGCAGAGCCCTCTGTGATGCCGCAAGAGCAACAATAAATAAAGAACCGATGCGGCTCGTTGTAAGGCGCCTTGCTCAACTCTAATCGGTGGCAAAGGTCGGGTACAGCGGCGATTTCTGCTGAGCCAGTAGCTGCGCTAATTGAGGGGGCCTTTGCGGCTAGCCGCCGGCGCGGCGCACGCGCGAGCGGGCCAGCGAGAAATCCGGGTCGGCTTCCGCGAATTCGACGCGGCCGGCGCGGCCCAGCAGCGCCATGCGCCAGCTGCCCAGCCAGTCGCTGCGAAAAAAACCGTCCGAATTCGCCATCCATTCGCCGACCGCCAGCGCGGCGGCTTCCCAGCGCGGCGTCACGCATTGCCACAGCTCATCGTCGAGGCTGTCGATGCCGGCCAGCTGGAAGCGGCCGTCACGCCAGCTGCGCAGGCCGTCGCCGGCGCGCAGGCTTTCCCACTCGGCGGCGAGCGCCGCGACCGTTTTCTTGCCGATTTTCTCGCCAAGTCCGGTGGCGGCCTGCAGCTGCTCCGAGTCGCACATGCCCAGCGCAAACATGCCATCGGGAAGATAGGTCGGGATGGGCGGCACGCGCACCAGCGTGAATGGCCGCCCCTGGCGCCACCAGGCGACGCGGCGCAGCAGCAGCTCCTCGCCGCTGGAATGGCCGACCCAGACGGTCAGTTCGTCGGGCAGCTTCGCCAGCAGCGCGCGCTCCTCGGCCAGCTTGTCGGCGAAGCGGTAGGGGAAAAAGGGGTTCACGGCTTCCCAGAACGCCGCGCGTTGTGTGCCGTCACCATCGACATCGGCCAGCGGGCCGACGGGCAGATCATCGCGCGCGACCAGCACCGCGGCGCCGGGCAGGGCCTTGCGCAAGACGTCCGCCGCGCAGTCGCCCAGTATCAGGTGGCTGGTCTCACTCACTGCTCAGCCGTCCGTATTCGACCATCAGGCAGCGATCCATCACCACGGTCATGCCGGCGTCCTGCGCGCGCTGCGCGGCGCTTTCGTCGATCACGTCGAGCTGCAGCCACAGCGCTGGCGCGCCGATGGCGAGTGCGTCGTCGACGATCGCCGGTACTTCGCTCGGGCGACGAAACACATTCACCAGGTCGACCGGCTCGGGGATGGCGAGCAGATTGGGATAGCACTTTTCGCCCAGCACCTCGTCCAGCATCGGGTTGACCGGGATGATGGTGAAACCCCATTGCTGCATCAGCTTCGCCACGCCATGGCTGGCGCGGCTGGGCTTGTCGGAAATGCCGACCACCGCGATGCGCCGGGTGTTGTCCAGCAGCGTGCGCAGCTCTTCATCTCCGGGATTGGCGAAGCTCATGGTTGCTCCTTGGGTATATGGCTATACGATAACGAGGTATTGGGCTACAGGGTTATACCTGTCTTTTATGCCAGAACCATGACCGCGTCGGCCTCGACCAGCGCGCCCTTGGGCAGGGCGGCGGCCTGCACGGCGGCGCGCGCCGGGAAGGGGGCCTGGAAATATTCACCCATGATTTCGTTCAGCCGCGCGAAATTTGCCAGGTCGACGACGAACACGCCCAGCTTCACGATGTCAGACAGGTCGCCGCCAGCGGCCTGGCACACGGCGCGCAGGTTCTGGAACACGCGATGCGCCTGCGCATCAAAGCCGTCCAGCAGCACGCCGCTGTAGGGTTCAAGGCCGATCTGGCCGGACAGGTAGACGGTGTTGCCCACCCGGATGGCCTGCGAATAGGTGCCAACGGCGGCGGGGGCGTGCTCGGTATGAATGATGGCTTTGCTCATCGGGATTCCTTGTGCGGCAATGAAAGATGAAGAGGCAGGAAAGCTGTCATTAAACCACAGGCGCGCGCCAAGACAATGCGCAAACCCCCCGCTGGCCTGATGCGCGCATTCTTTCCTGCAAAGGCGGCGGGTGCCCGATAATGGGCAGGAACTGGAGAATAAATGCATGAAATGGCCATCCCTGTCGTTTGCCTCTGCGCTGGCGGCCCTGCTGCTGGGCAGTGCCTTGCTGCTGTGGTGGCAGCATGCCGGCATGAACCGGACGCTGCGGATCACGCCGGCCGCTGGCCACCGGATCGAGGTCATCGACGACCGGCTGATTGGTGGCGGCTCGGTTGCGCGCCACATTCCCATGCCGGACAAGTGGCGTTTCACCTGCGAGCTGTCACCGCAATACCAGTGGCCGTTCTGCGAGCTGGCGGTCTTTGTCGGCAAGCCGGAGCAGGGGCTGGATCTGGCCGGGTTTGATCGTCTGGCGATCAAGGCACGTTACCGCGGTGTGGGCTCGCACCAGATGCGCGTTTTCCTGCGCAATTTCAACCCGGCCTACGCCAGTCCCGACCGCAACGAAACCTGGAAGGTGATGGGCGCGTTTCTGGTGCCGCCTGCCGATGGCGGCGAACTGGAGTTGCCGATCAAATCCTTTGCCGTGGCCAGCTGGTGGGTCGCCCAGCACAAGATTCCGCCCGAACACGCCAGCATGGAGCTCGACAATGTGCCGCTGATCCAGTTCGGCTCGTCCACGCTGATGGAGCCGGGGCATCATGATGTCGAGGTCGACTACATCGAATTTCGCGGCAAATGGCTCAGTCGCGGTGAATTGCTGCTGCTGCTGGGGTTGATCTGGCTTGCCGTCATCGGCGGTGTTGTCTGGCGCCACCTGCGCAGCAGCCGTGAAATCGTCGACGACCTGCTGGGGCTGGCCACCCGGCTGGAGCAGCAAAGGCTGGACATGGATCATGCCGCGCATTACGACGCGCTGACCGACGTGCGCAACCGTACCGGCCTGCTCGACGAGTTGCTGGCCGGCCATGGCCGCTGCACGCAAATGGGGGTGGTGTTTGCCGACATCGACCATTTCAAGCAGATCAATGATACCTACGGGCATGATGTCGGCGACCGGGTCTTGCAGCAGTTCGCTGCAACGCTGCAAAGCGGCATTCGCAGCAGCGATTATCTGGTGCGCTGGGGCGGCGAGGAATTCGTGCTGTTCTTTCCGCAAATCAGCCTGGATGGCGCCGAGCTGGTTGCGGAAAAGCTGCGCAAATCCCTGCACCAGGCCGGGTGGCCGCTGGGGATGACGGTAACGGCGAGCTTTGGCGTTGCCGTCTGTCAGGGGGAGGCGCTGGATGCGGCCATCTGCCGTGCCGATGCCGCGCTGTACCGCGCCAAGCGCGGCGGGCGCGACCGCGTGGTGCTCGACGAGCCGCAGCCGGATGGGGGTTGAGGCAGAGGCTGGCGGCCGGGCTGCCGGCCATTGCCGGTAGACGAACCCGGCGCGCGAGCCTGGCGTACGCGTTTTGCTTTCCTGTTGTGGGTATGTGGTGCAGGCCCTTCTTGTGAAAGGGTCTGCTGGTCATGGGGTATTGGGTATCAGGCGGCGTAGAGCACAAAGACGGTTGGTTTCTTGTGCAGGTCCGGCGCGGGGCTGCGTTGCCAGTCGGCAATGCTGAGGCTTTTCAGATACTGATCCGCCAGGCTGAGGTTGCAGGCGACGGTGAGCAGCGTTTGCGGGCGCGCGCTGGTCAGCAAGGCATCGAGCAGCGCCTTGTTGCGATAGGGCGTTTCGATAAACAGTTCGGCCTGTTTTTCCTTCTGCGAGCTGGTTTCCAGCGCCCTGATTGCCGCAACGCGCTCGACATCGTTCGCCGGCAGATAGCCGTTGAAGCGGAATTTCTGGCCATTGGCGCCCGAGCCCATCAGCGCGAGCAGGATCGACGATGGGCCGACCAGCGGCATCACGCGTATGCCCTTGCGATGCGCGAGGCGCACCAGATTGGCGCCGGGGTCGGCGACGCCCGGGCAACCGGCTTCGCTCATCAGTCCGACGTCGTGGCCGGCCAGCAGGGGCTCCAGCAGGCTGGCGAGATTGCCGTCCTTGCTGTGCTCGTTCAGCTCCTGCATCCACAGGCTGCGCAGCTCGTGCGGGGTGCCGAAGCGTTTCAGGTGCGCGCGCGCGGTTTTCGGCGCCTCGACGATGAAATGCGTGAGCCGCTGCGCGATGCCGATGACGTCGGCCGGCAGGATGTCGGCGAGCGTGTCGCCACCCAGCGGAGTCGGGATCAGGTACAGGGTGCCGCTCATACCAGTTGCACTCCTTCGTTCATCAGCATGGTGCTCAGCGCGATCATGGGCAGGCCGATGATGGCGGTCGGGTCACTGTTGTCGATGCGCGCGATCAGCACCACGCCCAGGCCTTCGGTCTTGGCGCTGCCGGCGCAGTTGTAGGGCTGTTCATGGCGCAGGTAGCGTTCGATGGTGGCGTCGTCATAGTCGCGCATCACCACGCGGGTGATGTCGACATGGGTCTGCGTATTGCCGCTCTGGCTGTTGTGGAGCGCCAGCGCGGTGTGGAATTCGATGGTGCGCCCGCGCATCAATTGCAGCTGCGCGACGGCGCGCTCGTGTGTGCCCGGTTTGCCGAGCTGCACGCCGTCGAGCAGCGCGACCTGGTCCGAGCCGATCAGCAGGTGGGCGGGAAAGCGCTCGCGCAAAACCTGGGCCTTGGCCATGGCCAGCCGCAGACTGGTGGCGTGCGCCGTTTCACCTGCCAGCGGCGTTTCGTCGACCTCGGGGCTGGCGACTGAGAAGGGCAGGGCCAGGCGCTGCAGCAGCTCGCGGCGATAGGGCGAGGTGGAGGCCAGCACCAGCGGCAGGGCGGCCTCGGACGTGAAAGGGGCTTGTTTTTGCATGTGAATTCCGGATTGGTGCGCGTCTAAAGCTTTGACAGCCAGTGTGGCGGGATTGTATCATGCGCGGTTTCTTGGGTTGCCGATGCTTGCCATGTCCGTGATCAATAGCGCAGAATTTGCGATTGCCCGCGAGCAGCTGGCAGGAAAAGTGGCGGTAGCAAGCCTGCCGCGACTGGCCGATGCCGTGCTGGATCATGCTGCCGAGCTGGTCTGGTCGCTGGAAGGCGGTGTCGACAAGCTGGAGCGGCCTTATCTGTTCCTGCAGGTCAGCGGCGAGCTGCAATTGCGCTGCCAGCGCTGTCTCAAGGCCATGCCATTCCAGCTGGCCTGCGAGACGGTACTGACCCAGTTTGCCGACGAGGCTCTGCTGGACGAAGCCGAAGAGGCTGACGAAGACCTCGAGGGCCTGCTGATCGATCCCGCGCTGGATGTGCTGGCGCTGGTCGAAGAAGAAGTATTGCTGGCGCTGCCGTACGCGCCGCGCCACGACCGTTGTGACGCCGATGACGTCATGATCGTGTCGGACAAACCGAATCCGTTTGCTGTCCTGGCTCAGTTGAAAACCAGGAAAGCGGAATAACTGAAACTGAAAAACTGGTTTTCAAGGAGTAGTAATCATGGCCGTTCAACAGAACAAAAAGTCCCCGTCCAAGCGTGGCATGCACCGCGCTCACGATTTCCTGACCGCTCCGGCGATCGCCGTTGACGAGCGCGGCACCGTGCATCGTCCGCATCACGTCAGCCCGGATGGCTTCTACAAGGGCCGTCGCGTGGTCAAGGCCAAGGGCGAGTAATTCATTAAATCCTTGCGCAAGCAAAGATTTAGTCTCAACGGCGCAAACAGGCAATCCTGTTTGCGCCGTTCGTCATTCTGGATAGCCTGATGGAAATTACCGTAGCAGTTGATGCAATGGGCGGCGATCACGGTACGCACGTGACCGTGCCGGCCGTGTTGCGCTTCCTGCGCGAGCATGCCGATGTCGATGTGGTGCTGGTCGGCCTGCCCGACGCCATTGCCGCCGAGCTGAAGGCGCATCGCACCGAAACCGGCCCGCGCCTGCGCGTGCATCCGGCCAGTGAAGTGGTCGCGATGGACGAGTCGCCGCAGTCGGCGATGAAGAACAAGAAAGATTCATCAATGCGCGTGGCGATCAATCTGGTCAAGACCGGCGAGGCCAATGCCTGTGTCTCGGCCGGCAATACCGGGGCGCTGATGGCCACCGCACGTTTCGTGCTGAAAACCATCCCGGGGGTGGATCGTCCGGCGATTGCCAAGCTGCTGCCAACCCGCAAGGGGGGTGAGACCTGCGTGCTGGATCTGGGCGCCAATGTCGATTGCACTGCCGCGCAACTGGTGCAGTTCGCCATCATGGGCTCGGCGCTGTTCGAGGCGCTGCGTCAGCAGCCCCGTCCGCGAGTCGGCCTGCTCAATGTGGGTGAGGAAGAAATCAAGGGCAATGAGCAGGTCAAGGGGGCGGCCGAACTGTTGCGCCAGTCCCCGCTGAATTTCATCGGCAATGTCGAAGGTGACGATCTCTACAGCGGCAATGTCGATGTGATTGCCTGCGACGGCTTTCCCGGCAATATCGCGCTGAAGGCATCCGAAGGGCTGGCCAAGATGATGGCCGACTTCATCAAGGAAGAATTCACCCGAGGCCCCGTCAGCAAGCTGCTGGCCCTGTGCGCGATGCCGGTACTCAACCGGTTCAGGAAGCGTATGGATCCGCGCCGCTACAATGGCGCCTCGCTGCTGGGGCTGCGCGGCATCGTGGTGAAAAGCCACGGCGGCGCCGACGAGCTGGCCTTTTACTGGGCGCTCAAGCAGGCGCTGGAAGAGGCGCGCGCTGGGGTCATCCAGCGCATTACCGATCAGGTGCAGCAGCAGGTCGCCGATCTGGGCGAGTCGGCGGCGGTGCAGTAAACGGCGTTCCGGCAGGCTGCTGCAGCGTCCGCAGTGTGTTAAAAGCCGGGTTTTCGCCGGCATCCGCCGCCGGGTACGGCCCGGCGCAAGTCGCCACTTGTACAGTCAAGGGTTTATTGTTGTTTTTCAGGCATTTTTCCCGGCTTTGCCGTGAAAAACGGGCCGCAGGCTGTTTTCACGACGCCTGCCAAACGAAGGAGTCCGTTTATGTTTTCCCGCATTGCAGGCACGGGCAGTTATCTGCCCGAGCGCATCCTGAGCAACCACGATCTGGCGGCCAGGGTCGAGACCAGTGACGAATGGATTGTGGCGCGCACCGGCATCCGTCAGCGCCATATCGCCGCGGCAGAGGAAAGCACGTCCGACATGGCGCTGGCTGCGGTGCAGCAAGCGCTCGCCAGTGCTGGCGTCACCGCCGGCGAAGTCGATCTGCTGATCGTCGCCACCACCACGCCCGACAACATCTTTCCGTCTACCGCGTGCATCTTGCAGGAGAAGCTGGGTGTGCACGGCTTTCCGGCTTTTGACATGCAGGCCGTGTGCGCCGGTTTCGTCTATGCGCTGACCACCGCCGACCAGTTCATCAAGAGCGGCGCGGCGAAGTGCGCCGTCGTCGTTGGCGCGGAAAAGCTCTCGAACATCGTCAACTGGAACGACCGCAACACCTGCGTGCTGTTCGGTGACGGCGCCGGCGCCGTGGTGCTCAAAAGTGACGAGGAAACCGGCATTCTGGCGACGCACCTGCACGCCGACGGCCGCTACAACGGCATTCTGAAAACGCCGGGCCGCACGGTGGCCAACGCCATCGACGGCGAGGCCTTCATCCACATGGATGGCAGCGCGGTCTTCAAGTTTGCCGTGAAGGCGCTGTCGGCCGTCGCCGAAGAAACGCTGGAAAAAGCGGGCCTGGACAAGGCGGACATCGACTGGCTGGTGCCGCACCAAGCCAATATCCGCATCATCGAGTCCACCGCCAAGCACTTGCAGCTGTCCATGGACAAGGTCATTGTCACGGTGGCCGAGCACGGCAATACCTCGGCCGCGTCGATTCCGCTGGCGCTCGATGCCGGCGTGAAAAGCGGCCGCATCCAGCGCGGCCAGACCATCCTGATGGAAGGCATCGGTGGCGGTTTTGCCTGGGGCTCGGTGCTGGCCAAATTTTAATTTGGGTGAGGGGAGAGGCGTGAGGGGGGTGGTGTAAAACCTTGCATCGCACTTGCGCCTCACACCTCACACCTCACACCTTACGAGGTTTTACACATGTCTCTTGCTTTCGTATTCCCCGGTCAGGGTTCGCAGTCGCTGGGCATGATGGCCGGCTTTCTTGATGACGCCAGCGTGCGCCAGACCTTTGAAGAAGCCAGTGCCGCGCTGGGCCAGGATCTGTGGGCGATGATCCAGCCCGACGCCGATGTGGCCGTCATCAATGCCACCGTCAACACCCAGCCGCTGATGCTGACCGCCGGCGTGGCGGTCTTCCGCGCGTGGACCGCGCAGGGCGGCGCGCTGCCGGTGGTGGCTGCCGGCCATTCGCTGGGCGAATACACCGCGCTGGCCTGCGCCGGTTCGATTGCCTTTGCCGATGCCGTGCGTCTGGTGCGCCTGCGTGCCGAAGCCATGCAGGCTGCGGTGCCGGAAGGCGTCGGCGCGATGGCGGCGATTCTGGGCCTGGCCGATGCTGATATTGTTGCCGCATGTGCCGAGGCCGCGCAGGGCGAGGTTGTCGAGGCGGTGAATTTCAATTCGCAGGGCCAGGTAGTGATCGCCGGCAACAAAGCGGCGGTTGAAAGAGCGATGGCACTGTGCAAGGACAAGGGCGCCAAGCGCGCGCTGCCGCTGCCGGTGTCGGTGCCCTCGCACTGCGCGCTGATGAAGCCGGCCGCCGAAAAGCTGGCCGCAGCGCTTGCGCAGATCACCATTTCCGCGCCGACCTTCCCGGTGATCCACAATGCCGACGTCGTGGCCTACACCGATCCGGCGCAGATCCGCGACGCGCTGACGCGCCAGCTGTATCAGCCGGTGCGCTGGGTGGAAACCGTGCAGAAAATGGCGGCCGATGGCGCGTCGGTGATTGCCGAATGCGGTCCGGGCAAGGTGCTGGTTGGCTTGAACAAGCGTCTGGCCGCCGATGCGCAGCACGTCGCGCTGACCAGCCTCGCCGCCTTTGACGAGCTCAAGGCTGTTCTCTAAGGGTATGCTGTTGCAGCCTTTCTTGAGTAAAGGCTGCAGCGTTATGGGTTGTCATGTATCTGGTTTGCCGGCGCAAGCTGGCACGCACAACAAGGATTGAACCATGAGTCTTGCAGGAAAAGTCGCGCTGGTGACCGGCGCATCCCGTGGCATCGGTCAGGCCATCGCGCTCGAGCTCGCCAGCCAGGGTGCTACCGTGATCGGTACCGCGACCAGCGACAGCGGCGCCGAAGCGATTACCGCTTATCTGAAAGAAGCCGGTGCCGCCGGCGCGGGCCTGCGCCTGAATGTGACCGAAGAGGGCGCCTGCGAGGCCATCATCGCCGCCATCGAAAAGGACTACGGCCCGGTCGCCGTGCTGGTCAACAACGCCGGCATCACGCGCGACAATCTGCTGATGCGCATGAAGGACGAGGAGTGGGACGCCATCATGGCCACCAACCTCAAGCCGGTGTACCAGCTCAGCAAGGCGGTGATGCGCGGCATGATGAAGGCGCGCTGGGGGCGCATCATCAATATTGCTTCCGTCGTCGGCGCGACCGGCAATGCCGGGCAGACCAACTACTCGGCCGCCAAGGCCGCGCTGTTCGGCTTCACCAAGTCGCTGGCCAAGGAAATCGGCAGCCGCGGCGTGACGGTCAATGCGGTTGCGCCCGGTTTCATCGACACCGACATGACCAAGGCGCTGCCGGACGAGCAGAAGGCCAAGCTGGTCGAGGCGATTGCGCTGGGCCGTCTGGGCCTGCCGAAGGACATCGCCGACGCCGTCGGTTTCCTCGCTTCGGATCGCGCGTCCTATATCACCGGCAACACCATGCATGTCAACGGCGGCATGTTCATGAACTGATTCAGGTCTGCGGCAAACCGCCGGGCCGATGAAGTAAATGTGACACCGGGCGGCGGTCTATTTGCAATTGCCGCCGCCTCGGTTAGACTGCGCCCGTTTGACCGAATGCAAATACGCGCCGTTACATGCGCGCGGATTTTTGATAGAATGCGGTCGCTTTTCATCCAACACAGCTAGGAAGGCTTGGGAAAAATCCATGGAAAACATCGAACAACGCGTTAAGAAAATCGTAGCCGAACAACTTGGCGTGCCGGAAACCGACGTCAAGATCGAGTCGTCCTTCGTGAACGACCTCGGCGCCGACTCCCTTGACACCGTTGAACTGGTGATGGCTCTCGAAGAAGAATTCGAGTGCGAAATCCCCGACGAAGAAGCTGAAAAGATCACTACCGTTCAGCAAGCCGTTGACTACGTCAGCGCCAACCTGAGCAAGTAATCCGCCTTGTTTACAGACCTCTGCCCTGACTCATGCAGTCAGCGCAGGGGTCTTGTCGCATTCGGCCTGCGCATTCGCAGGCGCCATGCCGGACGTGTTGCCGGCATCGTTTCTGGAGAGTTCCACTGTGTCCAAACGCAGAGTAGTGGTCACTGGCCTGGGCCATGTTTCGCCGATCGGCAATGATGTCGCCACCGGCTGGGCCAATCTCTTGGCCGGCAAGTCCGGCATCGGCCGCATCACCCGTTTCGACGCCAGCGACCTGGCTTGCCAGATTGCCGGTGAAGTGCGCGATTTCGACATCAGCCAGTACATCAGCCCGAAAGACGCCCGCCGCATGGATCTGTTCATCCATTTCGGCATTGCTGCTGCGCTGCAGGCCGTGACCGATTCCGGCCTGGACGATGTGGCCGACCTCGACAAGACCCGCGTTGGCGTCAATATCGGTTCCGGCATCGGCGGTCTGCCGCTGATCGAGAACACCGGTGTCGACCTGATCGAAGGCGGCCCGCGCAAGATCGGTCCCTTCTTCATTCCGGGTTCGCTGATCAACCTGATTGCCGGCCACGTGACCATTCTCAAGGGCTATCAGGGCCCCAGCTACGGCATTGTTTCCGCCTGCACGACCGGCGCGCACGCCATTGGCGACGCAGCCCGCATCATCCAGTACGGCGATGCCGACGTGATGGTGGCAGGCGGCGCCGAGGGCGCGATTTCGCGTCTGGGCGTGGGCGGCTTTGCCGCAATGAAGGCGCTGTCCACCCGCAACGACGATCCGGCGACGGCCTCGCGTCCCTGGGACAAGGGCCGCGACGGCTTCGTGATGGGCGAGGGTGCCGGCGTGCTGGTGCTCGAAGAATACGAACATGCCAGGAAGCGCGGCGCGAAGATTTACGCCGAGCTGGTGGGTTTTGGCATGAGCTCGGATGCGCACCACATCACCGCACCGAATGCCGAGGGCCCGGCGCGCGGCGTGGCCAACGCGCTGCGCGATGCCGGTGTGAATCCGGACGAAGTGCAGTACGTGAACGCGCACGGCACCTCGACCCCGCTGGGCGACGCCAATGAAACCAATGCGCTGAAGCTGGCGTTTGGCGAACATGCCAAGAAGCTGGTGGTGAACTCGACCAAGTCGATGACCGGCCATCTGCTGGGCGGTGCCGGCGGTGTCGAGGCGATCTACTCGATTCTGGCCATCCACAACCAGGTTTCCCCGCCGACCATCAATCTGGTCGAGCAGGACATCGAGGCCGGCTGCGATCTGGACTACTGCGCCAATACCGCCCGCGACATGAAGATTGACGTGGCGATCTCCAATTCCTTCGGTTTTGGCGGCACCAACGGCACGCTGGTATTCAAGCGGGTATAAGCAGGCACTTGCCAGCCCTGCCACAACAGCCACCTTCGGGTGGCTGTTGTTTTTTGCATGTCCGGCGGACGCCGCCCGCTGCCGTTCACCCCGCAGGGCCGCCCCATTGTCTGCTGCTTGTCGCCGCAATCTACGCGGCGTAAGGTGAAGCGCTTATAATCGCGCGTCGGTGCCGGACAGGCGCCGGCCCTCTGGTGCGCAACAGCCAGCAATAACGACAACATACCGAACAAGTTGGATGGTCATGGACAGAAACGATCTGCTAAACATCACGCGGACCACCTTCCTGCGGGTGTTCAATCAGGCCATCGACGGCCTGATCGCCCGCGCGGCCGACACGCTCTTTGGCATGGCGGATCGGGCGGGAAGCATTGTCGAGCAGCGCGATCTGCTCGATATCCGCGTGATCGTCATGTCCCGGCAGCAGGAAATCCAGGACAATCTGGTTTCCGCCATGGAGCGCCTGCTCAACCGCAGTTACCAGACCGCCTACAGCACCTTTCGCCCATCCTTTTCCGAAGCCTTCAACAGCCAGTCACTCTCCCTGGTCGATGTCTCGGCCTTTGACGGCGAATTGCGCATCGACGAAATCACCACGCGCATGCGTCATTCGGCCGAGGAGCAGTTGCGCGATCTGAACATCCGCATGGCCGTGCTCTTTGACCAGGACAACATCAACGAGCGCGAAAACCCCTTCCGGCCCTATCTGCTGTCGCGTTGCCTGGGCATGGCGGTTGAAACGCTGAATCTCACCCCCAGCCAGCAGGACTTGCTGACCGCCGTACTGGCGGATGAACTGCTTGGCAAGGTGCAGGGCATCTATGCCGAGCTCAACCTGCTGCTGGCCAATCACGGCATCGCCGCCCAGCTGCAGCTGCGCATTCGCCAGCTGCCTGGTCACATGCCCGTCACCGCGGATGACGCCCCCCTGCCGGCGGCCGGCGAGACGCTGACTGCTGCCCAGGCGGCTGCGGCCCCGCAGCGCCTGAACCGCTTGCTGGAACTGGTGCGCGCCCAGGCAGCCGGCGTCACGCCGGATGTCGCGGTGGGTGGCTGGTCGGCGGTAGCGCTGGCGCAGCCCGAAGCGCCCGCCGCGCAGGCCGGCGGCTGGCTTGCCAGCGTGCAGGGTCTGGGTCAGGCCGTGCGCGGCTTCTTTACCGGTGGCGTGCCGGCACGCGCCGGACTGCCGCTGACGCCCTCGCTGAAAGACTCGCTGAGCGAACTGCAGCAGACCAGTTTTGCCGGCGGCGCCACGCTGCTCGACAGCGAAGGGCAGGTTCGCAACCTGATTCTGGAAATGCGTCCGCAACTGAGCGAGGCCAGTGCCGACCTCAACGAACAGATGATCATCGACATCGTCGGCATGCTGTTCGAATTCATTCTGCGCGATGGCCAGGTGCCCGCCGAAATCCGCGCCCAGCTTGGCCGCCTGCAATTGCTGGTGCTGAAGTCGGCGCTGCAGGATCCGGCGCTGTTCTCGCAGAAGCATCATCCGGCGCGCCTCCTGGTCAACCGCATAGGCTCGATCGCCCAGGGCCTGCAGCAGCTCGACCCCGGCGCCGAGCGCGTCACGGCGGAAATCCGCCGCATCATCGAGGCCCTGCTGGCCGGCGAGGATGAGGGCATTGCGCTGTTTTCCAGCATGCTCGACGAGCTGGATGCCTTCATCGCCCGCGAGCTGCGCGCGGCGAACGACAAGGTCGACCGCGCCGCGCGCGCCATGGAAAGCGCGGAGAGCCGCACGCTGCGCTATGCCCGCATCACCGCGCAGGTGGCCGACGCGCTCGCGCCCTTTACGCTGGACCCGTATCTGCAGGATTTTCTTGGCAATACTTGGGCCTACGCCATCGAATTCGCCGAGCGCGAGGATCCGGTGAGCGCCCTGCGTTACCGCATGCTGGTGCCCGAGCTCTTGTGGAGCATCGCACCCAAAGCCGACCGCAGCGAACGGCAGACCCTGCTGGCGCTGATTCCGCCGATGCTGGCCACACTGAATGAAGGGCTGGTTCATACCCCCTGGCATGCCGAGCAGCGGCAGGCCCTGCTGGGCTGGCTGGTCGAGGCCCATCGGCATGCACTGCGCGTCAGCCAGACGACGGCGACCGTGCCCAGCATTGCCGAGCTGCGTGCGCAGTTCAGCGATTTCATCGGTCAGTCGGCCCAAGAGCCCGATCCCGCCAGCCTGCCGCCGCTGGAGCAGGTCAATCCGGTGCTCCTGCAGCAGGCCATTGGCGAAATCCAGGCCGAGCTGGAGCACATCGACCTGCTCGTCGCTGCGCAGCCGAACAATGATGACGAAAGCCTGGGCATTGGCCCGCTGGCCGAGGCCGAATTCGACGAACTGTTTGCCCGCCTGCGCGCCGGGGTGGCGATCGAAATCAATATCGTCGGCAGCCCGGTGGCCGCCAAACTGTGCTGGATGAGCCCGAACGAATCGAGCATGGTATTGACGCTGGCCGATCAGGCTGCGCCCAGCCTGCTCAGCGTCCAGCTGTTCCGCCGCATGCTGGGCAATGGCCGATTGCGCCTGCTGGAAGATGCGCCGCTGTTCGAGCGCGCCATCGAATCGCTGCTCGATACGGCAGACAGCGTCGATGCGCTGAACTGATCATCCTGGGTATATGGCTGTAGCCCTTTGTAGTAATGGGCTGTGGCTCCATACCTGCGACACTTGTTGTTCTTCCGGTTTGGCAGGACGCGGCAGCCGGCAGGCCTGTATCCCGGCTGCTGGCCAGACCGGCCGTGCGGCTTACCTTGCGCCCGCCGCCGATTGCGGCGTGAAGCGCAGCTTGTCGAGACTGTAGCCCTGGGCTTTCGCACTGGCCAGCGCCGCTTCCAGCGCCGGTGGCGACAGTTGCGGGCTGCGGCTCAATACCCACAGGTACTCGCGTGAGGGATGGCCGACCACGGCCCACTGGTAATCCGGATCCAGTCCGATAACCCAGTAGTCACCATAGAAAGGCCAGAAAAACGTCACGCGCAGGCGGGCATTGCCGCTGTTTTCGACCACTTTGGCGCGGCCATTCGCGCTGTCAACGCTGCCGTCGGCCGTTTTGCAGCGATTGACGACACCGATCTGGCCATCGTCGCGCAGGGTGTAGCTGGCCGTGGTGTCGCCGGTGCACTGGGCCTGGAAGCGCATCGGAAAGGCAGCAATTTCATACCACTGGCCAAGATAGCGCTGCAGATCAACGGCGGGAACCGTGCGCACTTCGCTGGCCTGGGCAAGGAACGGGGACAGCAGGGCCGCGAGGGCAAAGGGGGCCAGGAAGGGGATGCGCATGATGTTCTCTCCGCTTGTTGCTAAGACCAAACTTGGGGGCTGCGCGCCGATTTCAAGTCGCGTGCTGCCGCAGCCGCAATGCTGTTCCTGATTAGGTAGCAACCTCAGCAAAGTACAATTCGTCATTCCGGCGAAAGCCGGAGTCCAGTTGCAATGCCTGTTCGAGCGTCGCGCTGGATGCAGGTCTTCGCCGGCATGACAAGTTGCTGAGCTGGCTACCTAATCAGGATGCGGATCCGCTAGCCGAATTCGGGAAAACGCGCTGAGCCGCAAGGCGGCGGCCTGTTAAAATGCCGGTCATGATGACCATTCCCTCTACCCGGATTGTGAGCCGGCCCGGTCCCCGGGGGCTCGACCTGCTGGCGCTGGCCGCCGGCAATCCGCAACAGTTTCCTGCACTGCTGCAATCAGCGCAGCGCAGCGGCTGGGACATCCTGTTTGCCCTGCCGCGCGCCAGCCGTATCTATCAGGCGCACGAAGGTGCTGCGCTGGTGGCCGATCTGGCCGCCTTGCCGCGCGTCGCCGTCACGCCCTGCCATCTGCCGTTTCATGGCGGCTGGCTGCTGTATGCCGCTTATGAATTGCTGGAAACCTTCGAGACTACGGTGCCGGCGCGGACATCCGCTTACCCGCTGGCGGCGCTGGTGCGCTGCCCGGCGGCCGTGGTGTGCGAGCGCAGCAGCGGCGAAGTGACGCTGCTGGCGGAAACGCCGGAAGAACTCGACGCGCTGGCGGCCCTGCTCGCCGCGGATTCCGGCTGGCAGCCCCGGCCATTGCAGGTGGCGGCCATCAGCGAGGACGCGCCGCAAGCCTTTCTCGACGGCGTGGCGCGCTGCAAGCAGTACATTTACGACGGCGACGTGTTCCAGGTGAACCTGTCGCGCGGCTGGGACGTGACGCTGGCGCAGGGCGCCGCCGCCGACGTGTTTGCCGCCTTGCGCGCCGCCAACCCGGCGCCGTTTTCCGCACTGCTGGATCTGGAAGGGCTGCAGATTGTCAGCTCCTCGCCCGAGCGCCTGGTCAGCGTGCGCGATGGCGTCGTGCAGACCCGGCCCATCGCCGGCACGCACCCGCGCTCGAGCGACCCGGCCGAGGATGCGCGCCTCAAGCAGGCCCTGATCGACACACCCAAAGAGCGCGCCGAGCACATCATGCTCGTCGATCTGGAGCGCAACGACCTGGGCCGCATCGCCGTGCCCGGCAGCGTGCATGTCGACGAGCTGATGGCGGTCGAGACCTACGCCTTCGTGCATCACATCGAATCGAACATCCGCGCGCAGCTGCGCGACGGCATGACGGCGGCCGACGTGCTGCGCGCGCTGTTCCCCGGCGGCACCATCACCGGTTGCCCCAAGGTGCGCTGCATGCAGATCATCCGCGAGCTGGAAGACCGCCCGCGCGCCGCCTACACCGGCAGCCTGGGCTATATCAACCGCGATGGCTCGCTGGACCTGAACATCCTGATCCGCACCTTCCTGATGCGCGACGAGCAGCTGTATTTCCGCGCCGGCGCCGGCATCGTCGCCGATTCGGACGCCGAACGCGAGCTGCAGGAAACCCGCCACAAGGCGCGCGGCCTCCTGCGCGCGCTGGGAGTAACCCAATGAAGGTCAACAAATGAAGCTGATCAACGGCCAGCCGGCCGAGGCGCTCAGCCTGGCCGATCGCGCCATCCAGTTCGGCGACGGCGTGTTTCGTACGCTGAAGGTCGAGGCGGGCGGCGTGGCGTTCTGGGCGCGGCATTACGCGAAACTCAGGGCGGACTGCGCGGCGCTGGCCATCGTCTGCCCGGACGAGGCGACGCTGCTGGACGATCTGCGGCGGCTGGGCGTGCGCGACGCGACGGTAAAGATCATCATCACGCGCGGCGAATCGGCGCGCGGCTATGCCGTGCCGGCGGCCTGCACGCCGAACCGCATCGTTCAGGCCGCGCCGCTGCCGCAGTATCCCGCCGCCCATTTCGAGCACGGTGTGACGCTGCGCGTGTGCGAAACCCGTGCCAGCTGGCAGCCGGCGCTGGCCGGCGTCAAGCATCTCAATCGCCTGGAAAACGTGCTGGCGCGTCAGGAATGGCAGGACCCGGCCATCTTCGACGGCCTGCTGCTGGATCGCGACGGCATGGTCGTCGAGGGGGTGATCAGCAATGTGTTCGCGCTGCAGGGCCGGCGGGTGCTGACGCCGACGCTGGTTAACTCCGGCGTGGCCGGGGTGATGCGGGGTATCTTGCTGGAGCTTTTTTCCAGTATGGGCTATGAGGCAATACCCTCGGATATGACGCTGGAAGAGCTGGCAAGGTCCGAACAGCTCTGGCTGAGCAACAGTCTCTTCGGTCTCTTGCCAGTGGCCAGCCTGCAGCACTGGCGCTGGCAACCGCATCCGCTGGGCGCGGTCGTGCGCGAGGCACTGACGGCACTGGCGCAGCGCGAGACTCTGCAGCTGGTCTGAAGTTTGCACCGGTTATCACGGCTGACTTGCTCTGCGCTTGCAACATCCTAGACTGACAAATCATCAGTACGGGAAGCGCGCGACCATGAGCACGACGATGAATCAGGATCTCCTGCACAAACTGGGCGGCGATGAAACGCAATACCCGCACGCGCTGGCCACGCAATTCCCGCGCATTGTCGAGCGCATGATTTCGCTCTGGGGCACGCCGGAATTGCTGGTTTACCTCAACGGCCTGCTGTTTGACCAGCGCGGGGACCGCGAGGGCTTTCCCGAGGCGGTGGCCAAGGATCTCTTCCGCCTCTACGGCTGGGTGCGCAACCATCAGACCGAAGCCATGCGCCATCAGGCCGAAGCCAAGCTTTCGCATTTTGACGATGTCTGGGAAACGGCCGAAATGCAGCAGGGCGAGAAGCGCAGCAATGGCGTGACGCTGACGGTGGAAACGCTGGTCGACGCCGCCCAGCGCGGCGACATCGAGTCCATCCACAAGCATCTCGAGGCCGGGCTGATGGTGAATGCCAAGCTGCCCGACAGCAACAGCACGGCGCTGCTGGGCGCAGCCCTGTATGGCCACGAGCATTGCATCGAGGCGCTGATCCGCCTCGGCGCCGCCATCGAGTGGCCCGATGCGCAGGGCAAGCGCGCGCTGCATTATGCTGCCGCCTCCGGCAGCGTCGATTCGGTGGAAGTCCTGCTCAATGCTGGCGCCAGCGTCGACCCGGTCGACAACGACGGCCACACCCCGCTGATGCTGGCCGTGAGTGCGGGCAAGATGCGCGTGGTGGTGCGCCTGCTTGAAGCCGGCGCCAGCGTCAACCGTCAGGACGCCAAGGAGCGCAGTCCGCTGCATATGGCCGTCAACAGCAAGAATGCCCGCATGATCGAGCTCTTGCTGAGCTATGACGCCGACAAGACCCTGCTCGATGCCCGGGGGCATACCGCCCTGGAGCTGGCGATGAGCAGTGGCGACCCCAAGCTCGCTGCGCTGTTCTGAAGGCGGCAAACAGCAAACAGGGCTGCGCAAACGCAGCCCTGTTTGTCTTGGTGGCATTGCCGGGTGTTCAGTAACCGGCTTCCAGCAGCATGTTGCGGGTGAGCAGGAAGACAAAACCATCACCCGATTCGGTGTCCAGCCACACGAAGGGCAGCTCCGGGTAGCTGGCTTCCAGTACGTCGCGGTTGTGGCCGATCTCGACGACCAGCACTCCCTGCTCGGTCAGGTGTTCGCTGGCCTTCTCGATGATGCGGCGCGTGATGTCCAGGCCATCCTCGCCGCTGCCCAGCGCCATTTCCGGTTCGTGGCGGTATTCATCGGGCAATTCGTCCATGCTGTGTGCATCGACATAGGGCGGGTTGGAAATGATGAGGTCGTATTTTTCGCCTTCCAGCGGTTCGTACAGGTCGCCGTCCAGCAGGTCGATGCGCTCACCCAGGTGATAGTCAGCGACATTGATCTCCGCGACATCCAGTGCGTCGGAACTCAGGTCGACGGCGTCGATCTGGGCATCGGGGAAGTGGTCGGCCAGCAGAATGGCCAGGCAGCCCGAACCGGTGCACAGGTCAACGGCGCGATGCACCAGTTCCGGATACTCGATCCACGGCGCCAGCCCGCCATGGTTGAGGATTTCGGCGATGAAGGAGCGCGGCACGATGACGCGCTCGTCCACATAAAAGCGGTAATCGCCCAGAAACGCTTCCTTGGTCAGGTATGCGGCGGGCTTGCGGGTTTCGACGCGGGTTTGCAGCACGCCCAGCACCTGCTCGAGCTCAGTGGGCAACAGCCTGGCGTCGTACACCGCTTCGAGGCGATCCAGCGGCAGTTTGAGCGTGGCGAGGATGAGGTAAGCGGCCTCGTCCCAGGCATTGTCGGTGCCATGCCCGTAGAAGAGCTCGGCAATCTGGAAACGGCTGACCGCAAAACGGTGCAGATCGCGAATGGTGGTGAGCGTGCTTCTGGCCTGATCGAACATGGCGACTCCTGCAGACTGAATGAGCGAATGGCCGAGAGTGTAGAGCCTAACCGGGGCTTGATAAAGCCGGATTTTCGAGTGGCAGCAAGCGCCGGCCCAAGTCCGGCGCAAATCGCTGTTTGCATGGCCAGCGTGCCGTTGCTGTTTTCATCCCTTATTCGCGGCTGCGCCCTGAAAAAGGGCCGTGGCTTGTTCTGCAACGGTCGGCTAAGTCCTGCTGCCGCCATGATTTTCTGCCACAGTGTAAGGTAGGCAGCTCGGGCCGCATGGTGTAGAATCGGCTGCTTATTTTTTGCACACTGGAGTAACAAAAGGATGACATTTGCAGCGCTCGGCCTGGCGCCGGAACTGCTCAGGGCCGTCAGCGAACAGGGCTATGAGCATCCCACCCCCATTCAGGCTGCGGCGATTCCCGTCGTGCTGGCCGGACAAGATGTACTCGGCGCAGCGCAAACCGGCACCGGCAAGACCGCCGCGTTTACCCTGCCGATTCTGCAACGCCTTTTGAAGCATGCCAGCCCCAGCGTTTCCCCTGCCAAGCATCCGATCCGTGCGCTGGTGCTGACCCCGACCCGCGAGCTGGCCGATCAGGTGCACGACAGTGTCACGACCTATGCCAAGTACAGCAAGCTGCGCAATCATGTCGTGTACGGTGGCGTCGACATCAAGGGCCAGATTCCGGCCTTGCGCGCCGGTGTGGAAATCCTGGTGGCAACTCCCGGGCGACTGCTTGATCACATCGAACAAAAGACCGTGAACCTGTCGCAGGTTGAGATCCTCGTACTTGATGAAGCCGATCGCATGCTGGACATGGGCTTCATTCTCGACATCCGCCGCATTTTCAATCTGTGCACTTCCCGCAAGCAGACCCTGCTGTTCTCGGCGACGTTTGCCCCCGAGATCAAGAAGCTGGCCGATGATTTCATGCACGCGCCGCAGCTGATCCAGGTCGAGCGGCAAAACTCCACCAATGAATCGGTGAAGCAGGAGCTGCATCCGGTCGAAAGCTATCGCAAAAAGGCGCTGCTGGCCCACCTGATCCGCCTGCATGCGATGGAGCAGGTGATTGTCTTTACCCGTACCAAGCAGAACGCCGATCAGCTCAGTCGCGACCTGAAGCGTGACGGTTTTGCGGTGGAGGCCATCCACGGCGACCGTGACCAGCGCGCCCGCATGGAAACCCTGGCTGGTTTCAAGGAGGGCCGGGTCAAGGTGCTGGTAGCGACCGACGTGGCCGCGCGCGGCCTCGATATTTCCGATCTGCCTTATGTGGTAAATTTCGAGCTGCCGAACAACCCGGAAGACTATGTGCACCGCATCGGCCGCACCGGCCGTGCCGGAGCGACCGGCGTGGCGATCTCGCTGGTCGGGCCCGAAGAGGAAAAGGCGTTCGAGCTGATCAAGAAGCTGATCAAGAAAGATCTGGCGCTGATTCCGGTGCCGGGCTTTTCCCCGGGGACCGAGCCGCTGGCGCCACCGCGCCGCGAGGAACGCTTCCCGCGTGAAGCGCGCGAGCCCCGCGATGGCCAGCGCGGCGAGCGTGGCCGTCGCGACTCTCGTGATGCTGCCGCACCACCACGGCGCGAGCATGAACGTGCGCCGCGCCGCGAACGCGATGCTGACCCGATGGCTGGCGTGGTCTATCCGAGCAATCTGCCGCCGCTGCCACAGCGCAAGCAGCAGATCGCCGCGCTTTTCCTGCCGCCGCGGCCAAGTGCGGCACCGGTCGTGAACGAGGCGAAAGACGCCTGATCTGCCGCCTGCTGCATGCATGGCCAACAGCAAAAACCCGCGCATTGCGCGGGTTTTTGTTTGCCGGTTGGGCCACACATCAGCGCAGCAGGCCCAGAAAGCCCAGCGCCAGCACCAGCAGGGCGACCGTGGTCAGGATGCCGATCAGGGCATTCACGGTAAACAGCCCGCGCCACAGTCCCGACTCGATGCGGCGGAAATGCCCGGTGCGCGTCAGCCGCCAGATGTCACCGACATAGGCCATGGCCAGATCCTGGTCGACCATGAAGGATATGCTCTGCGTCTTGTTCAGCATCGTGCCGTAGTTGCGTTCGACATAGTCGTACAGCAGGCGGGACAGCCCGAGCAGCAGGAAAAATCCGCCGAAGGCCGTCACGATGCAGACCGGCAGCACGATATCGATAAACAGGCCGGAAGCAGCCATCGGGATACTCCTGCAAAAGTCATGTCGGCAGCATGGCAGCCACCGGCCGGGCCGATTTGTCAGGCCTTGCTGTTTTCGATCAGGCGTACCGCGAAAGGCTGCGCGGCGTCGACGGCAAACAGGCGGTCGATGTTCGGGTGCTTGCCCGGATTGGCGCGTGCATCTTCGCTGTGCTCGGCATACAGGCGAATGCCCTTGTCCGCGGCCACGGCATTGATGCAGCCGAATTCCTGATACAGCGCATGATAGACCCGCAGGCTGCCTGCCTGGCCAGGTTTGTTTTCGATGCGGGCAACAATGCTGTCGCCATGCAGCAATTCCAGTGCCGCCAGATGGTCGATGCCCGGCAGACCGGCGAGATGATCGGCAAACGTGCTCATAAGCGCTCCTTCAGTATGGGGCGCAGAGCATAGCGCAGATCGTGTCAACGCGGCAGGTCGTGCTGCGTTGATCAGGACATGCCGGCCGGCATCGCAACTCTCTTTTCAGTTCAGATCTTCAGGAGAACATCATGGCCCATTCCAAACTCGTAGCCGCCCTGCTGGCCAGCGTTTCACTGGCGGCCTTTGCGGCCAGCCCTTCGGTGTCCTGCCCGATGCAGAAAATGCCGCAGGGCGATGTCGGCAAGGCCCAGTTCCTGCAGCAGGCAGGCGAACATTTCGACCAGATGGACGGTGATCGCAATGGCGTGGTCAGCGCGGCCGAACGCAAGGCCTGGCGCGAACAGGTGCGTGCGCAGTGTCCCAACCCGCGTGGCGGCAAGCACGGCGGCGGCCCGAAGCATGGGGACATGCCGAAAATGCAGCAGGACATGACGCGTGCCGATGCCCTGCAGCGTGCCGAGGCGCATTTCGACCGCATGGATGCCAGCAAGGACGGGGTTGTCAGCGATGCCGAGCGTCAGGCCTGGCGCGAGCAGATGCGCGAGCGGAAAATGCAGCGGCGCGCTTCGGCGCCGCAGGCGCAATAAGCGCCAGCCGCCCCGGACTCACGGCAGCCGGAGGTCAGCCTGCCGGAGTGGCGGCAGTTTGCTCGGCTTGCGGCAGCTGGGCGTCCGGCCCCCAGACCTGTTGCAGGTTGATCTGCTCTTGCGCGGCCTGCAGGTCGAGCACTTCACAGATGGTGTACTCGGCCTGAGCGCTGTCGCGCAAGACCGGTTTCAGCACCGGGCGACCGTCCGCAGCGAACAGTACCATCAGCAAGGGGGTTTCCAGCGTACGGCCATGGCTTTGCACCATGGCCGTTTCGCCATTGACCAGGCGCACCAGCGCCCCGGGCGGGTAGGGGCCGAGCGTCTGGGTGAACATGCGGCCCAGCTTGCCATCCACCGACTGCAAGGGGCCGTTGAGCGCCGCGATCAGCGCAGCATCGCTTTGCTGTCCGCGTCGCCAGGCATTTTTGGACAGCATGGCGCAATAGCGGTCGGCCAGGCCGATCAGGCGGGCCTCGAAGAGCACGTCCGAGCCCCGCAATTGCTGGGGGTAGCCACTGCCGTCCGGTGCCTCGTGGTGTTGCAGCACGCATTCCAGCCAAGCGGCGTCGGCCACGCCCAGTTCGCGCAGCAGATCCCTCCCGCGGATGGGGTGCAGCTGGATTTGCTGACGCTGTGCTTCGGTCAGTGGCGTGCTTTGCTGTGCCAGTTCGGCCTGCAGCTGGTGCATGGCGATGTTCATCGTCAGGGCGGCGGCGACGACGGGAATGCGCTCCTCGCTGCGCCAGTCCAGCGCGCTGAGCACCTGCTCGACAAGGATGGCAACATTGCAGGCATGGCGGCTCGGGTAGTCGCCCTGCTGGCAGACCTGAATGCTGGCGGTGGCCAGTTCCGCATTCTCGGCGCAGGCCAGCTGGATGCTGTGTACGCACTGGCGGATCAGCTGTGGCAGGGTGTCGGCAAAGGCGTGCGGATTGGCCAGCATCTGCCCGAGCAGATCGCGCAGGCCCAGCAGGCGGGCCAGTGGGGTGAGGCGGGGGGCTGCTGCAGGGGAACTCGACTTTGCCATGGCGACCTTTCTGCTTTATTACCAGTTGCTAATGTTTGCTGGCAGCAGTTTAAGGTGTTTTAGTCGGCCTCGTCCATCCATGCCAGCTGGATTGCTTCAAGAATGCGCTCGCCGCAATGCTTGGGGTCATCGTCAAAGCCTTCCAGCTCGAGCACCCACTTCATCAGCTCGACAAAGTGCAGCTTGGTCGGATCCACATCGGGGTGCGTGTCGGCCAGTGCGATGGCGATCTCGCGGCTATCGGTCCATTTCATGATCTTCTCCATTGGGGTATATGGCTGTAGCCATTTTTGGCAAATGGCTGCAGGCCTATACCTTTTAGTGGTGTTCGCGCGCGTGGTTGATGGTGTATTTCGGCAGCTCGACGACGAGGTCGGTGTCGGCGACGATGGCCTGACACGAGAGCCGCGAGCAGCTCTCCAACCCCCAGGCTTTGTCGAGCTGGTCTTCTTCGAGCTCATCCGCCTCGTTGAGGCTGGCCAGCCCCTCGCGCACCAGCACATGACAGGTAGTGCAGGCGCAGGATTTCTCGCAGGCGTGTTCGATTTCGATGTCGTTTTCCAGCAGGGCATCGCAGATGCTGGTGCCCGGTTCGGCATCGATCACCGCGCCGTCGGGGCACAGCGTGGCGTGGGGGAGTACAACGATCTGGGTCATGGTCTTTCCTGATTTTTAACCACAGCGAACACAGAGAGCACAGAGAAAGTCGCAGCAAGCTGAACTCTGACGTTTTTCCTCTGTGCCCTCTGTGCCTCTGTGGTTCAAGCGGTTTTTACAGTTCGGCGATATTGTGCCCCGCCAGGCCGCGGCGCACGGCGGCGTCCATGCGGCGCGCGGCGAAATCGCTGCTGGCCTGGTTGAGAGCCTCGGCGGCAAGGCGGATGGCATCGGCATTGTCCGCCGCGCACAGTGCGCGCAGCTCGGCCATGCTCGTGCGGATGCGTGCCTGCTCCTCGGCGGCGATCAGCTCGCCGTCGCTGGCCAGCGCCACATCCAGCGCATTGAGCAGGCTTTCAGCCTCGACCCGCGCCTCGCCCAGCTTGCGCTGCTGCATGTCGTCCTGGGCATGCTGCATCGATTCCTGCAGCATGCGCGCCACTTCCTCATCCGACAAGCCGTACGACGGCTTGACCGCGATGCTGGCTTCGATGCCGGTGGATTGTTCGCGTGCCGACACCGACAGCAGGCCGTCGGCGTCGACCTGAAAAGTAACGCGGATGCGCGCCGCGCCGGCGACCATGGCCGGAATGCCGCGCAGCTCGAAGCGCGCCAGGCTGCGGCAGTCGGAAACCAGCTCGCGCTCGCCCTGCAGCACGTGAATAGCCATCGCGGTCTGGCCATCCTTGAAGGTGGTGAATTCCTGTGCGCGCGCGGTCGGGATGGTCGAATTGCGCGGGATGACCTTTTCGACCAGTCCGCCCATGGTTTCCAGCCCCAGCGACAGCGGAATCACATCCAGCAGCAGCCAGTCGTCGTCGCCCTTGTTGCCGGCCAGCACATTGGCCTGCATCGCCGCGCCCAGCGCCACGACCTTGTCCGGGTCGAGGTTGGTCAGCGGCTGCTGGCCGAACAGTTCGGCGACGGCGCGGCGCACATGCGGCATGCGCGTGGCGCCGCCGACCAGCACCACACCCTTGATGTCGGCCGCGGTGAGCTTGGCATCACGCAGCGCCTTCTTTACCGGCAGCAGTGTCTTTTGCACCAGGTGCGCGGTGAGCTGCTGGAAATCGTGGGCGCTGAGTTCCTGATCGATGACCTGGCCGTCGGAGAGCACGGCGGTGATGCGCGTGCTGTCGTGGTCGGTCAGTGCCTCCTTGGCCTCGCGCGCGCGCGTGAGCAGCAGGCGCTGGTCGTGGGCATTGGGGCCGCGCAGGCCGGCCTGCTCCAGCACCCAGCAATACAGGCGGTGGTCGAAATCGTCGCCGCCGAGTTGCGCGTCGCCGGAGGTGGCGCGTACTTCAAACACGCCGCGCGACAGTTCGAGAATCGATACATCGAAGGTGCCGCCGCCGAGGTCATACACGACATAAGTGCCTTCGGCGCCATTGTCGAGTCCATAGGCGATGGCAGCGGCCGTCGGTTCATTGAGCAGCCGCAGCACATTGAGTCCGGCGAGTTTTGCCGCGTCCTTGGTGGCTTGGCGCTGGGCATCGTCGAAGTAGGCGGGCACGGTGACCACGGCGCCGACCAGTTCGCCGCCCAGGCTGGCTTCGGCGCGGGCCTTCAGCGTGGCGAGGATGTCGGCAGAGACTTCGACCGGGCTTTTCACGCCGGCGCGCGTCACCAGCTTCAGCATGCCGGGTTCGTCGACGAAGCGGTAAGGCGTGGCCAGCTCGCCGATGTCGTGCACGCCACGACCCATGAAACGCTTGACCGACACGATGGTATTGGCGGGGTCTTCATTTTGCCGGGCTTGCGCGGCGTGGCCGACCAGCAGGCCGTCACGGCCGTAGTGCACGACGCTGGGCAGCAGCATGCGCCCTTCGGCGTCCGGCAGGCAGACCGCGCTGCCGCTCTTGACGGTGGCGACCAGCGAATTGGTGGTGCCCAGGTCAATGCCGACCGCCAGCCGGTGCTGGTGCGGAGCGGCGCTCATGCCGGGTTCGGAAATTTGCAGCAAAGCCATTGGCTTTCATCCTGTGTGCTTGGCTTGAATTCTAATCGTCAGTCACGGGTATTGATCTGCAGCCTTTTCTGGTAGTGGGCTTTGGCGTGATCGGTGTTGGGGTATGCCGCGACTCAGGGTTGGAATCCAATGGGTTGAACATGGTGCAGTATCGAAAAGGGCTGCCGGGCTGGCGATGGCGCAACAAGCAGAGTGCTGCAGATCAAGCAGGTCGCGCCTCATCCAGACGCGCGCAACACCGTTGCGGGGTACGACCTAGAACATCACCGCTTCGATGGCGTCACCGATTTCCTGGTCGAGCTTTTCCAGAAAGCGCAGCTTGCGCACCGAGGTGCTGGCCGCATCCCACTGACTGACGTCGAGCTGGCCACCCAGCAGCTGCTCCAGCGCGGCGATTTCCTCGCGCAGCTCGGCGCCCAGGCGTTCGAGTTCATCGAGATGGCGGCTGCTCTTGGCCTCGGCAATCGCTTCGCGCCATTCCATCTGCTGCATCAGGAAGTCCATCGGCATGGCCGTGTTGGTGTCTTCCTGCGTGTCGATGCCATTGAGCCGCAGCAGGTAGCGTGCGCGGGCCAGCGGCGACTTCAGCGTTTGCCAGGCCTCGTTGACAAAGGTCGAGGCCTGCAGCGACAGGCGGCGGGCCGTGTCATCGCTGCTGGCGAAGCGATCGGGGTGCCACAGTGCCTGCAGGTCGCGATAGCGCTGATCAAGCTCCCGGGTATCGATGGCAAAGCCTTGCTGCATGCCGAAGAGCGTGAAATACGTCTGGTTGAAATCAAACTGCATCGTTCAGGCCCAAATGCAATGCGTAGGATGGGTTGAGGCCGAAGGCCGATACCCATCAAGGCATGGCTGCTGCGCTGCGAAATGATGGGTATCGCTGCGCTCAACCCATCCTACGAGTGGTTTTTAAACGTGGAAGCTCTCGCCGCAACCGCACTCGTTCTTCACGTTCGGGTTGTTGAACTTGAAGCCTTCGTTCAGCCCTTCCTTGGTGTAGTCGAGCTCGGTACCGTCGATGTAGGCGAGGCTCTTGGCGTCGGTGTAGATCTTCACGCCATTGCTCTCGAACACCAGATCTTCCGGGTTTTCCACGTCGACGAATTCCAGCTTGTACGCCATGCCCGAACAGCCGGCGGTTTTCACGGCCAGCCGTACGCCCAGCCCCTTGCCGCGCTTGGCGAGGAAGTTGGCCACGTGATTGGCGGCGCTTTCGCTCAGTGTGAGTGCCATGTTGAACTCCGTGAGGAGTGAGGGGAGAGGGGTGAGGCGAAGTGGTGTTCCACCTTGCGCCTCACGCCTGACGCCTCACTGATGTTTCTTCTTGTAGTCTTCTACCGCTGCCTTGATGGCGTCTTCGGCCAGGATGGAGCAGTGGATTTTCACCGGCGGCAGCGCCAGTTCTTCGGCAATTGCCGTGTTCTTGATCGTCAGCGCTTCATCGAGCGTCTTGCCCTTCACCCATTCAGTGACGAGCGAGCTGGACGCAATCGCCGAGCCGCAGCCGTAGGTCTTGAACTTCGCATCCTGGATCACGCCGTCTTCGCCGACCTTGATCTGCAGCTTCATCACGTCGCCACAGGCCGGTGCACCGACCATGCCGGTGCCGACGCTATCGTCACCCTTTTCAAAGGAGCCCACATTGCGCGGGTTTTCGTAGTGGTCGAGGACCTGTTCGCTGTATGCCATTTTGTGTACCTCCGAGTTCTAATCTGTATTGGTCGCGCACATCCGGGCAATTTGCCCGGGTCGCGGTGTCCTGCAAGGCGCGGTGTCGCGCGGTTTACTGCTGTAAACAAGCGGTAACGCAACGCCGCAGGGCGCTGCGAGCCGGAGCAAATTAGTGGGCGGCCCACTCGATGGTGGAGATGTCGATGCCATCCTTGTACATCTCCCACAGCGGCGAGAGCTCACGGAGCTTGCCGATCTTGGTCTTGCACAGCTCGATGGTGTGGTCGATGTCTTCTTCAGTCGTGAAGCGGCCGATGGTGAAGCGGATCGACGAATGCGCCAGCTCGTCCGAGCGGCCCAGCGCGCGCAGCACATAGGAGGGCTCCAGCGAGGCCGAGGTACAGGCCGAGCCGCTGGAAACCGCCAGGTCCTTCAGCGCCATGATCAGCGACTCGCCTTCGACGTAGTTGAAGCTCACGTTCAGGTTGTGCGGCACGCGGCGCGTCATGTCGCCATTGAGGTGCACTTCCTCGATTTCCTTCAGGCCGTTCCACAGGCGATCACGCAGCGCGCCGATGCGCTGGTTCTCAGCGTCCATTTCTTCGCGGGCGATGCGGAAGGCTTCGCCCATGCCGACGATCTGGTGCGTGGCCAGCGTGCCGGAGCGGAAACCACGCTCGTGGCCGCCGCCGTGCATCTGTGCTTCGAGGCGCACGCGCGGCTTGCGGCGCACGTACAGCGCACCGATGCCCTTGGGACCGTAGGTCTTGTGCGCGGAGAAGCTCATCAGATCGACCTTCAGCGCATTCAGGTCGATTTTCACCTTGCCGGTGGCTTGTGCGGCGTCGACGTGGAACAGAATGCCCTTGCTGCGGCACAGCTCCCCGATACCTTCGATGTCCTGGATCACGCCGATTTCGTTGTTCACGAACATCACGGAGATCAGGATGGTGTCCGGGCGGATGGCGGCTTCCAGTACGGCCCGGTCGATCAGACCGTTGTCCTGCACATCAAGGTAAGTGACTTCGAAGCCTTCACGCTCCAGCTCGCGCATGGTGTCGAGAATGGCTTTGTGCTCGGTCTTCACCGTGATCAGGTGCTTGCCCTTGTTGCTGTAGAAGTGCGCGGCACCCTTGAGCGCCAGATTGTTCGACTCAGTGGCGCCCGAGGTCCAGACGATTTCCTTCGGATCGCAATTCACCAGCGCAGCGACCTGCTCGCGCGCTTCTTCCACCGCCGCTTCGGCTTCCCAGCCGTAGGGGTGGGAGCGGCTGGCCGGGTTGCCGAACAGCTCGGTGAGGTAGGGGATCATCTTGGCGCCCACGCGCGGGTCAACCGGAGTGGTGGCGGAATAATCGAGGTAGATCGGTTTCTTGTTCATGGCCGGTGCTCAATGTGCGGCGGTGACGCCGGAAGGGTCTTTTGAATCTTTCAGGCCGCGCGCGTCGATCAGCGCGGCGTTGTCGCTGCGGCGTTTCTGCTTGGCGAGGTGCTCGTCGATCAGCTTGCCCAGCGTGACGGCGGACAGGTGGTCATAGATGGTGCGGTTCAGCCCGGCCCACAGATCGTGGGTCATGCAGCGGTGCTCGTCGCGACAGTTTTCCTTGCCGCCGCACTGTGTGGCGTCCAGCGGCTCGTCCACGGCACAGATGATTTCGGCAACGGTGATTTCGTGCGGCACCCGGGCGAGGCAATAACCGCCACCGGGGCCGCGCACGCTTTCCACCAGTTCGCGGCGGCGCAGTTTGCCGAACAGCTGCTCCAGATAGGAGAGCGAAATGTGCTGGCGTTCGCTGATGCCGGCCAGCGTGACCGGGCCGTTCGCTTCGCGCAGCGCCAGATCAAGCATCGCAGTAACGGCAAAGCGGCCTTTGGTTGTCAGGCGCATGCTGGTGTCCTCGCGTATCTGGGCCCTGATTCTGGCCCGGGTCGCTGCCATGCACAGGCATGGAGCCGTGATCGTGATTGGCCGGCCGCTGCACCTTCGGGTGGCCGGCTTCCCGGAGGGAAGCCGGCTGCGCTACTGGCGACAGGGCTGGCTCGGAATAGGGCTTATCCTAAAATAACCTACTGATTTAGTCAACTAAAAGCCCGACTGGTTCAGTCGGGCTTTCGGGCCGGTTTTCGGGTGGGGTCAGTCGACGATGCGGTTCAGGTAGCCAGGGTCGAACTGATCGTCGCGGGCGCGTTCTTCGGCGCAATCCACGCCCAGCTGCTCCAGCTTTTTCAGGATGGCCTCCAGGCGCGCATCGGTGGCCACCGTGTGATCGAGCAGGCCGTGAATGGCCTTCACCATCGGGTCGTTCATGTCGCTGGCAATGCCGTAGGCCGAAAAGCCCAGTTGTGCTGCCTTGGCCGCACGCGCCTGGTCTTCCTCGCTGCAGGCCGGCTGCGGCACGGCCTCGACGATGCGCGCCGGGATGCCGATGGCGGTGGCGCCGGCCGGCACGGCCTTGACCACGACGGCATTCGAGCCGATCTTCGCGCCCTCGCCGATGGTAAAGCCGCCCAGCACCTTGGCGCCGGCGCCGACGATCACGCCGCGCTCCAGGGTCGGGTGGCGCTTGGCGCCCTTGACGAGCGAAGTGCCGCCCAGCGTCACGCCCTGATACAGGGTGACGTCGTCGCCGATTTCCGCTGTCTCGCCAATCACCACGCCCATGCCATGATCAATGAACACGCGCCGGCCAATGGTCGCACCGGGATGGATTTCAATGCCGGTAAAGAAACGGCCGATCTGCGATACCACCCGCGCCAGCAGGCGCAGGTCGCGTACCCACAGCCCGTGCGAAACCCGGTGCAGCGCCAGTGCATGAAAGCCCGGATAACAGAGCACGACTTCCAGCCGGCTTTTCGCCGCAGGATCGCGTTCCAGTATCACCTTGATGGTTTCGTGCAGGTAGTCGAGCATGACCGCGCCAGAGAGCCAGAATTAAGCCGACTATTTTACTCGACTATTGCAGGCAGGGCTAGCCCGGATGCTTAAGCCGCCGCTCGGCAAAAGTGGCTGCATGCCTTGCCGGGCATGGCTTTGCGCTGATTGCGGTTTCGTTACGGACTGTTCGCGGCGACGAGTCTGGCCCGCTCTTTCGGCGTTGTGCCAGTTTTCACGCAAAACGTCGTGCCGCTGCGTAAGCCAATGGCACAGGATCATTCTGGAGCGTGCGGATCATCTATCCGGGGAGGGCATTCCGTAGTGCCGCCTGCTTGCAGGCGCGTGTCGCGCAGCCCCGGTCTGCAATTTTTTTGCGCAGCGCTGAACCAAGCCCGATTTGCGACTGACTAAGGCGCGTTTCTGTCAATCAGGCCACACAGCATGGAATCCCTGTTCAACACCGCGCTTGCACACTCGGGCGAGCTGGCTCTTGCCTTGCTTTTTGTCATTGTCCTGGCCGAATCCATTGCCCTGCTTGGCTTGCTGATTCCGGGGACCGTGCTGATGATCGCCATCGGCACGCTGGTCGGCCAAGGCGTGATCGATTTGTGGCTGGCCTGCCTGGTGGGGTTTCTGGCCGCCCTGCTGGGTGACTGTTTTTCGTTCTGGCTGGGCAAGCGCTACCGCATGCGTCTGCAGCAACATCCACTGGTGCGCCCGCACCGCGGGCTGCTGGTCCAGGCGCGGCGGGTGTTGCGCAGGCACGGAGGTGGCGGCATTTTCGCCGGCCGTTTTATCGGCCCCACCCGTCCGGTGCTGCCGATGGTCGCCGGCATGCTTGCCATGCCGCCGCGGCGCTTCTTTCCTGCCTGCGCCCTGGCCTGCCTCTTCTGGACGCCGGCCTATCTGCTGCCGGGCATTTTTGCCGGCGCCGCCATCGGCATGGAAGAGCACGCCGGGATCTCCTTTCCCATGCAACTGCTGCTTGCCGCCATCCTTTCCGCACTGGCCGCCTGGCTGCTCTACGGACGCTTGAGCCAGCGCTTCGGTCGCCAGCGCAGCGCCGCCGTCGCTCCCGTCTTGCGCTGGGGCATGCCGCTGTCGCTGCTGGCGGCGGCAACGGCGGTCTGGTTCACCGTTGCCCATCCGCAGGCACTCGTTTATGGCAATCGCTTGTGGCAGCTGATGTAAACAGGTATGCCGTGCCTGATGGCTTCGCCCGGGTTTATGCTCGCTCTTGCGGCATGGCCTGGGCTGGCGTGCCGGCAAGGGCCTCGCAGTAGCGTTTCAGCCCCTGCAGGCGCTGGCGGGCGGTGCGAGAAAAATAGGCCGTCGCTATGCGATCACCGGCCCAGGCCAGCCAGCGCGGCCGCGTTGCCAGTGCATAGCGAAATCGAACCAGCGTGCCATCCGGGCCGGTGGCATCGAACAGCCAGGAGCCGGCGAACTTGCTGATCAGCGCCGGCCCTTCGATCATCCGGATCGCCGCCCGCCGAGGCGGAGCGACCTGCACAAATTCGACCAGCATCGTCATGCCCAGGCGCGAGCGCACCCGTACCTGCGTACCGACTGTCAATTCCTCCATCGAGCCGGAAACGACTTCAATCGACTCGGGGAATGGGTCCCAGTCATAACGCACCCGATAATCCTGCGACACGGCATATACCAGCGCGGCCGGGGCATTGATTTGAATGGCTGCTTCGACGATGGGCATGCGCGAATCCTGAGTTAGTGGATGGCGAGTCGGTAGTACGCTGGACAAGCCGTCCTGGATGAGGTTGCTCATGAGTGCGAGATGCTCGCAGATTGAGCGAGCAGCGTACGCAAAAGCTCATCAGCCCGGAAGAGCGGCCATTACGCCGTGGTAAATTAATCAAGTGCAATCCAACAACCGGAGGGGTAATTGACGTAGAAGCGACGGGATCGACATGTCCTGCTACGCCCTTTGCCACACTCCCGCGCTACAATCGCTACTTTTGCCGCTTTTCTGGAGCCCGCCATGCCCGTAAACGTTCCCGCACTTGAATCGCTGACCCTGAACCCCGTCGCCGGGGTCGAGCTGGGGATTGCTTCGGCCGGCATCAAGAAGCCGGGGCGTCGCGATGTGCTGGTGATGCGGCTGGCGGAAGGCACCCGCGTGGCGGGTGTGTTTACCCGCAACAAGTTCTGCGCCGCGCCCGTGCGCATCTGCCAGAGCCATCTGGGCGAGCGTTCCGACATGCGTGCGCTGGTGGTGAACACCGGCAACGCCAATGCCGGCACCGGCCTGGATGGTCATGAGCGCGCCAAGACCGTGTGCTTTGCGCTGGCCGAGCTGCTGGGCGTGGCACCGGTACAGGTGCTGCCGTTCTCGACCGGCGTGATTCTGGAACCGCTGCCGGCGGACAAGATCGTCGGCGCGCTGCCGGCGGCGATTGCCGATCTGAAGCCGGCCAACTGGGCCGATGCGGCCAACGCCATCATGACCACCGACATTGTTCCCAAGGCGGCGTCGAAGCAGATCGTGCTCGGCGGCAAGACCGTGACGCTGACCGGCATCAGCAAGGGCAGCGGCATGATCCACCCGAACATGGCGACCATGCTCGGCTATCTGGCGACCGACGCAGCGGTGGCGCAGCCGGTGCTGGAAAAACTGCTGAAATGGGCGACCGATCGTTCGTTCAACTGCATCACGGTGGATGGCGACATGTCGACCAACGACAGCTACATCCTCATCGCCACCGGCCAGGCCGGCAATGCGGAAATCGATTCGGAAAACCACGCCGATTTCGCCGCACTGCGTGATGCCGTGCTGGAAATCAGCCAGCAACTGGCGCAATACATCGTGCGGGATGGCGAAGGCGCGACCAAGTTCATCACCATCAACGTCGAAGGCGGCAAGAGCTGGGACGAGTGCAAGGATGTCGGCTACGCGATTGCCCGCTCGCCGCTGATCAAGACCGCGATGTTCGCGTCCGACCCCAACCTGGGCCGTATCCTGGCCGCCATCGGTTATTCGCCGGTCGAGCTGGATGTCGATACGCTGGAAGTGTGGCTGGGCGACGTGCTGGTGGCCGAGAAGGGCGGCCGCGCGGCCAGCTACACCGAAGAGCAGGGCCAGCGCGTGATGAATGAGCCGGAAATTGCGGTAACGGTGAAGCTGAACCGTGGCGATGTGGCGGCGACGGTCTGGACCTGCGATTTCAGCTACGACTATGTGAAGATCAACGCCGATTATCGCAGCTGATCGGTTTGCATGCCGGCCAACGCCCCGTTTTGCGGGGCGTAGGCGTATTTGGAGCCAGCCATGCTGAAAGCATGTTTCATATCCTTGCTGCGCATTACTGGGTTGCTGGTCGCGATCCTGGGTGGCATTGTTCTCGTGCTGTGGTGGCAGTTCGCCATGCCGGGGCGCTCGCATGGTGCCGAATTGCCCCCCTGGACTGCTGGCGAGCGCGAGTTGGCCACGCGTCTTGCGGGGCATGTGCAGCACATCGCCAGTGCGCCACATCATGTGCGCGAGGCGGCCGCACTGCAGCAGGTCAGTGCCTATATCGAAGACACACTGAAAGCGCAGGGCCATGCGGTACAGATCCAGCCCTATCAGGTGGATGGCGTGAGCGTGCGCAATCTGGAGGTGGTGCTGCCCGGCAGCAGCAAGCGCGCCGAGGCGCTGGTGATCGGGGCGCACTATGATTCCTCGCCGGAGGGGCCTGGCGCAAACGACAATGGCTCGGGCGCGGCCGTGCTGCTCGAGTTGGCGCGCACGCTCAAAGCCACGCCGCTGCCGCGCACCGTGCGGCTGGTGTGGTTCGTCAACGAGGAGTCACCGTATTTCCAGGGGCCGGACATGGGCAGCGTGCGCTATGCGAAGCAGGCGGCGAGCCGCAGTGCCGAGCGCGTGATCGGCATGCTGTCGCTGGAAACGCTGGGCTATTACTCCGATACGCCAGGCAGCCAGCATTACGCGCATCAGCTGATGAAACTCTTCTATCCGTCGGCCGGCAATTACGTCGCCTTTGTGGGCAACCGCCAGTCGCGCGAGCTGCTGAGTGACAGCGTCGCGGCCTTTCGTGCCGCCGCCGCCTTCCCCTCGCAGGGGCTGGCGCTGCCCGACACGATTCCGGCACTGGCCCACCTGACCGATCCGCTCGGCTATTCCGATCACTGGAGTTTCTGGCAGGAAGGCATCCCCGCCATCATGGTCACCGACACGGCGATGATGCGTTATCCGCATTACCACACACCGCAAGACACGCCGGACAAGCTCGACTACCTGCGGCTGGCGCGCGTCGCCAATGGCATTCAGGCCGTGATCGTCCAGCTGGCGGGGCAGAGCAGCGATGGCCATTGATCCACTGGCGGGCGAAGCCGCAAATCCTGCCGATGCAGACAGTACGTTGCTGATGTTGCTGTTCCCGCTGCTGCACGCTTTTTCCGCCGAGGCGCGCGCAGCGCTGCTGACGGAAGCTTCCTGGCGGGCGGCAGTGGCCGGCGAGATCCTCTGGCATGAGGGTGATGCGATTGCCGAGCTGCTGCTGCTCACCCGCGGTGTCGTGCGGGCGATCGCCAATGCTGACGATGGCCCGCGCGCCTATCTGTACGGCCATATGGCTGCCGGCGCGGTAGCCGGATTGCATGTCCTGTTTACCGAGCCGGTCGCGCAGGTCAATCTGGTGGTGCAGGAAGACTGCCGCTATCTCGCCTTGCCGCTGACGGCTTTGCGTCGCGCACTGGACGCGCATCCCGCAGCCTGGGAGGCGGTGGCGCGGGAACTGGCGCAGGGGGTCTACCATCTGGTCAACTCACTCAATCTGCTGGGGCAGAGCAATGGCTATCAGCGCCTGCGCCGGCTGCTGGTGCGGCTGGACCGGCGCGCACGCAATTCGCACGACATCAGCGGGGTGGCGCTCAGCCAGCAGGAGCTGGCGGCGCGCATCGGCCTGTCGCGCGAGATGGTCAACCGCATGCTGGGAGAATTGCGCAGCGGCGGCTACCTGACCCAGGACGAGCGCGGGCGTTTTCTCATCCTCAAACCGCTGCCGCACGCGTTCTGAACGGCTGTGCGAAACCGCACACGCTATTAAGCATTTTCCTTCAGGCGCTTAGCATGGGTTCCATCGCAATCCGAATGTTGCAAGGAGCCCATCATGAAACAACTGCTGATCTGTCTGGCCGCTGCACTGCTGGCGGCCCCGGCCATGGCCGGGGTTCACTCCGAAATCCGCGAGGGGGCTCGCGAAGTCCGTCAGGCCAAGGTCGATGGCGCCCGCGAAGTCATGGCCGAACGCCGCGAAGCCGCCCGTGATTATTACAACGCCGACAATGCCTGGGAGCGCCGTCAGGCAATCCGTGAAGGCGCGCGCGAAGTCCGTGCCGCGAAACGCAAGGCCGAGCGGGAGGTGCGCTCCGAGCGCCGCGAGGCGCGCCGTGAAATTCGCCGGGAAATCGTCAAGTCGCGCTGGGACTGAGGGTCGCAACCTGCACGCACGCCACGACTGATTCTGGCTCGCCACCTGCCCTCTGCAACCGTCAGGACGGCGGCGCTGCCTGCCGCAACCGGAGCATGCACCCAGGGCCGGAAAAGATCGTGGCACAAAGATGTTTCCGCGTTGTCGCGACACGCAAGCCAGGAGGGTGTTATGCAAAAAAAAGGGATCACCAAATCGGAATGGTTGTGCGCGCTGCTTGCCACCGGTCTGCTGCTGACGGCCGAAGCTGCCTTTGCCGAGCGTACCGAGGCGCGGCGCCTTGGTGCGTTTGCCGGCGCCATGAAGTATTGCGCGGAACGCTATGACGAGAAAGAGGGGCGTTATTTCTGGGCCCGGCAACGGGTGGCGCGCGAGGTGGACGGCATGTCCGGCAAGAACAAGTTGCGTGCCATCGCCGCAGGCGATCATGCGTTCCGGACCGGCCGTTTTCTGGGTGACCGGCTGGATCGCAGCGAGTGCCGCACGCTGCTGGGCATGAGCGAATGGCGCCGTTTCTGGCGCTGACAGGGGTATGTGGCCAGCCCCTTTCTTGGAAAAAGGCCGCAGGGCTATACCTGCATTGTTGAGGGTGGAGAGTATGGCCTTGCCGGTGGCCCGGCGTCGTTCATGCGCATTCCACGCGGTTGCGCCCGCCGCGCTTGGCGCGGTACAGCGCGTCGTCGGCGGCCTGGATCAGTGCCTCGCGGCTTTCGATGGCCGGGTAGGCGGCCATGCCGCAGGAGAAGCTGAGCTGGAAATAGCCGTCGGCGTAAGGGTGGTGGATGGCGGCGAAGTCCTGGCGCAGCAGCTCGAGCACGGCAAAGCCCTGGCTGAGGCTGGCCCCGGGCAGCGCAAGCAGGAATTCCTCGCCGCCGTAGCGGCCGAGAATGTCCGAGTGGCGCACGCGCTTTTTCAGTAGCCACGCCAGGCTGCGGATGATCTGGTCGCCGACCGGGTGGCCGTAGCGGTCATTCACCTGCTTGAAATGATCGATGTCCAGCATGGCCACGCACAGCGGCTTTTGCTGCTGGCGGCACTGGTCGAGCGCGATGTCGAGCTGGGTCTTGCTGCTGGTGTGGTTCAGCAGGCCGGTGAGGCTGTCGTGTTCCATCGAGCGGCGCAGGGCGCGGTAGCGTTCGATCTTGCTTTTCACGATGGCGTTCAGGAACACCGGGTTGAAGGGCTTGGTTAGGAAGTGGTCGCCGCCCAGGCGCAGGGCTTCCACCTGCAGCGCCAGATCGGTTTCGCCGGACAGGTAGACGATGGGCATCGACAGGTATTCCGGGTGCTGGCGGATGATGCGCGCCACCTCGACGCCGGTACAGCCCGGCATGTACATGTCCAGCAGCAGCAGGTCAGGCTGGAATTCGCGCAGTGTGTCGAGCACCTGGCGCGGATCGGCCAGCGCGCGGGTTTCGATGCCCTGTTCGGCCAGCGCGCGGCGGATCAGCGCGTGCGCGGTGACGGAGTCGTCGACGATCAGCACGCGGTAGCCGTCATCGTCATGCTGATCCTGCAATTCGAGAATGTGCGCGACCATGGCCGGGCGGCTCATGTCGCGCGGGAAACAGTGGTCGCAGCCGTGCTTGAGCGCCTGGTGCATCAGTGCGAATTCGCTGTCCAGCCCCAGCGCGATCAGCTGGCTGGCCGGATTGTTGCGGCGCAGTTCGGCAAGCTGCGGCCAGTCCACCCCGGTGAGGTCGAGCAGAAAGAAGCTCTGCACCTGCCGGGGCGCCTCGCTCCAGCCGATGCGCTGCACCGCGAGGCCGAAGTAGCCGAGCTGGGCCTGCAGCTCTTGCCAGCGGACGTCATTGTCGCTGATCAGGTAGAGCGCCGGTGGCTGCAAGGCGACGCTGGCGGCGGATTCGGCGGAGTGCTGGCGACGGTCGGGCAGGGCGGCAGGCTGTTCGCCGGTGAGCAACTGGCTCAGCCCGCGGATATGGGTCGCCAGCTGCTCGCGGGCTTCGGGGCTGATCGGATGGCTTTCCGGCGCGCCAAACAGCGCCAGTGCTTCCTGTTCGAGATCCTGGCTGATGCGTGCCAGGCCGACGCTGGGGCCGACGCGCAGGATCTCCGCCAGCGTGTTCACGCCAAGGGCGAATTCGACGAAATGATCGAAGTGCGGTTCGGCGCAGTACGCATCCCAGGCCGAGAGCAGGGTACTCAGTTTGGTGCGGGTGTTGAGGGCAGACATGCCGGGCTCGCGGACGCGCTGTATGCAATTGCCTGATTTTACGGCAAGGCGCGCTTGCTGTCGCTAGCTTTGATGCAGTAGGAAGGCGGTGGTAAGTTTACATATGATGGGTATGCATATGCAGCCTTTATGCATGAATGGCTGTATGGCAATACATGACGTGGTATTCAGGGGGGGGCGGCACGGTCTGCTCCCGCTGGCCAGACATGTCGCATTCCGTCCTCAGCACGCCGCCATCGGCCTGGCTGCGGTTGACCGGCCGCCTGCATGCCGCAAATACTCGCAGCACGACCGTCCGCAGCATGGCCTGCCTGTCTGCGGCGGATCGGCAAGCAAAACACATATATATAAGCGCGAACGCTAGCGGCCAATCAGTCGGCCCGGCCGCCGCGCCGGAGGATGACGAATGACTGCTGTTGCACGCCATGGCCTGGTGTTGCTCGGCTTGCTGGCGGCCGTGGATGCGGCCGCCGCCTGCCGTGGCAACTGGGCGGAGGGATTGAGTTATAGCGCCGGCGATACGGTGCTTTATCAGAATGCCGTTTACACTGCGCGGGTAACGCACACGGCCTACGCCGGAACCAACTGGAATCCGGCCGCTTCGCCGACGCTGTGGCAGGCCGGCGGCAGCTGCAGCGTGTCGCCGACGCCGACCGTCGCCCCGACCGCCACGCCCACGCCAAGCCCGACACCCAGCGCCACGCCGACCACCCAGCCCACGGTCACGCCGACCGCGACGCCGACGCCGACGCCGACGCCGACGCCGAGCGCAAGCCCCACGGCGACACCTACGGCGACACCCACCGTTACCCCAAGCGCGACCGCCACACCGACAGCGACACCGACAGCGACACCGACCGGGGCGACCGCGTGTTACTCCGCCTGGAGCAGCGCCACCGCCTATGCCGGCGGCAGCCGCGTGACCTATGGCGGGCGCAATTACGAAGCCAAATGGTGGACGCAGGGCGACGTGCCGTCGGCATCCGGCGCCTGGGGCGTATGGAAGGACCTGGGCAGCTGCGGCGGCGTCACCCCTTCGGCAACCGCGACACCGACTGCGACCCCAACCGCGACCCCGACGAGCACGCCGACGAGCACGCCGACGCCAACGGCAAGCCCCACCGTCACCCCGACCCCCACCGCAACACCCACCGCGACCCCAACGGCGACTCCGACGCCTACCGCAACGCCGACTGGCACGCCGACCCCCACCGCGCCGGTGACCGGCGTTCCGGCCAGCTGGGTGCTGCAGAACACCTTCGACCAGCATGGCCTCGGGCTTTACCAGGCCAGCCAGTTCCAGGGGGACTGGGGCATTGCGCCGCCGTCGTCGGCCGGCGTTGCGGCAGGTCGCCTGAGCATCGTCGGCGATCCGGCCAACGCGGCGAACAAGGTGCTGCGCGTGGCCTATCTGGCCGGCCAGGTGGGCGGCAATTCGGCGATGACCTTTGACGCGCCCTTGTCCGGCAATGCGCAGTCGCTGTTCCTGCAATACAAGCTGCGCTTCGATTCCGCATTCACCTGGGTGAAGGGCGGCAAGCTGCCGGGCCTGGGCGGCGGCGACACGCCGACCGGCTGCATCGCCAACGGCAGCTTCGATGGCTTCACGACGCGGCTGATGTGGCGCGAGAACGGCGTGGCGTTCCAGTATTACTACTTCCCCGGCAAGAAGGAGGAGTGCGGCGATTATGCCGGGCTGGTACGCCGGTTCGAGCCGGGCCGCTGGTACACGCTGACGCAGCAGGTGGTGCTCAACGACATCGGCCAGAGCAATGGCGTGTTCCGCCAGTGGGTCGACGGCGAGCTGGTGCTGGAAAACACCGCGATGCTGTTCCGCAATGCGGCGGGCGTGAACGTGTCGGCGATCAAGATGGATACCTTCTTTGGCGGCTCCAGCAGCGACTGGGCGCCGGCGAGTGAGCAGTACGCCTACTTCGACGACTTCCGCGTATCAAACGAGTCGCCGCTGGCGCTGGTCGATACGCGCGTGACACCGCCGGTGTACAGCGATCCCTTGAACGGCTACGCGGCCTGGCAGTCGGGCTCGGTCTACCCGCAGAACAGCCTGGTGTTCCGCATCGACGGCAGCGGCAAGTACCGCTACTTCAAGGCGCGCGGCTACACGGCGGCCGGCGTCGATCCGCTGGCGAATTCGCTGCCGGAAGTCTACGTCGGCGTGTATTCGCCGCTGCGGCTCGACACTGCACAGAAGTGGATCGAGCTGGCCCAGCCCTGGCAGTGATCGGGGCGCAAGCCGCCCGCAAGATCCTGTCGGCGGCGTGGCGGCAATTTAAAACGGGAGGGCGCAGGCTCTCCCGTTTTTCATGGGTATATGGCTGCAGCCTTTTTGCTGGTTTGGCTGTGGGCAAATCACTGCATGGGTATATGGCAGCGCCGGCAAAAGCAAGGGGGCTTGCGCCCCCATGCCCCTTGCGGGATTTACATCAAGTTTCAGACCGACCGTCTTTACCGGAAGGGTTCCGCCTCTTCGAGGGCGAGATTCCTCGAGTCGTCGTGGTCCAGATAAGTAGAGGGTTTGAAGGCCCGAAACAAGTTCATCAACGCATCGTTGACCGTACTCGCTAAGCCTTCCATGAAGTCGAATCGCATGGCGATCTCCCTTTTAACGAAGGTTTCACTATCTACGTCGCAGATTTTGTTGACAGGTGTCATCCCCACCCGTGCAACGCTGGCAGTCATAAAGATGAATGCCCCGAGATCGGACGACTCGTTGCCGGAGTGTCGTCTCCGGCCGCGCGGCATTCCTGTGGGGAGTGCCGGCCTGTTAACACAACCGAACGTCCGCCGCAGCCCCATGCCGCAACGGCAAAATCAATCTAGCACCAGCCCGAATCACCCGTCAATGTGTTACGAAATTTTTAAGGCGATAAAAATCAGCATCTTGCGATATGCCCATGTGCGGCAAGGGCTGCCCGCGCGTCGCAATCCCGCTACACTGACCGCTTTTGCAAGCCGGGGAAAGCAATGAATAGCGAGCTGGAACAACGCCTGCGGGCGTTTCTGGAGCAGGGCGAGGCGGCCTTGCGCGTCTGGCAGGCCCGCCACGCACCGCACCCGCCCATGGATTGGGGGGCCGATGCCTGGCGCTGGCGTCGTGACGGGAGTGCAGGCTGGCTGCAGGCCGTGCGCCATCCGCACCGCGTCGACCTCGCCGATCTGCAGAATATTGCTGCGCAGAAGGCGCGCTTGCTGCAGAACACCCGGCAATTCGTGGCTGGCCATCTGGCCAACAATGTGCTGCTGACCGGTGCGCGCGGCACCGGCAAGTCCTCGCTGATCAAGGCCGTGTGGAATGCCTGCCGGGGCGATGGCCTCAAGCTGATCGAGGTGGAGAAGGCTCATCTGTATGACCTGCCGGACATCGTCGAACTGGTCGCCGGACGCCCCGAGCGCTTTATCGTGTTTTGCGACGACCTGTCGTTTGAAGAGGGCGATCACGGTTATCAGGGCCTGAAGACGGCGCTGGATGGTTCGGTGGCCGCGCCCTCGGCCAATGTACTGATTTACGCGACCTCCAACCGCCGCCATCTGGTGCCCGAATATTTCAGCGAGAATGCCGCCACGCGCCACGAAGGCGGTGAAATCCATTTCGCCGAGGCCATCGAGGAGAAGGTGGCGCTGTCCGAGCGGTTTGGCCTGTGGCTGTCGTTCTATGGCTTTAGCCAGGATGAGTATCTGCTGGCCGCGCAGCACTGGCTGCAGGCCTTTGGCTGCCCGAACTGGGATGACAGCCTGCGGCGCGAGGCCCTGCTGTGGGCACAGGGGCGTGGCGCACGCAGTGGCCGCATTGCCTGGCAGTTTGCCCGCGACTGGGCCGGCCGTCTGGGCGCCGGAGGCTAGGTTCTGTTGACGTTTTGTTTGCGCAGCCCGTTTGTGCTGTTTTTGGCCTGAAACAAGGCGCGAAGCCCGCCGCATAGTCGTTCTATGCAAGGGCTTTGCAACGCCGTGTCAGGCCAAAAACAGCCAAACCCGGAGGGCTGGGCGCTTTTTGCGCCGACTCCGCGTTGTTGCGTCGCTGACATAACCCGTTATGCGGCGCTCGCAACGCCTTGATTCGGCGCAAAAATCGCTCCAGCGGGAACGCAAACAAAACGTCAACAGAACCTAAGGCCAGCCCCGCCGCTGGTCGGGAGAGGTACGGTGCGATGCCGGCGCAGCGGGGCGGGGTGTCGTGCTGCAGGGCCTGCTCGGCTGCGGGATGCTCCGGGCATACCCCGGCCAGTGCGGCCCGGGCCGGTTTGACGCTGCCGGCTTTGCGCTCGGCAGCACCGCGAACTTGCCTATAGTGAACGGCGATTTGCCATGCAATCAGGCAGTTGCCGTGCTTCGCACGGGCAAAGAAAAAGCCGCGCAGTGCGCGGCTTTCAGAATGCTGGCGGAGAGGGGGGGATTCGAACCCCCGGTAGGCTTGCACCTACGCCTGATTTCGAGTCAGGTACATTCAACCACTCTGCCACCTCTCCAGCAAAGAGGCGCGATTGTAACCAACTTTTTCACGAACGCCAAGCCCCTTGTTTGTCCTCATTGCACGATGAAGGCACAATGCGGACGGTTTTGACTTCCGGAAAACGCATGAAACGATTTCTGATGGCACTGACTGCACTGCTGTTGGCCGGCTGTGGAGAGCTTACCGAAGCTCCCGCACAGAAGGTACTGCCGTGGGTAGAGTCGAAGGAACTGGTTGTACTGGTGCAAAACGGCCCCACCACGCTCTACGTGGACGCCGACGGGAACTACGCAGGTCTGGAGTACGACCTGATGACCCGCTTTGCCGAACAGAACGGCCTGAAAGTGCGCTTTATCATCACCGGCAATCACGGTGAAGTGCTCACGCGACTGAAACGCGGCGAGGCCCATGTGGGTGTCGCCCTGCAAAAGGGATTTGAAGGTGAAGGCCTGAAGTTCGGCCCGGCCTACCAGAGCATCCAGCCCGTACTGGTGTTCAAGGCCGGCCTGAATGAAGCCAATGTCTGGAAGCGTCTGGGCGCCGGCGATGCCGTCGTGAAGACCCTGCCGCAATACGTGCACTCGCTGAACCAGATCAAGACCCGCCTGGCGGGCCTGACCTGGGATGTGGTCGAGGATGGCGACAGTGAAACGCTGATCGAGCGCGTGGCCAAGGGTGAAGTTGACTACGCGCTGGTTGAATCGCATGCCGCCGACGTGGCGCAGAACTATTTCCCCAATGTGGCGATCGCCGAAGAACGCGGCGGTGCGCAGCAGCTGGCCTGGGCCGTGCCGGACAGCGATCCGGAGCTGCTGGCCAAGATCAACGCCTTTATCGGCCAGCAAATGGCCGATGGCTCGGTGCGCGTGCTGCTTGATCGCTACTACGGCCATGTGAATCGCGTGGGGGTTGGGGATGCGCAGGTCTTCCAGGAACGCATCGGCACGGTGCTGCCCCGCTATCGCAAGTGGTTCAAGGAAGCGGCTGGACAGTATGATATCGACTGGCGACTGCTGGCTGCGCTTGGCTACGCCGAATCGCACTGGAATCCGGATGCGGTTTCGCCCTATGGCGTGCGCGGCCTGATGATGCTGACCGGCAACACCGCCAGCTATCTGGGCGTGGACCGGCTCGATCCCTATCAGAGCATCATGGGTGCGGCGCGCCTGCTGGACGAGCTGCGCAATCGTGTGGGCAAGGATATCGCCGAGCCGGATCGCACCTGGCTGGCGCTGGCTGCCTACAACGTCGGCCTTGGCCACCTGGAAGATGCGCGCACGCTGGCGCGCCGGCAGGGCAAAAACCCGGATGCCTGGGCCGATGTGAAAACCACGCTGCCGCTGCTGCGCAACCCCGAGTACTTCCGTACGGTGAAATACGGCTATGCGCGTGGTGGCGAGCCGGTGATTTATGTCGGCAAGCTGCAGAGCTATTACGACATCCTGGCGCGCCACGAGCCGCCGGAAATGCTGGCGCAGCCGGAAAGCACCGAGCTGATCACCATCGACAACCCGGCCAACTTGCCGCTGGAAATCAACAGCAAGTTCAAGCCGCAGGTGCCGATGCGCAGCGCCTCGCTGTAAAGCCGCTTCCCGGCCCGATTTTTTCACCCTTCCTGCAGGCTGCCGCTAAAATGGCAGCCTTGCGTTTTTACAGCTACCGGATCATTCATGAGCACCTCCATCCGTACCCGTTTCGCCCCGTCCCCCACTGGCCTGCTGCACATCGGCGGCGTGCGCACCGCGCTGTTCTCCTGGGCCTATGCCCGCAAGCACGGCGGTACTTTCGTGCTGCGCATTGAAGACACCGATCTCGAGCGCTCGACGCCCGAGTCGGTCAAGGCCATTCTGGACGGCATGCACTGGGTGGGTCTGGATTACGATGAAGGCCCGTTCTACCAGATGCAGCGCATGGACCGTTACAAGGAAGTCATCGCGCAGCTGCTGGCGAGCGGCCACGCCTATTACTGCTACGCCAGCAAGGAAGAACTCGAAGCCATGCGCGCGGAAGCCGAGGCGAAGGGCGAAAAGCCGCGCTACGATCGCCGCTGGCGCCCCGAAGCCGGCAAGACGCTGCCGGCACCGCCGGCCGACGTGCAGCCGGTGGTGCGTTTCAAGACCCAGCTCGACGGCGTGATTGCCTGGGATGATGCGGTCAAGGGTCGCATCGAAATCAGCGCCACCGAGCTGGATGACCTGATCATCGCCCGTCCGGACGGCACACCGACCTACAACTTCTGCGTGGTGGTCGACGACTACGACATGCAGATCAGCCATGTCATCCGTGGCGACGACCACGTGAACAACACCCCGCGGCAGATCGTGATCTATCAGGCTCTGGGCGCCACGGTGCCGACCTTCGCGCATCTGCCGATGATCCACAACGATCAGGGCCAGAAAATGAGCAAGCGCCGCGATGCGGTGTCGGTGGTGGATTACGATGCGCTGGGCATCCTGCCGGAGGCGCTGCTGAATTATCTGGCGCGCCTGGGCTGGGGACACGGCGACGACGAATTCTTCAGCATGGAGCAATTCGTTGAATGGTTTGATCTGAAGGACGTATCCAGTGCGCCGAGCCGCTTCGACCGCGAAAAGCTGCTGTGGCTGAATGCCCAGCACATCAAGGCGACCGATGCAGCCAGACTGGCCGAACGCGTTGCCGGCTTCCTTTCTGATCGCAATATCGACACCGCCAGCGGCCCGGCGCTCGCCGACGTCGTCACGCTGCTGAAGGACCGCAGCCAGACGCTGATCGAGATGGCCAATCAGGCCGAGTATTTCTACCAGCCGCTGAACCCGACGGCGGAGATTGTCGAAAAGCACCTGCAGCCGGAAGACGAAGAGCGCCTGAAGTTGTTTGCCGAAGGTGCGGCGCAGCTGCCAAGCTGGGATGCCGCGAGCCTTGGCGCCTTCATCAAGGACTTCGTCAAGCAGCAGGGCGTGAAGATGCCGCAGGTCGGCATGCCGCTGCGCGCCAAGGTGTGCGGCATTACCAACACCCCGTCGGTGGATGCCGTGCTGGCGCTGATCGGCCGCGAGGAAGTGCTGCGTCGTCTGGCCTGATGGGGCTTTTGATGGGTATGTGGCTGTAGCCTATTTTCCATAAGGGCTATAAGGGGATACATCTATGTGTATCCCCTTCTTCTATTGTGCCCGCGTTGTCTGCAGTTCAACCCTGAGTTATTTTGGGAAATTACTACGCAACTGTTCTGCGCGCCTCGCATTGAGTTCGACAAGGCAGACCAACCGCCTTGCCTCGTGAGCAGTTCCAGCAGCCCCTCCGCTCAATGTGGCAATAAATGCACAATGCGAATCACGATATTTCTCATAATCCTTAATTGACTTTATAAACAAAGCATTAGCCAAGCTAATGTATTTATCATCCTCATCCCAGGCTGAGATTGATTGACTCATTCTTTTCTCAACGCCCCGCAACACAGCATGACTTTGATCCACTTTTCTTTGCAGGCACGCCCTTCGATCTGCCTGTGATAAAGCATCGCATTCATCACGGGCGCGCAGTTCTTCAACAGGCATTTCAGACGCACTCACAGCGGCTCCAGCAGAGAGAAGGCCGCCAATCAGGCAGATCAGTACTAGCGCACGCATGGCTCAGACTTCATTCCACTTAACAGCATCAAAGCGTATACCCATCAGGCCAGACGGTGCTGCACTTCCTCGCGGCCGATCCGCGCCAGCACGGCATCCTATTCCGGCTCAGGCGTCGCAGCCCTGTTGTGCTTCCTCACGCGGCGGGCTGGGTGTGTGGTCGTAGATGCCAATCCATTCTTTGTCCAGCGCCGCATCGGCGAACAGCAACCAGCTGCGCGGGTTGATTCGCCCTTGCTGCAGGCGCTGGCGCAATAGCGGAACGGCGGCACGCCAGTCGTTCAGGATCAGGTCGATATAGCTGTAGCGCAGGCCGGTGCCGCCGCCACAGACAATCCCGTAACCACTGGCTTCCAGCACTTGTGTGACGGCGTCTTCAATCTCGCCGCGATCGGCAAACTCGCTGTCGTCCAGTCCCTCGCTGCCGTCGATTTTCAGATAGCACAACAGATGGCCGGCGGGGAGCAGCCTGGGTGAGTGGAAGTCACGTTCTCGCACCAGCGGGTCGACCAGTTCCTGCCGGGTGTAAATGCCGACCAGCAGATCCCGGCGTTTCGGGTAATCGTCGGCGGCATCTGGATTGAGCTCGTAAACGCCGCATCCCGTTTGATCATCACGGGTCTGCCTGGGCACGGGGGCAATGGCTACCCGGCGTTCTGCCTGCAGTGCATGCCAGTGACTTTGGGCTGCATCCAGCTCCATGAAGTCATCACCTTCGGTGAACAAGTCGAAATAGCCAAACCAGTCAAAGGTGGCATGCTCGCCCAGCAAAGTCAGCAGAGTCAGCCAGGCTTGCTCGTCGGCTAGTTCAGTATCGGCGGCGAGCTCCTCGGTGATCTGGATGCGAGCATCGATGCGTCCCCATTCCCCCGGAACAAAGGCGATTCCGACAACGCCGAACGGCGCGCTGGTGCGTGCCTCGACCGTCAGCCTGACCTGTTCGGCGGATTCGGCAATGCGCTCGGGATAGAACTCCCAGCCCGGCAGCTTGGGGGCGGCTTCCAGAATGGCGCTGATCAGCGGGCGCAGCGCCAGATCATCCTCGGCTGTAATCGCCAGGCGGTGTCCGGGCTGCCGGATGGCCGGGCCGAATTCCCAGTAGATACCGTCATGAATTGAACTGAGGTGAGTCTGCATCCAGGACGGGAGATCAAATTCAGTCTCCATCCGTCTGGCGAGATCGGCTTCCGGATCCCTGTTGCCACTGAAGAGGGCGTTGATTCGGGCGTGGTCACGCTCGAAGGCATTCCACCATGCGGTGATGCGGGACTGGATGGCCGCGCGGGCGGCTGTTTCATCAGGAAGGGCGGGAGTGTCGGTAAGCCAGCGCATGATGTTCTGATCCAAATGTTCTGATCCAAATGAGGAGAGCGAGCAGGGACTCAGTCCCAGAAGACGGTATAGACCTGAGCGCCATTTTTCGGCTCTGGCGCCGCACTATGTTTGCCATATGGCCAGCCTACCCCGATGCCGTCTGATTCGAGTCCTTCTGCCCATTGTTCGGCGATGTGTGCGGGTGCCGTGGAAATGATGTGGATGTTCTCGGCGGCAGGCCAGTCCCCGTCATTCTCCAGGGCCATCCCCCAGTCCTGATGCAGGCCAACCAGGACACACTGGACATCATCGCGGGCTTGGATCTGGCTGAAATGTGCATGCAGTTCCCGAATGGAGGGGCGTCCAAACTCCCACTGATTCGGGGCGATCGATTCTTCCTGTTCGTTGCCGGTGAAATACTCGTCCAGCGTGACCACGGGTAAATGCTCGCTATCGATTTCGTCCAGAGCGAGCAGCTTGTTCAGCAATTGTTGGCGGTAATCACTCATGCTTTTCTCGTTGATGATGCGTGTTTGAACAGCCTGCAGTCAGGGCGTGCATTTTCAAATCTCAGGTGATGATTCCATCAGGGCAATTTTCAGCAACTCGTCATGCGGGCGTCCCTCGGGGATTCCCTGCGGTCAAAGCCGGCATGCAGAGCGCCGCTCGAACAGGCATTGCAGCCGGATTCCGGCTGGCGCCGGAATGATGAACTGGGTTTTGCTGAGCTAGCTGCCTAATCAGGTGGCTTCTTTGGGTATATGCCCACAACCCTTTCATTTAAAAGGCTGTGGGCATATGGGTGTATGGCTATCACTGTTTCAGCACTTCACCCAGCGCCCCCAGCAGCACCGCGACATTCTCGCGGCGGGCGCCGTAGCCCATCAGGCCGATGCGCCAGGCCTTGCCGGCCAGCGCACCCAGACCCGCGCCGATTTCCAGGTTGTAGTCGTTCAGCAGCCAACTGCGTACGGCGGCATCGTCGACGCCGCTGGGGATGTGCACGGCATTCAGTTGCGGCAGACGGTAAGGCTCGTCCACCACGAATTCGATGCCAAGGGCGGCGAGGCCATCGCGCAGTTCGGTATGCAGCATGGCGTGGCGCGCCCAGGCATTTTCCAGGCCTTCGTCGGCCAGCAGGCGCAGCGCTTCGTGCAGTGCATACAGCGCGTTCACCGGCGCGGTGTGGTGGTAGCTGCGCTTGGCGCCGCTGGTATTGCCCCAGTAGCCCATGACCAGCGTCTGGTCGAGGAACCAGCTCTGCACCAGACTCTTCCGCGCTTTCAGTTTTTCGACCGCCGCCGGCGAGAAGGAAATCGGCGACAGGCCGGGAACGCAGGACAGGCATTTCTGGCTGCCCGAATACACGGCATCGATGCCCCAGTCGTCGACGCGCAATTCGATGCCGCCCAGCGCGGTAACGGTATCGACAATGGTGAGCAGGCCGTGCGCTTTCGCCAGCGCGCACAGCGCCTTCGCATCCGAGCGCGCGCCGGTCGAGGTTTCGGCGTGCACGAAGGCGAGAAATTTCGCATCCGGATTGGCCTTGATGGCGTCAGAAACTTTCTGCACGTCCACCGGCTTGCCCCAGTCATCGTCGACCGTCACCGCCACCGCGCCGATGCGTTCGACATTGCTGCGCATGCGCTCGCCGAATACCCCATTTCTGCAGACGATGACCTTTTCGCCCGGCTCGACCAGATTGACGAAGCAGGCTTCCATGCCGGCCGAACCGGGCGCCGACACGGCCAGCGTCATCTCGTTTCTGGTCTGGAAGGCGTACTGCAGCAGCTGTTTCACTTCATCCATCATGCCCACGAACAGCGGGTCGAGGTGGCCCAGTGTCGGTTTGGCGCAGGCGGCCAGCACGGAAGGGTAGACGTCGGAGGGGCCGGGCCCCATCAGCGTGCGTTGCGGCGGGAAGAAGGGCTGGATATGCGGTTTCAAGGCTGGCTCCGTGTGATCCGTGGCAATCCTTGCATTATGGTCAGCGGGTGACAAACGGTCACGGATTCTTGTTGCGGCGCAGCGTGTGTGCGACAGCGGCTCGCCGGGCTGCGCCAGCATTGCCCTTGGCCTGGCGGGGCTGTGGCGAGCGGCAAATCGGCGTATCATCGCGTGATGCCTAGGTGCTGCGGGATTCGCAGTGCGGTTGTCGAGGGCATGCCCTGTTGTCCTTGCCGCGTTCTTTGCTGGAGCGGGCAGGGGCGTTGCCTGGTGCGGGATAGCCCGCCCATTCTTGCCCGGAGGAATTCCCATGGCCAAAGTGGTCACGCTTGCCCATTACTATACCCATCCCGAAATCCAGCAGATGGCCGACAAGGTCGGCGACAGCCTGGAATTGTCCCTGTATGCCAAGGAATGCGGCGCCGATGTCATCGTCTTTGCCGGCGTGCGTTTCATGGCCGAAACCGCCAAGATTCTGAACCCGGGCGCGAAAGTCATTCTTCCCGATTCCGGCTCGACCTGTTCGCTGGTGACGCAAACCGATGTCACTGCGCTGAAAAAATGGCGCGAAGAACACCCCGATTACGTGCACGTGTCGTACATCAACAGCTCGGCCGAGCACAAGGCGCTGTCGGACTGGATCTGCACCAGCCGCAACGTCGATGACCTCATTGCCAGCATCTATGCCGAGGGCAAGAAGGTGATCTTCTCGCCGGACCGCAATATGGGCGCGTATCTGAACTTCCAGTACGGCTACGACATGCCGTTGTGGTCGGCGGTGTGCGAAGTGCACGACAAGTTCAATCAAGCAGCGCTGGATGAAGCCTTTGCCGCGGTGACGACGGCCAAATACCTGATCGCGCACCCGGAATCCCCGCTGCCGGTGCTGCAGCAGGCCGATTATGTCGGCTCGACCTCCGGCATGCTCAACTGGATCAAGACCTTCGACAAGGAGCCCGACGCGGCGATCTTTGTCGCGACCGAGGACGGTATCCTCTACAACATGCACCAGGCCCGTCCGGACCTGAACATCCAGCAGGCGCCGATTTACGCCGGCTGCCAGTGCAATTCCTGCCCGTACATGAAGATGAACACCATCGCCGCGGTCGAGCGTGCACAACGTGGCGAGGGTGGCATTGAGATTGATTACCTGACGCCGGAGCTGATGGAGGCCGCGCGCCTGCCGATCGAGCGCATGCTCGATTTCTCAAAGCGCTACTACCAGTAAAGTAATCTCACCACAGAGGCACAGAGTACACAGAGAGTCTGCGTTTTTCTCTGTGTCCTCTGTGCCTCTGTGGTTAATGGGTGTTTAAACCATGCAATTCGACTATCTGGTGTTCATCGGCCGCTTCCAGCCCTTTCATGCCGGCCACCTGGCCGTGGTGCGCCAGGCGCTGGCACAGGCGGCCAAGCTCATCATCATCTGCGGCTCGGCGCGGCAGGCCAGAAGTCCGCGTAACCCCTTCAATGTGGTCGAGCGCGAGCAGCTGATCCGCGCGGCGCTGACGCCGGACGAGCAGGCGCGCGTGTTCGTCGTCGGCTGCTCGGATCGCATGTACAACGATCAGCAGTGGGTGACCGAGGTGCAAAGCCTGGTCGACAAGGTGGTGGCGGTGGACACGGCCAGTGTCGAGCAGCGCGCGACCGGCTTCCGGGTTGGCATGATCGGCTGCGGGCAGAGCAAGGCCTCGTATTACCTTGACCTGTTTCCGCAGTGGCAGCGCGTGGAAGTGCCCGAAGTGCCGGGCATCCAGGCTTCAAGCATCCGCTGGGCGCTGTGGGACAAGGCAGGGGCCGGTTTTGCCGAGTGTGCGACGCAGCTGCCGGCGCCGGTATTTGCCTGGCTGGATGATTTTCGCAAGTCCGAGATCTACCGCCAGCTCGAAGAAGAGTGGCGTTTCGTGCAGGCCTTTCGCCAGTCCTGGGCGCTGGCGCCCTATCCGCCGACCTTTGTCACCGTTGATACGGTCGTCATCCACTCCGGCCACATCCTGCTGATTCGCCGCAAGAACCTGCCGGGCAAGGGGCTATGGGCCTTGCCGGGCGGCTTTGTTGACCAGAACGAGCCGATCCGCGATGCGGCGATTCGCGAGTTGCGCGAGGAAACGCGTCTCAAGGTTCCCGCGCCGGTGCTGGCCGGGTCGATCCGCGCGAGCCGGGTGTTTGATCACCCGCGCCGCTCCTTGCGCGGGCGCACGATCACGCATGCCTATCTGATCGAGTTGGCGCCCACCGCCGAGGGGCTGCCCAAGGTGCGTGGCAGTGATGATGCGGATCGCGCCAAATGGGTGCCGCTCTACGAATTCCAGCGCATGGAGGCCGAGCTGTTCGAGGATCACTTCTATATCGTGAACTGGTTCCTCGGGCAGATATGAGGGCTTGGGTATATAGCCATGGCCATTGGTGGTGTTTGCTTGTGGAGCAATAGGGGTGTGAGTATAGTGCGCCTCACGCCTCACGCCTCACGCCTCACGCCTCACGCCTCACGCCTCACGCCTCACGCGTCCTCTTGAAGGCCTCACGCCTTGTTGCGCAGACCTCACACCATCACCGCCGACCGCTATTGCCCTGCGGCCACCAGGCAAAGCGCCAGTCGGCAAAGCTTGGCTTGTCCTTGAAGGAGGCATACTCCTGCGGGAAATTGTCCTGCTTCAGCGGTCTGGCGGTTGATTTGCTGTACACGCCCATGAAGCCGCCACCCGGCGCCGGAATCAGCTGCCAGTCTTCGCCGGTAAGCGGGTCCTTGTACTCGCGGCGCAGATAGCGTTTGGTGACCGGCAGGCGCGGGTCCTTGACCAGATCGGCCAGCTCGCGCGGGTATTGCGGGCCATTGCCGGTGTTCTGCTCGGTGTAGGCCTTGATCGCCCGGCGGATTTCATCGCCCACGCGCATGAGCTCGGCTTCCTTGGCGCGCTGGTTCTTGGTCTGCCAGACTTCGCCGATCTGGGCGAGATACACCCCCATCACCATCACCAGCATCAGTACCCAGCCATAGGCGAAGCCCTGCTGCGCGTGCCGGAGGCTACAGCGTGTTGAAGGGCTTGCCATCTTTGTCGCTGCCGTTGGCGCCGGACTTGATGTCATACACTCCGGAGCCGCTATCGGGGGGCACGATGATCCACGTGTCGCGGCTGTTGCTGACCGGATCGAGCGGGATTTCACGCAGGTATTTGCGGTCAACCAGCTCCTGCAGGCTGGCCGGGTAGTGGCCGGTGTCGGCGTAAAACTTGTCGATGGCGTCGCGCACGGCGACCAGATTGTGCTTGAGCACCGTTTCCGCAGCCCGGTCGGTCTGCTGGAAATAGCGCGGTACCACCAGGGTCAGCAGGCTGGCCATGATGGCGAGCACCACCAGCAATTCGATCAGCGTGAAGCCGGCGCGGCGCAGGGAATGCGGCTTGGACATCGTTTACCACTCGCGATAGGGAACACCGTTCAGGCCGGTGCCGCCGGATTTGGAATACACGTCGAATACATCGGTGCCTTCTTCCGGCGAATCGGGCGGGCTGGCGTAATTGCGCTTGCCCCAGGTTTCGGCGTTGGAGAGCGTCGGGCAGTCGCAGAAGGGGTCGCGCGGAATGCGGCGCATGAAGTAGATATTCTTGCCGGCCGGGTCCTTGCTGTCCTTGACGCCTTCGACCAGGGCTTCCAGCGTCGGCGGATAGCCGGAATCATCGAGATTCTTGCGCACGCGGCCTTCATCGCTGGCCTTCTTGTAATTGTCGATGCCTTCGCGAATCTGCCACAGTGCGCGGCGCAGGTCTTCCTCGCGATTGCGTGTGGCGGCAATTTGCGAAAGCGGCAGCGCCACGCTGGCGAGCACGGCCAGGATGGTCAGCGTGACCATCAGCTCGATCAGCGTGAAGCCGGTTTGCTGGGACATGGCGGCGCGCATGCCGTCAGCGGCGACCCATGCCGCCACCGTAGGACCTGTTCGGTTCGGGCGTCGGTGTGGGAGGCGGCGCTTCAGCTGGCGCCGTGCCGGTGGTGACCGCGCCGAACTGTGGCTGGCTGGAGGCGGGCGTCGGTGCGGGGGCCGGTGGCGGTGTGACGGCCACGGGTTGCGGAACCGGTGTGGGCACCGGCGCCGGTGGCGGCACATAGGTGCCACCGCCGCCGCTGCTGCTCACATTCACCGTTGAGGCGCTGCGCAGTTTCAGCGGTTCGGTGGTCAGACTGCCTTCGGTGCCGCTTTCGAAGTCCAGGATGTGCGGCGAGGGCACATTCAGGCCCTTGACGATGCGCGGCGTGATCATCAGGATGATTTCGGTCTTGGTGCTTTCGGTTTTCTTGGTGCCGGCGATGCGGTCCAGCAAGGGCACCTTGCTCAGGAAGGGCAGCCCGCTGCCTTCATTCTTCTCCACCCGATTGAGCAGACCAGCCAGAACCTGCGTTTCGCCATCGCGCGCGGACAAATTGGTTTCGGCGCGGCGGTTGCCGATCTGATAGGCCAGCAGGCCGGTCGACGTGGTGATGGTACGCGTGATGTTGGAGACTTCCAGTGTCAGCTTCACGCCGATGTCGCCTTCGTTGCTGATCGACGGTTCGACATTCAGCGTCAGGCCCACATCCTGGTAGTTGATGGTTTCCGAGACGACACCATTGGAGTTGGTCGTCGTCACCACCGGCACGCGGTCACCAATGACGATTTTCGCCTTTTCCTTGTTCTTAACCCGGATATTCGGATTGGCCAGCAGATTGCCGCGACCGGTCTGCTGCTGGAAATTCGCCGTGATCGTGGGCGAGCCCAGGTTCACCAGCACGTCACCCTTGTTCAGGCTGCCGATCTGGTCAAGGATGACCTGGCCGGCAATACGCTTGTCGTCAAAGCCGGTGCCGTACACGGTGCCGCTGACCGAAGCCGGATACTTGATGCCCAGATCCAGCACATCGGAGTCATTGACTTCCAGCACCTGGACTTCGAGCACCACTTCGGGCTGGGCAATGTCCTGCGCGGCGATCAGGCGTTCGGCCACGGCGATGGCCTCCGGCGTGTCGCGCATCACCAGCATGTTCAGGCGCTCGTCGATGTAGACGTCACGGGTTTTCAGCATCTGCTTGATCATCGCCAGCACCTGCTTGGGGTCGGCGTTGTTCAGGTAGAAGGTGCGCAGCGACAGGTCCTTGTAGTCCCGGTCCTTGTCCGGACGCTTCGGGAATACCAGGATGGTGTTTTCGTTGAGAATCTTGCGATCAAGCTGGTTGGTGGTCAGCAGCAGGTTGATGACATCCTCGACGGTGGTATTGCGCGCAAAGACCGTAGCCTTCAGGTTGGGCGGCACATCCTTGTCGAAAATGAAGTTGACGCCGGCCGCGCGCGAAATGATTTCGAACACGCTGATCAGCGGCTGGTCACGGAACTGCAGGGAAATCGGACTTTGCAGATTGGCCGAGAGCGCAGGCTTGAGCGACTGTCGCGACAGCTTGTCTTCCATCTGGTAAGCCAGCGCCTTGGCCTGCTGGTTGCCCGGGTTGTCGCGCAGGATCTGGCGGGCAATGGTCAGCGCTTCCTTGGGCTGGGTCAGCTTGATCTCGTTGGCATACTTCAGCATCGACTCGTGACGCACGCCCAGCTCGATCAGGCGCGCGCCTTCGCGGGCCCGCTCGTTGGTAGGCGCCCAGGCCAGAATCTGCTGGTATTTGCTGATGGCCACTGCGCTGTTGCCGGCATTGCGTGCAGCATCACCTTCCGCCAGCAGCCGCAGCAGATGCTGGTTCAGCTGCGTCTGGAAGGCCGTGCGCAGGGGGATGTTGTCCGGATAGCTGGCCACTTTGTCCTGCATGAGGCGCAGCCCGGTTTCCGGGTCGCCCTGGACAATCAGGTCTTCGCCTTCCTTGCGCGCCATTTCGGCTGCGCAGCCGGCGAGGATGCTTACGCTGAGCATCGAATAAATCAGGGCACGCTTCATGGCGTTCCTCCGGTGGGCAGCTGTTGCTGCTGATTCAAGGGCAGATAGGTAAACACGATCAGATCGCGACTTACCCTGTCGAGGCGGTAGACGCCCAAAACGGTATCACCCGGCCGAATGCGGCCGACGCTGTTGCATTGCTCGCAGAGCACAAACTGCTGGCCCTGGGCTTCGACGATGAACTGGTCGATGCCGTTCTCGTGCCAGCTGGCGGCCATGACGAACGGCAGTGGTGGCGCGGACGGCGGGGGCGGCGGCGGTGGCACCGGTGTGGGGGTAGGGGGCGGCGCCCAGGTCTGGCGCGGAAACAGGTTGACTACGGCACTGGCGGCGCTGGCGACCGGGCTGCCTTTCTGAATTGCCGCCGCACTGGCGGCACTGGCCGCCGAAGCGGCGCGGGGCGGCGCTTCGGCGCGCTTCGGCGCGCGGCGGGCAGGCGTTTCCAGCTCGGCAGCGGCTTCATCGTGCTGCTTTTCCTGCCACCAGGTGTAGCCCACCAGGCCTGCGGTGATCAGCAGCACCAGCTGCAATGGACGCGACAGCATCAGCGCACCTCCGTCAGGTAGGAGAGCTGGATTTGCACGCTCAGCTGCTCTTCGGCGATCTGGCTGCGGCTCATGTTCACCACTTCAACCCGTACGCCGGGAATGCCCTGTACGGCATCCAGCCAGTCGCGCAGTTTCGGGTAGGTGCCCGTGGCACCGAATTGCAGGCTGTAGCGGACAAAATGACCTTCCTGCTCCAGCGCCGTCTTGTAGTCCATCTGGCTCGGATTGATCTGGTGGCTTTCGTTGAGCTGATTCAGGCGGCGCAGGAAAAAGGTGTAGGTTTCCGGCTGGTTCAGCGGCACCTCGCCGATGGCGGCGCTGGCCTTGCTGCTGACGACCAGCGTGCGCAGCTGGGCGGATTTGCGCCTGATTTCCTCTTCGCGATCCTGCAGCGCCTTGCGGGCAGGCTCCAGTTTCTGCAGATACAGTGTCCCGGCCAGTCCCAGCAGGACCAGGCCGATCAGTGCAAGCAGGCCGCCATAGCGCGGCAGCTGGCGCAAATACCACTGGAATTGGGCCTTGTTGATCATCGCGTCACCCCCGATGCGGCCGGAGTGGTCTTGCTGGCGGCAGCCGCAGCGCTGGCCGCGGCATTGCCCTGTGGCGCAGCCGGAGCCGAGGCCGGCTGTGAGGCGGGGGTACTCGCCGCAGCGGCGGCGGCCGAGGCCTTGCGCCAGCTGATTTCCACGGCTGCAGTGATGGCGCGGTGCGGGTCTCCCAGCTTGGCGGCACTGCGGGCCAGCGTTACGAGATCAACGCCGGGGTCTGCTTCCAGCCGGTCGATGAACAGCAGCAGGTCGTTGAGATTGCGGGCTTCCAGATCCAGCTTCACATCCTTCGCTGTCGTGTCGAGGTCGAGTTTCAGCAGGGCCACATCGGCGGACCAGTGCGTTTCGACGGTAGCCAGCAGCGGCTGCGGCGACAGCAGCTGTGCAAGACGGGCATCGATCTGCTTGCGCGTGGCCGGCGAGGAGGCTTCTTCGGATTGCTGCTGCGCCTGGCCGCGACGCAATTTCAGCTCAAGGTCTTCTTCGTCCTGCAGCAGCTGGATGCGTTGCTGGTCGACCACATCCAGCTGGGTCATGACCGAAAGGATGGCAACCGTACCGGCGGCAATCAGCAGAAGGCCCAGCCAGGGAACGACCTGACGCGAGCGGTGGAAGTCAAGAAAAAGCGGCTTCACGCGAGCGGCTCCGGACTGGCGAACTGGGGAAGGGGGGCGCCCAGCCAGATCAGCCCGTCGGCATGGACGTCCACGTCGCTGGCATCGATATCGACGGCGCTCAGGTAGGCCTCGGCCGGCAGCGGCTGGCCGGTGAGAATGGCGGTGTCGCGCAGCAGGGCGGAGAGTTGCTCGCGCTTGAGCGTGCTGCCGGCCTGGAAGGGCTGGCAGCTCACCGATTGCCATTGCCGATCACGCCAGAAACCCACATGGGCAAATTGCCGCTCCAGAATGAGCAGGGCGTATTCGGTGTGCTTCAGCTGGCGGAAATGCCGGTTCACGACCTGGGCCAGCAGCGGCTCGACACCTTGCAGGCGCAGCCGGGCATTGCGCACGACATCGAGAATGGTCTGGTAAAGCAATTCATCCATGGCGATGGCGAGCCGGGGGCGGCCATAGCCTTCCTCGGCGATCTGGATGCGCCACTGGCTGATGTCCACGCCGTATTGCTGGGCAAACAGCACGCTGGCGTAACCCTTCCAGTCATCCAGCGTGCGCAGATTATCCTGCCAGCTGAGCATGGTGTGGCGCACCAGCGGTGCGCCGAGCACGAAATGGACGGAGTCCTGACCGAGCTTGCCGCGCGGCGCGGTATCGACCAGATCCTGCAATTGCGTCAACAGCAGCTGGTTTTCGCGGTCGAGCTGCTGGCTGCCCTGCCAGACGGGCGTGCGCTTGCCCAGCGCATGGCTGACCATGTGGCACTCGTGCCCGTTGAGCCAGATCGTATGCTTAATCAACAAAGGTGACACGATTGACTTCCTGCAAAGTGGTTTCGCCGCGCGCGACCGACAGCAGGGCTACCTGCCGGATCGACTGAAAGCCCGACTGCACGGCCATCTGCTTGACCTGCACGGCGGGCGCCCGGCTGGCGATGGCTTCGCGCAATTCGTCGTTGAGCCGCAGCACTTCGGCAATGGCCTTGCGCCCCAGATAGCCGGTATTGCGGCAATGATTGCAACCTGCCCCCTTGCGGAACGTCCAGCCCCGCACATCGGCCGGATAGAGGCCGGACTGCTCGAGCAATTCATTGGTCGGGTAATCGTCGGTGATGCAATGCGGGCAGATCTTGCGGATCAGACGCTGGGCAACGGCGCCGATCAGCGCATCGACAAAGGAGTTCGGCTCGACACCCATGTGCATGAAACGGTCGAGCACCGAGAACACGCTGTTGGCGTGCACCGAGGTGAGTACCAGGTGACCGGTCAGCGCGGCCTGCACGGCAATGTTCGCGGTTTCGCCGTCGCGGATTTCGCCGACGAGAATCTTGTCCGGGTCGTGACGCAGGATGGAGCGCAGGCCGCGCGCGAAGGTCAGGCCCTTCTTGTCGTTGACCGGAATCTGCAGAATGCCGGGCAGCTGGTACTCGACCGGATCTTCAATCGTGATGATCTTCTCATCACCGGTATTGATTTCCGATAGCGTGGCGTACAGCGTTGTCGACTTGCCCGAGCCGGTCGGGCCGGTAACCAGCAGCAGTCCGTAGGGTTCGCGCGCCAGCGAGCGGATGGCGGCCATCGTGCTTTGCTCGTGGCCGAGGATGTCGAGTTGCAGCTTGGTGAAGGAATTGCTCGTGCTTTGCTTGTCGAGAATACGCAGCACGGCGTCTTCGCCGTGGATCGACGGCATGATGGACACGCGGAAATCGACTTCGCGGCCATTGAGCAGCACCTTGAAGCGGCCATCCTGCGGAATGCGATGTTCGGAAATGTCGAGGTCGGCCAGCACCTTCAGCCGCGAGATCACCTGCTCGGCCGTCTCCACACCGTTGGCGCCGCCGGCACCGAGAATCACGCCGTCGATGCGGTACTTGATCGTCAGGCCCTGCGGCGTGCTTTCCATGTGGATGTCGGAGGCCTTCGACTTCAGCGCGTCGTACAGGGTCGAGTTGACCAGCTTTACGACGGGGTTGCTGTCCTTGGCAAGCGAGGCAAGCGAGATTTCCGGAATGCCGTCGGTACTGGCCTCGCCGGCCTCGCTGACGGCCAGTTGGTCCATCGCCCGATGCGAGGTTTCCAGCTCGGTGAAAAAGTTGCGCAGATCGTCGTGGAAGGCGAACGCCATGCTGAAGGGCACGCCCAGGTGCTGCATGGCCCAGTTGCGGATCAGCGGATCAAAGGGATCCGCAACGATAAACCAATACCCCCCCTGGGGATGCTCGGCAACGACACACAGGCGGGAGGCTGCATCGGTAAACCCCAGGATGTCGTAACGCAGCGTCAGCTTTTCGAGGTCGGCGCGCACAAAACCGGGCATGCCAAGCAAAGCTGAAACTTCGCGCACGTAGGCGGCGGCATCCAGGCCAAGCAACTGGGCAATCAGCGGCGGGAGTTCTTTCCCTTCCGAGTTTTGCCGCAGCGCCAGAATGAAATCGAGGGTAAGGGCGCTCATTGCATGTTTCCAGCCAGCTCGAAGATGGGCATGTAAAGCAGGAAGACGATGGTGCCGATCAGTACGCCGATCACCAGCATCAGGATGGGCTCGAACAGGCGGGTGAACATTTCGATGGCGCGCTCTACTTCTTCGTCGCAGAACTGTGCGGCGCGTTCACTCATCGTGGCCAGTTCGCCGCTCTGCTCGCCGACGCGCAAGAGGCGCTCGGAAACCGGCGTGGTCAGGCCATAGCGCGGCAGGGTCGCCGACAGTGACTGGCCGGTACGGATGTCGGTGATTGCCTGGGTCAAAGCGAGTTTCATTGAGGCGGGCAGCAATTGCGCCGCCAGTTCCATCGCCGCGACGATCGACAGGCCACCCGAGAGCAGCAGGCCCACGGTGCGGTAGAAACGGGTCAGGGCAAACAGGCGCTGGTATTGCGCCACCTTGGGCAGTCGCCAGAAGGCTTCCTTGATGCGCGACTTGACGGCGGGGGAGCGCAGCAGCAAGACCACCACCGCGATGGCAGCGATGATGCCGCCAAACAGCAGCAGGCCATGCTGGTGCACCAGTTCACCCCACCACAGCATGACCTGCGCCGCGAAGGGCAGATTGCGCATCGAGGCGTAGATCTGGCTGAACTTGGGAATCACATAGAACAGCAGGAACAGCATGATGGCGCCACCGATGGTGATGATGACCATCGGATAGACCAGTGCCGACACGATTTTCTTGCGCACCATCTGCAGGCGGCTTTCGTAGTGGTGGTAACGCTTGAGCGCATCGGCCAGGTGGCCGGTCTTTTCCGCCGAGCCCACCGTGGCAATGTAAAGCGGAGGAAAGTGTTCGGGCATCTGGCCCAATACTTTCGAGAGTGGCAGGCCCTGGTACAGACTTTCGATCATGCGGTTGAGCACCGCGCCGTGCCCGTCGGTGCCGGCTTTTTCCTTCAGGGTTTCCACCGCTTCGATCAGTGTCAGGCCCGCGTCGAGCAGGGCGATCAGCTCCTGGGTAAACAGCGAGAGCTGAAAGCCCTTCTCGCCCAGGCTCAGTCGCAGGCGGGCGGCCGGGCGTGCGGCGATCAGCTGCATGCCTTTCTGGCGCAGCTGTTCACGCAGGTCCTGCTCGTTGCCAGCTTCGACTTCGAGCTCCTGCATGACGCCTTTGACGAGGGCTTTGACGTGGAAACGCATGGAAAGGGGAACTGATCCTGCTGGAAACCGGCTTACTGCCAGTAGCTGATGTCGGCGTCTTCGCTTTCACCGCCGGCGCGACCGTCGAGGCCGTAGCTCAGCAGCTCGTAATCACGGCCGTTGTCGCCCGGCACCTTGTAGACATAGGGGCGATCCCACGGATCGTTCGGCGCATCCTTCATCAGATAGGGGCCGGCCCACTTGTTGCTGGCGCTGGCAGGCTTCTTGGTCAGTGCCGCGAGGCCTTCTTCGGTGCTCGGATAACGGCCATTGTCGAGACGATACTGGTCGAGCGCACCGGCGATCGATTTCATCTGGCTCATGGCGGTCTTGGTTTTGGCCTTGCCGACCTCGCCGAACAGCTTGGGGCCGACATAGCCGGCAAGCAGGGCAATGATCAGCAGTACGACCAGCAATTCAAGCAGCGTGAAGCCGCGCAGGGAATGAATGTGTTTTTGTTTCGTTTGCATGGCCATCTCGAACAGTTATTCAGGGCGCGCAAAGGCTCGCACGACGACGAACCCGGATATCCCATGCTAACTGCCTGTCAGCTTCCGTGGCAAGGTTTTTTTCGGTGCAAAGCCTGAATTGACGCGGGTTTGCGCCAAGGCGGCCTGGTCGCTGCAGGGGGCTTTTTTCAGAATGATTGCATTGCGTTGTCAGTCAGGAAAACCGAAAAAAAACCCTCCCGTCGCCGGGAGGGTTTTTCAGGCGTCAAGACTGCTTATTGACGAACCTTGCCCATGGCCTTGGCCAGAGTGCCGGCGCTGTCATCGCCATCCAGCGACCAGCTGAACACACCACCCATGCCCTTGGACTTCAGGTAGTCGATCTTGGTCTGGATGACTTCCGGAGTGTCATAAGACCAGAAGTTGCTGCCGTCGAACTTCCAGGACTGCTTGGTCACCGGGTGAACAAACACATTGCCCGGAGCGTTCTTCAGTACCTTGTAGTCCTCGATGCCGGCTTCATAAGTGCCGCGAGCCGCGCCATTGGCAGTCTGGTACAGACCGTTGTTGGCGTTGGCGACATTGGTCCAGCCACGGCCGTAGAACGGTACGCCCAGAACCAGTTTCTTCGGGTTCACGCCAGCGTTGATCAGCTGGTTGACGGAGTCGTTCACGTTGTAGAAGGACACGAGGCTGCGGTCGCCGAAGCAGGTGTCGCCAGCCTTGCCGGAGCACTTGTAGGTCGGATCGGCCGGATCAGCATACAGGTGCGACTGGAAGTTGGTCGGGCCTTGTGCCGCCCAGCCACCGTTGAAGTCGTACGTCATCATGTTGATCCAGTCGAGATACTTGCTGTACGCCTGCGGCTCGGTCATGTCGATCTTGTCCTTGCCGACACCGATGGCCACGGTCAGGTAGTACTTCTTGCCGGTGCTGACAGCCAGCTCATCCAGTTGCTTGCGGAATTCGGCGAGCAGCAGGGTGTTGTTCTGCTTGTCGGCCGGCGATACGGTGTTGTAACCCACGCCTTGTACGCCCGGGAATTCCCAGTCGATATCGATACCGTCGAACAGGCCGGCTGCGGAGCCCGGACCACCGCGGCCGTCAACGACCGGCAGGTTGCCCTTGATATAGATGTCGATACACGACTTGACCAGCTGCTTGCGCAGGGCATCGGTCATCGACGCTGCGGAGAAGTACTTGGACCAGGTCCAGCCGCCCAGCGAAATGAACAGCTTGGTGTTCGGGAACTTCTTCTTGTAGGCCACGAATTCGCGGAAGTTGCCGGCCAGCTTGTCGTCCCACTTGATGGTGTCGGACGGATCGACACGGCGCTTGGCGGTCAGACCGAAGTCGGCCCAGGCGTCGCCGCCATCACCATTGCCGCTTTCCAGCTTGTTGATGATGCCGCACTCGTAGCCGCCATTCTTCGGATAGATGTTGCCGAAGGCGTAGTTGATGAAGGTCAGCTGATTGGCGGTGCCGTTGCTGATGATGTCGGCAACCTGATAGTCGCGACCGTATACGCCCCACTGGGTGAAGTAGGAGCCAACCTGTGCTTCGGCCGGCGGAGCTACTTCGCCACCCGGCGGCAGGGTCGGAACGATGGTCGGTGTGATGGTCGGCGGCGGCAGGGTCGGGGTGGGCGAAGCCGTCGGAGTCGCAGTCGGCGTAGCGGTTGCGGTCGGGGTGGCGGTCGGAGTGGCAGTTGCGGTCGGGGTAGCAGTCGGAGTGGCCGTTGCAGTCGGGGTCGGAGTGCCGCCGGTGGTACCGCAAACGCCCAGATCCTTCCAGGGGCCCCATTCGCTGTTGCTCGGAGTGTCGGTGGTCCACCACTTGGCTTCGTAGTTGCGGCCGTTATAGGTAACCTTCTGGCCGCCGGTGTAGGCAGTGCCGGACTTCCAGGCGTCATAGCAGCCAGCCGAGCCGGTCGGAGTGGCGGTGACGGTCGGAGTGGCAGTCGGAGTAGCGGTAGTGGTCGGAGTGGCCGTCGGAGTAGCGGTAGCGGTCGGCGTCGGGGTAGCGGTGCCGGTGCCTACCAGGGTCCACAGGGTCGGGCTCGACGCCGGGTTCCAGTTGGTGCCTACATAAGCGGTGTGGGTAACCAGAGCCTTGTAATCATTGCCGTTATAAGTGACAACGGTACCGGCATTGTAGGTATTGCCTTCTTGCCACTGCGGAGCGGCGAAAGCGACGGAGCAGACCAGTGCGAGAGCGGCCGGCAGTACGGCCAGGCGGAACTTCTTCATGTTAGAGCTTCCTCATCTTCCTGTTTTTGCGGGGCGGCTTCTTGTAACCCCGGCATTGACCGGCAAGCTTCATCCAGAACTTGCCGACGTTTTTACACCAGCCGATTGATTGCCTTGCTTTTTATGTCCGCCCGGTTAATAAGCGGCTAATTTTGTGCGTCTTCGCTCGCCTGGTCTGGCTGCGTATATTTTGTGTAAGCAATTTGCAATCACCGGAAAAGCTATTGAATTCCTGTTTAAAGTATTTGGAATTCAAGTGCTTGTCGTTTGGTGTGGGCGTATTTTTTACAGAATGTATTTCGGCTGTCAATCATTTTGTATGCAAAAAATTTCGACTACATCCGTGATTAATTTAGAGAATTCTTATATAGCGTGCAGATGGTGCAATGCACACAAGGCGGATGGGCGCTAAATCCCTGTTGCAGCATCGTTTCATGTTGCGTTGCACCGTTGTGGTGAGTGTTTTGCACTGCTTTGGACGCCGTTGTTTTTTTGCATCCCTGCCTGCCAGGGCGCGATTTTGCTTGCGGTCACGCAGGAATGGCGCAGGACAATCCGGCTTGAATTCGCAAAGGTGAAATGGTGAACGTCACGGATTGCCGGCATACTGTCGCGTCTGGCGGAAAATTGTAAGGAAGTCTTGCTCCGGCAAATCGCTGTTACGTAGAATGGCCCGCCTCACTACATAAAATCATGCCCTTGGGCGAACATTGGCCGCGGAATGGCATTCCCGGTCCGCACCGGGTGGCGATGGAGGGAGTTGTAAGCGTGCATCTGATCTATCTCTTGCTGACGACCGCGCTCGTCCTGTTCAATCTGACCGGGCTGACGGCGGCCATGCAGCGTTGCCTGCCGGGCGGCGAGCGCGGCAGTGCCAGCTCCCGGCTGCTGGCGGTACTCTTCATCACCCTGGTGCTGTTCGCCATCGAGCATCTGCACGGTTTGGGCAGTCTGTCCTGGCTGTGGCCGCTGACCACACTGGCTTCCGGCCTGGCCATCTGGCGCTTGCGCGACTGGCGCACGCAGCGGGCGTTCTGGAGCGGCGAGCTGGTGTTCTGGCTGGCCTTTGCCTATGGCTTTGCCTGGCGCTTTGCCTTTCCCAATATTGATTCCGGTTCGGAAAAACTCACCGACCTGTATTTCATCAGCAATTACCTGGGCGGGCAGACGCTGCCGGCGGCGGATCACTGGCTGGCCGGTGGCGTGTTCGATTTCTACTATGCCTTCCAGCATTACTGCGCCGCGCTGCTCGCGCGCCTCTTCAGTCTGGAGGCCGGTCTGGCCATGAACCTGGGCTGGGCCTTGCTGATTGCCTTTCTGGCTAGCCTGGCCTGGGAGGTCGCGAGCCATTTCCTGCGCCAGCGCTGGGCCCGCGCTCTGGTGGTGGCGACCCTGTTGCTGGGCGGTAACGGGCTGGCACCGCTGATGCCGCTGATGGTCAAGGCCGACCCGCAGGTGGATGCCCGTCAGCAGGCGGTTGATCGCATCTGGGCCAGTACGCGCTTTTCCGGCATGTTCGACGAGCGGGTGAATACCCCGCTGGGCGTGGCCGTGGCTGGCGATCCGCGTGGCTATTTCTTCAAGGAAAACCGCGAGCTGCCGCTGGAAACCGTGGCCTATCTCAGCCATCTGGGCGATTATCACCCGCCGCTGGGCGGCCTGGTGCTGCTGCTGTTCACCCTGGCGCTGACCTTGCGCGGCCAGCGTCCGCAACCGGAGCAAGACCCCACTCCCGAGGAGGGGTATGTGCCCGTAGCCAAAGAGCAGAAAAGGGTGTGGGCGGATATGCTGCCGGGTATTGCGCTGGGCATGACGCCGGCGCTGGTGCTGGTGACCAATGCCTGGGTGTTTCCGCTGCAATGCCTGCTGCTGGGCTTCTGGCTGATCCACCGCCGGCACACGCTGGCCAACGAGTGGCCGGCGCTGCTCGGCGGTTTGCTGCTGGGCTTTGCCCTGATCTATCCCTTCTTCAGCCAGTTTGCTCCGGCCTCGCTGTCGGCGCCGGTGGCCTGGGTGAAGGCGGCCGACCATACGCCCTGGCGTTTTTTCCTGGCGATGCACTGGCCGCTGCTGATTCTGCTGGCACTGGGTGTGTTCATGCGGCGCCAGCAGCGCTGGGCTGGCTGGCTGGCCCTGTCGCTGGCCTTTTTGCTGCTGATGTCGGAAATGATCTATGTCGACGATCCGATGGGCGGCAAGTACGAGCGCTTCAATACCACGCTGAAGTGGTGGTCCTGGCTGTGGCCGGCGGCGCTGGTGGGTCTGGGCAGCGTCGCGCTGGCCGCGCGCGCGCTGCCGGTGCGCGTTCTGGCCATGCTAGTGATGTTCGCCTCGCTGAGCTATGCCCTGCCGATTGCGTCGTACTGGCTGCATTCGGACAAGCCCAACAAGGGACAGATGGCGGGCCACGGCTGGCTGAAGCAGGATGAAATCAGCCGCAACATGCTCACGCACCTGAAGAATTCGCCGGATGGCGTGGTGCTGGAGGCCGTCGAACATGGCGCCTATTCGGCCACCTCGGCGCTGTCGCTCAATGCCGGCAAGGGCGTGCTGCTCGGCTGGTCCGATCATGTCGCGCAATGGCGCGGGCAGCCGAGCTTCGTGACGCAGCTCACCGGCGAAGTGCGGGCCTTTTACCGTGGCCAGCTCGCCGATCCGCTGGGCTGGCTCGACAAGCACCAGGTGCGCTACATCGTCTGGACTTTCGGTGACGATGTGCGCACGGCCGGCGTGCGCCAGCAGATCAATATCCAGATCGGCCGCGACTACCACTGGCGTCCCTTCTATCAGAACGGCGGCCAGGAGGCCGGCATTTGGGAGCGCCGCAGCGCGCGCTAAGCTTTCAGAACCGAGACAACCATGAACCTGATCTATTACCTCTTTACGCTCCTGCTGTTGCTGGTGAATGTGGCGGGGCTCACGACGCTGATGAGTCGCTGGATTCCATCCTTCGCCCTGGCGCGATCGGCCGGCATTTTGCTGTTCTGCCTGCTGTTTTTCTTCATCGAGCATTTTGTCGGACTGGGCAAGCTGGCCTGGGCCTGGCCGCTGACCACGGCAGCAGCCGTCTTTCTGCTGTATGCCGAGCGCAAGCGCCTGGGTGAGCTGGCCTTCTGGCGCGCCGAGCTGGTCTTCGTGCTGGCCTTTGCCTACGGCATGGCGTGGAAGTGGGCGTTTCCGGTCATTTATCCGACCTCCGAGCGCGTCACCGACCTGTTCTTCATCGGCAACTACCTGCCGGGCGCGCAGCTGCCGCCGCTGGATCACTGGTTCCCGCCGAACAAGTTCGACTTCTACTATGCCTTCCAGCATTACGGCGCGGCCTTGATGGGGCGCATTTTCGGCATGGGCCCGGGGCTGACCTACAACGTGGCCTTTGCGCTGCTGATGGCCTTGCCGATCACGCTGGCCTGGGATTTCGCCGCGCGCTTCCTCAAGCAGGCCTGGCTGCGCTGGCTGGTGGTGCTGACGCTGACCTTCGGCGGCACCGGCGCCACGCCCTTCGTTCATCTGTCCTACAAGGCGCCGGCGAACGCCAGCGAGCAGGACATGGTCAACCATGCCAACGACGGCATGTGGGCCAGCCAGCGTTTCATCGGCCTCCTGGATCAGCGCCTGAATACCGAATTTGGTCAGCGCGTGTTCCCCAAGCAGGCCAGCCCGAGCTGGGAGCCGCGCGAGCTGCCCGGCGAGGATTTCGGTTACCAGTTCTATGTCGGCGACTATCACCCGCCACTGGGCGGCTTCTTCCTCTTGCTGCTGGCGATTGCCGCCATCGGAGCCATTGAGACGGCAAGGCCGGCGAGGCGCGCGGAAGACGGCGGCGTGGCAGAGCCGGCTGAATCGACCTTTGTGTATGAGGCGCTGCTGGCGCTCACCGTGCCGGTGATGATCGCCACCAACACCTGGACCTTCCCGCTGCAGGGGGCGCTGGTGCTGGGCTGGATCGCCTGGCGCTACATGAATCGCCAGCCGCCGAACTGGGCGGCGCTGCTGGCGGGCGGCATTGGCGGCTTCCTGCTGCTGTACCCCTTCCTGGCCGGTTTTACCGCCAAATCGCTGGCGACGCCGATCAAGCTGGTCGAATCGTACAACCACACGCCGCTGATGCAGTTTATCGCCGTGCACTGGCCCATCCTGCTGTTTGCCGCCCTGGGCGTGTGGCAGAAGGAAACGCGCCGCATTGCGCTGCTGTTCTCGGTGGTGTTCCTTGGTTTGCTGGCGATTTCGGAAATCATCTACGTCGACGATCCGACCGGTGGCCGTTACGACCGCACCAATACCACGATGAAGTGGTGGGGCTGGATCTGGACCGGCGCCTCGGTGGCGATGAGTGTCACCCTGCTGATGAGCGCCAAGAAGTGGGTGCGCTGGGTGACGGTGGGCTCGCTGCTCTTGATCAATATCTACGCCTACGATGTGGCGCGCTACTGGATCTACACCGGCAAGGGCGATCTGGGCAAGCTGCACGCGCATGGCCTGTACACGCGCGACGCCACGGTGCGTGACATGTTCCGCTACCTGGAAAAGGCGCCCTATGGCATCGTGCTGGAAAACTGGTATGGCGACGCCTACACCGATTCGGGCATTTATGCGGTGTTTGCCGTGAAGCCCAATCTGCTGGGCTGGCCATCGCACCTGATGACCTGGCACGGCAGTGTCGGCCAGGCCTGGGCGCTGAAGGAACAGATCCGCCAGTTCTACGCCGGCACCTTGCCCAATGCGTCCGACTGGCTGCTCGCCAACAAGGTTGAATACATCGTCTGGAATTACCGTGACCACAATGCCGTGCCCGGCGCCTGGGCGCTGGTCAATCAGGCGATTGGCGGCCAGTATGCGTGGATTGAGTTCCAGGGCAATCCGGACCAGCGCGTCGGCCTGTGGGTACGTCGCCCATGATCAAGGGGGGTATGTCGCCAGGGCTCAAGCAGTTCTTGCGGTTCGCGCTGGTAGGTGGGGTGGGTACCCTGGCACAGTATGCGGTGCTGTTTGTCGGTGCCGATGTGCTGGGCTGGCGCCCCGATCTGGCTTCGGGGCTGGGCTATCTGCTGGGCTCGGTGGTGAACTACCTGCTGAATTACCATTTCACCTTCGCCAGCAGCAAGAGTCATCTGGAGGCTGCCAGCAAGTTCTACGTGATCGCCGGCTCAGGTTGGCTGCTCAATACCGGGCTGATGTGGCTGCTGGCCACCCAGCTGGTCTGGCCGCACTGGTGGGCGCAACTGCTGGTCACCGGCATCTGCCTGTTCTGGAATTTTGCCGGCAGCAAGCTCTGGGCGTTTCGCCACCAGCCCGCTGCCGGGCGCTGAAAAATTGAATCACAGAAGGGAGCATGCCTGGTCTGCTCTGTGACCTCTGTGTCTCTGTGGTAAATCTGGTCTTGATTAGGTAGCCAGCTCAGTAACTCGTCATGCCGGCGAAAGCCGGCATCCAGAGCGCCGCTAGAAAACGCATTATCGCTGGATTCCCGCTTTCGCGGGAATGACGAATTGTTCTTTGCTGAGGTAGCTGCCTAATCAGGAATCTGCTTTGCAATAACGGGTTTGTAATAACAATAAGGCCGCATGGCCATGGATGGAGTTGAAGAGATGACCAAACCGCTGCTTTCCGTCGTGGTGCCGGCCTACAACGAAGAGGCCGTGCTCGGCGTGTTCTACGAGCGCATGAGCGCGCTGTTCGACGAGTTGCCCGATTACCGCTGCGAAATGATCTTTGTGAATGACGGCAGCCGTGACCGCACGCAGGCCATCATCGACGGTTTCTGCGAGCGCGACGCGCGCGTGGCGAGTGTCAACCTGTCGCGCAATTTCGGCAAGGAAATCGCCATGACGGCCGGTTTCGATCATGCCAGCGGCGATGCGGTGATCGTGATCGACGCCGACCTGCAGGACCCGCCCGAGCTGATTCACGACTTCATCCGCGAATGGCGCGCGGGTTACGACATTGTCTATGCCAAGCGTACGCACCGCGATGGTGAAACCTGGCTGAAAAAGGCCACGGCCAGTGCGTTCTACAAGGTCATGGACAAGGTTTCCGGCAAGGTGAAAATCCCGCGCGACGTCGGCGACTATCGCCTGATGAGCCGCCGCTCGGTCGACGCGCTGCTGCAGTTGCGCGAGCAACACCGCTTCATGAAGGGCCTGTTCGCCTGGGTGGGCTTTCCGTCCAAGGCCATCGAATACCGCCGCGACCCGCGTGCGGCCGGCGAAACCAAGTTCAATTACTGGAAGCTGTGGAATTTCGCGCTCGAAGGCATCACGTCGTTTACCATCGCACCGCTGAAGATCGCCACCTACATCGGCATTTTCACGGCCTTCTCGGCCTTTCTGTTTGGCCTGTGGATCATCGGCAAGACACTGTTTCTCGATCACGACCTGCCCGGCTATCCCTCGCTGATGGTTACCGTGCTCTTCCTGGGCGGCATCCAGCTCTTCTTCATCGGCGTGCTTGGTGAGTACCTGGGGCGCATCTTTGGCGAAACCAAGCAGCGCCCGCTGTATTTCACCCAGGGCCACCACCCTTCGCGCATCAGCAGCGAGCCGCACTGAGCCGGATCACCCGGACGCCAGCCAAACAAAACCCTCTCCAGTGGAGAGGGTTTTGTTTGGCTGATCATGCCCCTGTTTCAGGAGGCACGGCGTCAGCGTCTCGGGCACTGTGTTCACCGGTGTCTGCATCGTGACCTTGGGTATATGCGTGCAGCCATTGCTCATCATGGGCCTTGATGAATAACCCGATTGGGTATGGTGGTGGCCCGCATGACGAACCCTGACTGGAAAGCCTGCTCGGTACACGGAAGAGTCATAAGCGGCTGATGAATCATGCCTTGCTGCAGCGGCGGCCCAATCCGGTATGCCTGTGGCGCAAGCGACGCTGCAACCCGGTTCCGGGGCAGAGCCAAGAAAAAACCCTCCCGTTGCCAGGAGGGTTTTCTGAAGCAAGCCGTCTGCCGGGGCAGATTACTTGACCTTGGCCATTTCCTTGGTCAGTTCGGCATCCGGCGTGTCGCCGTCGAGCGACCAGCTGAACAGGCCACCCAGGTTGTTGTCACGCACGTACTGGGCACGCAGCGCGATGTCGGCCGGGGTGTCATAGCTCCACCAGTTGTTGCCGTCGAACTTGTAGGACTGCTTGGTCACCGGGTGGTAGTACAGCTTGCCCGGAGCGTTCTTCAGTACCTTGTAGTCCTCGATACCGGTTTCGTAAGTACCCTTGGCACCACCGGTAGCCTTCTGGTACAGACCGTCGCCGTTCGGGCCCGGCTGTACGCCGGTCCAGCCGCGGCCATACTTGGCTACACCCACCACCAGCTTGTTCGCCGGTACGCCGCCCTTGAGCAGCAGCTGGATGGAGTCATTGGTGTTGTACCAGGACACCAGGCTGCGCTGGCCAGTCTTCGGGTCGATGTATTGCGGGTTGTTCGGGTCGGCATACAGGTGCGACTGGAAGTCGGTCGGACCTTGTGCGGCCCAGGCGCCGTTGTAGTCGTAGTTCATGACGTTGATCCAGTCGAGGTACTTGTGGTACTCGCTGGTTTCGGTCTGCTCGATCTTGTCCTTGCCTGCGCCGATGGCGACGGTCAGGCCGTAGTGCTTGCCGTTGGTGCTGCCGATAGCGTTCAGCTGGTCACGGAATTCCTTCAGCAGCAGCGTGAAGTTCTTCTTGTCGTCCGGCGAAACGGTGTTGTACGGCTGGCCAACTACACCCGGGAATTCCCAATCGATGTCGATGCCGTCGAAGATGTTGGCCGCTGCGCCCGGACCACCGGCATTGGAGCCGTTGTCGAACGGCACATTGCCCTTGATGTAGGTATCGATACAAGAACGTACCAGCTGCTTGCGCAGCGCATCGGTCTTGGCCGCGTTGGAGAACCACTTGGACCAGGTCCAGCCGCCCAGGGAGATATAGATCTTCAGGTGCGGGTACTTGGCCTTCAGCTTCTTGAGCTGGTTGAAGTTGCCCTTCAGAGGGCCTTCCTTGCCATTGCGCGGATCATCCCAGGCGAAGCCCCACTCGTCGGCCTTGCCGTCGACCGATTGCGCGGCGGAAACGCCACGCTGGTAATCAGCCCAGGAGTCGCCGCCGGTAGCTGCACCCGGTGCGTTCGGGTCGGTGGCGCCCGGCTCCAGCTTGTTCACGCCAACATCACACTCGTAACCACCGTTCTTCTGGTAGATATTGCCGAAGGCGTAGTTGATGAAGGTCAGCTTGGCTGCGGCGCCGCTGGTGTCGACATCCTTGACCTGATAGTTGCGGCCATACACACCCCACTGGGTGAAGTAGGAGCCGACCTGACGTGCGGACGGTTCGCCCGGAGTCGGGGTAACGGTCGGAGTGGCAGTCGGTGTCGGGGTGGCCGTTGCCGTCGGAGTGGCGGTCGGCGTAGCTGTTGCCGTCGGAGTGGCCGTCGGTGTTGCGGTAGCCGTCGGAGTCGCAGTCGGCGTAGCAGTGGCCGTCGGGGTAGCCGTCGGTGTCGGGGTAGCGGTCGGGGTGGCCGTCGGCGTTACAGTCGTGCCGCCGCACGGGCCCAGATCCTTCCATACGCCCCAGTCGCCGGACTTGCTCGGGTCGTCGCCCTGGGTCCACCACTTGGCTTCATAGTTGCGGCCGTTGAAGGTTACGCGGCTGGCGGCCGGGTAAGCGGTGGCGGCAGCGTAGGTCACATAGCAAGCGCCCGGAGTCGGGGTGACGGTGCCAGTCGGGGTCGGGGTGGCGGTCGGGCTGGTTGTCGCGCCTACCAGCTTCCAGGCGCCCCACTGGTTGGAGCCCGGAGCTTCACCCTGGGTCCACCACTTGGCTTCCCAGGTTTGGCCCTGATAGTTGACTTGCGCGCCGGCGGTGTAGGCGGTGCCGGACTGCCAGTCGGCAGCAAAGGCGCTCACGCAAACGAATGCCAAGGCTGCGGGCAGTGCAGCCAGTCGGAACATTTTCATCTCGAACTTCCTCATCTTCCGTGTGTTTGGGCCCCCGGGCGGGAGCCGTTCAACTGTGGGCCGGGTTTTACCGGTCCCTTCTTATGCGCACACAAACGGCTCTTGGGGGTCGGCCCGTGCAGTCTAGCGGGGACACTGCTGCGGGCATGACGAGCTCTTGCTGGTGACTATCAGATCAGGACGCTGGCGTTCTCGCGGGGTAGGCGGACGCTTTTTGTTACGTCTTGCCGGTAGGCGAGGTGGAATTTTTCACGTTTGCCGGTACTTGTCAATTTTCGTTACGAATTTTTTGTAAGCAAAGTGGCGTACGCAACACCGCGCTGGCAGGGCATATTGACCGAATGCGGGCTTTGTGGCCTTTTTGTGGCTAGGTTGATGATTTTATTGAATAAAATGCGAACGTTATTTTTGAAAATTATCATTTTCTTATTTGGTGGGTGGCCCGGGCTGGTCTGATCGTTTTCAGGCAAAAAACCACTTGCCGTGCCGGGGTAAATGCCGTTTGTAAGTAACTGTTGACGGGCCACTACAAGCTGATACCATTGGCGCCAGTGTGGTCTAGTAGGCGCTATCCGAATACATGATGCGCAATGTCCGGCAAAGACCGGGCCATAACACTGCATAGTCCGACCAGTCACACACTCCCATCAGCAATGCCGGTTCGCGGGCACCGGAAACCCGCGATAGGGGCGCCTGCCGGCGCCCGCGGCAATACGATCCGGACATGGAGTGTGAGAAGATGACTCGAATCAAACTGTCGGCGCTGGTCGCCGGACTGTTCCTCAGTGCGTCCGTTTTCGCTGCGGAATGGAATGCCAGCAGCGTATACACCGCTGGCCAAACCGCCACCTACCAGGGCAAGACCTGGAAAGCCAAGTGGTGGACGCAGGGCGAAGTGCCGGGATCCCAGCAATGGGGCGCCTGGGCGGAAGTAAGTGGTTCGGCCACGCCGACCCCGACCGCCACGCCGACGGCGAAACCCACCGCAACGCCCACGGCCACGCCGACTCCGACACAACAGCCGACAGCAACGCCGACTCCGACCGCGACTCCCACGGCCACCCCGACTCCGACCCAGAAGCCGACGGCCACGCCGACGCCAACCGCTACTCCGACCGCCACACCGACCGCCACGCCGACGCTCGCTCCGACCCCGACGCCGCCGGTGGGTACCGTGCCGTGCGAACCGGGCTGGAATGCCGGCACGGCCTACCAGGGCGGTGCGAAAGTGTCCTATCTCGGCAGCAATTTCAGCGCCAAGTGGTGGACGCAGGGCAATGAGCCGGCTCTGGGCGGTGTCTGGGTGAATAGTGGTGCGTGCACCGGTGGTTCGACCGGCGGTGGTGGTTCGACCACACCGACACCGGCGCCGGGCGGCGTACCGACCAAGGCCGAAGCCGAAGCCTATGCGGCAACGCTCACCAACTCCGACATCTTCCGCAAGGTGAAGGCCTCCGTGCGCACCCTGCCCAATAGCGTGGTCGAGGCCGTGGCGCCCGGCAAGACGAGCAATCCGGAGAATGTAAAACGCGTCGAGGCGCTGGTGTCGCAGCAGAAGTTCGACTACTTCTTCCAGGTGCGCAACCCGTCCTACACCTACACCGGCTTCCTGCAGGCCGTCGCCAAGTTCCCGGCCTTCTGCGACACCTATGCCGATGGTCGCAACAGCGACGAAATCTGCCGCCGTTCGCTGGCCGCGATGTTCGCGCACTTCGCGCAGGAAACCGGTGGTCACAGCGTCGTCGAGTTCGGCATCCCGGAATGGCGCCAGGCGCTGGTGCACGTGCGCGAACTGGGCTGGACCGAAGGCATGTCCGGCTACAACGCCGAGTGCAACGACCCGGTCTTCAACAAGACCTGGACCTGCGGCAAGCTGCCGGATGGCAAGTTCAAGGGTTACTTCGGCCGTGGCGCCAAGCAGCTGTCGTACAACTACAACTACGGCCCGTTCTCGCAGGCCATGTTCGATGGTGACCAGTTCAAGCTGCTGAACAATCCGGAGCTGGTGGCCGATACCTGGCTGAACCTGGCCTCTGCCGTGTTCTTCTTCATCTATCCGCAACCGCCGAAGCCCTCGATGCTGCACGTGATCGATGGTACCTGGGTGCCGAACGACTTCGACAAGTCGCGTCAGCTGGGTAACGACTTCCCGACCACCATCCAGATCATCAACGCCGAGTGCCAGGACAGCCCGACCAAGGCCGCCGCGCAAAACCGCATTGATTACTACACCGAGTTCTCCCGCGAGCTGGGTTGGGACATCAAGAAGGAATCGATGAAGTGCGCCGGCATGGGCCGCTTCGACGGCGGTTCGTCGGCTGCGTTCAACATCTACTGGGAAAAGGACTGGAAGGTTGGCGGCGAGAACAAGTGCCAGCTGGTCAGCTACCAGACCCCGTACAACGCGCTGATCGACGGTCAGTACACCAAGTGTGTGGAAAGCAACTGGGGTGTGACGCTGAAGTAAGCACCACGTCCGCATGAAAAACGGGAGGCGATGGCCTCCCGTTTTTTTCATGGGTATGTGCCGTTTGCCCATGTTGGTAAATGGCTCCAGCGATATACACTTGGCTGCTCCGCAAATGCCTGGGCAAGCACCACCGCAGACCGGCGGGTCCGCTGTGTCAGCGGATCAAAGAAAGCCCAGACCCTCCTCGTTGCCGGGACTCGCTTGGCAAGGCATCTCGGCAAACCCCAAATCAACCACAGCGACACAGAGAAATGCGGGAGCACGTCATCGGTATTTCTGATCGGGTAGCTACCTCAGCAAAGAATACTTCGGCCTTCCCGCGTCCCACGGGGTTTTCCTATGGACAAAGCGGGAATCGAGCGGCAATGCCTGTTCAAGCAGCGCTCTGGACGCCGGCTTTGAGCGTAGGGAATCCCGGTGGAACGCCGGCATGCCATGTTGCTGTGCTGGCTGCCCAATCAGGTCGGCATTTCTCAGGTTTTGTTTCCTCGATGTTTCTGTGCCTCGGTGGTTCAAGCGCCTTTTGTGGTTTGCCGAGCAGAACGTCCAATCAGCTGCCGGCAAACGCGGGAAAGAAAAAGCGGATGGCCGTGCCATCCGCTTGATACATCGGCTTGTATATGCCTGCAGCCATTTTCATGCATTGGCTGCAGGCATATACCCGATTACAAAACCATTGCCGCAATCCAGCCGAAGACCAGCAGCGGGATGTTGTAATAGAGGAAGGTCGGCACCACGGTATCCCACACGTGGTCGTGCTGGCCGTCGACGTTGAGGCCGGAGGTCGGGCCGAGTGTCGAGTCCGATGCCGGCGAGCCCGCGTCGCCCAGGGCGCCGGCGACGCCGACGAGGCAGACGATGGCGATGGGTGAAAAGCCCAGCTGCATCGCCAGCGGCACGAAGAGCGTGGCGATGATGGGAACGGTGGAGAACGACGAGCCGATGCCGAGTGTGACGATCAGCCCCACCAGCAGCATCAGCAGCGCGCCCAGCGCCTTGCTGCCACCGACAAAGGCCACCGAATGCTCGACCAGCCGCGCCACGTCGCCGGTCGCCTTCATCACCTCGGCAAAACCGGATGCCGCGATCATGATCAGGCCAATCGTCGCCATCAGCTTCATGCCGCTGGTGAACGTCGTGTCGGCACGGCGCCAGTCCACCGCGCCGCCGGCGACGCACAGCGCGAAGCCGGCCAGCGCGCCCAGCAGCATCGAATCCAGCCACAGCTGCACGGCGAAGGTGGCGACCACCGCGATGGCGGCAACGGCCAGCGAGCGCGGCGTGTAGCGGCGCTCTGTCCGTTCGACTTCGGCAAGCTTGCCCAGATCGTAGTCGCGCGGCTTGCGGTAGCCGACAAACACGGCGAGCAGCAGGCCGGCCAGCATGCCCAGCGCCGGAATCAGCATCGCATGCATCACGTCCAGCCCGGCGACACTCAGCCCGGCCTTTTCGATATTGCCCAGGAGGATCTGCTTGAGGAAGATTTCGCCAAAGCCGAGTGGCAGCCACATATACGGCGTGATCAGGCCGAAGGTGAGGATGCACGCGACCATGCGGCGGTCCACCTTGAACAGCGTGAGCGTGTACAAGAGCGGCGGCAGCATCAGCGGGATGAAGGCGATGTGGATGGGCAGCAGGTTCTGCGAGGCGATCGCCATGGCGAGCACGGCCAGCAGGATGCCCCATTTCACCCGGGCGCCTGCGCCCTGGCGCTTGACCAGCACGGCGAGCCGATCGGCCAGCGCGTGCGGCAGGCCCGATTCGGCCAGCGCCATCGCAAAGGCGCCCAGCAGCGCGTAGGAAAGCGCAACCCCCGCGCCGCCGCCCAGCCCGCCCTGGAAGGCCTTCAGCGTGTCGGCCATGCTCAGCCCGCCGGCGATGCCGCCAACGACGGCGCTGACAATCAGGCTGATGACGACATTGATGCGCAGCAGCGACAGGCCCAGCATCAGGGCAACGGCAAGCAGGACGGCATTCACGGCGGTTTTCCCGGGAGCTTGTATAAAGCGCTACTGTACGGCTTTTGTTTCCCCTTGCTTATCGGGAGTTTCCTCAGCGTTGCGGCTTGGCAAGCCATTCCCGGCAAACAGCGAAACCAGAGAGAGCCACAGAGACTGGGAGGGCTCCGAGCAAGCAAAACCCGGAAAGATGCCCATGACCCGTGCCCGCTTTTGCCGGTGCCCGGCCTGCATGCACGGCATGGCGTGCGCGCAACAATGCTGCTTGCGGACAAATCCGCCCCGTCGGGCCGGTGTAGGATGGTGCGTCGCAACATCACAGAGACCAAGCCCGTGACCCATCTCGAACTGGACTGGAATGGCATCCCGCTGATCGGTTCGGCCGATGTGCCGCCTGACGCCAGGCAGGCGCTGCTGCTGCTGCACGGTTTTACCGGCAACCGGCTGGAATTCACCTATTTCTTTGTCGCACTGGCGCGCCGACTGGCCGAACACGGCATAGCCACCTTCCGCTTCGACTTTCCAGGCTGTGGCGAGAGTGGCGGCGCGTTTGCCGACATCACGCTCGCGCAGCAGGCGGCGGTGACGACCTTTTTGCTGCGCGAGCTGGCACAGCGTCATCCGCAACTGGGCTGGCATCTGTGCGGCTTCAGCATGGGCGGACGCGCCGCCATGCTGGCCGCGCCGCACAGCCCGGTTCCGCTGCGCTCGCTGAGCCTGATCGCGCCGGCGCTGAATCTGCGCGAGGTGGTCGAGGCCGCCGCCGCCCAGGGCGTGGCGCTGGCCGATGGCAGCTGTGATTTCCTGGGCATGCCGATCGGACAAGCGCTGCGGCAGGAGCTGGCCGCGCTCGATCCGCTGGCCGGCGTCGAGCGCATCACGCTGCCGGTGCTGGTCATCAGCGGCGGCGCCGATGCGGCCGTTCCCGCCGATACGGCGCTGCCGCTTTTGGCGCGGCTGCCGCAGGCCGAGCGGCTGCTGCTGGACGCGGCGGACCATGTCTTCACCCGCTGCAGCTGGCGGCGCGAACTGGCCGACGCGCTGGCAGGATGGTTGCAGCGGCATGTCTTGTGATAGTGCTGGGTATGTCTCTGTAGCCTTTTATATATAAGGGTTGCAGGAATATACCTGTTGCTTGATATTTGGCATGTTGCGCTTGCCATTTGTGCGCAATGCAGGGTTTTTCCAGTGGCGACACTGCTGTGTGCGGTGCAGAATGCCATGGACCGACCCGGACGATTCAGAAGGAAGCGCGATGCTGCTGGCCATCCTCACCACCGTCTTCGGCACGCTGATGGCGCTGCTGCCGATCTGCAATCCGCTGATCACCGTCGGCGTGCTGCCCGGGCTGACCGCGCATCTGTCAGAAGAAGAGCGCGATCGCCAGGTGAAGCGCGCCTGCTATTTCATGGCCGGCATCCTGACGACCTTTCTGCTTGCCGGCGCGCTGATCATGGATTTCTTCAGCATTTCCATCCCGGGCCTGCGCATCGCCGGCGGGATGATCGTCAGCTTCATCGGCTTTCGCATGCTGTTCCCGCAGGAAAACCAGAGCGCGCTGACCAATGCCGCCGAAGTGGAGGTGCACAGCAAGAACGACATCTCGTTCACGCCGCTGGCGATGCCGTTCCTGTCCGGCCCCGGCTCGATTGCCGTGGTGATCTCGATGTCGTCCGGCCTGCACGCGCAGAACGACATGCCGCTTTTGCTCGGCTACGCCAGCGTGGTCGCCGGCATCGCGCTGACCGCGTGGATTTCGTGGCTGACGCTGCGCGCCTCGACGCCGCTGTACCGCATTCTTGGCGAAAACGGCATCAATGCGGTGGTGCGCATCATGGGTTTTTTCCTGATCTGCATCGGCGTGCAGTTCTTCATCAACGGCGTGAGCAATCTGCTGCACGACCCGGCCTTCATGCCGCAGCGGCGCTAGGCTCTGTTGATGTGCTGTTTGTGCTGTCCGTTTGCAGCATCAACCGAACCTGGCCTGGACGGTTGATCTGGCCCGACCCGCATGTCGGCATGGCACAGCCGGTTTGTTGCGTTTTTCCACCAAAATACTGACTATTTGCTGACTTCAATATTTTTTGCTTGTATTGTTTTTGACTCTTTTCACCAATGCAGGTCATACCATGAGTCAAAATCCCTACGCTGCACCGCAGTCGGATCTGAGCATCTCTGAAAGCGATCAACTGGCCAGTCGTGGCTCCCGTCTTGGCGCGGCCTTGCTTGATGGCCTGGTGGTCGGCATGATTGTGTTTGCCCCCCTGATTATCTGGGGTGAGTCGCAGGCGCTGGCCTGGATCGGCTCGACATCGGAATGGCTGCTGACACCGCTGTTCATCATGCTGGGCTTGCTGGCCTTTCTGCTGCCCAACGGCTATCTGCTTGCCAAGCATGGCCAGACCGTTGGCAAGCGTGTGGCCAAGATCAAGATCGTGGGTCTGGATGGCAAGCCGCTGCCCTTTATCAAACTGGTGTTCATGCGCTACGGCATCATGCAGAGTCTGGGTTCCTTGCCCTTTATCGGCTGGGCGTTCACCCTGATGAATGTCGCAACGATTTTCCGTCCGGATCGCCGCTGTATGCACGACATGCTGGCTGGCAGCAAGGTCGTGAAGTGCTGAGCGTGTGCCCAGCTGCCTGATGCCTGGCCGCTGCAAGACACAAAAAAGCCGCAGGTATATGCCTGCGGCTTTTTGCATTCATGGGTTGTGGGCTGATGCGACCGAGCGTATCAGCGCGCAAGGGCGCTGATCCTTGTCGCGATTTCTTGTGGCACGCCGTCGGCCAGGCAGTCGATGCGCTCGACGTCGTCCATGCCGCGCAGCCAGGTCAGCTGGCGCTTGCACAGCTGGCGCGTGGCGACGATGCCGCGATAGCGCATTTCCGCCTGGTCGTACTGGCCATCCAGATGCTCCCAGGCCTGGCGGTAGCCGACGCAGCGCATCGATGGCAGATCCAGCGACAGCGTGTATTGCCGGCGCAAGGCGCTGACTTCGTCAAGCAGGCCGTTCTGCAGCATCAGATCGAAGCGCAACGCGATGCGCTCGTGCAGCACCGCGCGATCCGATGGCTCCAGCGCGATTTTCAGCAAGCGGTAGGGCAGCGGCGCGGCGCCGGGTTCGGCCAGGATTGCCGACATCGGCCTGCCAGCGAGCAGGCAGATTTCGATGGCGCGCTCGATGCGTTGCGAGTCGGTGGGCTTGAGCCGCGCCGCCGTTGCCGGGTCAAGTATCGCCAGTTTCGCGTGCAGATGCGGCCAGCCGTGTTGCGCGGCCTCGGCCTCCAGCTCGGCGCGCAAGGCGGCATCGCCCTGCGGCAGGTCGTGGATGCCGTGTTGCAGCGTGTTGTAGTAGAGCATGGTGCCGCCGACCAGCACCGGAATCTTGCCGCGTGCGCTGATCTCCGCCATCAGCCGCAGCGCGTCGTCGCGAAACTGCCCGGCCGAGTAGCTGTCCTCGGGGCTGATGATGTCGATGAGCCGATGTGGCGCGCGCGCGAGTTCGTCCGCTGTCGGCTTGGCCGTGCCGACGTTCATGTCGCGGAACACCAGCGCGGAGTCGACCGAAATCAGCTCGACGGGCAGGCCGGATTCGACAAGATGGATGGCGGCAGCGGTCTTGCCCGAAGCGGTCGGGCCCATCAGGAAGACGGCAGGGGGCAGTGTGGGCATGAGGGCGGTGTGCAGGGTCAGGGGCTGGGGAGGGTGGGGCCGGCAAGTATAACGAGGCGTCCCGATCACGGCGATGGCGGCGGATTGTCGGCGTGCGACAGGCTCTCGGCGAGCCAGGCCTGTGCCGCTTCGGCCTCTTCGAACCACTGAAAGCGCAAGCCCTGGCGGGCATAGATGCCTGCAAAGATGCGCTTCATCAGTACCCGGCCTTCAACCTCGGGACCGACGACAAAGGCGACCGCAAGGCTGGCCAGCCCCAGGCGGTTCTGCTCGGCCAGTGAGCTTTCCAGCGCGGCCAGCGCTTCCGGCGTGCCGGCAATGCTGCCGGTGAATTGCGCGAGGATGGCGAAGGGGCCGCGTGCGGCGACGCTGGCCATCAGCTCGCGGTCAGCGGCATCGAGCGCGATCAGGAATTCCAGATTGAAGGGGCCGGTGGCGCGGTAATGCAGGATTTGCCCCGTCGCCCAGACTTCGACCTTGCCGTGCGGCTGGAACGCGCCCAGTCCGTCGGAGTGCAGCGTGCGACGTTCATCGTGGCTCATGGCGACCTCCGCCGTGTTGCGCGTCGAGTGCGCGGGCGATGAAGTGGCGCGCCACGCGCGGTTTCGGAATGCGTTCATCGACAAATTCGGCAAACCAGCCGCGCACGTCGTCATCCAGACACAGCCCGTGCATGTAATTGTAGAGCGCCTTGTTGAGCGCGCGACCGAGTGCATCGTGATCAACGCCGGTCGGGTCGATGAAGCCGACGTCGTTGGTGGCGAAGGTGATTTCCGGCAGCGGGATCAGCTGCACGCCGTATTCTTCCGGGTTCTTGCCGACCGGCGAATGCACGGTGCAGGCAAAGCGGTGGAAAAAGCCCGACTGGATGCAGCCCTCGGCAAACAGCTGCCGCACATACTCCAGCGCATCGACGGTATCGTGCAGCGTCTGCGTAGGAAAGCCGTACATCAGGTAGGCGTGTACCAGAATGCCGGCCTGCGAGAAGCCGGCGGTGACGCGCGCGACCTGTTCGACCGACACGCCTTTTTTCATCAGCGTAAGCAAGCGGTCACTGGCGACTTCCAGTCCGCCGGAAATGGCGATGCAGCCGCTGTCCGCGAGCAGCTGGCACAGCTCGGGCGTGAACGATTTTTCGAAGCGGATATTGCCCCACCACGAAATCGTCACGCCACGGCGCAGCAGTTCCTCGGCCAGCGCCTTGAGCATTTTTGGCGGCGCCGCTTCGTCGACGAAGTGAAAACCCGTTTGCCCCGTCTCGGCGATGATGGCTTCGATGCGGTCGACCAGAATCTCGGCCGACGCCGTTTCGTAGCGCGAAATGTAGTCGAGCGTGATGTCGCAGAAGCTGCACTTCTTCCAGTAGCAGCCATGCGCGACGGTCAGCTTGTTCCAGCGCCCGTCGCTCCACAGCCGGTGCATGGGGTTGAGCATGTCCAGCAGTGACAGGTAGTCGTGAATCGGCAACCCGTCCCAGGTCGGCGCGCCCCATTCCTCGAAGGGTACGTCGGGCTCGGGGAAGTTGATGTAGCGGACCTTGCCGTTCTCTCGAACAAACGTGCGAACCAATCGCTCGGCACTGCGTTTGCCTTGCAGGTGGTCGATCAGCGCCAGCAGCGGGCGTTCGCCCGAATCCAGCGTGACGAAGTCGAAATAATCGAAGACGCGGGCTTCTTTCAGCTCGCGCAGCTCGGTATTGGCAAAGCCGCCACCCAGCGCGATCCTGATCTGCGGGTGGTTTGCCCTGATCGTCTGCGCGATGCGAAACGCGGCGTACACCGCGCCGGGGAAGGGTACCGAGAGCAGAACCAGATCGGGCTGGTGGCGCGTAATCGTTGCGAGCGTCAGTGCAGCCAGTTCGCGGTCGATCAGGTTGGCCGGCGCGGCCAGCGCGCAAGCCAGCGGCTCGAAGGTCGGCTGGCTGATGGCCAGCGATTCGGCGTAGCGCACGAACTCGAAGCGTTCATCGATGCCGTCGCGCAGCACGTCGGCAAGGTCGTTCAGATACAGCGTCGCCAGATGGCGGGCGCGGTCGTGCGTGCCCAGCGCACCGAAGGCCCAGGCCAGCGGATCTTGCTGATCGTCGATGGTATAGGCGTCCACCGCTGCGAAGCGCGGGCCTTCGGGCAGGAAGGTCCGGCTGACGATGCGGTGCGCCAGTGTGGTATCGCGCCCTTGCAGGAAGGCGATCACCGGCGCGATGGTGCGCTGGTAGTGTTCGTAATGGTGGATGAAGGAGCGCAGCGCCGGGCTGCGCTGCTTCTTCGGAATGTCGAGCACCGCGTCGAGCACGCGCGCAAGGCCGTCCTTTGACAGCAGCCGCAGCACCAGCGCCAGTGCCAGATCTTCCTGTTCCGAGGGTATGCCTCTGGAGCGCAAGAAGCCGGTGATGTAGGCGGTAGATGGGTAGGGGGTATTGAGCTGCGTCATCGGCGGGATGAGCGACAGCACGCGCAATCTGGGTTCTGACATGGCTTCGGGCATGGCGGCGGTAAGGGGGGAATCTTACACGGCTGCCGGCGGTGCTGCTGTGACAGGCTGTGGCAGCCACTGGCGCAAGGCCTCTTCCAGCGCCTGCAGCTTCACCGGCTTGGCGACAAAATCGTTCATGCCGGCGGCACGGCAGCGTTGCTGGTCTTCCTGCATGGCGTTGGCAGTCAGCGCGACGATGGGCACGGCGGCCTTGCCGTCGGCCAGCTGGCGTATGGCGGCCGTTGCCGCAAAGCCATCCATTTCCGGCATCTGGCAGTCCATCAGCACCAGTGCGTAATCATGGCTGCGCACCGCATCCACAGCTGCCCGGCCGTTTTCCGCGACCTCGACGCGCATGCCCAGTTTTTCCAGCATCAGTACGGCGATCTTCTGGTTGACCGGGTTGTCTTCGGCCAGCAGCACCAGCGGTTTTTCGGCGGCACGTTGTTCGGCGACGTGGTGACTGGTGATCAGCGGGCGTTCGCTGCGCGGCAGTGCCTGTACACGCAGGGCTTCGGCGATGCAGGCGGGCAAGAGCGAGGGATGCAGCGGCTTGCTCATGAAGGCGGCAAAACCGGCGTTGCGCGCTTCACTGGCCTCGCCGGGCTGGGCGTTCTGGCTGAGCAGGATCAGCGGCAGACGTTCGCGGCCGGGCAGGGCGTGCAGCCGCGCCGGCAGTCCGTCAATGGCTGTTTCGCCGAGCGCCTGGTCGATCAGCGCGACGGCGCAGGGCTCGGTGCCGGCCAGTTGCGCCAGCCCGGCGCCGACCGTGTCGGCACTGCGGGTATGCATGCCCAGCTCGCCCAGGCTTTGTTCAATCAGTTCGCGCGTGGCTGCCAGCGGGCTGAGCAGCAAGGCCTGCAGGCCCTGCAGCGCAATATTGGCCGGCGTCTGCACGGTGCCTGCCTCGGCGATTTCCAGCAGTACGCTGAAGCGAAAGCATGCGCCGTGCCCCGGCGTGCTGCTGACGCCGATTTCGCCACCCATCGCCTCGACCAGACGGCGGCAGATCGACAATCCCAGGCCGGTGCCGCCGAAGTGCCGGGTGGTTGAGGCATCCGCCTGTACAAAGGGCTGAAACAGTTGCGCCTGCACATCGGGCGGGATGCCGATGCCGGTATCTTCGACCGCCAGCCGGATGCGGCTGCGGCCGTCTGCCGTTTCGGCCGCCGCGCGAATCACCACGCTGCCAGTCGGGGTGAACTTGATGGCATTGTTGACGAGATTGAGCAGGACCTGCCGCAGGCGGCTCGGGTCGCCCTTCAGGCGCGGCGGCACACCCGGCGCGACCAGGCAGACGACTTCCAGCTGTTTGGCGCGGGCATTGGCCGCGACGAGATCCAGCGTGCTTTCCAGCACATTGCGCAGGTCGAAGTCGATGCGCTCCAGCTCCAGCCGGCCTGCTTCGATCTTGGAAAAATCCAGCAGATCGTTGATCAGGGCCATCAGCGCATCGCCGCTGGTGCGCACGGCCATCAGGTAGTCCTGCTGCCGTTCGTTCAGTGCGGTGTCCTGCAGCAGTTCGGCAAAGCCGAGGATGGCATTGAGCGGTGTGCGGATTTCATGACTCATATTGGCCAGAAAGGCCGATTTGGCGAGGCTGGCGTTTTGCGCCGCCTCGCGCGCGGCGATCAGCGTTTGCTCGGTTTCCAGCCGCGCGCCGATGTCGCGGGCAACGAGCTGGAAACGCTCGCTGTCGTCTTCGGTGAGTGCGGGCATGCGCGACAGGCTGGCCTCGGCCTGCAGCACGCTGCCGTCGCGACGGCGCAGCGTCAGCGTGCGGGCGGTCAGGGCGTGGCTGCTTTCCAGCTCGGCCAGCAGCGCGGGCCAGGAGGGTTCGAGCAGCCAGCCATCGTGCGGCAGGCCATCCTGTGCACCCAGCATGGCTTGCCAGGCGGGATTGGTGAAGCACAGCCGTCCCGTGCGATCAAGCATGGCCACGCCATCGGCCATCGCTGCCAGTACCTGGTCGAGCCGCTGCGTCTGCCCGGCGAGCAGCCGGTCGAGCTGGTCGCGCTGCCCTGCCAGTGCGCGGCTGGCGCTGTCCTGCAGTTCCAGCTGTTCCTGCAGCTTGGCCTGCAGGCCGGTGATGCCCTCGGCCAGCTCGTGCAGTTCGTTGCGCGGTGCGTCGGCCGGATGCGGGGCCGGCTTGTCGAGGCTGCCGGCATCGAGCTCGCGCACATGCTCCCACAGGCGGCGCAGCGGGTGCGCCACGGTGCGCTGCACCAGCAAGAGCAGGATGCCCGCGAGAATGAACAATTCCAGCGTCACCAGACCGATGAAGCGCAGGCTTTCCTGCCAGACGTTGCCGTGCAGACGGTCGCGGTCAAGCCGGATCAGCCATTCGCCGATTTCGCGCTGTCCGTCCGGCGCGAGCAGCGGATAGCGCAGCGTGGGCACCTCCTGGCGCAAATCCGCACCGGCCTTGCGGTAACTCAGCGTCTGTTCGGCAGAACTCAGGTCGACGCTGAGAATGGCCGGAAAGCGTTGCAGTGCTTGCAGCTGCACCCTGGCCGAGTCGAAATCCAGCTCCCAGAGCGCCTTGCCGATGCTGCTGGAATAGGCGGCCAGCGCCGAATCGAGCTGGCGCTGCTGGCGGGCTGTTTCCTCGCGCCAGACATAGAGGGCGTTGAGCGCGCCGACCGTCAGCGAAAGCAGCAGGCTGAGCAGCGCGACGCGGCGCACGAGCAGGTTGGAAAGCGCACTGGAGCGGGGGCGGCCGGAGTGGGTCGGAGTCATCAGAAATCCAGCAGGGCGTCGGTGTCGGCGGGCGGCAGATAGCGCAGGTAGATTGCCCGCAGGCTGCCATCCGCGCGCATCTGGTGGAGCTGTTCCTGCCAGTGCTGCGCCTCGGTCTGGCTGAAGCGGCTCTTGGCCAGGATCAGGCCGTGCGGCACGCCTTTTTCCTGCGGTGTCCAGTCCTGCACGCTGACCTGCTGCTGCATGTCCAGCGTGGGCAGGTAATGGCGATAGACCGGCGGTTGCGAAAAAATGGCCTGCACCCGGCCCTGTTTCAGCTTCAGGTAAAGCGTCTGGGCATCGGGGCTTTCCTGCACGCGTTGTGCCTGGCGCAGGGTATCGAGCCAGCGGTCCTGCTGTTCGCCATGCTTGAATGCGCGCACCACGCCGAAAAGCGCGCGGGGGGTGGCGAGAAAGTCGCTGGCCTGCCTGACCTCGCCGGCCAGCGCGCTGCTGACCAGTGCGTGGTTTTTCATGCTCAGGTAATGGGCAAACCAGGCGAAGCGGTCGCGCGCTGGGGTCTGGATTCCCGAGACGCTCATGTCCAGCGCGCCGCTTTCCAGGTCGGCCCAGATGCGCGCACGCGGCATGACGCGGGTATCAAAGCGGCAGCCGGTGCGCCGCGCCAGCTCGTCGACGAGGTCCCGGTCGATGCCGCGGCCCTGGTGATAGAGCAGTCCGTATTCATAGAAAGCCAGCCGGATCGGCTGCGCCGGACAGGGAAACGGCGCGGCTTGCGCGAGCAAGGGGGCCAGCAAGGCCCCCAGTCGCAGGGCAGTCAGCAGCAGGGCGGGCCGGGCAGGGGCGATTTTCATTGCGCGCACAGCATGGGATGCAACGGTTTACCTTAGCACTTTCTGGTGGGCGTCATGCTGCAGAGCGGGGCAGCAGGCAGCAAAGCGGCGCAGGGAAACGCCGCGGCCTGGGTGAATCGGGTTGGCAGACAAGCTTTCAATGCAGAGACGCAGAGACGGCGTAAGCATACCGGCGGTTGATGTGCTTTTCCTCTGCGTCTCTGCGTTGAAGGGGGGTGCAGGTTTTGAATGTTCTGAATTTTGAGTTGGCTGGTCGCCGGGAACGCGGCTTCATTGCCCGCGCATGAAGAGGCCGTCGAGCTCCTTCATCGTCAGCCGGAACCAGGTCGGGCGGCCGTGATTGCACTGGCCGGAGCGCTCGGTGGCTTCCATGTCGCGCAGCAGCGCATTCATTTCGGTCAGCGTGAGCTGGCGGTTGGCGCGCACGGCACCGTGGCAGGCCATGGTCGCCAGCAGCTCGTTGCGGCGGCCGGACAGCAGCTGGCTGATGCCGGCGGTGCGGATGTCGGCCAGCATGGCGCGCGCCAGTTCGACGACGTCGGCATCCTTCAGCAGCAGGGGCACCGCACGCACGGCCAGTTGCGTGGGCGACATCACCGACAGCTCCAGCCCCAGGCGGGCGATGTCGCCGGCGTGCTCTTCCACGGTGGCAATGTCGAGCGCGTCGGCGGCGAACACATGCGGAATCAGCAGCGGCTGCGTCGGCATCTGGTTCAGGTCCAGCGCGTTTTTGAGCTTTTCATACACGATGCGTTCGTGGGCAGCATGCATGTCGACCACGATCAGGCCCTCGCTGGCCTGGCTGAGAATATAGACACCATGCAGCTGGCCCAGCGCAAAACCCAGTGGCGGAATCAGCGGTGCTTCCGGCTCGGGCCGGGGCGGCGTTGCCATGCTGGCGACATCGGCCATTTGCCTGCTCGCGGGATCCTGGGGTATTGCCTTGGAGCCATTTTCATTAATTGGCTGTAGGGTGATACTTGGTGGTGTATTGTCGCGGCGCAGATCGCCGATCAGCTTGTCATAAAAGCCCAGGCCTTCGCGGGCGTTGGCGAGCGGCATGGCCTGCTGGCGCGCTGCCAGTTCGGCATAACTGGGGGCGCGCGGCGGCGCCGGGCGGACGCTGCCCGCTGCGGAGACGGGGGCTGGCGCCGCGGGCGATGCGGGCCGGCTCAGGATTTCGCCGGTATCCGGGTCTACGCCATCCGGGATGGCCGGCGCGGCGCCGGCGCGGGTGGCCGACAGCGCCTTGGTAAGGCTGGTGAGCAGAAAGCGGTAAACGGCCTGGCTTTCGCGAAAGCGCACTTCGATCTTGGTCGGGTGTACGTTCACGTCCACCGTTTCCGGGTCGAGCTCCAGAAACAGGCAGTAGGCGGCGTGGCGGTCATGGTGCAAGACGTCGCGGTAGGCTTCGCGCAGCGCGTGCTGGATCACCTTGTCGCGCACATAGCGCCCGTTCACGAAGAAATACTGCGCATCACGGCTGGCCTTGCCCAGCGTGGGGTTGCCGGTAATGCCCCACAGCCGCAGGGGGCCAAAGCCCTCGTCAACCGTGATGCCGCTCTGGATGAATTCCTCGCCCAGCAGCTCACCCGCACGGCGCGCCAGATCGCCGGCGACCAGCCGCAGGGCGGCGCGACCGTTGTGCAGCAGCGTGAACTGCCGGCCCGGATTGGCCAGCGCCAGGCGCTTGACCATCTCGGCGCAGTGGGCGAATTCGGTGGCGTCGGACTTGAGGAATTTGCGCCGCGCCGGCAGCTGGTGATACAGCTCGTGCACCTCGATGGTGGTGCCGTGGCTGAGCGCGGCGGGTTCGATCTCGCCCAGCTGTCCGTGATCGGCCTCGACTCGCCAGGCGTGCGCGTCATCCTGATAGCGGCTGGTCAGCGTCAGGCGCGAGACGGAGGCAATCGATGCCAGCCCCTCGCCGCGAAAGCCCAGCGTGGCCACGCGCTGCAGGTCGTCGAAGCTGGCGATCTTGCTGGTGGCGTGACGATGCAGCGCCAGCGGCAGGTCTGCCTTGGCGATGCCGCAGCCGTCGTCGACGATCTTGATCAGCTTGCTGCCGCCATTGAGCAGCTCGATGTGCAGGTTGCTGCTGCCGGCATCCAGGCTGTTTTCCAGCATTTCCTTGAGCGCGTTGGCGGGGCGCTCGACGACTTCGCCGGCGGCGATCTGGTTGACGAGCTGGTCGGGCAGTACCTGGATGCGTGGCATGTCAGTTTGGTTTGGCTATGATGAAAGCAATTGGCGCGACGGGCGCCGCCACAGTATATCAGCCCGTCCGTACGCCACCCGATGCGGAAAATCCCATGCCAAAGAAATTCACTTGTGTCCTGATTGATGACGACAGCGTGCTGCGCAGCGTCATGTCCTCCATCCTGCGCAGCGCCGATTTCGAGGTGCTGGCCGAGTCGGCGCACGCCGACAATGCCCTGGAGCTGATCAAGCAGCATCAACCGCGGCTGGTGATGCTCGACATCAATCTGCCGGAAGGCAGCGGGCTGGACCTGCTGCCGCAGATCATGGCCATCTCGCCGCCCCCCAAGGTCATCATGGTGACGGCGGACGCCACCATCGACAAGGTGCGCGGCGCGCTCGGCAAGGGCGCTGCCGGTTTCGTCGTCAAGCCCTTCACGCCGGCCAAGCTGCTGGGTGCGGTAGGGCATGCCCTGGGGCTGGATCAGTAAGCTGCCCCGATTGCCGGAGCCTTGTCAGCTCTTTTCCCGCTCCTCCAGCGCGCCCCGAAGGCCAGCCTGCAGCATTGCGCCTACTTGATGCTGCAAGCGGCGGCAGGGATTGCCACGCTTACTTGCTGGCCAGCTTGGTGCGCGGTTGCGGCGGGTATTTGGCGAAATAGCGCTTGATGCCGCGATGCAGCGCCAGTGCCATTTTCTGCTGGTAGTCGTCGCTGATCAGCTTCTGTTCTTCGGCCGGATTGGAAATGAAGGCCGTTTCCACCAGCACCGAGGGAATGTCCGGCGCCTTGAGCACGGCAAAGCCGGCCTGCTCGACCTGCGGCTTGTGCAGGCGGTTGATGTCGCCCAGTTCGCCCAGCATCACCTTGCCCAGTTTCAGGCTGTCGTTGATGGTCGAGGTCATCGTCAGGTCCATCAGCACGCGCGCCAGTTCCGGATTGCGGTTGTCAAGCTTCACGCCGCCGATCAGGTCGGCCTCGTTCTGGCTCTTGGCCAGCATGCGCGCCTGCACGCTGGTGGCGCTCTTGTCCGACAGCGCAAATACCGAGGCGCCGCTGGCGTCGGGGCGTAGCGCGGCGTCGGCATGAATGGAGACAAACAGGTCGGCCTGCACGGCCCGCGCCTTTTTCACGCGTGTGCCCAGTGGCACGAAGTAGTCGCCGTCGCGGGTCAGCACCACGCGCACATTCGGCTCTTCCTCCAGCAGCGTTTTCAGCCGTCGCGCAATCGCCAGCACCACGGTTTTCTCATAGGTGCCGGCCGGGCCGATGGCGCCCGGGTCTTCGCCGCCGTGGCCCGGGTCGAGCACGACGGTGATCAGGCGATCGACCTTGAGCTTGTCGCGCTCGACGCTCTCGGGCTTGTCGGCAGTTTTCTCGCCGGGCTTGCGCTCGGCGCCCGCCGGCTTGTCACTGCCGCGCGGCGGCGTGGAAAGCGTCTCGGATTTCGCCAGTGGCGCGCCTTCGGGCTTGTCCTGGTCGCTGAGAAAGGCCAGCAGCGGGTCGTCCTGGTGCGCCGGGTAGAGGTCGATGACCAGCCGGTGCTGGTATTCGGCGACCGGCGGCAGGGTGAACACCTGCGGGCGGATTTCGGTTTTCATGTCCAGCACCAGCCGCACGATATCGGGTTTGTTGCGCCCGGCGCGCAGCTGCTGGATATAGGGATCATCCTCCAGTACCTTGCCGGCGAGGCTTTGCAGCTGCGAGTTGATCTCGATGCCTTCGAGATCCACGACCAGCCGCTCGGGATTTTTCAGCATGAAATGCTTGAAGTTCAGCGGGGTCGTCGATTCGATGGTGACGCGCGTATAGGCGTGCGAAGGCCAGACGCGCACCGCGACGACATTGCCGTTGCCGGCAGCCTGGCCGCGTGGAATGACGCTGAGCAAGAGGGTGGCCGCGGCCGCCTGCAGCAGCAAGCGTCTGCCGGGTATTGCCTCGAAGCCATTGCTGGGGTTGAGTTCTGGGGTTATACCCTTGCTGCGCATGCCTTGCCCTGTGTGCTGATGGCTTCCAGTACCGCATGGCGGCCCTCGCCGTCCGGGCTGAGCGTGATGCGCCAGTCGGGAGAGGGCAAGAGGCCCGCGGCCTTGTCGGCCCATTCGATCAGACAGACGCTGTCCGCGTTGAAATGCTCGCGAAACCCTGCGTCTTCCCATTCTTCCGGGTCGTTAAATCGATATAAATCAAAGTGATAAAAGTATAAGTTAGAAATTGCATAAGGTTCAACCAGCGTATAGGTGGGACTTTTCACCCGCCCGGCAAAGCCCAGACCGCGCAAAATCCCGCGCGTCAGCGTGGTTTTCCCGGCGCCCAGGTCGCCGGCCAGCTCGATCACCAGCCCGCCGTGCAGCACGCGGGCCAGCCGGGCGCCCAGCGCCAGCGTGGCGGCCTCGTCGGCCAGATGGAAAGCGAGAATGGCGGGGGCGCTGGTATCATCGCGGCTATGCATGCAGATTCCTGTCCTGTTGAATTCGATCCGGCCGGGCCCGATCCGGTGGCGCTGGCGGCCCGCATCAAGGCCTGGGCGCACGAGCTGGGCTTTGCCCGCGCGGCAATTGCCGGCACCGATTTGCGCCATGCCGAGCAGGGGCTGAGCGACTGGCTGGCGGCCGGTTTCCACGGCGAGATGGATTATATGGCACGCCACGGCCTCAAGCGCGCGCGGCCAGCCGAGCTGGTGCCGGGGACGCGCTCGGTCATCACCGTCTTCATGCCTTATCAGCCACCGGGCGCTGCCGGCGCCGAGGCCAATCTGGCCGACGGCGAGCGCGCCTACATCTCGCGCTACGCGCTGGGCCGCGATTATCACAAGGTCTTGCGCAACCGGCTACAAAAGCTGGCCGAACGGCTGGCGGCCAGCATCGGGCCCTTTGGCCATCGCGTCTTCGTCGATTCCGCGCCGGTGCTGGAAGTGGCGCTGGCCGTGGCGGGCGGGCAGGGCTGGCGCGGCAAGCACACCCTGCTGATCAACCGCGATTACGGCTCGTATTTCTTTCTTGGCGAGCTGTTTACCGATCTGGCGCTGCCGCTTGACGATCCGCTGCCCGACGAGCACTGCGGGCGCTGCACGCGCTGTCTCGATGCCTGCCCGACCCAGGCCATCGTCGCGCCCTACCAAGTCGATGCGCGCCGCTGCATTTCCTACCTGACCATCGAGTTGCAGGGCAGCATCCCGGTCGAATTCCGGCCCATGCTTGGCAACCGTGTCTACGGCTGCGACGACTGCCAGCTGGTCTGTCCGTGGAACCGCTTCGCTGTTACGAGCGAGGAAGCGGATTTCCACGTGCGCCACGGCCTCGACGATGTGACGCTGGTCGAGCTCTTTGCCTGGAGCGCGGCGGATTTCAGCGAGCGCATGGCCGGCAGCGCCATTTACCGCATCGGTTACGAGCGCTGGCTGCGCAATCTGGCGGTGGGGCTGGGCAATGCGCCGACGACACCGGCCGTGCTGGCCGCTCTGCAGTCGCGCGTGCAGGACGAGAGCGGGCTGGTGCGCGAGCACGTCGCCTGGGCGCTGGCCCGGCATGCCGGGCAGGCGTGAGGGGCTGACCGGAATGACGAATTGTACTTTGCCGAGGTAGCTACCTAATCAGGGGGGGCTTTAGGGTATCGAGCTGCAGGCTTTTCGATAGTTAGGCTTTGGGCTTATGAGGTGGTTGGTATGCTTTGCTCCTCACGCCTCACGCCTCACGCCTCACGCCTCACGCCTCACGCCTCACGCCTCACGCCTCACCCCGTCCCGCTACCCGCAGTGCGGCGAGCATGTCGTCAATGTGCTGCAGGGCAATGTCGATCTGCAAGGGTTTGGTGAGATAGCCGGCAAAGCCGGATTCCAGCGCGGCGGCGGCCTGGGCGGGGTCGGCGTCGCCGGACAGTGCGATGATGGGGACGGTTCGCCCGGCGTTGGTGGCGCGCACGGCCTGCAGCAGCGGCAGGCCCTGGCCATCGGGCAGGTGCAGGTCGAGCAGCAGCAGATCGGGTTGCGCCTGCTCGAGCAGCAGGAGGCCGTCGCCCAGCGTGCCGGCCACCAGCAGGCAGAATTGCGGGCGGCGCTTGGCGAACACGCTTTGCAGCACGCGCTGGCTCAGTTCGTCGTCTTCGATGTAGAGCACCTTGGCGCTTTGCGCGGCGGCGCTGGCTTCGCTGTTGCCCTGGCTGGCCCGGGGCGTCGCTGGCGCACTGGCGGGCAGATCGATCCAGAAGCGGCTGCCGCGCCCTGGCGTGCTGTCCACGCCGATCTGGCCATGCATCAGCAAGGCCAGCTTGCGGGTGAAGGCCAGGCCGATGCCGCTGCCTTCGATGTCGTGCTGATGCTCGCCGACGCGACTGAAGGGCTGGAAGAGTTGCGCCAGCTCCTCGCGACTGAGTCCCACCCCGGTGTCGCTGACGGTGATGCGCCAGAAGCTGGTATCCGCAGGCACCAGCGTCAGGCCGACGCTGCCTTCGGGCCGGTTGTACTTGATGGCGTTGGAAAGCAGGTTGATCAGCATTTGCTTGAGGCGCTTCGGGTCGGCGCTGGCCCAGTACTGGCCGGTGGCCAGTTGCGGCGGCGTGAGGGTGATCTGGCGGGCGCTGGCCAGCGGGCGCACCAGCATCAGGCATTCCTGGATGATCACGGCGAGATCGACCGGTTCGGGCTTGATCTGCAGGCGTCCCGCCTCGATGCTGGCCAGGTCGAGCACTTCGTTGATCAGCCCCAGCAGATGCTGGCCGGCACTGAGGATGTGGCCGATCATTTCGCGGTTGCCTTCGCTGGCGTCGTCGCGCAGCAGGTGGGCAAAGCCGAGGATGGCATTCAGCGGTGTGCGCAGCTCGTGGCTCATGTGCGAGAGGAATTCGGATTTGGCCTGGTTGGCGGCCTGCGCCTGGTCGCGGGCATCCAGCAGGTCGGCCTCATGCTGCTTGATGCGCGTGATGTCGTGAAAGCTGGTCACGCGGCCGATGGGCTTGTCGTTCATCTTCTGCGGGCGCGAGGCCAGTTCGATGACGCGGCCGTCACGCAGGCGCACGATGTGGGTGACTTCCTGTTCCGGATGCTCGAGCAGATGACGCCACCAGTGCTCGAATTCGCTGCGGTTTTGCAGCTGGGCAACAATGGCGGCGCGGATACCCTGGTCATTGCCTTCGAGCAGCTTGGGCGAGAGTGACCACAATTCGGCGAAGCGGTGGTTGAAATGCTCGATGTGGCCATCCAGCGCGGTGACCAGCAGGCCGTCGACGGTGGCTTCCAGCGTGGTGGACAGCAGGGCGGCGCTGCGTGCGCACAGCTGTTCCTGCATCAGCACGCTGCTGATGTCGTGGCTGGCGATCAGCAGATAGACCCGTTCCTCGTGATGGATGGGGCGCACGCTGCGCTCCACCGGCAGGATGGTGCCGTCGCGGCGCAGGTATTCGCTGCGCACGCTGTAGAGCGGGCGGTATTCGCCAGCGGCAACTTCTTCCCAGAAGAACAGCTCGTTGAGCCCGGTTTCGATGTCGGTGATCAGTCGCCCCTGCAAGCCGCCGGGCGGGTAGTTCAGCATGGCCTCGGTGGCCGGGTTGGCGTGCACGATGCGCTGGTCGCCGCTGTCGACCAGCAGCAGGCATTGCGGACTGTGCTCCAGCAGCAGGGCGGGGGGCGGCATGTCAGTCATCGTTCGGGCGGAAATAATAAGTGGCGCGTTTGCGCGGGCTGAGCTGCTCGATGGCGCTGCGCGGCAACTGGGCGGCCTTGACCGATTTGCTGATGTTCACCGTCTGGTCTTCTTCCAGATTGATGATGTGCGGCCCTTCCTGCGCGGCGGCCGGGTCGTGCACCAGCACGACAGGCTTGAGCGGGCGCGAGGAATTGACCGATACCACTATGGCGTATTGCCCGTCAGACAATTGCACCAGCGAGCCGGGTGGATATACCCCCATGCTTCGCACGAAAACACCGAGCATCTGCGGGTCGAACTGGTTGCGGTGCTGGGCAAAGATCTGCGCCAGCGCCTCGTGCGGCGTCAGCGAATCGATGGGGTTGATGCGGTTGCACAGATTGTCGTAGCTGTTGACGATGGCCAGCACGCGCGCCAGCGGGTCGATGCGTTCCAGGGCCAGGCGCTTGGGGTAGCCGCTGCCATCGGCGAGCTCGTGATGCTGCAGGATGATGGTCTGGATGCGCGTCGACAGGCCGGCAGCCCTCGCGGCTTCCATGCTCCATTCGCAATGCTGGGCAATCAGCGTGCGCTCGGCCTGGGTGAGCTGCTCGGTTTTCAGCAGCACGCGGTCGGGAATGCGGCTCTTGCCCACGTCGTGCAGCAAGGTCGCGAGCCCCAGCTCGTGGATGTCCGCGCGCGCCAGCCCCAGTGCGCGCGCCAGCAGAAAGGCCAGCACCGAGGTATTCAGCGAATGGAAATACAGATCCTCGGCGGCGCTTTTTTCATTCATCAGCTGCAGCGCAATGTCGCTGTCGGTGAGCAGCGAGTCGAGCATGCGCGTCACCAGCTGGTCGGCCTGTGCGGCGGTGTCGGCCGGGCGCGCGTAGATTTGCTTGTTGATCTGCTTGACCACCTGCGCGGCCTGGCTGAAATCCCGCTCGCAGGCCTGCAGCAAGGCCTGGCGGCGCGCTTCTTTTTCCTGCGCGGCGCGCTTGGCAGCCAGCTGTGCAAGCAGGGCCGGATCGGGCTCGGGCGGTGCTTCGCCAGCGCCTGCCGGGGCTGGCGGCGCATCGCTGAGCGGTTCGCAGTCGCTCTGTTCGGGGGAATAGCGGATGCGCTTGAGGCCCAGCTGCTGCAGCTGGCGCAGCTGCTCGTCGTTCTTGATCTTGAAGCTGCTCAGGGCAAAGGGGTGGTCCATCCAGCCCAGGTCAAGATGAATGAAGATGCCGACGCGCAATTGTTCGGGGTGCAGATAGTGCGCTTCTTTGGGCTTGCTTTGTAGAATCATGCGAGCTCGCGGCGTGCGGAAAATCAGCTTCAGTATGATGGTTCCATGCGCTTTTTACAGCACAATTGTGCGCTGCATGACGAAAAGGACAAACGGCGATGACGATGGCGATCGTGGCTATGGGCGAAGGCATGCTGTTGCTGCAAACGGCGCCCGAGCTGGCCTGCCAGCAGCGGCTCTGGGCGCTGGAGGCGCGGCTGCGCCGCAGGCACAGGTGCTGTGTGCTGGGCATGTACAGCCTTGCCGTGCGCTTTGATCCGCTGCAAGAGGCGCGCGGCCGCGTCGAGGCCATGCTGGTGCGCGAGTGGGAAAAGGCGGCGCCGGACGAGCGCGCCGGGGCTCGTCACCACCGGATTCCGGTGCGCTACGGCGGCGCGGACGGGCCCGATCTTGCCGAGCTGGCGGCGCTGTGCGGACTGAGCGTGCCGGAGGTGATCGCCTTGCATGCCGGCACGCCGTATCGCGTGTATTGCCTGGGATTTCTGCCCGGCTTTCCCTATCTGGGCGGGCTGGACCCGCGTCTGGCCGCACCGCGTCGCGCCACGCCGCGGCTGCGCGTGCCGGCCGGCAGTGTCGGCATCGGCGGCGCGCAGACCGGCATTTATCCGCAGGACGCACCCGGCGGCTGGCAACTGATCGGCCGCAGCGCGGTGCCGCTCTTCAACCCGCAGCACAGCCCTGCCGCACTGCTGCAGCCCGGCGACTGGCTGCATTTCGAACCGGAGGCGCACGCATGACGCACTTGCACATTCTGCGCCCGGGCATGCAGGCCAGCGTGCAGGATCTGGGCAGCCAGAGCGGTTTTGCCGACGGCGTGGCGCAAGGCGGCGCCGCCGATGCGCTGGCTTGCCGGCTGGCCAATCGCCTGGTTGGCAATGCCGACGGGGATGCGACGCTGGAAATCACGCTCGGCGGCCTGCAACTCGAGAGCAGCGCCGATTGCTGGCTGGCGCTGACCGGCGCGCCGTGTGCGCTGCGCATCAGCGCCTCGCAGGGCGGGGCGGAAGGACGCGACGTGCCGGCGTGGTCGGCGTTCCTGCTGCGCGCTGGCGAGCGGCTGCAGCTTGCCGCGCCCGCCTGGGGCTTGCGCAGCTATCTGGCGGTGGCGGGCGGCATTGCCGTGCCCGAGCTGCTGGGCAGCCGCGCCACCCGGCTTGGTTCGGGCTGGGGTGGCTGGCAGGGGCGCGCCCTGCGTGCGGGCGATGTCCTGCCGGTAGGGGAGAGCGGCTTTAGCGGTCCGGCTCGCCGCATCCGTGCGCCGCGTTTCGGCGACATGGTGCGCATCCTGCCCGGCCCGCAGGCCGGTTTGCTGGAGACCGGCGCCCGGCGCGAGCTGGCGGGCCATTGGCGGGTGGACATGCACAGCAACCGCATGGGCGCGCGTCTGCTTGGCCCGGTGCTGGCGGCGCGCTCGGCCAGCATCTACTCGCATCCGGTGCAGCCTGGGGCCGTGCAGCTGACGCCAGCCGGCCAGCCCATCGTGCTGCTGGCCGATGCCCAGCTGACCGGCGGCTATCCGGTCATCGCGCAGGTGATCGCTGCCGACCTGTGGCGTTGCGGCCAGTGGCGACCCGGCCAGAGCGTGCGTCTTATGGAAGTCAGCGAAGCTGCCGCGCTCGCCGCCTTGCGCGAGCAGCGGGACTGGCTGGCAAAGCTCGCCCGGGTGCTGCCTCAGGAGCCATCAGGTGAATGACGGGGATGAAGTGCCCGGCTTGCCCGGCGCACGCTGATGGCGTTCCCGCTTTTCCCTGTCTCTGTGCTTGATTTGGGAGTTGCTGAGATGTCTGGCTAGTCAGGGAAGGTTTTTGATGGGTATGTGAGTCCGGCCCTTTTATATAAAGGGTCTGGGTTGTATATGGTTATGGGTATGGTTGTCTTTTCTCACCCCTCACCCCTCACCCCTCACCCCTCACCCCTCACCCCTCAGTTTTCCAGCAGCATCTGGTAGATGTAGTGCTCCAGAATCAGCCGCTCGGCCATCGGCAGGGCCGTGAATTCCACGCCCCAGCCCTGGGCATCGGGGCCGACTTCGGCATCGTGGTGGTTGCGAATCAGGGCATTGAGGCTCAGCGTGTGCGCCTCTCCGGCTGCAGTGAGGCGCAGGCCGATGCTCAGTTCGTCGCCCTTCAGGCCCAGCAGTTCCTGCGTTTCCAGCATGGCGCCGCCGGCCGACAGGTTGACCAGCCGGGCCGAGCGCACCGCGATGCCGGGCTGGGTCAGGTTGCTGACGCTGACAATCAGGCGGGTATTGACGCGCAGGCTCTTGCGCAGCTGATGGACCTGCAGCTGCTCGGGCCAGCGCAGGTGCAGGTGCGGATAGGGCACATAGCTCATTTTCAGCACCGGCGCGAAAAACGAGATGATGTCCTTGCCGGCGATGGTCTTGACCTGCAGCACCTCGTCATCGCGAAACGGCAGCACGGTGCCCTGCGGGCTGAGCGCGCTGACGATGACGGCCGTTTTTTCCAGCCAGCCGATCAGTTTCACTGCGGATTTCGGCTTCAGCGCATCGCCGGCCGATTGCAGATAAACAATGGCGCCCGGCAGCAGCCGGGTCGAGGAAAGCGTCTTGCCGCCTGCCGCCGCCCGGCCGCCGCCATCGGGCGCGAGCGCGGCGCTGCCGGTTTTCTCTTCGTCGTCCGGCTCGCCGGTGTGCACGCGCGCCCCGCCCACCGGGCCGCTGCGCGCGCGCGTCCTGCTCCAGGCCGGATTGGTATAGAGGCCGATCTTCAGCAGGGTTTCGACCTGCTTTCCGTTGTGGATGACTTCACCGGCGGCAATCAGCAGATTGTGTTGCCGGTCATACACCGGGTAAGGCAGGGCGATGCCGACTTGCAGGTCGGACTTGCGCAGCGGCAACAGATCTTCGTCGGCCATTGTTTGGCAGCATCAGCAGTCGGTAATGTGTGCATTTGTAATCCAGAATGCCGGCGCTGCCAATCGCCGGGCGATGGCAGTGTGCACGTGCTAGAATCGCGCCCTCGCAAGACACTGATCTATCGGGCTTTTCATCCATGCTGCATCTGCTCAACCCCGCGCAACGCGCCGCCGTGCAATACCTGAACGGGCCCTGCCTGGTGCTCGCCGGGGCCGGCTCCGGCAAGACGCGGGTGATCACGCAAAAGATTGCCTACCTGATCGAACAGGCCGGCATGGACGCGCGCAATATCGCCGCGATCACCTTTACCAACAAGGCTGCGCGCGAGATGCAGGAGCGGGTTTCCACCTTGCTGCCCGCGCCCATGCTGCGCGGCCTGACTGTCTCGACCTTTCACAGCCTCGGCATGCGTTTCCTGCGCGAAGAGGCGAAGCATCTGGGCTACAAGCCGCAATTCTCGATTCTGGATTCGGCGGACAGCTGGAAAATCCTCTCCGACATCCTGCAGACCACCGACAAGGGACTGATCCGCCAGACGGTCAGCCAGATTTCGCTGCTGAAAAATGACCGCATCGGCCCGGACGACGCCATCCGCAATGCCGCCAGCGACGGTGAAATGCATCTGGCGCGACTGTACCGCCAGTATCAGGACACGCTGACGGCCTATCAGGCGGTGGACTTCGACGATCTGATCCGCCTGCCGGTCGATCTGCTGGAGCGCAATGACGAAATCCTGCAGAAATGGCGTTCGCGGCTCAGATATTTGCTGATCGACGAGTGCCAGGACACCAACACCACGCAGTACGATCTGGTGAAGCTCTTGTGCAATGTCTCGGGCCAGTTCACCGCCGTGGGGGATGATGACCAGTCGATCTACGCCTGGCGCGGCGCGAACATGGAAAACCTGCGCACGCTGCAGGACGATTTTCCGCAGCTGCGCGTGATCAAGCTTGAGCAGAATTACCGCTCGGTGGCGCGAATCCTGCGCTGTGCGAATGCGGTGATCGCCAACAATCCCAAGCTGTTCGAGAAAACCCTGTGGAGCGAACTGGGCGTGGGCGATCCGATCCAGGTGGTCGAAACCAAGAACGAGGAACATGAGGCCGAGCTGATCGCGATGAAGCTGCTGGCGCACAAGTTCGAGGCGCAGACCGACTTCAAGGACTACGCCATCCTGTACCGCAGCAACTTTCAGGCACGCGTCATCGAAAAAGCCCTGCGCGAGCACCGCATTCCCTATCAGATTTCCGGCGGGCAATCGTTCTTCGACAAGGCCGAAATCAAGGACATCCTCGCCTACCTGCGCCTCTTGGTGAACGACCGCGACGACCCGGCCTTTATCCGCGCGGTGACGACGCCCAAACGCGGTGTTGGCAATGTCACGCTGGAGAAGCTCGGGGTATATGCCCAGCACCGTAATATCTCCTTGTATGCCGCCGTATACGAGGAGGGGTTCATCCATCAGGTGCAGGCCGCGCAATACGCGCCACTGAAAGATTTCGCCGATTTCATCGGCCGCATGCAGTTTCGCGCGCCGCGTGAGCCAGCCGGTCCCCTGCTGATGGAAATGCTCAAGGCCATCGACTACGAAACCTGGCTCTACGACAGCGAGGAAGCGCGCCCGGCCGAAACCAAGTGGAACACGGTGATGGACTTCGTCGACTGGATCGCCAAGAAGGGCGAGCGCGACGGCAAGGACCTGCTTGAACTTACCCAGACGATTGCGCTGATCACCATGCTCGAAGGGCGCGACGAGGAAGAGGTCGATGCGGTGAAAATGACCACGCTGCACGCGTCGAAAGGCTTGGAATACCCGCATGTGTTTCTGGTTGGCTGCGAGGAAGAAATCCTGCCGCACCAGAATTCCATCGAGGCCGGCACCGTCGAGGAAGAGCGCCGGCTGATGTACGTCGGCATCACCCGGGCGCAGCGCACGCTGACCATCACCTGGTGCGGCAAGCGCCGCCGCGCCGGCGAATGGCAGATCACCCAGCCCAGCCGTTTTCTCAAGGAATTGCCTCCCGAGGATGTGCGCTTCTCCGGTCGGCTGGCGCCGGAAAAGGGTGTGCCGGCGATCACCAAGCAGGAGGCGCGCGGCATGGCGGCCAGCCTGCTGGCCAAGCTCGGATGAGTGCATGTATGTGAATGTGGCCATTTAAATAAAAGGGCTGTATTCATATAGGGTGTTTGGTATGTCATCTGCCGACTGGCGGGCAGGCCGGTGCTTCGTGCTGGCAAGCTGGCGAAGCCTGACTATCCTGATTACAGATTGATGTCAGGATTCGCCATGTCGCTGCCTACCGTTTCGCTGCAGGATTTCATCTTCACGCTGGCCCATGCCGTCGATCTGGTCGGCATGGATGATCCCTGGCATGGCCGGCGTGTGGGACTCTTGGCCGCCGAACTCGCCGGGCATGCCGGTGGCGATCTGGCAATGCGCCAGCGCATGCATCGCGCCGGCCTGCTGCACGATTGCGGCGTGTCGTCGACCGTGGTTCATCAGTCGCTGACCGCCGAACTGGAGTGGTCCGGCGCCGAAGCGCATTGCCAGCGTGGCGCAGAACTCCTGCAGCGCTGTGCGCCGCTGGCCGCACTGGCGCCGGTGGTGCGCCATCATCACACCCGCTGGGAGCAGCTCACGCAGCTGCCGATCTGGCGCGAGCAGCCGGCGCTGGCCCGCGAGGCCAATCTGGTGTTTCTCGCTGACCGCATCGATGCGCTGTCACGGCCCAGTTATGCCGACCGCAGCACTCTGGCGGCAGCGCCCGAGTTGCGCGGACGCATCATCGAGCTGGCCGGCAGCTTTTTTGCCCCGGAATGGGTGAACGTGTTTGCCGAGGCGTCCAGCCGCGAAGCATTCTGGCTGATGCTCGACAGCGAGTGCGTGCTGGATTATCAGGATGAAATGCGCGAACTCGACCCCGGCACGCCGCTGGCCTGGGAGGATTTCCGCACCGGAGCCCAGTTGCTGGCCGACATCATCGATGCCAAGTCCCCCTTTACCGCCGAGCATTCGCGCGGTGTCGCACGGCTCGCCAGACATCTTGCCGAGCGGCTGGGCCTGCCGGCCGAGCGCGTGGCGGCGCTGGAAGTGGCAGCGCTGCTGCACGACATCGGCAAGCTGCAGATCCCCGACGACATTCTCGACAGTCCCTGCGGCCTGAACGAGCATGACGCCGGCGTGATGCGTTCGCACAGCTTTGCCACCTATATGGTGCTCAAGCGGCTGAAGGGCGCGGAAGAGATCGCGCGCTGGGCCGCCTGGCATCACGAGTCACTGGACGGGCGCGGCTATCCCTTTCATTTGCTGGCGACCGAGATGCCCATCGAGGCGCGCATCATTCATCTGGCCGATCTGTACCAGGCGCTGGCGCAGGATAGGCCCTACCGGCCGGCGATGCAGCCCAGGGCCATCCTGCGGCTTTTGCAGGTGCGCGCGCAAAAGCAGCTGCTGGAAAGCGAGCTGCTGGCGGTGCTGGAAAGCGACCTCGGTGCCGCCCACGAGGCGGCGGTTGGCGAGGCGATGATGCCGTTCTGAGCTGTGCTGCTTGTCCGCGGAGCACGGTTCAGGCAGCGACCGGGCGGGTTTCCTGGAAGGAGGGGCGTTCTTCCAGACGATGCAGGTAGGCGGCGAGTGCCGGATGGTGGCTGGCCCATTCCAGTTCGGGCAGGCGGAAATTCAGGTAGGCCAGCATGCTGCCGGCGGCAATGTCGGCCAGCGTATAACTGTCGTCGAGCAGGTACTTCTTCTCGCCCAGATCTTCGGCCAGGGCAATCACGCCGCGTTCGATCTTGCCGGTTTGCTTGGCGATCCATTCGGTGGATTGCTGCGCGGCCGGCCGGCGCCGCTCCGCCACCACGGCGACGGCGGCATCGAGCACGCCATCGGCCAGCGCTTCGCGGCGCTTGACGCTGACGACCTGGCGCGGGCCGTTCGGAATCAGGCGGCTGACCGGCGAGACATGATCAAGGTATTCAACGATCACGCTGGAGTCATACACCGGCTTGCCGTCGTCCATCAGCAGCACCGGCACCTTGCCGAGCGGATTGTGTTCCAGTGCGGCGTGATCGGGCTGGCTGGTATCCGTGAGTACCAGTTCGCAGTCGATGCGTTTTTCGGCCAGCACGATGCGAACCTTGCGGCCGTAAGGACTGGTGAGGGAGGTGATCAGTTTCATGGAGGGGCGGCTTGTGCGCTGTTCGGGTTGGTTTGCCCATTCTAGCTGGCGCTGCCCGGCCTAGCCATTTTGCGCCCGGGAGTGTTGCATTGCAGCGTAAATGCGCGAAGAAAACCGGCGGAAGGCGGCCACCCGTCCTCCGTGCACTGGAGGGCGGGTGGCGCCGCATTGCCGCGAGCCGGCCGGGGCTCAGGCGAGGCGGGCGTAGCCCGGCAGGGTCAGGAATTCGACGAAGTCGCTGCTGGTGGTCAGCTGGTCAAACAGCCGCGCCGCTTCATCCAGCGTGGCGGGGAAGCGGCCAGCCGCGCGGATCTTGCTGACCTCGTCGGGCAGCAGTGCGCTGAACAGTGCCGTATTGACCTTGCGGCCATCGTCGAGCACCCCCTTGTCGCTGCGCAACCACTGCCAGATTTGCGAGCGGCTGATCTCCGCCGTGGCGGCGTCTTCCATCAGATTGTTGATCGGCACGCAACCAAGACCCGACAGCCAGGCGGCAAGGTATTGCACGCCCACGGAAATATTGCTGCGCAAGCCCGCCTCGGTGATCGGTGCTTCCGGCTGGAAGTCGAGCAGATGGGCCGCCTTTACCACCACATCGTCGCGCTGCTTGCCGATCTGGTTCGGAGCCTCGCCCAATACCGCATCCCAGGCCGCTTGGGCGATCGGCACCAGCCCCGGGTGCGCCACCCAGCCGCCGTCATAACCGTCGCCCGCGTCGCGTTCCTTGTCGCTTTTCACCTGTGCCAGCGCCTTTTCATTGGCGGCCGGGTCGCTCTTGACCGGAATGTAGGCGCTCATGCCGCCGATAGCCGGCGCACCGCGCTTGTGGCAGGTTTTCAAGAGCAGCAGTGAATAGGCGCGCATGAAGGGGGTGGTCATGCTGATCTGGCTGCGGTCGGCCAGGCAAAAACCCTCGCGGCTGCGGAATTTCTTGATGCAGCTGAAAATGTAATCCCAGCGCCCCGCGTTGAGCCCGGCCGAGTGATCCTTCAGTTCGTAGAGGATTTCGTCCATCTCGAAGGCGGCGAGGATCGTCTCGATCAGCACGGTAGCCTTGATGACGCCATGCGGCGCGCCAAGGAAGGATTCGGTAAAGGTGAACACATCGTTCCACAGCCGCGCTTCCAGGTGCGACTCCATCTTCGGCAGATAGAAATAGCACGATGAGCCGTGCTCCAGCTGGTATTTCAGGTTGTGAAACGCGGCAAGGCCAAAGTCGAACAGGCTGCCCGACATGATTTCGCCGTCCACCGTCACATGCTTTTCGTCCAGATGCCAGCCGCGCGGGCGCAGGATCAGCGTCGCGGTTCGCTCGTCCAGGCGGTATTCGCGGCCTTCGGGGCTGGTGTAGGACAGTGTCTTGCGGTAGGCGTCGATGACATTGAGCTGGCCTTCGATCTGGTTCTGCCAGGTCGGGGTGTTCGAATCCTCGAAATCGGCCATGAAGCAGCGGGCGCCGGAATTGAGCGCATTGATCATCATCTTGCGCTCGACCGGGCCGGTGATTTCCACGCGACGATCCAGCAGATCGGCCGGCAGCGGCGCGATGGTCCATTTGGCGGCGCGGATGTCGGCGGTGTCGGCGAGAAAGTCCGGCAGCTCGCCGGCATTTAGCCGTACTTGCCGTTCTGCCCGGGCCGCGAGCAGGGCCTGGCGCTGCGGTTCAAACTTGCGGTGCAACTGGCTGAGGAAATACAGCGCATCCTGCGACAGGATGGCCGCCTGCTGGGCATTGGCCGGCAGCGGTGCATTAACACCTACAGGGGTATTGTTCATCAGCTTACTCCCTACATGACATTCACAAGCATACGCCTGCCGGTATGGGCAGGCGTGTCGGGTTGGGCGGCGCACTCCCGACCGCGCCGGCTGGCGGGGCGGGATGCGGGCGGGCTCAGTGGAACTGCGCTTCCTCGGTCGAGCCGGTCAGCGCGGTCGTCGAGCTCTGGCCCTGCTGGATGACCTGCGTGACCTGGTCGAAGTAACCCGTGCCGACCTCGCGCTGGTGTTTCACCGCCGTAAAACCACGGTCTGCGGCCGCGAATTCCGCCTGCTGCAGCTCGACAAAGGCGGTCATGCCTTCGCGCGCATAACCGTGCGCCAGGTTGAACATGCCGTAGTTGAGCGCATGGAAACCCGCCAGCGTGATGAACTGGAACTTGTAACCCATCGCACCCAGCTCGCGCTGGAATTTGGCGATCGTGGCGTCGTCGAGGTTCTTTTTCCAGTTGAACGACGGTGAACAGTTGTAGGCCAGCATCTTGCCGGGGAATTTGGCGTGGATGGCCTCGGCAAACTTGCGGGCGTAGTCCAGATCGGGCTTGCCGGTTTCGCACCACACCAGATCGGCGTACGGCGCGTAGGCCAGGCCGCGGCTGATTGCCTGCTGCAGCCCCGGCATCGTGCGGTAGAAGCCTTCCGGCGTGCGCTCGCCGGTACAGAAGGGCTTGTCGTTGTCATCCACATCGCTGGTCAGCAGGTCGGCGGCTTCGGCATCGGTGCGTGCCACCAGAATCGTCGGCACGCCCATCACATCGGCAGCCAGACGGGCGGCTACCAGCTTTTCCACTGCTTCGCGGGTTGGCACCAGCACCTTGCCGCCCATGTGGCCGCATTTCTTCACGCTGGCGAGCTGGTCTTCGAAATGCACGCCGGCGGCGCCCGCTTCAATCATCGCCTTCATCAGCTCGAAGGCATTGAGCACGCCGCCGAAACCGGCTTCGGCATCGGCCACGATGGGCGCGTACCAGTCGATGCTGTCGTCACCCTCGGCATGATGGATCTGATCGGCGCGGGCAAAGGTGTTGTTGATGCGGCGCACGACCTGCGGCACCGAATTGGCCGGGTAGAGCGATTGATCCGGGTACATTTCGCCGGCGATATTGGCATCGGCAGCGACCTGCCAGCCCGACAGATAGATGGCCTTGAGGCCCGCCTTGACCTGTTGCATGGCCATATTGCCGGTTAGCGCCCCCAGCGCATGGACATACGGCAGTTCATGCATCAGCGTCCACAGTTTATCGGCGCCCCGGCGAGCCAGCGTGTGCTCGATCAGCACGGTGCCGCGCAGGCGTTCCACGTCGGCCGCGGAATACGGGCGCTGGATGCCTTGCCAGCGCGGGTTGGTCTGCCAGTCCTGCTCAAGCTGGGCGATGCGTTGTGCGGCGTTGCTCATGCTGCTCTCCTGTCTGGAATAAGACGACCCGAATCGAGGGTTTGTCCAGCGTATTCAAGCAGAAAATTATTGCACTGCAACAAATATATTCTGATGGGGCTGATCGGCCCGGCTGATGAAGGGGCCGCACAAGGCCCTTGAAAAGGCCATGGTTATCCCCATTTGCTGTCCTGACCCGATTTGGAGGACAGCATGAGCACCAACGATCTGCAGCAAAATCCCGAGCAAACCGCCGAGCAGTCGGCCAGCCCGGAAGTCATGGCCGGCGAGACCATCAGCATTCCCAGCCTGGACGACCAGCTTGCCAATGCGCTGGCCGAACTGGAAAAAGCCCGGCAGGACGTGATGTACGCGCGCGCCGAAGGCGAGAACATCCGTCGCCGCAGCATCGAAGAAATCGACAAGGCACGCAAGTTCGCCGTGGAAAAATTCGCCCGCGAACTGCTGGGGGTGAAGGATGCCATGGAAATGGCCCTGCTGGATAACAGCGGCAATTTCGAAGCGATGAAGATGGGCGTCGATCTCACGCACAAGGCGCTGGTTTCCGCCTTTGAAAAATTCGAACTCAAGGACATCGCACCGGCCGTCGGCGACAAGCTGGACCCGAATCTGCACCAGGCCATTTCCGCCGTGCCGGCCGATCAGGAGGCCAATACGGTCGTGACGGTCATGCAAAAGGGCTACACGCTGGCTGGCCGGGTATTGCGCCCCGCCATGGTGATTGTGGCCGCAGCACAGTGATGACAGGCGGGGCTTGAATACCCGTTCGGCATCCCCATTTTTCCAGCAAGGTTAATTCGCAGCGACCGGCCTGGCATGGCTGGTCCGGCATTTCAGTGATCAGAATTTTTGAGGTAGAACATCATGGCCAAGATTATCGGTATCGACCTGGGCACCACCAACAGCTGTGTTTCCGTCATTGAGAACGGCCAGCCGAAAGTCATCGAAAACGCCGAAGGCGCGCGCACCACGCCGTCCATCATTGCTTACCAGGAAGACGGCGAAATCCTGGTGGGTGCGCCCGCCAAGCGTCAGGCCGTCACCAACCCGAAGAACACCCTCTACGCGGTGAAGCGCCTGATCGGTCGCCGCTTCGAGGACAAGGAAGTACAAAAGGACATCGATCTGATGCCCTTTACCATCACCAAGGCCGACAATGGCGACGCCTGGGTGGAAGTGCGTGGCAAGAAGCTGGCGCCCCCGCAAATCTCCGCCGAAGTGCTGCGCAAGATGAAGAAGACTGCCGAGGATTATCTCGGTGAGGAAGTGACCGAAGCCGTCATCACCGTGCCGGCCTACTTCAACGACAGCCAGCGCCAGGCGACCAAGGACGCCGGCCGCATCGCCGGTCTCGAAGTCAAGCGCATCATCAACGAGCCGACCGCCGCCGCGCTGGCGTTCGGCATGGACAAGATGGAAAAGGGCGACCGCAAGATCGCCGTGTATGACCTGGGCGGTGGTACCTTCGACATCTCCATCATCGAAATCGCCGACGTTGACGGCGACAAGCAATTCGAAGTGCTGGCCACCAACGGCGACACCTTCCTGGGTGGCGAAGACTTCGACCAGCGCATCATCGATTACATCATCGCCGAGTTCCAGAAAGAGCAGGGCATCAACCTGAAGCAGGACGTGATGGCGCTGCAGCGCCTGAAGGAAGCCGCGGAAAAGGCCAAGATCGAACTGTCGTCCAGCCAGCAGACCGAAATCAATCTGCCCTACATCACCATGGATGCCACCGGTCCGAAGCACCTGGTGCTGAAGATTACCCGCGCCAAGTTCGAATCCCTGGTGGAAGACCTGATCGAGCGCTCGATCGCGCCGTGCTCGATCGCGCTGAAGGATGCGGGCCTGAAGGCTTCCGACATTGATGACGTGATCCTGGTCGGCGGTCAGACCCGCATGCCCAAGGTCATCGACAAGGTCAAGGAATTCTTCGGCAAGGATGCGCGCCGTGACGTGAACCCGGACGAAGCCGTTGCCGTTGGCGCGGCCATCCAGGGCGCCGTGCTCGGCGGCGACCGCAAGGATGTGCTGCTGCTTGACGTGACGCCGCTGTCGCTGGGTATTGAAACCCTGGGCGGCGTGATGACCAAGCTGATCCAGAAGAACACCACGATTCCGACCAAGGCCTCGCAGGTGTTCTCCACCGCCGACGACAACCAGAGCGCCGTGACCATCCACGTGCTGCAGGGCGAGCGCGAAAAGGCTTCGGCCAACAAGAGCCTCGGCCAGTTCAATCTGGGTGACATCCCGCCGGCGCCGCGCGGCGTGCCGCAGATCGAGGTGACCTTCGACATCGACGCCAACGGCATCCTGCACGTGGGCGCCAAGGACAAGGCGTCCGGCAAGGAAGCCAAGATCACCATCCAGGCGTCTTCGGGTCTGTCGGAAGCCGAAATCGAAGCCATGGTGCGCGATGCCGAGCTGAATGCCGAAGAGGACAAGAAGCTGCACGAGCTGGTGACCGCCAAGAACCAGGCTGAAGGCATGATTCACTCGGTGAAGAAGATGCTGACTGACGCCGGCGACAAGGTGGACGCTGCCGAGAAGGAAAAGATCGAGGCGGCCATCAAGGAGCTGGATGAGGTCGTGAAGGGTGATGACAAGGAAGCCATCGAAGCCAAGACCGAGGCGCTGGCGCAAGCCAGCCACAAGGTCGCCGAGGCCATGTACGCCCAGGCTGGTGCCGAGCAGGCACCGGGCGCGCAAGCCGCCGCGGATGGCAAGAAGGATGACGGCAATGTGGTCGACGCCGAATTCACCGAAGTAAAAGACAGCAAGTAAGGAGTGAGGCGCGAGGAGTAAGGAGTGAGGCGCAAGCACCATGATTTGCTGGCATGGCAGGCCGCCATGCGGCTGGTCGAGACGGTGTATGCGTTTACTACCTCCCCTCTTTCGCGCGATGAAGCTTTCAACCTGACCAGCCAGATGCGGCGCGCCGCTGTTTCTGTGCCAAGCAATATTGCTGAAGGAGCCGCCCGGATGACTGCAAAGGAGTTCGGGCATTTTCTTGGCATTGCCCGTGGCTCGCTCAGCGAGCTGGAAACACAGTATCTGCTCGTTTGCCGCCTGAAGTTGGCTGAACCCTCGAAACTCATGGAGGATGGTTTGAATGAAGTGTTTGGTTTGCTGGGTGGCTTGATTCGTTCGCAGACGCGGGCAGACTAGTCACACCTCACGCCTTGCACCTCACACCTCACACACAATGGCTAAAAAAGACTTTTACGACATTCTCGGCGTCAACCGCGATGCGAGCGACGACGAGATCAAGAAGGCCTACCGCAAGCTGGCGATGAAGTATCACCCGGACCGCAATCCGGACAGCAAGGAGGCCGAGGACAAGTTCAAGGAGGCGAAGGAAGCCTACGAGATCCTGTCCGACAAGCAAAAGCGCGCAGCCTATGACCAGTATGGTCATGCCGGTGTCGACCAGCAGGCCGGCATGGGCGGCGGCGGCTTTGGCGCTGGCGGCTTCTCGGATGCCTTCTCCGACATTTTCGGCGACATCTTCGGAGGCGGACGCGGTGGCGGCGGTGGGCGCTCGAACGTGTATCGTGGCGCGGACCTGCGCTACAACATGGAAATCACGCTGGAAGAGGCCGCGCGCGGCGTCGAGAAGCAGATCAAGATTCCGGCGCATGAAGAATGCGACACCTGCCACGGCACGGGCGCCAAGCCCGGCACCGAGGCCAAGACCTGCCACACCTGCGGCGGGCATGGCCAGGTGCGGGTATCGCAGGGTTTCTTCAGCATCCAGCAGACCTGCCCGACCTGTCACGGCAGCGGCAAGTACATCCCCGATCCCTGCCGCAAGTGCCATGGCAGCGGCCGCGTGCAAACCACCAAGACCCTGGCGGTGAAAATCCCGGCCGGTGTCGACGAGGGGGATCGCATCCGCCTGTCCGGCGAGGGGGAAGCCGGCGTGAATGGCGGCCCGCCGGGTGATCTGTATGTGGTCATGCACATCAAGTCGCACAGCGTGTTCGAACGCGAAGGCAACGACCTGCATTGCGAAATGCCGGTCAGCTTCGCGACGGCTGCACTGGGTGGTGAAACCGAAATACCGACGCTGGACGGCAAGGCGCGCATCAGCATTCCGGCCGGCTCGCAAACCGGCCAGGTATTCCGCCTGCGCGGCAAGGGCATCAAGGGCGTGCGCTCGGCGATCACCGGTGACCTGATGTGCCACATCGTCGTGGAAACGCCGGTCAACCTGACCAGCCGCCAGAAGGAGCTGCTGAAGGAGTTCGACGAGATCGGCCGCGGCGAATCCGAGCAGCAGAACCCGCGCGCCAAGTCCTTCATGGACAAGGTGAAGGACTTCTTTGCCAGTTGATTTTTGGGTATGTGGCTGTAGCCCTTTCTGGCATTGGGCTGCAGGCTAATACTCTGGTCTGGCAAGGGCGACGCCATGCGTCGCCCTTGCCGTTTCCGCCAGACCAGGAATATCAGCTACCCCGAGTCCAGTACAGGAAATGCCGAGCTCGCAGGGAAAGACGGGCTCAAAGCCCTGATGTCGATGGCTCAAGCCATCGCAATGCCGCAGTCCAAGGCCAGGCCGCAAAAGCAGCAGATGTGTTTATCCTAACTCTGCGCTGCTCTGCATTGATGTCTGCTCGGTCTTCCTGTTCCTGATTGGCAAGACGCTTCAGCTTTCTTGCCGTCATTCCGGCGAAGGCCGGAATCCAGAAGGGTTAACGAAACGTTTGCAGTCTGGATGCCGGCCTTCGCCGGCATGACGGGCTGCTAGTCAATGCTTGCTGAGATAGCTTTTTAATCAGATTCCTGATTGCTTCAGCGTGCCGCTGCTGGCCAGGGCTCGCCCCAGGCCAGCTTGCCTGCGCCGCTGCGCAGCCAGCCCAGCCGGTCGCGGCAGCTGGCTTGCTGGCAGGGGATGCTGGCCTGCCAGTGCAGCAGGGTCAGCTCGGGGTCGTCGGGTCGTGCGCCGGGAAAGGACTGGCGATTGCCAACCCGGGCAATCAACAGCATGGGGCGCTGGCTGCCCGCCTCTTCGGGGCGGATGCCGGCGAGCTGGACGGCGTAAGGGGAACTGCGCAGGGCATTGGCGATCAGCGCGCGCTCGCGGGTCAGCATGCCCTCGACCAAGGCGACCGTGCCTACGGTTTGTCCTTCCCAGCGGAAGGGGTTGGTGGCGAGCTGGTCGATGGTGACCCAAGCCGTCACGCCATGGCGGCGACCCAATTTCTCGAACTCGTCACGGCTGGCCTGCATGGCAGCGGCGTGTTGCTCGCGTGCAGCCTCTTCGGCTTGCTGGCGGCTGCGCTCATTGCGAAAGTTGCCAAGCTGGCCGGTCTGCGGATTGAAACCCGCACTGGCAAAGCCGGCCGGCAGCTGGCCATTGCCCTGCAATTCCGGCGCACCAGCCAGCGCCGCTACACGGATGTTGCTGCGCAGTTCCGGGCAGAGCGCTTGCAGCCGCTGGCCAGCACCGCGCATGCGGTTTTGCACGTCCTGATCCTGAGTGGCGAGCTGGGCGGGCACGCTGACCAGCAAACGCTCGGGTTGGCACAACGCCGGGGCTTCGTCGGCCTGGGTGCGGGTGACGAGGTAGGCAGCTGCTGCGATTTCGATCAGGAAGCTGCCGTTGGGCAAGGCTTCGGCACGGCCCTTGAGCGCATGCCGGCCAAGAAAGAGGCCATTGCGGAACTCGCCTTCCCAGCGGTAACGCACCGTCAGGCCTGCGGGCCTGGACAACCATTCGGCCTTGCCGCGACCTTCGGCGCGACCGTTCTGGCAGCCGCCCTGATAGCGCAGCACGAAATCGCTCTGGTCTGGCAATGAACCCCACACGGCGCACTGGCCATTCTCGCTGCGGATGTAGTCATTGCGGTCGCTGCGGGCATTGTCAGCCTGCGCGCTCGCAGCAAGGCTGCAGGCCAGGAGGGCGCCCAAGAGGGCGGACGGGCGGTGGGGCAGGGGCATGAGTTGCTCCGGAGCAGAAGGGGGGCGGGAGACGCGCCTGGAGAATCAGTCCAGCCGGCCGAGCAGGATCAGCACCAGATCGACATGCATCCAGAGAATGGCCACGCCCATGGGGATCGCGGGCAGCGTCAGCGCCTGCAGCCAGTCTGTCCAGTCACTGCCGGGCGGCAGGGCGGCAAGCAGTTGCCAGTACCAGAGCATGCCGCCCATCATCAGCAGCGCCAGCACGGCGCCGCTGATCGGGCGTCTGGCATAGAAGCGGTGCAGGCCGAACATGCCGGCCAGTGCACATAACAAAAGCGCCGTCAGGCGCTTTTGGGGCAGAATCCGGGTCATGCTTACTTGATCAGACGCAGATTGAAAGGCAGGCGGTAGGACTCGCCATTGCTGGCCTTGATGGCGCCGATGATGCAGAACACCAGATGGGCGATGCCTACGGCAAACATGATCAGGAAGCCGACCAGAATAACGGCCAGAATCGCGCCTGCGATGTAGCCGATGATGGCGGTGATCGACCAGTTCAGCGCTTCCTTGGAAACGTCCTGGACGAAATCATCATCCTTCTTCACCAGATACATGATCAGCGGCACGATGAAGCCGAAAAACAGCGCGCCCAGCCAGACCAGCAGCGCCATATTGTTGGATTCTTTGTTGCCCGACGACACCTTGATGTCATTGTTGCTCATTTGCTTCTCCTTGATTGGGGTAAACCCTGTTATAGCTGACCCCGATGCTAAGAGCGGCAGGGCGTAAGGTCAAGCAAAGGCTCGCAGGCTTGTGGTGTGCGCCACGTTGACGTGTGACCCCGGGCGCACCGTGTTTAGCGGGTCAGGCCGCCGGACGGGGCAACCATGGTCAGCTCGACGAAGTTCGAGCCGCTGCGCTTGCCACCGCTGTAGTCGATGGTGAAGCCACCCAGATCATAGCGCCCCAGCGCCTGCAAGCCCTTGTAGACGCCATCGCGGCTCACGGTCTTGCCCGAGCGGCGCAGCGCCTCCACGGCCAGGCGGGCGGAGATGTAGCCTTCCAGCAGCGCGTAGCTGGCGTATTCACCCTTGTTCAGTACGGCGCCGGCGTCGGCCTGGAATTCGCGGATCAGGCGCAGGCGGGCGTCGTTCGGATACGGATAAACCTGGCTAAGCCCTAGGCCATGCGCCTGCTTGCGCGTGATGGCCTTGTCGATGGCCTCGTACTGCACCGGCGACAGCGCATACAGCTGAGAGCTTGCGCCCTGGGCGCGGAACTGCTTGATGAACTGGCCGGCCGGCTGCGAAACGGCGACAATCAGCACCACTTCCGGATTGGCCTTGGCCATCTGCTTGGCGGCGGTGGCAATGTCGGCGCCGTCGGCCGCATAGCGGATTTCGCTCGCCAGTTGCAGCTTGCGCTTGTGCATGGCCGCCTTGACGGCATTGAGGCCATCCTGGCCAAAGGCGCTGTCGGGGTAAACGATGCCGATCTTGCTGACCCCCAGATGGCTGGTCAGCAGCTGGATGGTTTTCTCGGCTTCCTGGGCGTAACTGGCGCGGGTATGGAAAATCATCGGGCTGGCGCTGCCTTCGCGCAGCGCCTGGGCGCCGGAATGCAGGCCGATCAGCGCGGTTTGCGCGTTGTCCAGCACGCGCGACTGGTTCAGCTCCAGACCGGTGCCGGTGCCGTAATACGACACCAGTGCCACGACATTGTCGCGTTCCAGCAACTGGCGGGTATTGCCCAGTGCGCGCTTGGGATCATAGCCGTCATCCAGCACGATATGGTTGATCAGCTCGCCATTGATGCCGCCCTGGGCGTTGACCCGGCTGAAATACAGCGCCGCGCCGATGGCCAGCGCCTTGCCCGTGTCGGCGGCGATGCCGGAAGTCGGAACGGACTGGCCGATGTTGATGTCGGCCAGGGCCAGTGGCGTGAGCGACAGGCAGGCGCTGAGAAGCAGGGGACGGATCACGGTGGGCACTCCTAGAACAGGGGCTGGAAACAGGGGCTGACGGCTTGTTTTTCTTGGTGTCGGGCGTGGCGCGGATCGCGGCACGAACGCTGCGGTCATCATAATTAAATGTGTGCTGATGGTATAGTGTCGCCTCACCTCAGCAGGAAAAAGTGATGCGTAGAGCCGTCTATGCCGGCAGTTTTGATCCCGTGACCAATGGCCATCTGTGGATGATCGAGCGCGGGGTGAGTCTCTTTGACGAAATGATCGTCGCCATCGGCGAGAATCCCGACAAGCGCTATACCTTCAGCACCGAGCAGCGCCTGCGCCTCTTGCGCGCAGCCCTTGAGCACCTGCCCAAGGTGCGCATCGAGGTGTTCGAGAACCGCTATCTCGTCGATTTCGCCCGTGAACGCCATGCCCACTACATCCTGCGCGGCATCCGCGAGGCGGCCGATTACGAATACGAGCGCAAGATGCGCTATGTGAATGCCGATCTGGCCCCGCACATCGACACCGTCTTCCTGATGCCGCCGCGCAGCATTGCCGAAATCAGCTCGACGATGGTCAAGGGTCTGGTCGGTCCGGCCGGCTGGGAAAAGGTGGTGGCGCATTATGTGCCGCAAGCCGTGCTGGAACATCTGGTCGACTGGCAGGCCGGCAACACGTAGCAGGGCGGGCGCGGCGGGGGGCGAAGCGCCCCTCCCGGTGCAATTCCCTCAGTGGCCCCCGCGGTTTTGCCGGGGCCGCCCTCCGCAATGTCTGGCGCCGTGGCGACAGGGCTGATGTCAGTTTTCCCTTTTCAGTCGTTCGGAATGCTGACCAGCGGGGCGATCAGCGGCTCCTCGTTCAGGCGGGCGGCCAGCCAGGGCAGGCACAGCTCGGCCGGCAAGGGGCGGCCGCAGAAGTAGCCCTGGATTTCCTCGCAGCCCAGGCGGTGCAGCTGCAGCAGCTCGGCCGGATGCTCGACGCCTTCGGCCAGCGTGGTCAGCCCCAGTGCCCGGGCCATGCTGATGATGGCGCTGACAATGGCCCGGTTGCGGTCATCGTTGAGCTTCATGACGAAACTGCGGTCGATTTTCAGCTTGGCCACATCAAGATCCTTGAGGTATGCCAGGCAAGAGTAACCGGTGCCGAAGTCGTCGATGGATACCTGCACCCCCATATTGCTCAGCGTATTCAGCGTGCGCCGGCACAGATCGGCATCATTGAGCAGCACCGACTCGGTCAGTTCCAGCTCCAGGCAGTGCGCCGGCAGGCCGCTGCGCGCCAGGGCGTCGCTGACCAGCAGCACCAGATCGCCGCGGCTGAACTGGATGGCCGACAGGTTCACCGCCAGCGTCAGCGGGGGATAGCCGGCATCCAGCCACTCGCGCATCTGCCGGCACGCCTCGTGCAGCACCCAGGCGCCGATTTCCAGGATGAAGCCGGTTTCCTCGGCCAGTGGGATGAAATGCGCCGGTGAAATCGGCCCGTGCGCCGGATGCTCCCAGCGCACCAGCGCCTCGAAGCCCACCAGCTGACCGCTTTCCAGGGCGATCTGCGGCTGGTAATGCACACGCAGCTCGTTGTTGCGCAGCGCCTCGCGCAGGCGTGTGTCGAGTTCCAGCGGGTCCTCGACCTGGCGCTGCATGGTTTCGCTGTAAAAGCGGAAGGCATTGCGGCCTTCCTGTTTGGCCTGATAGAGCGCCTTGTCGGCCCGCTGCTGCAGTTCGGTGAAGTCGCGTCCGTCATCCGGAAAGATGCTGATGCCGATGCTCGCACCGCTGTGTACCGAGCGCCCTTCGAGCTGCAGGGGGCGCGCCATGCTGGTCAGGATGGCCTGGGCCACTTCCGAGGCGCCATAGCCGTGCTGCAGCTGCAGCAGCACCAGAAACTCGTCGCCCCCCAGTCGTGCCACCGTGTCGCTTTCGCGCACGCAATCATGCAGGCGCGCGCCGACCAGTTGCAGCAGCATGTCGCCAGCCGGATGGCCCAGCGTGTCGTTGACCAGCTTGAAGCGGTCCAGATCGATGAACAGCAGCGCCAGCTTGCCGTTTTGCCGTTCGGCCAGCGCGCGCGCCACCTGGAAGCGGTCGATCAGCAGCAGGCGGTTGGGCAGGCCGGTGAGCGGATCATGGTAGGCCATGTACTCGATCTGGGCCTGCTGGCGCTTGCGTTCGGAAATGTCGGTGGCGACCGCCACATAGTGGCTGATGCGCAGCTGGTCATCGTGCACGCCGCTGATCGACAGCCAGACCGGAATCGGCTTGCCGTGCGGGCGGCACAGTGCCACTTCGCCCTGCCAGGCCTGATTGATGGCCAGCAGGTAGCGCAGCTTGCGGTATTCGGCCTTGCTGGCAGTCAGGAAGAGCTGCTGGGCGCGCAGCCCCAGCGGCTTGCTGTGACCGCTCAGCAGACTGAAGGCGCGGTTGGCCTTGAGCACCCGCAGGCGCGCGTCGGTGATCAGCACGCCTTCGCTGTTGCTGTCGAAGACGGTCGCGGCGAGCTTCAGTTCCTGTTGCGCCGCTTGCTGGTCGGTAATGTCCTCGCCGATGGAAATCGAGCCGGTCAGCTCGCCATCGGCATTGCGGCGCAGCGAATTGTGCCAGCGGATGTGGCGCACGCCGCCCCTGGCCGTGAGGATGGGGTTTTCGTAGACGGCCGGCAATGCGGCATGTTCGAAGGCGGCGTGGAACATCTGGCGCACGTCCTCGGTGCCGGCCGGCAGGAAGTGGCTGAACCAGTCCATGCCCAGCAGCTCCTGCACCGGGCGGCCGACCAGCTGCGCCAGGTGTTCGCTGCAGAATTCGATGCGGCCCTGCCGGTCAAGGATCAGCGTGATCAGGCTGACGCTGTTGAGCGTGGCGGTCAGCTGGCCCTCGATGGCGCGCAGCTCGGCCACTGTGCGCCGTTCCTCGGTAACGTCGAGGTGGGTGCCCACCATGCGTTTCGGGCGGCCATCGGCGTAGCGTTCGACGATCTCGCCGGAGGAGAGGATGTGGCGATACTCGCCCTGGCGGTCACGCAGGCGGAATTCCTGCTGATAGTGCGCCAGCTCGCCGTTGAGGTATTGCTGCAGGTAGGCAAGCACGCGCTCGCGATCATCGGGGTGCAGGCGGTTGCGAAAACCCTCGGCATCTTCGCTGGTGTAATTGTTCGGCAGCCCCAGGCCGCCCGAATGCTCGCGCTGGATGCGCACATTGTTCGGGTCGTCGAGAATTTCGTATTCCCAGATGTCCATCTGGCTGGCGGCGATCACCAGCTGCATGCGCTTGCGGTCATTCTGCCAGGCGGCCTGCAGCCTTTGCTGCTGCAGCACCAGCCAGTAGTCGTGGCCCAGCTCCTCCAGCAACTGGCGGTCATGGTCATCGTAGGGCTGGGCCTTGCCCCAGACCTGCAGGCGCAGGCTGTCGCTGTCATCCTGGCCATGCATCTGCACGCGCACCTGCAGGCGGTTGCCTTCCGGATTGTGCAGGGGGCTGGCCGCACCATGCAGGATTTGCGCATGGCGACTGTCGGTCAGGCTGGCGGCGAGCTGCTCGATCTCGCCTTGCAGCGCCGCTTCGTGCAATTCATGGCTGCGGGTCTGCAGGTAGAGCAGGTGCTCGGCGCGCTGGCGGCTGCGCTGGCTGGCGAGCTGCTGGCGGATTTGCGAGCTGATGTCGACAAACTGGATGATGACTTCCTGCCGCACGCCCTCGCTGTCAAAGCGCGGATAGGCGTCACTGAGACACCAGGTCAGCGCCCGGCCATCGTGATAGGCGATGCCGTACACCTGCTCTTGCAGTGGCTTGCCGGTGCGAAGAACGCTGGCAACGGGGTATTGCTCTGCAGGTAATGGCTTGCCTTGGCTGTCGATTAATACCCAGGTGCCCTTGCCGTGCAGGCTGCCATCGGCGGCGGCGTCGAGATCCAGCAGGCGCCGCGCCATGGCATTGCATTCGATCAGGCTGCCATCGGGCGCGCAGGCAATCACGCCGACCCGCAGCGCGCCCAGCAGGGTGTGCGCGCGCTGCTCGGTGTCAAGCAGGGCCTGCGTGCGCTGCAGCACGGCGGCCTCCAGCTGGTGGGTGTAATCCTCGGCCAGCTGCCGGCTGCGCACTTCGTGATCGATGCGCCGCAGGCTCAGCGCCACGCCGGGCGCCGCCGGATAAAGCTGCAGGCGGTAATGGTGTGTTTCACCCTGATGCTGCAAGGGCAGTTCCAGCAGTAGGGCCTCGTCGCGGGCAAGCACCTCGCAGCTCAGGCGAAAGAGCTGTTGGCGGTCGTTCACGCTCGCCCAGTCGCGCAGCAACTGCTTGCCGAGCAGTTCGTCCGCCTCGCCCAGCCCCAGCTCGCGCACGGCGGCCGCATTGGCGTAGACGCAGCAGAAATCACTGACTTCACCCGTGTCGCTGCTCAGTGCATCCAGCAGCAGCAGCGCGTGCGGACCCTCGGCCATTGCACGGGCCAGGCGATGGCTGAAGCATTGCCCGGCGTCGTCGCAGGGGATGGAATCGAGGGTGGCTGTCATTGATCAGTAATAAATAAGCATTCGCTTAACCCTGAAAGCATATCCTGCACACTGGTAGAATTCCATTTTTGCAAAGGGAAGTGCATCGTTATGGCCGACATCGCCAGTTACCGCAATCGCCTGTTGAAGAATTACCGCCACTGGGGCAAGTGGGCGCGGCGGCAGGAACTGGCCTGTTACCGCGTCTATGACCGCGACGTGCCGGAATTCCCGGTGATCGTCGACATCTATGGCGAGCACGCCCACCTGCAGGAATTCGATACCGGCTGGCAGCAAAGCGAGGACGAGCATGCCGCCTGGCTGGAAACCATCCGGCTGGCCAGCGCCGAGGTGCTGGGCATCGCGCCCGCGGCCGTCGTGCTCAAGCGCCGCGAGCGCCAGAAGGGCAGCGAGCAGTACGAGAAAACCGGCGAGAAGGGCGAGGATTTTGTCGTCACCGAGCACGGCCTGAAATTCTGGGTCAACCTGGGCGCCTATCTGGATACCGGCCTGTTCCTCGACCACCGCAACACGCGCCGCCGCGTGATGCTGGAAGCTGCCGGCAAGCGCTTCCTCAACCTCTTCAGCTACACCGGCGCGTTTACCGTGTACGCCGCCGCCGGCGGTGCGCGCGAATCGCTGACGGTGGATCTGTCGAATACCTACCTGGACTGGGCCGGGCGCAATTTCGAGCTGAACGGCATGGATCAAACGCGTCACCAGCGCGTGCGTGCCGATGTATTCCAGTTCCTGCAGAACGCCATGGCCGACCGCGAACGCTTCGACCTGATCGTGATGGACCCGCCGAGCTTTTCCAACTCCAAGAAAATGCTCGGCGTGCTCGACGTGCAGCGCGACCACGGCTGGCTGGTCGAATCCTGCCTGGAACTGCTCAACCCCGGTGGCGTGCTGTATTTCTCCAACAATCTGCGCAGCTTCAAGCTCGACGACCATATTGCCCCGCTGGGGCAGGACATATCGGCGCAATCGGTGCCGGAAGACTTCCGCAACAAGCGCATTCATCAGTGCTGGCGCTTTGTCAAAGCCGGCTGACCCGGAAAACCGCAACGCAGAGGCGCAGAGAAAAATCGGTGCCTGAGTAGCAAGACTTCTCGGAAAACCCAAATCAACCACAGAGACACAGAGCACACAGAGAAAAGCGGGAGCACCTCATCGGCATTGCTCAGGGTTTTGTTTCCTCTGTGCCCTCTGTGTCTCTGTGGTTCAAAGGTTTTTGCCTTTCTCTGTGTTTCTGCGTTGGATTTTGAATTTGTATACCCTGATGGATATGCCCCTGTAGCCATTCATGAGAATTGGTTGCAGGCAGATACCCCTGGATGATTTTGTGAGCAATCCCTATTTTTCCTCGCCGCTGGTGCTGGTTGATCTGGAAACCACCGGCGCGCATCCGGCGCGTGACCGCATCACCGAAATCGGCATTGTCGAAATCACCGCCGATGGCGTGCGCGAGTGGAGTTCGCTGGTCAATCCGCAGCAGCCGATTCCGGCCTTTATCGAGCAGCTGACCGGCATCAGTGACGCCATGGTCGCCGAGGCACCGACCTTTGCCGAACTGGCCGACGCGGTGCTGGCGCGCCTGCAGGGGCGGGTGTTTGTCGCGCACAATGCGCGCTTCGATTACGGCTTCCTGCGCCAGGAATTCCAGCGCCTTGGCATGAAATTCCGCGCCGACGTGCTGTGCACCGTCAAGCTCTCGCGCCAGCTGTATCCGCAGCAGTTCAAGCACAGCCTGGATGCGCTGATCGCCCGCCACGGCCTGAGCGTCAGCGGCGGGCGGCACCGCGCGCTGACCGACGCGGCCCTGCTGGGCCAGTTTCTGGCGGTGGCGCGCGCCGAGCATGGCGAAGCGCGGCTGGCGGCGGAAATCGCCGAGCTGATCCGCCGGCCCCCGCTGCCGCCCGGCGTCGACCCGCAGGTGGTCGACGAATTGCCGGAAACGCCGGGCGTCTACCAGTTTTTCGACGCCAGCGGCAATGCGCTCTTCATCGCGCGCGCGCCCAATATCCGCAAGCGCGTGCTGCAGCATTTCGCCAGCCAGGCCAAGGCCGGGCAGGTGGTGGGCAAGCTCAATCGCGACATGCTGCTGGCGCATCAGCTCAATCAGCAGCTGGCGCGCATTGCCTGGGAGGAGGTCAGCGGCGAGCTGGGCATGCTGCTGCTGGAGCAGCGCCTGTTGCGGCAATGGCGGCCCCGGCTCAATGCCCAGCCGCGCAGTGCCGAGGACCTGTGCGTGCTGGAGCTCGCCGATGAGGGCGGGCTCTTGCGCGTGCAGCGCCGCACGCTTGGCGACTTGCCGGAGCTGGGCGACTGGCTGTTCGGCCCCTTCCGCTCGAAGCGCGAAGCCAATACTGTCCTTGGCAAGCTGGCCGACGCGCAGGGCTTGTGCCGGCAGGTGCTGGGGCTGGAGGTGCGCCCCAAGGGTGGCAAGCCCTGCGCCGCCTGCGCGCTGGGCCAGTGCCGTGGTGTGTGCGCCGCGCGCGAGCCGGCGGCCGCGCACAATGCGCGCCTGCTGGCCGCGCTGGCGCGCCACCGGCTGCCGGCCTGGCCCTATCCGGGGCCGGTGGGACTGGCCGAAGGGCCGGACTGGGCGCCGGTGCTGCATGTGCTGGATCGCTGGTGTTATCTGGGCAGCGTGCACGATGTGGCCGAAGTGCCGGAGCTGCTGGCAAGCCCGCGCCCGCAATTCGATCCGGACAGCTACAAGCTGATCCAGAAAGCCCTGAAGACCGCGCAAGAACGCATCCGGCGCCTGGACGGGCTGCAGGCGGGAGACGGCCATGCCTGAGCGCGACTGGCGACTGCTGCTGCCCGGCGCAGTGCTGGTGCTGGCTGCCTGTGCCAACAGTGGTCCGGGCAGTGGCCCCAAGGCTGAGCCGGCGGCACGCACGCCCGTCACCGGCGTGAGCCCGGCTGACCTGGCGCTGGCTGCGCGGGTGAAAGCCGCGCTGGATGCCGATCCGGAGCTCTACCCCTTTGATCTGGCTGTTGCGGTGCGGGCCGGTGAGGTGATCCTGCGCGGCAGCTGCCAGACCGGCGCGCAAATGCTCAAGGCCGGGCGCATTGCCACGGCCTTGGTAGGCGCCGCCGCCGTCAGCAACCGCATCGCCGCGCGAAATTAGCAGGCTGTTGAAAAACAGCCTGTGGCCCGTTCTTTACGGCCTCGCCGTAAAAAATGTACCTGATTATGTCTTTCCTTCAGGAAGCAAGGTTTTCAGCGCCTGCGGCGCGGTGTTTTGATGCCGGGGGTGCCCGGCGGCACGTCAGGGGGCTTGTCTTGCCAAGCCCCCCGACACCCCCAAGGCGCGCCCGGTCAGCCGCCCCGCTGCGCGGGGTGCCTTGCGATGCTCGTTTTTCCGGGGGCGCGGGACAACTCGGCCCTGCGGGCCTCAAACACGTCCCGCGCCTGATCCCGGAAAACCTGCGCTTCTCAGCGGCTTTCAGGGCAGAGCGTGCTAATCAGCGCCTTTGTTGCTCAGGCTTCCTGAAGCAGAGACATAATCAGGAAAATGTATGAAAAACAAAAAAGCCCTGGATTTTACAGAGGGTGATTTGCGCCGGGCTTTGCCCGGTGCTTGATGTCGGCGGCAGAACCGACTTTTTCAACCCCCTGTTAGCCCGGCACTTGCCGCGGATCAGAGGGCAAACAGCGCGCGCAACTGCTGCGCCACGCCATGCTCGTTGTTGCTGGCGATCACCGGCAGCTGCGGGTGGGCGGCCTTCAGCTTCGGGCTGGCGTTGGCCATGACGTAGGCGTGGCCGGCGACTGCGAGCATTTCGATGTCGTTCTGGCCATCACCAAAGGCGATGCAGTGTTCGGCGTCGATGCCCAGGCGCCCCAGCACTTCGGTCAGCGCGTGGCCTTTCGAGACGGTGGGCGCCATCACTTCCAGGCAGTCGTGCGCGGAGAAGGTGATGTAAACCTCGTCGGCAAAGCGCTCGAGGATGCGTTCCTCAATGCCCTGCAGGTGGGCGTGCTCGGCAATGTAGAGCACCTTGGCGACGCCAGAGCCATCGTGTGCGGCGAGCTTCCTGACCTGGTAGCCGAAGCCCGAATCCTGGTAATAGGTGCCGATCAGCTCCGGGCATTCGCGGTCGACCAGCCAGCCTTCGTCGACGTAGAGGTTGGCCAGCGTGCCGGCGGTGAACTCCTCCTGCAGCAGTGCGCGCACGATGTGCGGCTCGAGGTTGTCGGCGAGCAGCTCATTGTCCTCGGCGTCGTGCACGCGCGCGCCGTTCGAGGTGATCAGGTAGGCGTCGACACCGATCACGTCGCGGATGCCGCGCACGTCGAGAAAATGCCGGCCGGTGGCGATGATGATCTGGATGTCGCGCGCATGCAGCTCGCGCAGCGTTTGCGCGGTGAAGTCGGCGATCTTGTGGTCGGCGTCGAGCAGGGTGCCGTCGAGGTCGGTCGCAATCGCGTGCAGCATGATGGGGCTCCGTGGGGCAGGGGGATGCGGAAATTCTACCCGCGCAACTGTGCCGCGAATGCGCAAATCCTGCCATTGTCAGAACACCGTATGCAGAGGCTTGGTGTTTGCTGGAGGGGTATGCGCTGAAAGCCGTTCAGGGTGAATGGTTGTGGCGGTATACCTGTGTCTGATTGGTGGGGCTGCTCGGTAGGCCACAAAAACCAACCTGATTATTGATCCGGTCCTCAGAATTTTGAATTTACGTAGGGGCGAGCTTGCTCGCGAAGCATTGCTGATCGCGAGCAAGTTCGCTCCTGCGAATGAAAACACCAGAGGGCCGGATCAATCAGTGTCCCTGCCGACCTCACGCCAGCCGGAATGCCTGCATGCTGCCTTCCAGCTCGTCGGAGAGTTCGCGCAGGCCCTGCATTTCGTCGCGCATGGCCTGGCTGTCGGCGGCGGTGGTGCGGATGCCCTCGGCCATGCCGGCGACGCGCTCCTCGATCGCGCCGGCGACCGCGGTCTGCTCTTCAACGGCGCTGGCGATGGCGTCCATCATTCCCGAGACCTGGCTGACGACCTCGTGGATGTGCCCGAAGGCGGCGCTGACCGTCTGGCCGTCGGCATTGCAGGTCGCCAACAGCGTGCTGGCATTGAGCACGCTTTGCTGCGTGCGTTCGGTGATGCTGCGCGTATCGCTGAGGATGCGCTGGATGTTGCGGGTCGACTCGGCGGTGGTCTGCGAGAGCTTGCGCACCTCGTCGGCGACGACGGCAAAGCCGCGCCCGGCCTCGCCGGCGCGCGCAGCCTCGATGGCGGCGTTGAGCGCCAGCAGATTGGTCTGCTCGGTGATGTCCTTGATCGCTTCGCTGACGCTGACAATGCGGCCAAAGGCCTGGGTGAGCTGCTGCATGCTGTCTTCGACCAGGCGGAATTCCCCGGAAAGGCTGGCCAGATTGCCGGTAGTGGCGTGCCCGGCGGCCTGCGCCGAGTGCGCCGCCGCGCGCGCTTGTCCCGCCGCGTTGCTGGCCTGCTCGGCTTGCTGGCTGACCTGCGAGATGGCGATGCTCATTGTGCCGCTGGCATCGAGGATTTCTTCGATCTGGCGCTGCTGCTGGCGGGCGTAGCCGGACACTTCGTCGGCGAGGTGGCTGACGCTGCGCGCATCCTCGCGCATGCCCTGGCTGGCCTTCTGCGTCTGCGCGAGCACCTTGTGCAGATTGTCGATGAAGGTGTTGATGGCGTGGCCCAGTTCGCCCAGCTCATCGGCGGGCGTGGGCATGCGGCGCGTCAGATTGCCGCCGCGCAGGCCCTGCACGATCACGTCCATGTCGCGCAGCTGGCGCTGCAGGCGGCGCGCGAAACCGAGCTGCGAAAGCACGATCAGCACGGCGGCCACGCTGAGCGGAATCAGTACGGCCAGCAGCACATGACGAATGCGCACGGCGATCTTGTCGTCCAGCTCGCCAGCGCGCCGCGTTTGCTGGCCGAGCAGCTGGTCGAATTCGGTGATCAGCGGTTCCAGTTCGATGCGGTAGATCTGTTCGGGAATGCTCAGCGCATCCTGCGGGCTGCTCTCGGCGATCTGCACGGCGCTCTGGAACTGCTTCAGGTAATTCTGCCAGCGGCTGTCCAGCAGCGCCTGCAGCTGGCGGGCCTGCTCCGCGTCGAGCAGCGTCGCCAGCGCGCCGGCGCCCTGCTGCACGCGACTGGCGGTGGCGGCCAGCCGGCCAGCCGTCTCGGGCAGCACCGGGTCGGCGCGCGATACGCCCAGCATGTCGGCCTTCATCGCCAGCAGCAGGCGGCTGCCCTGCTGGCTGTTGCGGTACTCCGCGAAATTCTGGCGCAGCTGCCAGAGGTTCCAGCCCCCCAGCAGCAGGGCGGTGCCCAGCGCCAGGACGGTAATCAGGGTGACGAGCTTGAGCTGGCGGGAAATGCGCATGCAGAAAATCCATGTACAGGCGTGTAATCTGCCTACGATACCGGGCTTGCATGACGGAAATGTTTCATCAGCGGATTCTGATGAGGGCGAGGAGGGCGGGGCTGTGTGCGGTGCATCGGGCGCAGACCAGCCAGGACGACAAAAAGCCGCCAGGATATGGCGGCTTTTTGTCGGGTATATGGCTGAAGGCCAACAAGGGTATGGGTTTGGTGTTTATGGGGTGGTGTGTATCATCCGACCACACCTCACACCCCATCAGCCGAACTTGCCGGTGATGTAGTCCTCGGTGGCCTTCTGCTGCGGGGTGGTGAAGATGGCGTCGGTTTCGCCGACTTCGACCAGCTCGCCCAGGTACATGTAGGCGGTGTAGTCGGACACGCGCGCGGCCTGCTGCATATTGTGCGTGACGATGGCGATCGTGTAGTCCTTCTTCAGCTCGTGCACCAGTTCTTCGACATGCGCGGTCGAGATCGGGTCGAGCGCCGAGGTCGGCTCATCGAGCAGCAGCACTTCCGGCTTGACCGCCACGGCGCGTGCGATGCACAGGCGCTGCTGCTGGCCGCCGGACAGGCCAAGGCCCGACTGGCGCAGCTTGTCCTTGACTTCGTTCCACAGTGCAGCCTTCTTCAGCGACCATTCGACACGGTCGTCCATTTCCGATTTGGACATGCTCTCGTAGAGCTTCACGCCAAACGCGATATTGTCGTAGATCGACATCGGAAACGGCGTCGGCTTCTGGAACACCATGCCGACCTTGGCGCGCAGCATGTTCAGGTCGACGCCGCTGCCGAGGATGTTCTGGCCGTTCAGGTTGATCTCGCCCTCGGCGCGCAGCTTGGGGTAGAGGTCGTACATGCGGTTGAAGGTACGCAGCAGCGTGGACTTGCCGCAGCCCGAGGGGCCGATGAAGGCGGTGACATGGCCTTCGAGGATGTCGAGATTGATGTTCTTCAGCGCGTGGAAGTTGCCGTAGTAGAAGTTGAGGTTCTTGACGGCAATCTTGGGCTTCAGTTCGGTGGTCATGGTCGTGGTCTCGTGAATTCGTCAGGGGTATCAGTGCGAGCCTTGCTGGCGGGTCAGGATGCGCGCCAGCACGTTCAGGCCCAGTACGAACAGGCCAATCAGCAGGGAGCCGGCCCAGGCCAGTGCATGCCAGTCTTCGAACGGGCTCATGGCGAACTGGAAGATCACCATCGGCAGGTTGGCCATCGGCTCGTTCAGGTTCGAGTAGAACTGGTTGTTCAGTGCGGTAAACAACAGCGGGGCGGTTTCACCGGAAATGCGCGCCACAGCCAGCAGGATGCCGGTGATGACGCCCGATTTGGCGGCGCGCAGCGTGATGAACAGCGTCATCTTCCATTGCGGGCAACCCAGCGCATAGGCGGCTTCGCGCATTGCGGTCGGAATCAGCTTCAGCATGTTCTCGGTGGTGCGCAGCACGACCGGAATCACCAGGATGGCCAGGGCTACGATGCCCGCCCAGCCCGAGAAGTGACCCATCTGCGCCACCATGGCGCCGTACACGAACAGGCCGATGACGATGGACGGGGCGGAGAGCAGGATGTCGTTGATGAAGCGCGTGGTCGGCGCCACCCAGCCCTTGCTGCCGAATTCGGCGAGGTAAATGCCGGCCAGAATGCCGATGGGCGTGCCCAGCAGCGTGCCGCCGATGGTCATCTGCAGGCTGCCGAGGATGGCGTTGGCGAGGCCGCCCTCGCTGCCCGGTGCGGGGGTGGTCTTGGTGAAGAGGTCGATGGAAATCGCGCTGGCGCCATTGCTGATCAGCGTGTACATGATCCACAGCAGCCAGAACAGGCCGAAGGTCATGGCAACCATCGACAGGCCCAGCGTGGCGAAGTTGGTGATGCGGCGGCGGGTATAGAGGTTAAGCATGATTGTGGTGTCCTTGGATCTCAGGAGTGAGCGCCTTCATTGCGTTGCAGGCGCATCAGCATGAGCTTGGAAGCGACGAGCACCACGAAGGTGATCAGGAACAGCAACAGGCCCAGATAGATCAGCGAGGCGATGTGGATTTCGCTGGCGGCTTCGGCGAATTCGTTGGCCAGCGTCGCGGCAATCGAGGTGGTCGGGTCGAACAGCGTTTCCGGAATCCGGTGGGCATTGCCGATCACGAAGGTGACGGCCATGGTTTCGCCCAGCGCACGCCCCAGGCCCAGCATGATGCCGCCGATGATGCCGTTCTTGGTGTAGGGAATCACCACATTCCAGACGACTTCCCAGGTGGTGGCGCCCAGACCGTAGGCCGATTCCTTCAGCATCGGCGGGGTGACTTCAAACACGTCGCGCATCACCGAAGTGATGTAGGGAATGACCATCACCGAGAGAATCAGGCTGGCGGTAAAGAGGCCAATGCCCATCGGTGCGCCCTGGAACAGCCAGCCGATGTAGGGCAGGGTGCCCACATGGTCCATCAGCCAGGGCTGGATGTTGTCGGCAAACCACGGGGCAAAGACGAACAGGCCCCACATGCCGAAAATGATCGACGGCACGCCGGCCAGCAGTTCGATGGCGATGCCCAGCGGGCGGCGCAGCCACAGGGGCGAGAGTTCCGTCAGGAACACGGCAATGCCGAAACTGACCGGCACGGCGATCAGCAGGGCGATAAAGGAGGTGAGCAGCGTGCCGTAAATCGAGTCCCAGCCGCCATAGGCGGAAGTGACCGGATTCCACTCCACCGTGGTAATGAAGGGCAGGCCGTAGGTGGTGATGGCGGGCCAGGCGCCGTACACCAGCGAGCCGATAATCGCTGCCAGCAGCGCCAGCACCAGAATGGCGAACAGGCGCGTGGCGCCTCGGAATGCCGCATCCTGTCTGTGCTGTTGTTTCAGGCGGAGTTCTTGCGCAGTCATCGTGAATTCCCTGGGGGCTGGCAGGCAGTTGCAAAACGGCCTGCGATCGGTTTTCCCGGTCAGGCCGGGAAAGGACATGAAAAGCGATAGGACAAGTCGCGGCCCGTTCAGGCGACGCGCTGCACCGGATGCGGCCCGGCGGCTGGCGTCGGTGGCAAAGGCCGACGTCGTTCAACACCCTGCCGGAGCAGCAACAGGAGCCGTGGCTCCTGTTGCTGTCGAATGCAGAGCGGGCGATGGTATATCACCCGCCATTCGGGTGGGGCGGATTACTTCCAGACCGGGGCGTTGTTGGCGCCGACGATTTGTTTCCAGTTGCTGCGAACTTCGTTCTTCACGTTGTCCGGCATCGGCACGTAGTCCATTTCCAGGGCGCTCTTGTCGCCGTTCTTGTAGGCCCAGTCAAAGAATTTCAGGGCTTCGAGCGCCTGCTCCGGCTTGTCCTGCTTGGCGTGCATCAGGATGAAGGTGGCGCCGGTGATCGGCCAGGCATCCTTGCCGGCCTGGTCGGTCAGGATCACGCCAAAGCCCGGGGTGCCCTTCCAGTCGGCGGCGGCAGCAGCAGCCTTGAAGGTGCTGTCATCCGGCTGCACGAAGCTGCCGGCCTTGTTCTTCAGCTGGGTGAAGTCCATCTTGTTCTGCTTGGCATAGGCATATTCCACATAGCCGATGGAGCCCTTGATGCGGCCCACATACTGGGAAACACCTTCGTTGCCCTTGCCGCCCACACCGGTCGGCCATTGTACGGAGGCTTCATTGCCAACCTTGTCCTTCCATTCGGTCGATACCTTGGAGAGGTAGTTGGTGAAGATCCAGGTCGTGCCCGAGCCGTCGGCGCGATAAACCACGGTGATCTTCTGATCCGGCAGCTTGATGCCCGGGTTCAGGTCGGCAATGGCCTTGTCGTTCCAGTTGCTGATCTTGCCCAGATAGATGTCGGCCAGTACTTGCGGAGTGAGCTTCAGCTCGCCGCCCTTGACGGCTTCCAGGTTCACGACCGGCACCACGCCGCCCATGACGGTCGGGAACTGGATCAGACCAGCCTTGTCGAGTTCTTCCTTCTTCAGCGGCTTGTCGGAAGCGCCGAAATCAACGGTCTTGGCCTGGATCTGCTTGATGCCGCCGCCGGAACCGATCGACTGGTAGTTCAGGCCAACCTTGGTCGCTGCCTTGTACTGTTCGGCCCACTTGGCGTACAGCGGGAAGGGGAAGGTGGCGCCAGCACCAGTGATGTCGCCGGCAAAGGCTTGGGTGAACAGGCCAGCGGTCAGGCCGGCGGTAACGAGCAGTGTGCGACCAAAGGTCATGGTTGTCTCCGTGTGTAGTTGGTAGCGCTAGTCAGGCGGCGCGGTCTTTCGAGCTGGACGCATCATAGCGAGCGAGTATTTCCGAAATATTACAAATTCGCCGCGGGTACTGCTTCGTACTGGCGGCGCCGGTTTGACCCTCACTGGGCGCATTGCTAGTATCACTGTTTACCTTTCACCGCCGCAGAGAGACCGGATGCCGAAACAGCTTGTGATTGCCAACTGGAAACTGCACGGCAGTATCGGTCAGGTGAAGTCGGTGCTGGGCGAGGTGAGCAAGGCTGGGCTTGAGTCGAACGTAGGGGTGTGTGTCCCTTTCCCTTATCTGATGCTGGCCAAGCAGCTGTTACACCCCACCCGTATCCAGTGTGGTGCGCAGGATGTCAGCCAGTATCACATTGGCGCCTATACTGGCGAGGTATCCGCCGGCATGCTGGCCGATGTCGGCTGCGAGCTGGTGATCATTGGCCATTCGGAGCGGCGTCGCCTGTTTGGCGAAACCTCGGAGAGCGCCGGCATCAAGATGCGTGCAGCGCTCGATGCGGGTCTCTTTGGTGTGTATTGCGTTGGCGAGTCGGCCGACGAGCGCCGCGAGGGCAGGGCCGAGGATGTGGTCATCGAGCAGCTGCAAGTGCTCAAGGGGTTGCCGCTGGGCCTGTTTGCCGTGGCGTACGAGCCGTCGTGGGCGGTGGGGAGTGGCATGGTGGCTTCGGGTGAGCAGATTGCCCCCATTCATGCGCTCATCAAGAGCGAGCTCGATCCACGCGTGCGCGTGCTGTACGGGGGGAGCGTGAAGGCCAACAATGCCGCGTCGATTCTGGCGATCGAGCATGTGGATGGCGTACTGGTGGGCGGCGCTGCGCTGTCCAGTTTCGAATTCATCGAGATATGCAAAGCAGCGCGCTGATGCTAGAATGCTCGCCGCTGTTTGGATGGAAAAACCATGGAACTTTCCGCACTTGCTGTATTCGCTCTTGTGATCAACGTGATTGCCGCGGCGTCGGTGATCGTGCTCGTGCTGCTGCAGCACGGCAAGGGCGCTGACATGGGCGCTGCCTTTGGCAGTGGCTCCGCCGGGAGCATGTTTGGCTCCGCCGGCTCAGCCAATTTCCTGAGTCGCATGACTGCCGTCATGGCGACCGTCTTTTTTGCTTCCGCGCTTGCACTGGTGCTGCTGACTGCGCCGGCCAAGGATGATCTGGGTGTCATGAAGAACGTCAAGCTGGATGCCGGCCAGCAGGCTTCTGCCGTGGCCAGTGCGCCGAAGCAGGAAATCCCGAACTAATTATTCTGGCCAGTACCGGCCAGGCTGCCGACATGGTGAAATTGGTAGACACGCTATCTTGAGGGGGTAGTGGCCTTAGGCTGTGTGAGTTCGAGTCTCACTGTCGGCACCAGCATTCATGCCCGCTCAATCGGGGCATCCAGCAAAGCGGCTCTGCCGCTTTGTCTGCGAATACGATTTGGCAAATAACAAGAACAAGAAAAGCTTACAGTTTCTCGCTGTTTTGACTTTTTGATAACACACTGAACTGGGGAATCGCATGTTGGAAAGCTATTTCCCCGTACTTCTGTTCCTTGTGGTCGGTCTGCTGGTGGGGGTTGCCCCGCTGCTGCTCGGCTGGGGGGTGGGGAAAGTACTGGGAACCGTCCGTCCTGATCCGGAAAAACTGTCGCCCTACGAATGTGGCTTCGAGCCGTCAACCGATGCCCGCATTCAGTTTGACGTCCGTTATTACCTCGTCGCCATCCTGTTCATTCTGTTCGACCTGGAAGTTGCCTTCCTGGTTCCCTGGGCTGTCGTGCTCAAGGAAATCGGTCTGTTCGGCTTCGTCTCCATGATGATTTTCCTCGCCATTCTGGTGGTGGGTTTCGTCTATGAGTGGATGAAGGGTGCGCTGGAGTGGGAGTAAGCGAAATGAGTAAACAGTCCCTTGACGCGCAATCCCTGGAAAAAGGTTTCATCACCACCTCGCTTGACACGGTGGTGAACTGGACGCGCACCGGCTCGCTGTGGCCGATGACTTTCGGTCTGGCCTGTTGTGCGGTGGAAATGATGCACGCGGGTGCGGCGCGTTATGACCTTGACCGTTTTGGTGTGGTGTTCCGTCCGAGCCCGCGCCAGTCCGACCTGATGATCGTTGCCGGTACGCTGTGCAACAAGATGGCCCCCGCTCTGCGCAAGGTTTATGACCAGATGCCCGAGCCGCGCTGGGTCATCTCCATGGGCTCCTGTGCGAACGGTGGTGGTTACTATCACTACTCCTATTCCGTTGTGCGCGGCTGTGACCGCATTGTTCCGGTTGATGTGTATGTGCCGGGCTGTCCTCCGACGGCCGAGGCTTTGCTCTACGGCATCATCCAGCTGCAGAACAAGATCAAGCGCACCAACACCATTGCGCGCGGCTGAGGTGAGACATGGCAAACAAGCTTGAAACACTGATCGAGAGCCTCAATGGCGTACTCGGCGCCGATCGCATCGCCACGCTGAAGTGCGAGCTGAACGAAGTCACCATCGAAGTTCCGGCGGCGCGCTGGCATGAAACCGCGCTGCTGCTGCGCGATGACGCAGCGCTGCATTTTGAATCCTGTGTCGATGTCTGCGGCATGGATTACAGCGCCTATGGCGATGGTATCTGGGAAGGCCCGCGCTTTGCATCGGTCTATCACCTGATTTCCTACAAGCACAATATCCGCCTGCGTGTGCGCGTGTTCTGTACCGATGACGACTTCCCGGTACTGGATTCCGTGGTCGATGTCTGGAATGGCGTGAACTGGTTCGAGCGCGAAGCCTTCGACCTGTTCGGTATCCTGTTCCAGGGGCACCCGGACCTGCGCCGCATCCTGACCGACTACGGTTTTGTCGGTCACCCCTTCCGCAAGGATTTCCCGCTTTCCGGTTACGTCGAAATGCGTTACGACCCGGAGCAAAAGCGCGTGATCTATCAACCCGTCACCATCGAGCCGCGCGAAATCACCCCGCGCATCATCCGCGAGGAGAATTACGGTGGCTGCTGAAATTCGCAACTACACCCTGAACTTTGGCCCGCAACACCCGGCCGCGCACGGCGTGCTGCGCCTCGTGCTCGAGCTTGACGGTGAAGTGGTCGAGCGTGCCGACCCGCACATCGGCCTCTTGCACCGCGGTACCGAGAAGCTGGCCGAGAGCAAGACCTTTATCCAGTCGCTGCCGTACATGGACCGCCTCGACTACGTGTCGATGATGGCCAACGAGCACGCCTACTGCATGGCGATCGAAAAGATGCTGGGTCTGGAGGTGCCGCTGCGCGCCCAGTACATCCGCGTCATGTTCGATGAAATCACCCGCATTCTGAACCACCTGTTGTGGCTGGGCGCGCATGCGCTGGATTGCGGTGCGATGACCATGTTCCTGTACTGCTTCCGCGAACGCGAAGACCTGATGGACTGCTATGAGGCAGTATCGGGCGCGCGTCTGCACGCCGCCTACTACCGTCCGGGCGGCGTGTATCGCGACCTGCCGGACGAAATGCCGAAGTACGAGGCATCCAAGCTGCGCAATGCCGAAGCCATCAAGAAGCTGAACTACAACCGTGAAGGTTCGCTGCTCGACTTCATCGAAGACTTCACCAACCGCTTCCCGACCTATGTCGATGAGTATGAAACCCTGCTGACCGACAACCGCGTCTGGAAGCAGCGTACCGTTGGCATTGGCGTGGTCACGCCCGAGCGTGCGCTGCAGCTGGGCATGACCGGCGCGATGCTGCGCGGTTCGGGCATCGCCTGGGATCTGCGCAAGAAGCAGCCGTATGAAGTGTACGACAGGCTCGACTTCGACATCCCGGTTGGCGTGAACGGCGATTGCTATGACCGTTATCTGGTTCGCGTCGAGGAAATGCGCCAGTCCAACCGCATCATCAAGCAATGCGTGGCATGGCTGAAGGCCAACAAGGGCCCGGTCATCGTCGACAACCACAAGGTTGCGCCACCGTCGCGCGATGCGATGAAGTCCAACATGGAAGAGCTGATTCACCACTTCAAGCTCTTTACCGAAGGCATGCACGTGCCGGCCAGCGAGGCGTATGCCGCGGTCGAGCACCCGAAGGGCGAATTCGGCATCTATCTGGTCAGCGACGGCGCCAACAAGCCGTACCGCCTGAAGATCCGCGCCCCCGGCTATGCGCACCTTTCGTCGCTGGACGAAATGTCGCGCGGCCACATGATCTCCGACGTCGTCGCGATCATCGGTACCCAGGATATCGTATTTGGTGAGGTGGACCGCTAATGCTGTCGCAAGAATCCCTCGCGCTGATTGACCGCGAACTGGCCAAGTATCCCGCTGACCAGCGTCGTTCGGCCATCATGGGCGCGCTGCGCATTGCGCAAACCGAAAAGCGCTATCTGACCAACGAACTGATCGAGTTCGTGGCCAGCTATGTGCGCATTCCGCCGGTGGCCGCTTATGAAGTGGCAACCTTCTACAACATGTACGACCGCAAGCCGGTGGGCAAATACAAGCTGACCGTTTGCACCAATCTGCCCTGTGCGCTGTCCGGTGGTTACACCACGGCCGATTACCTGAAGCAGAAGCTCGGTATCGGCTTTGGCGAAACCACGGCGGACGGCAGGTTCACGCTGGCCGAAGGCGAGTGCATGGGGGCCTGTGGTTATGCGCCGGTGATGCTGGTGAACAACCACAGCATGTGCAATCACATGACCCCGGACGCGATCGACAAGAAACTGGCGGAGCTCGAATAAGATGACGGTTTATGCAAAAGGCGTCGTGTTCGAGGGCGTCGATTTCGACAATCCGAACCACTGGCGGCTCGAAGAGTACGTAAAGCGTGGCGGCTATGCCGCATTGAAGAAGATCCTGAACGAGAAAATCACCCAGGACGAAATCATCGCCGAAATGAAGACCTCGGCGCTGCGTGGTCGCGGTGGTGCGGGCTTCCCGACCGGCCTGAAGTGGTCGTTCATGCCGCGCAATTTCCCCGGCCAGAAGTATCTCGTCTGCAATACCGACGAGGGCGAGCCGGGCACCTTCAAGGATCTGGACATCATCGTGTCCAATCCGCATGCGCTGATCGAAGGCATGATCATCGGCGGCTACGCCATGGGCATCACCGTGGGTTACAACTACATCCACGGTGAAGTGTTCGAAGCCTACGAGCGCTTCGAAGAGGCGCTGGAAGAGGCGCGCGCCGCCGGTTTCCTGGGTGACAACATCCTCGGCACCGATTTCTGTTTCCAGCTGCATGCGCACCATGGCTATGGCGCCTACATCTGCGGCGAAGAAACGGCCTTGCTGGAATCGCTGGAAGGCAAGAAGGGCCAGCCGCGCTTCAAGCCGCCGTTCCCGGCGTCCTACGGCCTGTATGGCAAGCCGACCACGATCAACAACACCGAGACGTTCGCCTCCGTACCCTACATCATCCGCGAAGGCGGCCAGAAATTCCTTGAGCTGGGTAAACCCAACAACGGTGGCACCAAGCTGTTCTCGGTTTCCGGTCATGTGAATCGTCCTGGCAACTACGAAATTCCGCTGGGCACCCCGTTCTCCGAGCTGCTGGAAATGTGCGGCGGCATGCGTGGCGGCAAGAAGCTGAAGGCCGTGATTCCGGGGGGCTCGTCCGCTCCGGTGCTGCCTGCCGACATCATGATGCAGTGCACGATGGACTACGACTCGATCGCCAAGGCCGGCTCCATGCTCGGTTCCGGCGCCGTGATCGTGATGGACGAAACCGTGTGCATGGTCAGCGCGCTCGAGCGCCTGTCCTACTTCTATCACGAAGAATCCTGCGGCCAGTGCACGCCGTGCCGCGAAGGCACCGGCTGGCTGTACCGCATCGTTCACCGCATCGCGCATGGCGAGGGCCGTCCGGAAGACCTGGACCTGCTTGCCAGCATCGGTGACAACATTGCCGGTCGCACCATCTGTGCGCTGGGCGATGCCGCCGTCTTCCCGGTGCGCGGAATGCTCAAGCATTTCCGTAGCGAATTCGAATACATGATCGAACACAAGACGCGCCAGTTCGCTGCGCTGTCCTGAGTGTTGGATCACAGAATCACACATTGAATCGAGTCGATCATGCTGGAAATCGAAATCGACGGCAAAAAACTGACGGTTCCCTCGGGTAGCACCGTGATGGACGCAGCCAATTCCATTGGCGTGCACATCCCGCACTTCTGCTACCACAAGAAACTGTCGATTGCCGCAAACTGCCGTATGTGCCTCGTACAGGTCGAAAAGGCTCCCAAGCCGCTGCCGGCCTGTGCCACGCCCGTTACCGACGGGATGAAGGTATTTACCCATTCCGATCAGGCCGTCACCGCGCAAAAGGGCGTGATGGAATTCCTGTTGATCAACCACCCGCTGGACTGCCCGATCTGTGATCAGGGCGGCGAATGCCAGCTGCAGGATCTGGCCGTCGGTTACGGCCAGTCCGGCTCGCGCTACCAGGAAGAAAAGCGCGTGGTGGCCAACAAGGATCTGGGCCCGCTGATCTCCACCGACATGACGCGCTGCATTCACTGCAGCCGCTGCGTGCGCTTTACCGAAGAGATCGCCGGCTACCAGGAACTGGGCATGGCCAACCGCGGTGAATTCACCGAGGTGCTGCCCTTCATCGGCAAGACGGTAAATTCCGAAATTTCCGGCAACGTCATCGACCTGTGCCCGGTCGGCGCGCTGACGTCCAAGCCGTTCCGCTATTCGGCGCGGACCTGGGAGCTGTCACGCCGCAAGAGCGTCAGTCCGCATGATGGTCTGGGTTCCAACCTGGTTGTGCAGGTCAAGAACCACAAGGTCATGCGCGTGCTGCCGCTGGAAAACGAAGCCATCAACGAATGCTGGCTGGCTGACCGCGACCGCTTCTCCTACGAAGCACTCAACAGCGAAGAACGCATTACCAAGCCGATGATCAAGCAGGGCGGCGTCTGGCAGGAAGCCGATTGGCAGACCGCGCTGGAATTCGTCGCCAACGGCCTGAAGGGCGTGATTGCCGAGCACGGCCGCGAGTCTGTCGCCGCCGTCGCCACCCCGCACAGCACCGTCGAAGAACTGTTCCTGTTGCGCAAGCTGATGTCCGGTCTGGGCGTCAATGCCGTGGAAACCCGTCTGCGCGCTGCCGATTTTGCCCTGAAGACCGCCGGTGCGACCTGGCTGGGCCAGTCGATCGCCGAGCTGGCCGCCAGCGACGCCGTTGTCGTGATCGGCTCCACGCTGCGCAAGGAACAGCCGCTGCTCGCGCAACGTCTGCGCCAGTCGGTGAAGAAGGGTCTGAAGCTCGCCGCGATCAACCCGCATGGCGACGATCTGCTTACTGCCAAGGCCGCCGAACTGGTGGTGCGTCCGGACCAGCTGGTCGAAGGCGTGCTGCAGGTGCTGAAGGCTGTGGCAGAAGCCAAGGGTATTGCCCTGCCGGCCAATGTGGACTTTGGCTCCATTGATATACCTGCCGAGGCTCGCGCTGTTGCCGCCGTTCTGGATGGCAAGGAAAAGACTGCGATCCTGCTGGGCAATATCGCTCAGCAACACCCGCGCTACGGCGAAATTTACGCCGCTGCCACCGCCATCGCCGAAGCGACCGGCGCCAAGCTGGGCGTGCTCGGCGAAGCCGCCAACACGGTTGGCGCGCAACTGGTTGGCGCCGAGACGGGCGGCGACGTGTTCGCCAAGCCGCGTCAGGCCTATTTCATGCTGAATGCGGAAGCCGAGTTCGACGTGCAGAACGGCGCTCAGGCGCTGGCTGCGGTCAAGCAGGCCAAGCTGGTCGTGGCGCTGTCGAGCTTCTCGTCCTGCGCGCTGGAACATGCCGACGTGATCCTGCCGGTGTCGCCGTTCAGCGAAACCTCCGGCACCTTCGTGAACATGGAAGGCCGTGCGCAAAGCTTCAACGGCGTCGTGCGTCCGCTGGGCGAAACCCGTCCGGCCTGGAAGGTGCTGCGCGTGCTGGGCAATCTGCTCGGTTTTGCCGGCTTCGATTACGCCTCGTCCGAAGAAATCCGCGACGAAGCGCTGGCCGGCGACATTGCGCCGCGCCTGTCGAATGCACTGGCTGCCCCGGTTGCCGTTAAGGCGCAGTCGGCCTCTGGCCTGGTTCGCCTGGGTGAAGTGTCGATTTACCAGGCCGACATCTACTCGCGCCGCGCACCCAGCCTGCAAAAGACCGCCGATGCGGCCAATGCCACATTGCTGAAAGCCAATGCGGCTACGCTGGCCAAGCTGGGTCTGGCTGCCGGTGAGCTGGCCCGTGTGGAACAGGCTGGTGGTACTGCCGAGCTGCAAGTGGCACTGGACGCCGGTTTGCTGGATGACGTGATCCGCGTCTCTGCCAACCATCCGCTGACTCGCGCGCTGGCTGCCCATGTGGGTGCCATCGCTGTGGCCAAGGCATAAGGGGAGGGGAGAAAACATGGAAATTCAAATGATTCCCGACTTCCTCAATGGCCTGCTGGGCAACGAAATCGGTTTCGTGGTCTGGACGCTGCTGAAGATTGTCTGCATCGTTGCGCCCATCATGGGTGCTGTTGCCTATGCCACGCTCGCCGAGCGCAAGGTGATCGGCTACATGCAGATCCGTATCGGCCCCAATCGCGTCGGCCCCTTCGGCCTGCTGCAGCCGGTAGCCGACGGCATCAAGCTCTTGCTGAAGGAAATCATCACCCCGTCCGCGTCGAGCAAGGGTCTGTTTTTCCTGGCCCCGATCTGGGTGCTGGTCCCGGCGCTGGCGGCCTGGGCGGTCGTGCCGTTCTATCCGGGCTTCGTGCTGGCCGACATCAATGTGGGTCTGCTGTACGTGATGGCAATTACCTCGATGGGCGTTTACGGCGTGATTCTCGCCGGCTGGGCGTCGAACTCGAAGTATGCCTTCCTGGGCGCCATGCGCGCCGCAGCGCAGGTGGTTTCCTACGAACTGGCGATGGGCTTCGCGCTGGTGGGCGTGATGCTGGTGTCCTCCAGCCTGAATATGACCGAAATCGTCAACAAGCAGGCTGGCGCCTACGGTCTGGTCAGCTGGAACCTGCTGCCGCTGCTGCCGCTGTTCATCGTCTACTTCATCTCGGGTGTGGCCGAAACCAACCGCGCGCCGTTTGATGTGGTCGAAGGCGAGTCGGAAATCGTGGCCGGCCACATGATCGAATATTCGGGCATGAGCTTTGCGCTGTTCTTCCTCGCCGAATACGCCAACATGTGGCTGATTGCCGCGATGGCGTCGGTGATGTTCCTCGGCGGCTGGCTGTCGCCGTTCCCGGAAAGCTGGCCGATTCTCGGCGCCTCTTCCTTCCTGTGGTGGGTCGCCAAGGTTGCTTTCATGATGTTCCTGTTCCTGTGGTTCCGCGCGACCTTCCCGCGTTACCGCTATGACCAGCTGATGCGTCTGGGCTGGAAGATCTTCATTCCGGTGACGCTGGTGTGGATCATCGTGGTCGCCGCCTGGGTCGTCTCGCCGTTCTCCATCTGGAATTAAAAGGACAAGGAAAAGACCATGGAGAAAATCACTCAATTCTTCAAGACCTTCATGCTCGTCGAGCTGGTGAAGGGCTTGATGCTGACGGGCAAGTATTTCTTCGCACCGAAGATCACCGTGCAGTTTCCGGAAGAAAAAACACCGTACAGCCCGCGTTTCCGCGGTCTGCATGCCCAGCGCCGCTACGCCAATGGCGAAGAGCGCTGCATTGCGTGCAAGCTGTGCGAGGCGGTTTGTCCGGCGATGGCCATCACCATCGAATCCGATCAGCGCGACGATGGCACCCGCCGCACCACGCGTTATGACATCGATCTCACCAAGTGCATCTTCTGCGGTTTCTGCGAAGAAGCCTGTCCGGTCGACGCCATCGTGGAAACGCACATCTACGAATACCACGGCGAGAAGCGTGGCGACCTGTACTACACCAAGCCGATGTTGCTGGCGGTGGGTGACAAATACGAAGCCGAAATTGCCAAGCGCAAAGCGGCCGACGCCAAATATCGCTAAGGGGAGGCCAAATGACTCTGGCTTTGTTCTACATCTTCGCGGCAGTGCTGGTTTTTGCCGGCCTGCGCGTGATTACCGCCAAAAACCCGGTACATGCCGTGCTCTGGCTGATTCTGGCTTTCTTCACCAGCGCCTGTCTGTGGATTCTCATCAAGGCGGAATTCCTGGCCGTGTCGCTCGTCGTCATTTATGTCGGCGCGGTGATGGTGCTGTTCCTGTTCGTGGTGATGATGCTCGACATCAACTTCGAGGAACTGCGCAAGGGCTTCTGGAAGTTCTTCCCGGTGGCAGCCGTTGTGGCGACCATCATGGTGGTGGAAATGATCCTGATCCTGACCAGCCGCAATGCGCAGATTCCGGGCGCAATGCTGGTCGAGACCGGCCCGACCGTGGCCGATCTCGGTCGCCAGATCTACACCGTTTATTTCCTGCCTTTCCAGCTGTCGGCGGTATTGCTGCTGGTGGGCATGATTGCCGCGATTGGCCTGACCATCCGCAAGCGCAAGAACACCAAGTACCAGCAGCCGGGCGAGCAGATCGCCGTCAAGGCGGCAGATCGCGTGCGCGTGCTGAAGATGGAAGCGGATGCCCGTCTGGAAGCGCCTGCTGACAAGCCGGCCGGCGAACAACAGGCTTAAGGCAGGGGAGAGGAGCAATCGTGGTAACACTGACGCATTATCTGGTGCTGGGCGCCATCCTGTTTGCACTGAGCGTTTTCGGGATCTTCATGAACCGGAAAAACCTCATTGTGATGCTGATGGCCATTGAGCTGATGCTCTTGGCCGTGAACATGAACTTCATCGCGTTTTCCCAGTTTCTGGGGGATTCGGCGGGTCAGATTTTCGTGTTCTTCATCCTGACGGTCGCAGCAGCCGAGTCGGCTATCGGTCTGGCGATCCTCGTGGTGCTGTTCCGTAACCTGCGCTCCATCGCCGTGGAAGACCTCGGCTCGATGAAGGGTTAAGGCCAGAACAAGAATCGACAGAGATACGGATAAATCCAATGGACATGCAAACAATCTACCTGCTGATTCCGCTGGCGCCCTTGTTTGGCGCGCTGGCGGCCGGCCTCTTTGGCTGGGCGATCGGCCGCCGGGCGGCGCACTGCGTCACCATCGGCGGCGTGGCGGTCGCCTTCCTGCTTTCCGCATACGTGCTCAAGTATCTGCTTGGGGGCGGTGAGGCCTTTAACGGTAACGTCTATACCTGGCTGACGATCAATGGCGTTGACTTCAATGTCGGCTTCCTGGTCGATACGCTGACCGCGATGATGATGTGCGTGGTGACCTTCGTGTCACTGATGGTGCACATCTACACCATCGGCTACATGCACGAAGACCCGGGCTACCAGCGTTTCTTCAGCTACATTTCGCTGTTCACCTTCTCGATGCTGATGCTCGTGATGAGCAACAACTTCGTGCAGCTGTTCTTTGGCTGGGAAGCGGTGGGCCTGGTGTCCTACCTGCTGATCGGCTTCTGGTTCAAGCGCCCGACCGCGACGTTTGCCAACCTGAAGGCCTTCCTGGTCAACCGTGTGGGCGACTTTGGTTTCCTGCTTGGCATCGGCCTCGTGCTCTATCATTTCGGCTCGCTGGATTACGCGACCGTCTTCCAGCAAGTACAGGCTGACGCCGCCGGCTGGCAGGCCAAGACCATCAGCCTCTTTGCCGGGGTGGAGTGGAACCTGCTGGCCGTAACCTGCATCCTGCTGTTCATCGGTGCCATGGGCAAATCCGCCCAGTTCCCGCTGCATGTGTGGCTGCCGGATTCGATGGAAGGCCCGACGCCGATTTCCGCGCTGATTCACGCGGCTACCATGGTGACGGCCGGCATCTTCATGGTGTCGCGCATGAGCCCGCTGTTCGAGCTGTCGGATACCGCACTGAGCTTCATCATGGTGATCGGCGCGATTACTGCGCTGTTCATGGGTTTCCTCGGCATCATCCAGAACGACATCAAGCGTGTCGTGGCGTATTCCACGCTGTCGCAGCTGGGTTACATGACCGTGGCGCTGGGGGCTTCGGCCTACTCGGTGGCCGTATTCCACCTGATGACGCATGCCTTCTTCAAGGCACTGCTGTTCCTCGCTGCCGGTTCCGTGATCATGGGCATGCACCATGACCAGGACATCCGCAATATGGGCGGCCTGCGCAAGTACATGCCGATTACCTGGATCACTTCGCTGATCGGCTCGCTGGCGCTGATCGGTACTCCGTTCCTGTCGGGCTTCTATTCGAAGGACTCGATCATCCTGGCCGTCGAGCACAGCAATCTGCCTGGCGCCGGTTTCGCAACCTTCGCCGTACTCGCGGGCGTCTTCGTTACCGCCTTCTATTCATTCCGCATGTATTTCCTCGTCTTCCATGGCAAGGAGCGCTGGATGCAGAAGGGTCATGAGGCTCATCATGGCGATCATGACGACGAAGAGGAATCGCACGACCATCATCACGGTCTTGGCCCCAATGACAAGCCGCACGAATCGCCATGGGTGGTCACGCTGCCGCTGGTGCTGCTGGCCATTCCCTCGGTCATCATCGGTTTCATCGCCATCGGCCCGATGGTTGCCGGCGACTTCTTCCAGAGCGTGATTTACACCAATGTGGCGGCTCACCCCGGCATGACGGCGGTGCTTGAGCATGCCGGCCATGCCTTCCAGATGGCCATGCACGCCTTTGTGACCCTGCCGTTCTGGCTGGCGCTGGGTGGTGTCGTTGCCGCGTATGTCTTCTACATGGTCAAGCCGAATCTGGCTGCTGCCGGCGATCGCTTCTTCAGCGGCATCGGCATCAAGAAGCTGATGGAAGAGAAGTACTACATGGATCATCTCTACATCAACGGCTTTGCCGCCGCCGGCCGTGCCATCGGCACCGTGCTGTGGAAGGTGGGCGATACGCTGCTGATCGATGGTTTGATCGTGAACGGTGCTGCGCGTGTGGTGGGCTTCGTATCCGGCCTCGTGCGTCGCGTGCAGACCGGTTTCATCTTCCATTACGCCTTTGCCATGATTCTCGGCGCCATTCTGCTGCTGAGCTGGTGGCTGTACCAGCTGGACCAGTTCGGCGCGCTGTAAGGCGGACCGCTCAACTCATCCGATGACCGAATTCAATACATTACAAGTAGGTTGACTATGACGGGCAATTTTCTGAACCTTGCGATCTGGGTGCCGATTGTGGCGGGCCTGATCGTGCTGGCGACCGGCGGTGACCGGCGTGCAGACACTGCGCGCTGGCTGGCGCTGGCCGGTGCGCTTGCCGGTTTCCTGGTGAGCATTCCGCTGTACACGCAGTTCGATCTGCTCAGCGCCGGCATGCAGTTCGAATTCAGCACCCCCTGGGTGACGGATTACAACATCAACTACCACATCGGTGTGGACGGCCTGTCCGTGCTGTTCGTGATCCTGAACAGCTTTACGACCCTGCTGGTCGTGATCGCCGGCTGGGAGGTCATCAAGGAGCGCGTCGCCCAGTACATGGCGGCTTTCCTGATCATGTCCGGCCTGATCAACGGCGCGTTTGCCGCACTGGATGCGATCCTGTTCTACGTGTTCTTCGAGGCGATGCTGATCCCGATGTACCTGATCATCGGTGTCTGGGGCGGTCCGCGCCGCGTCTATGCGTCGATCAAGTTCTTCCTCTACACGCTGATGGGTTCGCTGCTGACGCTGGTTGCCTTCATCTATCTGTATCGTCAGACCGGCAGCTTCGAAATTCTCGACTATTACCGCGTTCCGCTGGGCATGACTGCCCAGGCCCTGCTGCTGGTAGCTTTCTTCTTTGCCTTTGCCGTTAAGGTGCCGATGTGGCCGGTGCACACCTGGTTGCCGGATGCTCACGTTGAAGCGCCGACTGGCGGCTCGATGGTGCTGGCCGCGATTACGCTGAAGCTTGGGGCCTATGGTTTCCTGCGGTTTGCCCTGCCGATCGCCCCGGATGCTTCCCGTGAGTATGCCTGGGTATTCGTAGCGCTGTCGCTGGTCGCCGTTGTTTACATCGGCATGGTCGCACTGGTGCAAAGCGACATGAAGAAGCTGGTTGCCTATTCGTCGATTTCCCACATGGGTTTTGTGACGCTGGGCTTCTTCATGTTCGCCAACGGCATGCTGAACCAGTACGCGGTGGTGGGTGCCATTGCACTGATGGTCAGCCACGGCTTCGTTTCCGCCGCGATGTTCTTCTGCATCGGCGTGATGTATGACCGCGTACACAGCCGCAAGATCGCCGACTACGGTGGCGTGGCCAACAAGATGCCGATCTTCGCTTCGTTCTTCATGCTCTTTGCCATGGCCAATGCCGGTTTGCCGGGTACCGCAGGCTTTGTCGGCGAATTCTTCGTCGTGCTGGGTGCGATTCAGGTGAATTTCTGGGTGGCCTTCGCCGCTGCGACCACACTGATCTTCGGTGCGGCCTACACGCTGTGGATGTACAAACGCGTGATCTTCGGCGAGGTTGCCAACGAGCATGTGGCCGAGCTGCAGGATGTGAACAAGCGCGAATTCCTGGTGCTGGCGATTCTGGCAATTGCCGTGCTTGGCATGGGTCTGTACCCGAAGCCCTTTACGGATGTGACGCTGCAATCGGTCAATCATCTGATCGAGCTGGCTGCACAGACCAAGCTGCAGTAAGTCCCTCTGGCCAATCAAAGACATAGGTTTTAATCATGAATCCAAGCAGTCTCAATGCATGGGTGGCTACGCCGGAGATCTTCCTGCTCTGCTCGGCGTGCATCATCCTCATTTTTGATCTGTTCGTGTCCGACTCGCGCAAGCAGGTAACCTACCTGCTGACGCTGCTGGTGCTGGCACTGACTGCCGTGCTGTCGATCCAGAGCCTGCAGCAGGGCCTGGCTCTGGCCGAAAGTGGTGCAAGTGTTGCCCGTTTTGCCTTCAGCAATATGTATGTGGCCGATCCGGTCGCCGATTTTGCCAAGATCGGCATGGTGCTCGGCGTTGCGCTGGTGCTCGTGTACGGCCGCGGCTACGCGACCGATCGCGGCATCCTCAAGGGCGAGCTGTTCACGCTGACGCTGTTCTCGCTGCTGGGCATGATGGTGATGGCGTCGGCCACGAACTTCCTGACCCTGTACGTTGGTCTTGAGTTGCTCTCGCTGTCCATTTACGCCCTGGTGGCGTTGCCGCGTGGCGCGGTCAAAGCCAGTGAAGCTTCGATGAAGTACTTTGTGCTGGGAGCGCTGGCTTCGGGCATGCTGCTCTATGGCATGTCGATGCTTTATGGCGCGACTGGCTCGCTCGATGTGCATGAAGTTGCTTCGCGCATCAGCCAGCAGCAGTACAACCCCATCCTGCTGACCTTCGGCATGGTGTTTGTGGTTACCGGCATCGGTTTCAAGCTGGGTGCCGTGCCTTTCCACATGTGGGTGCCCGATGTCTACGAAGGTGCCCCGACGCTGCTGGCACAGCTGATCGGCTCGGCGCCGAAGATCGCAGCTTTTGTTTTCGTGCTGCGTTTGCTCGGTCAGGCGCTTGAGCAATTTGGCCCGATCTGGGGCGAGATGCTGATTTATCTGGCCATCGCCTCGCTGGTACTGGGCAATCTTGCCGCCATTGCGCAGAAGAACATCAAGCGGATGCTGGCCTATTCGACCATCTCGCACATGGGCTTCCTGCTGCTGGGTTTGGCCGTGCACAATAGCCAGGGCTACTCGGCTGCCTTCTTCTATGCAATTACCTATGTCGTGACCACGGCGGCCGGCTTCGGCATCCTGATGCTGTTGTCGCGCAGCGGCTTCGAATGCGAGAACGTCGACGACTTCAAGGGCCTGAACAAGCGCAGCCCGTGGTTTGCGCTGATGATGCTGATGGTAATGTTCTCGATGGCGGGTATCCCGGCTTTCGTCGGCTTCTTTGCCAAGCTGTCGGTTCTTCGCGCACTGGTTGCGGCCGATGCGGTCTGGCTGGCTGTGGTGGCTGTTGCCTTCTCGCTGATTGGCGCGTTCTACTATCTGCGTGTCGTCAAGGTCATGTATTTCGACGAGCCCGAGGGTGAGCAGCCGGCCATTGCCGCGAGCGCCGATGTGCGCGTGCTGCTGTCGGCGAACTGCCTCTTGCTGCTGGTTCTTGGCATTTTCCCGAGCCAGTTGCTCAGCAGCCTGTCGCTGGCGGTCAAGCTCACTGCGGCCGGAGTGATGCTGTAAGTGGCGGCTGAAACCATCCTGCTGGGCGGATTGGCGGCGCTTGCTGCCAACCTGCCCTTTATGAATGAGCGCATCTTCGGTTTGCGCACCCGGCAGCGCAAGCATTTTGGCTGGCGCCTGCTGGAATGGATGGCGCTCTATCTGCTGCTGGGCGTGTTTGCCCATGTGCTGGAGTCGCGCCAGAGCCCCCCGCATCCACAGAACTGGCCGTTTTATGTGACCACGCTCTGTCTGTTTCTGGTATTGGCCTGGCCGGGATTCATCTGGCGGTATTTTTGGCGAAAACCGGGAATCTGACACGGAATATGCAATAAAACACTTGTCAGTCTGCCGTCTTGCCGGTAATATTCGCAGCTCTTCAGGCACGTAGCTCAGCTGGTTAGAGCACCACCTTGACATGGTGGGGGTCGTTGGTTCGAGTCCAATCGTGCCTACCAAACAAATGGAGTCAAGCCCATGTTTCGAACTTGCACCACTACCTTGCGTTAAGCAGACGGTAGCCGTGCATTGGGCTTGAGGTAAAAAAAGTGCGGCTATGCCGCACTTTTTTTTTGTTCCTGCGGCGCGCCCCGAAACAGAATTCAGATCAATTTTGCATAAGGCGATCACCATGCCAGTAATTACTCTTCCGGATGGTTCGGTACGACAGTTTGATGCGCCGCTGCGTGTGGCGGATGTGGCAGCGAGCATTGGCGCGGGTCTCGCGCGCGCGGCGCTGGCAGGCAAGGTGGATGGCAAGCTGGTCGACACCAGCTACCTGATTGACCGCGATGTGCAGCTGGCAATCATCACGGACAAGGATGCCGACGGGCTGGAGGTGATTCGTCATTCCACTGCGCACTTGCTGGCCTATGCCGTCAAGCAGCTCTTCCCGACTGCGCAGGTGACCATCGGCCCGGTGATCGACAACGGCTTTTATTACGATTTCAGCTACGAGCGCCCGTTTACTCCTGATGATCTCGCACTGATCGAAAAGAAAATGGCCGAGCTGGCCAAGGCTGATATTCCGGTCGAGCGCTATGAGCTTGAACGCGACGAGGCGGTGGCCTACTTCAAGGGCATCGGCGAGCACTACAAGGCCGAAATCATCGCCAGCATTCCGAGCAATGAACCGCTGTCGCTGTATCGCGAAGGCGATTTCACCGATCTGTGCCGCGGTCCGCACGTGCCATCGACCGGCAAACTCAAGGTCTTCAAGCTGATGAAGGTGGCCGGCGCCTACTGGCGTGGTGACAGCAACAATGAGATGCTCACCCGGGTATATGGCACCGCCTGGGCGAAGAAGGAGGATATGGAGCAATACCTCCATATGCTCGAAGAAGCCGAAAAGCGCGATCACCGCAAGATCGGCAAGCAGCTCGATCTCTTTCACATGCAGGAAGAGGCACCGGGCATGGTGTTCTGGCATCCCAAGGGCTGGAATGTCTGGCAGACCATCGAGCAGTACATGCGCCGCCAGCTGAATAATCACGGTTATCAGGAAATCCGTACCCCGACGGTGATGGACCGCTCGCTGTGGGAGAAATCCGGTCACTGGGATAACTACCACGACAATATGTTCACCACCCAGTCGGAAAAGCGCGATTACGCGGTCAAACCGATGAATTGCCCGGGGCATATCCAGGTATTCAACCAGGGCTTGCGTTCCTATCGCGATCTCCCGCTGCGCTATGCCGAATTTGGCTCCTGTCACCGCAACGAGCCGTCCGGTTCGCTGCACGGCATGATGCGTGTACGCGGCTTTACGCAGGATGATGCGCACATTTTCTGTACCGAAGACCAGGTGCAGGACGAAGCCGCCAAATTCATCGACCTGCTGCAGGCCGTTTATCAGGACTTCGGCTTTACCGATATCCAGGTCAAGCTCTCGACGCGCCCGGAAAAACGCGTGGGTACGGAAGAGAGTTGGGACAAGGCTGAGGGCAGTCTTGCCGCCGCGCTGGAATCCAAGGGCCTGGCGTTCGAATATCAGCCGGGTGAAGGAGCATTCTATGGCCCGAAGATCGAGTTTTCGCTGAAGGATTGTCTGGGCCGTGTGTGGCAGTGCGGTACGCTGCAGATTGACCCCAATCTGCCGGAGCGCCTTGGGGCCGAATACATCGGCGAGGACAACAGCAAGCATCGCCCGATCATGCTGCACCGCGCGGTGCTCGGTTCGATGGAGCGTTTCATCGGTATCCTCATCGAGCATCATGCTGGCGCCTTCCCGCTGTGGCTGGCACCCGTACAGCTGGTAATCGCCAATATCTCCGAAGGTCAGCGTGAATACGTCGAAACCGTGGCTGCGAAACTGACAGCCGCCGGCTTCCGTGTGCATGCCGACTTGAGGAACGAGAAGATTACCTATAAAATCCGCGAACATAGCTTGCAGAAGCTTCCTTACCAGCTCATCGTGGGCGACAAGGAGCGTGATGCGGGCTTGGTGGCCGTGCGTAGCCGCAGTGGTGAAGATCTGGGGCAGCTCAGCGTGGATGCGCTGATTGAACGCCTGAGGGCGGAACTCCCCAAGGTCTGATGCGACCGAACGCACGGTTTTTCTTTTGACTGACTTGGAGAACGACAATAGCTGCTCAAGAAAAAGAGCCGCGGATCAACGGTGAGATTACCGCGCGCGAAATTCGATTGCAGGGCGAAGAAGGTGAACAGCTGGGCGTAGTCAGCCTGCGCGAAGCACTGGAAAAGGCCGAAGAGCTTGAGGTGGATCTGGTGGAAATCGCGCCGAACGCGCAGCCCCCGGTGTGCCGCCTGATGGACTATGGCAAGTTCAAGTACCAGAAGTCCAAGAAAGAGCATGCGGCCAAGCTCAAGCAGAAGCAGATCCAGGTCAAGGAAGTCAAACTGCGTCCGGGTACGGACGAAAATGACTACCAGGTCAAACTGCGTAATCTGGTCCGCTTCCTCGAGGACGGCGACAAGGCCAAGGTTACGCTGCGCTTCCGTGGTCGTGAAATGGCCCACCAGGAAATCGGTCTGGCGCAGCTCAAGCGCATTGAAGCCGATCTGGGCGAGCTGGCTGTGGTGGAGCAATTCCCCAAGCTGGAAGGCCGTCAGATGATCATGATGCTGGCGCCGAAGAAGAAAATCTGATCTTCTCCGACCGAGCTGATTTCAAGGGAGGGGCAGCCGGCTCCCTGGCAGGATTTCCTGCTCCGGCTGCATACATGGGGTGGCGGGCCTAAGTGTCGCGGGAAACCGTGGCCGCCTGTCGCCGAAGCAAAAAGCAAACTTGGAGAGCATTCCAATGCCCAAGATGAAAACCAAGAGCGGCGCTGCCAAGCGTCTGAAAGTGCTTGGCGGTGGTGGTGTAAAGCGCAGCAAAGCGTTCAAGCGTCACATCCTGACCAAGAAAACCACCAAGAACAAGCGCCAGCTGCGCGGCACATGCATGGTCGATGCGACCAACATGGGTCACGTTCGTGCGATGTTGCCCTACGCGTAACTAAAGGAGAAGAAACATGCCTCGCGTTAAACGTGGTGTAACCGCCCGTGCTCGTCACAAAAAAGTTCTCGCCCTGGCCAAGGGCTACCGTGGTCGTCGTAAAAACGTCTACCGCGTAGCCAAGCAAGCGGTCATGAAGGCTGGTCAGTATGCCTATCGCGACCGTCGCCAAAGGAAGCGTCAGTTCCGTCAACTGTGGATCACCCGTATCAACGCCGCTGCGCGTGAACTGGGTCTGGCCTACAGCCGCTTCATGAACGGCCTGAAGAAGGCTGGCGTTGAAGTGGATCGCAAGGTTCTGGCCGACCTGGCTGTTTTCGACAAGCCGGCTTTTGCCGCCTTCGTTGAAAAGGCCAAGGCTAGCCTCGCCTAAGCGGAGCCGCTGGTTAAAAGGGAGGCGCAAGCCTCCCTTTTTTATTCCCTTGCCGAATTGCAAGGGGGTATAGGCAGCCAGCCTATTTTCCTGATGGCCTGTAGCGATATCCCATGATGGGTATCCGGTGCGGACCATGTGGAAAACAGCCTCGATCCAACATTCCTCCATTTCATGCCGCTTTGGCGGCAAAGAGAACATCATGGTAGCCAATGTCAATCAACTGCTAGAAGAAGGGCTGGCGGCGCTGAATGCCGCTGCCGATGGTCAGGAGCTGGAAAATGCCAAGGCCCGCTACATCGGCAAGGAAGGCGCCATCACCGCGCTGCTGAAGCAGCTGGGCAGCCTGCCGCCGGAGGAAAAGAAAACCTTCGGCGCGACGGTCAACCAGGCCAAGCAGGCCTTCGAAGCCGCGCTGCACGCGCGCCGCGAGGCGCTGGCCGCGCTCCGGCTTGCCCAGCAGCTCGCCGCCGAGGCGCTCGACATCACGCTGCCCGGCCGTGCGGCGAGCACCGGCGGCCTTCATCCGGTGACCCTGGTGCAGCAGCGCATTGAATCGCTGTTCCGTTCGATCGGTTTCGACGTCGCCGACGGCCCGGAAATCGAGAACGACTTCCACAATTTCGAAGCGCTGAACATCCCGAAGAATCACCCCGCACGGGCGATGCAGGACACCTTCTACGTCGAGAGCGACGGGGAACCGCTGGTGCTGCGCACGCACACCAGCCCGATCCAGGTGCGCTACATGCTCAACAACGAGCCGCCGATCAAGATCGTCGCACCCGGGCGAGTGTTCCGTGTTGATTCCGACGCCACGCATTCGCCGATGTTCCACCAGATGGAAGGCTTGTGGGTGGAAGAGGGCGTGTCCTTTGCCGATCTGAAGAGCGTGATCGTCGATTTCCTGCGCCGCTTCTTCGAGCGTGACGACCTGCAGGTGCGCTTCCGCCCGTCCTTCTTCCCGTTTACCGAGCCGTCGGCGGAAATCGACGTGCTGGGCGCGCGTGGCTGGCTGGAGGTTGGCGGCTGCGGCATGGTGCACCCGAATGTGCTGCGCAATGTGAATATCGATCCGGAAAAATACACCGGCTTTGCCTTTGGCATCGGTCTGGACCGCTTTGCGATGCTGTATTACGGCGTGAACGACCTGCGTCTGTTCTTCGAGAACGACCAGTCCTTCCTGCAGCAATTCCGTTAATCGATCAAGGGGCAAAACCATGCAATTCTCCGAACAATGGCTGCGCACCTGGGTCAACCCTGCGCTGAATTCCGACGAACTGGCTCATCTGCTGACGATGGCGGGCCTTGAGGTCGAAGAAAATGAAGCGGCCGCACCGGCCTTCAACGACGTGTTCGTGGCCGAAGTGCTGTCGATTGCCAAGCACCCGGATGCCGACCGCCTGAACGTCTGCCAGGTGAACGTCGGCGAAGCCGAGCCGCTGACCATCGTCTGCGGCGCACCCAATGTGGCGCCGGGTCTGAAAGTGCCGTGCGCGCGCATCGGCGCCAATCTGCCGGGCGATTTCAAGATCAAGCGCGCCAAGGTGCGCGGCGTCGAATCCTTCGGCATGCTGTGCTCGGGCGACGAGCTGGGCATTCCCGATGGCGTCGATGGCCTGCTGATCCTGCCGGCGGATGCGCCGGTGGGCACGCCGCTGCGCGACTATCTGCAGCTCGACGATCGCCTGCTGACGCTCAAGCTCACGCCCAACCGCACCGATTGCCTGTCCATCAAGGGTATTGCCCGAGAAGTCGCTGCCCTTGTGGCTTGCGAGCAGACATCCGTTGCTGTATCCGAGGCGGCAGTGAGCACGGACGTGACCCGCGCTGTGGTGCTGGGCGATGCCGCGGCCTGCCCGCGTTACGCCGGCCGCGTGATCCGCGGCGTGAACGCCAGGGCGGCAACGCCGATGTGGATGAAGCAGCGCCTCGAGCGCTCGGGCGTGCGCAGCATCTCCGCACTGGTCGATGTGACCAACTACGTGCTGCTCGAACAGGGGCAGCCGATGCACGCATTCGACAATGCCAAGCTGTCCGGTGCGATCACCGCGCGCATGGCGCAGGCCGGCGAAAAAATCGTGCTGCTGAACGACAAGGAACTGGCTCTGGACGCCGACATGCTGGTGATTGCCGACGCGCAAAAGCCCGTCGCGCTGGCCGGCATCATGGGTGGCGCACAGACAGCCGTTGATGATGACACCACCGAGATCTTCCTCGAGTCCGCCTTCTTCGCGCCGAACGTGATCGCCGGCAAGTCGCGCCGCATCGGCTTTGGCTCGGATTCGAGCTATCGCTTCGAGCGCGGCGTCGATTTCACCGCCACGCGCGTGGCGCTCGAGCGCGCGACGCAGCTGGTGCTGGACATCTGCGGCGGCGAGGCTGGGCCGGTCGTCGAGCAGATTGCCGAGCTGCCGGCGCGCCCGGCGGTGAGCCTGCGCCTGGCGCGCGTCGCCCGCGTGCTGGGTGTCGATCTGCCGCGCGAACGCATCATCGCTATCCTGGAAAGCCTGGGGCTGGGCGTGGCCGATCAGGGCGAGGTGCTGGCGGTGACGCCGCCGTCCTTCCGCTTCGATATCGAAATCGAGGAAGACCTGATCGAAGAAATCGCCCGCGTTTACGGCTACGACAATATTCCGGTTGCGCCGTCGGCCGCCAGGCTGGCCATGCTGCCGCAGCCGGGCAATCTGCGCGGCAAGCCCCTGCTGAAAAACCTGCTGGTTGCGCGCGACTATTTCGAGGCGATCAATTACGCCTTCGTCGAGGAGCGCTGGGAAAACGAGCTGGCCGGCAACGACAAGCCGGTACGCCTGATCAACCCGATCGCCAGCCAGTGGAACGTGATGCGCTCCAGCCTGATCGGCGGCCTTGTGAACGCGCTGAAGGCCAACCAGAACCGCCGCCAGGATCGCGTACGCCTCTTCGAGCTGGCGCGCGTGTTCCAGGGCACCACGGCCGATACGCAGCCCGAGAAGCTGGCCGCGCTCGCCTGGGGTGGCCGCCACGCCGAGCAATGGGGCGCCGGCAAGGATGCCGTCGATTTCTTCGATATCAAGGCCGACGTCGAGGCGCTGCTGGCGCCACGCACGGCCGAATACAGGCGCGCCAGCCATCCGGCGCTGCACCCGGGCCGCTCGGCCGAGGTGTGGCTCGATGGCCGCAGCATCGGCGTGCTGGGTGAGCTGCATCCGCGCTGGGTGCAAAGCTATGAACTGGGTTCTGCGCCCGTGCTGTTCGAGCTTGAGGCCGATGCGCTGCTGAATGTTGCGCGCATCGAGGCGAAACCCCATGCGAAATTCCAGCCGGTGCGCCGCGATCTGGCCTTGCTGGTCGATGAATCAGCCACCGTGGCCAGCCTGCTGGCGGCCTTTTCCGGCTTGAAAAACCCGCTGGTCACCGGCATCGAAATCTTTGATGTATATCGTGGCAAGGGCTTGCCGGAAGGGAAAAAGAGCCTTGCATTCAAGGTGTTAATGCAAGATACTGCGAAAACCCTGACCGATGAAGAAGTTGAACCGGTCATCGCTTCCCTGATCCAGATTGCCGAACAACACGGCGCCCAGTTGCGAGTTTGATAGATAGCCATGCAGTTTATTCCGTCCACGACCCTGACTCTGACCAAAGCCGACCTTGCCGACATGCTGTTCGACAAGGTCGGGCTCAACAAGCGCGAAGCCAAGGATATGGTGGAAGCGTTTTTTGATGAAATCCGCAGCTCGCTTGCCGATGGCGACGAGGTCAAGCTGTCCGGTTTCGGCAACTTCCAGTTGCGCGACAAGCCGCAACGCCCGGGGCGCAACCCGAAAACCGGCGAGGAAATTCCCATTTCCGCGCGTCGTGTGGTAACTTTCCATGCTAGTCAGAAGCTGAAGGGCATGGTTGAAACCCATTATGCACAGCACAGCCAGCGTCATACCCAGCAGTGAATTGCCGCCGATTCCCGCCAAACGCTACTTCACCATTGGTGAAGTCAGCGAATTGTGCGGGGTGAAGCCGCATGTGCTGCGCTATTGGGAACAAGAGTTCACCCAGCTCAAGCCCGTCAAACGCCGCGGCAATCGCCGCTATTACCAGCATCACGAAGTGTTGCTGGTTCGGCGCATACGCAGCCTGCTGTATGAGCAGGGCTTTACCATTAGTGGCGCGCGCAATCAGCTCGCGGCCCATGGTGGCGATGCCGCAGAATTCGCCGACGAAGGCATCAGCGTGCAGGAAATCCGCCACGAGCTGGAAGATCTGCTGGACTGGCTGGAAAGCTGAGCTGTGTGATTAGCGGCGGCAAGTCACCGTGTGCCAAATTCAGCAGCGCCGAATCAGACCCATCAGACCAGGGCCCGTGATGCACATCGCGGGCCTTGTTCATTGGGCCCTTGTTCACTGTGCAGGCAACGCGGCATGTCGTGGCAAGCCGCAGGCCTGAGGCAACGCATGCAATACAGCTTGCCCAGGCCCTGCGCTCTCGCTATAATGCGTCCTCTTTCGGAATGTAGCGCAGCCTGGTAGCGCACTTGCATGGGGTGCAAGGGGTCGCGAGTTCGAATCCCGCCATTCCGACCAATAAAAACAAGGGCTTACGACTTCACGGTCGTAGGCCCTTGTTGCATTCCGGCCAAGAAGCGCCGTGAACGTATACGCCAACGTATACAAGCCTGCTGGCTAGCCCGGATTTTTCACCACCTGCTCACTGAGCGGGCTCAAGCAGCAGAAACTCCTCCCGGATAGCAGATCGCCGCTCTGCAGCGCGGGCACTGGCCTGCTTTCCAGATTGCGGGCGCAGCTTCCCCTACCCCCGAAGCGTCAACGTGTCGGGGCCGCACTCGTTTTGACTATGGGCTGGCCAGTGCCTCTGCCGCGAGGCGATACACCTCACGCAGTGGGTGATGGCTGGCAAACAGGATCCGGATACGCCGGGTGTTGCGGATCACCGCCGCGCCGATCTTGAG
>NZ_ATZJ01000001.1 GCF_000428145.1 Chitinilyticum litopenaei DSM 21440 | reverse complement strand
GCATGTGTAAAGCATGCCGCCAGCGTTCAATCTGAGCCAGGATCAAACTCTTTCGTTTAATCACTGTTACTACTTAATTGCGCTCGCTTGCTTAAAACTCAGAATCAACAAGTGTGTACTTGTTACTTCTGTCTTAAGCGCGAGTGCTGGTCAAACCAAGCACTCACACTCATCGGCTGTAGATTGTTAAAGATCGTTGCCCTGACGCTGCAAACTTCGCTAAACTTGTCGTTTCGCTTCGTTTCTTTCGCTGCGTCAGCAGCAGAGAGGCCGAACTATACGACCCGAACCCGAACCCGTCAACACCCCGCCACAGAAAATCACCAGGCAGTTCGATAAGTCACTGATTTGCAACAATCGAGACAACTGGCTGCGACGCCTTCTTCCAACAGCCCCGACCGAACTTACTCCCCGCACTCCCTGTCAACGCTCCTCTCATGACGTTTTCCGTCGCTGCGCCATGCGCTCACCCATGGCGCTCAGCTGCTCCTGATTGAGCAAACCGCGCGCCCGTTCATAGATTTCCTGCTCCTCGGCAGCGGCATGTTCGCAATAGCGGCGCGCGAACGCCTGCGCCAGTTCAGCATCAAGACCAGCCTCCCCCTGCTGTATGTCCTCAAGCTGCACCCGCAAGCGGGACCACAGCAAGGCCAGGCCATCATGTTCGGCCTGCAGGCGCGACATGCTGGCCGCCAGTCTTGCATCAGCACAGCACTGCAGGGCTGGAAAAAGATCATCCTCTTCATCCTGGTGATGCAGGGGCGCGGCCACATTGAAGTAGCGCAGGATGCCGCTGGCAGCCTGCTGCGCTTCAGCATCACAGCCCCGGATGGCAAGGTGCGCGGCCAGCCTGGGTACGAGCCGTGCATAGTGCCGCACCCGGTCATGACAGGCATAAAGCATCGCCAGGGGATCATCAAAACCTGGCCCGGGCTGGCTCAGTGCGTTCTTTATCATGGCTTCTGACTCCTGCGGCGATTAGTCCGACTATTTTAGTCGGATTAATCGGACCAGGCTTGATCCAGTACAAGCGCGCCGGGGTCAACAGCGCCACGCCAGGGCGAATCCCGATTATTCTTGCGCCATGAATCTGCTTTCCGCCCTGTTTCTGACCGTACTCTGGTCTACGACGCCACTAGCGATCAAATGGAGTGTGAGCGGCATGCCCTTCACGCTGGCCGTTACGCTGCGCTTTCTGCTTGGCGCCACCGTGGCCTGGGGACTGCTCTACCTATGGCGCCAGTCTGCTTGGCCGGGGCGAGCGCTATGGCGCAGTGCCGGCATCGCGGGCGGCACCTCGGCGGCCTCCATGTTGTGCACTTACTGGGCATCACAAGCGCTTTCATCCGGACTGGTAGCCGTGCTCTTCGGCCTGATCCCCCTGATGACGGCACTGTTCGCCCGTCTCTGGCTACAGGAAAGATTGGGAAGGATCGAACTGGCCGCCATTGCGCTGGGGATGGCGGGACTGCTTGTGGTGTTTGCCGGGCAATTGTCTGCCGGCCCGCAGGCACTCTGGCCTGCGAGCGTGGTTTTGCTGGCTGTCGCGCTGCAAGCCGGCGGCGCGGTATTGCTGAAACGGCATTCCACCGGGCAATCGGCACTGGCGATCAATGCCTGCGCCTTGCTGGTTTGCATGGGCGTGACCGGGCTGGCCTGGCTGGGGTCTGGCGCCACGTTGCCGTCGCAAGCAGTTCCCGCCAGCGCGCTGGGCGCCATTGTCTACCTGGGCATCGTCGGCTCGGCACTGGGCTTCAGTGTGTATTACCGGCTGATCCAGCGCTGCCGGCCGATTTCCGTTGCGCTGATTTCACTGCTCACTCCGGCCACGGCACTGTGGCTGGGGCACGCGGTCAACCAGGAAGCGGTGCCGGCGGCACTGGCGGGAGGCAGTGCGCTGATCATTGCCGGCTTGCTGCTGCATGTTCTGGCACAGCGGAGTTAGGCTCTGTTGTTGTCTGCTTTAAATCACTACGCGACCGGCAAAGCCGCCAACAGCCGTGCAGTGGCGCCGCGATGTGCTGCGGCAAAAGCCAGACCGGCGGCCCCCATTTGCCGGCGGGCCGGCGCATCGGCCAGCAGCCGCATGGCGCGATCCAGCGCTTCCGGTATTCCCTGCACCTGGCAGGCAGCTCCGGCCGTGACCGCGGCGGCGGCGACGGCGGCAAAATTGAACGTGGAAGGCCCCAGCACCACGGGCGCCCCTTGCGCACAGGCCTCGATCAGGTTCTGGCTGCCGAAGGGCAACAATGATCCGCCCATCAGCACCGGCTCGGCCTGTGCACCGGCTGCCGCATACCAGGCTCCCATCTCGCCCATGCTGTCGCCGAGCAAGACCGCAGTGGCAGCCGGAATGGCGGAATGGCCATCCCATTGGCTGCGCCGCACGGCGGGCAGGCCACGCTCTGCCAGCAGGGCGGCCACGGCATCAAAGCGCTGCGGGTGGCGCGGCACGACGATCAATAGCAAACCGGCTGGCCAGCCGCAGCCCTGCAGCGCATCAAGCACCAGCGCTTCCTCGCCCTCACGGCTGGATGCCAGCAGCAGCACCGGCCGATCACCAAACAGCGCGCGCCAGCGCCGGCCCTGCAGTTGCAGGGCCGGATTCACCGGCATGTCGAATTTCACGCTGCCGACAACCTGCACGGCGCGCGCGCCAAGTGCGGCCAGCCGTTGTGCATCGGCCTCATCCTGCGCCAGCACGCCGGCCAGTCGCGCCAGCGCGGGACGGATCAGCGGGGCGATGCGCTGGTAGCCAGCCGCAGAACGCGCGGACAAGCGCGCATTGCCAAGGTACAGCGGAATGCCGGCATCGGCGCAGCCATGCAGCAGATTGGGCCAGAGCTCGGTTTCCATGATCAGGCCGAAGGCCGGACGCCAGTGGCGCAAGAAGCGTGATACTGCACCGGGGTAATCATAGGGAAGGTAAACCACATAACCCTTGCCGCCCAATACCTCGTCCGCCGTTGCGCGGCCGGTGGGCGTCATGCACGTCAGCAGGATTTCGGCATCCGGGTCGCGTTCGCGCAGGCCGGCAATCACCGGTGCCGCCGCACGCATTTCCCCGACCGACACGGCATGAATCCAGTAGCGCCGCGCCACAGCGGGCTGCGCGCCATAAAAACCCAGGCGCTCGGCCCAATGCTGGCGATAGGCCGGCTGCTTGCGGGAGCGCTTGAGCAGATAGAGCCAGATCAGCGGAAAGGCCAGCCACAGTGCCAGCCGATACAGTGCGCGCACCATCAGCCCACATCCGCCAGCACACGGCGCAGTTGCGCCAGCACCTGATCCACCGTGATCAGCGCCATGGCGCGCGAATCATGCACGCGCAGATGCCAATCGGCCGTGGCCGGATCGCGCCCGAGCAGCTCGCGCACGGCCTGCGGCCAGACGTCGATACTGTATGCCCCTTGTTGCCAGGGGCCACTCAGGGCAAGACGTGCAACCGCATACAGCCCGATCACGGGCACCTCATAGGCGCTGGCGATGTGCACGGGGCCGCTGTCCGGGCTGATCAGCAGGCGCGCACCAGCCAGCAGGGCAAAGAGCTGCGGCAGATCGGTCTTGCCGGCCAGACTCAGGCCGCCCGGGCTCAGGCCTGCCAGCTCGGCCGACTGCTGCGGATTGCCGCCGGTCACCACCACGCGCCCCTGCCAGCCGGTTTCCGGCAGGCGCAGCACAAGCTCGCGCAGGCGCGCCAGCGGCCAGTCGCGCTCGGCCTTGCTCGCGGACGGATTAATGACCAGATAGGGTTCATCGCCCAGCAGGGCGTGGCGCCAGGCCTGCGCCGCATCCGTCAGCGGCGGAGCCCAGTGCGTGCTCTGGCCGGTGATGCCCAGCTGGCGCACGAAGGCCAGGAAACCGTCAGCCAGATGCTCGTCGGCGGCCGGAATCTGCTCGCTGACAAAACAGCGGTGCCCATCCCGGGCGCGCCGCGCATCAAAGCCGATCTTGCGTTCGGCATGGATCAGGGGATAAAGCAGATTGCTGCGCAGCTTGGCCTGCATGGCCAGCAGCACATCGAAGCGCCGGCCGGAAAAATCGCGGCGGATGCGCCGGTATTCCGCCAGCGTTTTCGGGCCATCGACGGGATAGAGCTCGACCCGGTCGGCCAGATGCCGGGCCACCGGCAGAAACCGGCGCTCGATCAGCCAGGTCAGGCGGGTCTGCGGCAGCTGTTCACACAGCGTCTGCACCGCCGGCAGCAACAGAAACAGGTCGCCCAGCGCTGAGAGGCGCACCAGCGCAATGGATGCGGGAGCAGAAAAGGTCATCCGCCGATTCTAGCCGATTCGGCAGCAGCCCGTGCCCGGACTGCTATGCTCAAAACACGCCGGCACCGGTCATGCGCAGCGGATTGACATCATCTTGCCGGCGCCTCGCACCGTCCGGGCAAGGAGTAAAACACGATGCCGATACTGTCCCTGCTGCTGACCATCGCCCTGATTGCCTGCGTAATCCTCTGGCTGCGCCTGCGTGATGCCGAACATGCGCTGGCCAAGGAGCGCGTGCGCGACCCGCTGACCGGCTTCTTCAACCGCCAGCAGTTCCTCGACCTCTCGCAGCGCGAGGTCAACCGCGCGCAGCGCGCGCAAAAACCGGTGTCGATGCTGCTGATGGATGTGGACCGCCTGCGCGACATCAACCGGCAATTCGGCCAGGAAGGCGGCGATGCGGCGCTGCAATATGTGGCGATGCAGATTCGCCTGTCGATCCGCGACTTCGATCTGGCCGGGCGCTACCAGGCCGAGGAACTGGCGCTGCTGCTGCCGGATACCTCGCTGGGCGGCGCGGCCGTGGTCGCCGAACGCATCCGCAAACGCGTGGCGGAGGCCGGCTGCATGGTCGGCATCCATCCCGTGCCGGTGTCACTGAGCATCGCAGTGTGCGAGTTGAGCCGGGAAACCGACACCTTCGACGACCTGCTGCTGGCTTCGGAAGCCACGCTGGAGCGCGCGCACACCCTGGGTGACAATCTGGTGGTGCTTTACGGCGAACAGGACAAACAGCCCCAGAGTATGTAGCCTAAGCCCAATCAGCCAAATGGCCACACGGCAATACCCCCGGAAAGCAACCCGGTCACTACGAACTGAAACCCCGGCTGCGCCCCCCCGGAATCGATCAGTCGCGGTTGCCGCCGTGCACCATCACGAACTCGAACAGCCGGCAATCCAGCGCGCCATTGTAGAGCGGTGTGCGCTTGCTGGCCTTGAGCCGGATCGTCTTGGCCAGCTGCATGTCACCAGTGAAGAAATACGCGCGCCAGCCGGCGAATTCCTGTTTCAGCACATCGCCCCACTGCGGATACAGCGACATCAGATGCTGCTGCTCCTCCAGACGCACGCCATAGGGCGGATTGGTCAGCAGCACGCCATGCTCGGCCGGCGCAGCTGCATCGAGATAATCGCCCAGCTGCAGGCGCACGGCATCGGCAAGCCCGGCGGCCTGCAGATTGCTTTCGGCGTGATACAGCGCGCGGCTGTCGATGTCGCGGCCATAGATTTCCAGCGGCTGGGCCGTTTGTGCGGCCTGCGCCTCATCCAGCAGTTTCTGCCAGATCGCCGGAGCGAAATCGCGGAATTTCTGGAAGGCAAACGCCCGCTTGAGCCCCGGCGCGACATTGCGCGCCAGCATCGCCGCCTCGATCAGGATGGTGCCCGAGCCGCACATCGGATCGAGCAGCGGCTCGTCCGGACGCCAGCCCGACAACTGCACGATGCCGGCCGCCAGATTCTCGCGCAGCGGCGCCGTACCGGTTTCCTTGCGATACCCGCGCTTGAACAGCGGCTCGCCCGAGGTATCCAGATACAGCGTTGCCATGCGGTCGGTCAGAAAGAGCTGGATGCGCATGTCCGGCGCATGCGTTTCCACGCTCGGGCGCGCGCCGGTCTTGGCGCGGAACGCATCGCAGACCGCATCCTTGACCTTCAGCGCGGCGAAATCGGGGCTTTTCAGCGGCGACTTGATCGCGGTGACACCCACCTTGATGGTGTTTTCCAGTGCAAACAGCGCCGGCCACTCGACACCGCGCGCCAGCTGGTAGATGTCCTCCTCGCTGCGATACGGCCGCTCGGCCAGTTTCCACAGCACGCGGCTGGCCAGCCGCGAGTGCAGATTGACGCGATACATCATCAGCGGTGCGCCGGCAAACCCCACGCCGCCATCGGCCACCTTCACATCTCGCGCACCCAGGCGGGTGATTTCGCTGGCGAGAAGGGTTTCAAGTCCGCGCGGACAGGGGGCGAAAAACTGGAAGGTTTGCAGCAAGGTCAATCTCCGGAATAGCTGGCTGGATCACAGGTCGTTGCACAGCCCGACCGGTGCGCTTGCTGCCCTTTTCCGCCATTCACGGCAAAGGGCCTGCGGGCGCGCATCGGGCACGATCTGCCAAAACCGGCAGTGTACCGCCAATGGCCACGCCCGCTTGTTGCGGGACGTATCAACGGCGGCGTCGCATCCGGCCAACAGCCCGCCGGCAAGACACGCGAATTGCCGCAAGCACGCCCGGGTTTTCTCTACACTGGAGCGGTCTTTCACAAAGTTGCAGGAATCGTCATGAAATCGACTGTACTGGGTTTGCTGAGCGCCGCCGGGCTCATGGGCGGCATGATCAACGCGGCCGTGGCGGCGGATGCCGAGCCGACGGTGAAATCGCACGACAAGCAGGTCGTCGCCTACATCCGCACCTGGCCGATCGGCTCGACGCCCGCCGACATGGATGCCGGCCGCCGCTGGAGCGCCGAGCAGATCCGGTGCGAACAGCTGACCAAGCTCAACCTCAGCTTTGGCCTGATCCGCAACCTCACCGAGGTTTATATCCCCGATCTGGAAGACCGGCCGAATTCGACCAAGACCGGCACCATTCCCGCCTTCAAGACCATGTGGGGCGAAGTCGCCAAGCTGCAGAGCAACTGCCCGCACATGAAGATCAACCTGTCGGTCGGCGGCTGGGGCGCCGATGGCTTCTCGCAACTGGCCAAGGAAAAGAAGACCCGCGCCCAGTTCATCAACAACATCATCAAGATCGTCGACAAGCAAAAGCTCGACGGCGTCGACATCGACTGGGAATACCCGGTCGGCCCGGACTGGCAGCTGCCCATCATGGTCCACCCGCGCGACCGCGCCAACTACCCGGCCTTGCTGGAAGAAACCCGCGCCGCGCTCGACAAGCTCGGCAAGAAGACCAAGAAACGCTACGAACTCTCGGTCGCCGTACCGGCCACGCCGTGGTTCGGTCAGAAAAACGACATCATCCGCATCGTCAAGACCGTCGATTTCCTGAAGGTGATGGCCTATGACCTCGCCGGCACCTGGAGCAAGCAGACCGGCCACCACGCCAACCTCTACCAGCGCCCGGACGATCCGGCCTGGGGCGGCTGGAGCGCCGACCAGGGCATGAAGATCTACCTGAACTACGGCATCAAGCCGGAAAAGCTGCTGCTGGGCACGGCGTTTTACGGTCGCGCCTGGAAGGGCGTGGAGAACAAGGACAACGGCCTGTTCCAGAAATTCGCCAGCGGCGCGTATGAAGACGGCATCAGCTGGCCGGACATCAAGAAGCTGATGGCCAGCGGCTACACGCGCTACTGGGACGACGTCGCCAAGGCGCCGTGGCTGTACAACGGCGACGAGATGATCACCTACGAAGACGCCGAGAGCCTGGCCGCCAAGGCCGCCTACGCCAGGGAGCACAAGCTCGGCGGCATCATGATCTGGGAATACGCGCACGACATGGACGCCGAACTGCTCAAGCCGCTGAACGCCGCGCTGGCCAAGTAAGCAGTCCCGATCAGTAACCCTTCTCGGCAAACAACAAGACCCTTTTGAACCACAGCGACACAGAGGCCACAGAGAAGGACAAGCCCTGAAGAGCATAAGACGTGCTCCCGCTTTTCTCTGTGATCTCTGTGCCTCTGTGGTTGATTTGGGTTTTGAGAAGTCTGGCCAATCAGGCACGCAGCACACATACTCTGGCGGCCATGCCGCCAGAGCCAAACAATAACAGACCCTGGAGGAAGATACCCATGAAGAAAGCCATCCTGAGCACGCTGCTCGGCACCGGACTGCTGGCCGCGCTGGCCCTGCCGGCGCACGCCGCCGACCCGGACTACAAGATTGTCGGCTACACGATTTCCTGGGGCGCCTATGGCCGCGCCTACATGCCCGAGGATGTCGACCCGCACAAGCTCACGCACATCAACTTCGCCTTCGCCAATATCGAGAACGGCAAGGTGGTGGTCGGCGACGGCAACGTCGACACCAGCGGCAAGAACAACTTCCGCCAGCTGCGCAGCCTGAAAAAGAAAAACCCCAAGCTGAAGACGCTGATTTCGGTCGGCGGCTGGACCTGGTCCAAGCATTTCTCCGACGTCGCGCTCACCGCGGAAAGCCGCAAGAAGTTCGCCGACAGCGCGGTCGAATTCATCCGCGATTACCAGTTCGACGGCGTGGACATCGACTGGGAGTTCCCGGTTACCGGCGGCAATGCCGGCAATATCGAGCGCCCCGAAGACAAGCAGAACTACACGCTGCTGATGACCGCGCTGCGCGAGGCGCTGGACAAGGCCGGCGTGGCGGACAAGCGCAGCTACCTGCTTACCACCGCCATCGGCCCGGGCGAGCGCTGGATCAAGAACACCGAAATGGGCAAGGTCGCCAAGGTCGTCGACTTCATGAACCTGATGGCCTACGACTACAACGGCGGCTGGAACAAGTTCTCCGGCCATCTCGCGCCGCTGTACAACGACCCGGCCTACACGCGCGAAGGCGCGCTGCCGAGCAACAACATCAGCACCGTCGTCGACATGCTGATCAAGGAAGGCGTGCCGTCGGACAAGATCGTGCTGGGCATTCCCTTCTATGGCTACAGCTGGAAGGGCTGCAAGCCGGAAAAGAACGGCGAATACCAGGATTGCGCCGGCAAGGGCCGCGGCAGCTGGGAAGACGGCAACCTCGATTACAGCCACATCGAGAAAAAGCTGGTCAACCAGGATGGCTTCACGCGCTACTGGAACGACGTGAGCAAGGTGCCCTACCTGTTCAACCCGAAGAACGGCGAATTCGTCAGCTACGAAGACAAGCAGTCGCTGGCCATCAAGCTCGACTACCTGAAGGCGAAAAAGCTGGGCGGCGCGATGATCTGGGAGCTGTCGGGCGACCGCAAGGAAACGCTGCTGAACCAGATCGGTACGGCGCTACTGCCGGCGGCGAAATAAGTCCAATTGGCCCGGAAGCAACTCACGGAGAGGAAACCTCATGCAGAGAAGCAATCTCATTCAAAGCCTTGTCGCCGGACTGTTGTTTACCAGTCTGCACACTCACGCCGCGGATTACATCAAGGAAAACACCTTCACAGCAGGCATAGAAGGGCCGGCAGTGGATGCGGCAGGCAATCTCTACGCCGTCAATTTTGCCGAGGAAGGCACGATTGGCATCATTTCTGGAAAAGACTCGCCTGCACTGTTTCTGAAACTGCCCAAGGGCAGCGTCGCCAATGGCATTGTCTTTGATAGAAAAGGGCTAATGTATCTAGCCGACTACACAGGCCATAATATCTTGCGGGTGACTCCCGCTGACAAATCAGTTGCCATTTACGCGCATGAAAGCAGGATGAATCAGCCTAATGATCTTGCCATCACCGGCAATGGAGTGATTTATGCCAGCGACCCAAACTGGAAAAACAACACTGGCCGCATCTGGATGGTCAGTACGGATGCGAAAGTCGTTTTGCTTGAAGAGGGCATGGGCACCACCAATGGCATAGAGGTATCGGTAAACGACGCCCACCTTTATGTCAATGAAAGTGTGCAACGCAAGGTCTGGAAGTATGATATCGACACGGAAAGCGGCCTGATTAAAAACAAGCAACTGCTGATCGAATTCAAGGATCACGGCCTGGACGGGATGCGCTCCGACAACAAGGGCAATTTATACATTGCCCGCTTTGGCGCAGGTGAAATTGCCGTTGTTTCACCCGAAGGAAAGCTGATCAACACCATTGCCTTGAAAGGAAAGCGCCCAACCAACGTTGCTTTTGGCGGGGTAGATGGCAGGCGACTGTTTGTTACCCTACAAGATCGGGGCATGGTCGAATTTTTCGACCTAGATATACCCGGGAAAAACTGGCCTGCCAGCGCCAAGTAATTGTTGTGCGTTGGTCCACGAAGCAGCAATCAACCTCACACATACCCTGACACCGATACAGCCACAGCCTTTTCACGGAAAGAGCTGTGGCCGTATACATTCATAGCCCGGCAATGCACAGGTATTTCAGTTCGACATACTCGTCGATGCCGAAACGCGAGCCTTCGCGGCCCAGGCCCGATTGCTTGACGCCGCCAAACGGCCCGACCTCGTTGGAAATCAGTCCGGTATTGATGCCGACCATGCCGGATTCCAGCGCCTCGGCGACGCGGAAGATGCGGCCGATGTCGCGACTGTAGAAGTAGGCGGCCAGGCCGAATTCGGTGGCGTTCGCCAGCGCGATCGCCTCAAGCTCCGTATGGAAACGGAACAGCGGCGCGATCGGTCCGAAGGTTTCCTCGCGGGCGACCTTCATCGCCGGCGTCACGCCGGTCAGCAAGGTGGGCTGGAAAAAACTGCCGCCCAGCGCATGGCGCGCGCCGCCCAATGCGACCGCCGCACCCAGTGATTGCGCATCCGCGACGTGCTCCTCGACCTTGGCCAGCGCCTTGGCGTCGATCAGCGGGCCGATGGTCACGCCCGCGTCGGTGCCAGGTCCGACGCGCAAACCGTGCATCGCCGCGGCCAGCTTTTCGGCAAACTGGTCATACACGCCATCCTGCACCAGGATGCGGTTGGCGCACACGCAGGTCTGCCCGGCGTTGCGGAACTTGGCGATCAGCGCCCCCTCGACCGCCGCGTCGAGATCCGCGTCGTCGAACACGATGAAGGGCGCATTGCCGCCCAATTCGAGTGACAGCTTCTTGATCGTTCCCGCGCACTGCGCCATCAGCGTACGACCGACCTCGGTGCTGCCGGTGAAACTCAGTTTGCGCACCGTGGCATTGCCCGCCAGCTCGCCGCCAATCTCGCTGGCCGCGCCGGTCACGACATTGAACACGCCGGCCGGAATGCCGGCGCGCATGGCCAGCTCGGCCAGCGCCAGCGCGGTCAGTGGCGTCTGGCTGGCCGGCTTGACGACCATCGTGCAGCCGGCGGCGAGCGCGGGAGCAGCCTTGCGCGTGATCATCGCCGCCGGGAAATTCCACGGGGTAATCGCTGCCGTGACACCGACGGCCTGGCGCAAGACGAGAATGCGCTTGTCGGCTTGCGGATGCTGCAGCACATGGCCGTCGAGCCGCTTGGCTTCCTCGGCAAACCATTCGACAAAGCTGGCCGCATAGGCGATCTCGCCCCTGGCCTCGGCCAGCGGCTTGCCCTGCTCGGCAGTCATGATGCGCGCCAGGTCGTCCTGGTGCTGCATCAGCAGTTCGAACCAGCGCCGCAGCACCGCCGATCGCTCCTTGGCCGAGCGCGCGCGCCAGGCCGGCAGCGCCGCGTCGGCTTCGTTAATCGCGCGACGCGTTTCCGCGGCGCCCATTTTCGGCACGCTGGCGATCTGCTCGCCAGTCGCCGGATTGCGAACGGCAAGCACGGCGCCGCTGTCGGCAGGCAGCCACCGCCCGCCGATCAGGCAGGCATCGCGCAGCAGGGAATCGTCAGCGAGTTTCAACATCGTTCATCCTGAAATTTCTTGAACCACAGAGACACAGAGTCACAGAGAACATCACGGAGCAGATAAAGGCTTTGGCTTTCCTGATTAGGTAGCCAGCTCAGCAACTCGTCATGCCGGCGAAAGCCGGCATTCAGAGCGCCGCTTGAACAGGCATTGCAGCTAGATTCCCGCTTTCGCGGGAATGGCGAATTGTTCTTTACTGAGGTCGCTACCTAATCAGGTTGGCTTTTCTCTGTGCCTCTGTGGTGAATATAAACATCAGCCGCGCAGCGCGGATTCGAGGATCGCCAGCCCCTCGGCGAACGTCTCGTCGCCTATGGTCAGCGGAAACAGGAACCGTAGCACGTTGCCGTAAGTCCCGCAGCTGAGCAGGATCAGCCCGCGCGCCAGCGCTCGCGCCTGCACCGCCTTGGCGAAATCGGCGTCGGGGCGGCCGCTGGCCGGGTCGATGAACTCCACCGCGACCATCGCGCCCGGGCCGCGGATGTCGGCCATCTGCGGGATGGTTGTCTCAAGCTCATGAAGCCTGGCCTTCAAGCGTTCGCCAAGTGCATTGGCGCGCGCATTCAGGCCTTCTTCTGCGATCACGTCGAGCACCGCGTGGGCGGCGGCGATCGCCAGCGGGTTACCGGCGTAGGTGCCGCCCAAGCCGCCGGGGTTCGGCGCGTCCATCAGCTCGGCGCGGCCGGTGACGGCGGACAGCGGGTAGCCGCCGGCCAGCGATTTGGCCAGCGTCATCAGGTCGGGCAGCACGTCGTAATGATCCATTGCAAACCAGCGCCCGGTGCGCGCGAAGCCGGTCTGGATTTCGTCGGCGATCAGCACGATGCCGTGCTCGTCGCACAGGCCGCGCAGGGCGCGCATGAATTCCGGTGGCGCAACATAAAACCCGCCCTCGCCCTGCACCGGCTCGACAATGATCGCGGCGACGCGTTGCGGATCGACATCGGCCTTGAACAGCTCGTGCAGCGCCTTGAGCGCCGGCTCGACACCGACGCCGTGCAGCGCGTTCGGAAACGGCGCGTGGTAGACCTCGGCCGGGAAGGGCCCGAAACCGGTCTTGTACGGTGCGACCTTGCCGGTCAGCGCCATCCCCATCATCGTGCGGCCGTGAAAACCGCCGGAAAACGCGATGACGGCGCTGCGCCCGGTCGCGGCGCGCGCGATCTTGACCGCATTTTCCACCGCTTCGGCGCCGGTCGAGAAAAACGCCGTTTTCTTGGCATGGCTGCCGGGCGTGAGCGCGTTCAGCCGCTCGGCGAGCGCGATATACGATTCGTACGGCACCACCTGGTAGCAGCTGTGCGTGAAGGCGTCGAGCTGCGCGCGCACCGCGGCGCAGACCTTCGGGTGGCAGTGGCCGGTATTCAGTACGGCAATGCCACCGGCAAAATCGATGAAGCGCCGGCCTTCGACGTCCCACAGCTCGGCGTTGCTGGCGCGCGCCACGAAAAACGGCGCCATCACGCCGACGCCGCGCGGCGTCGCGGCGCTCTTGCGGGCGAGCAGGTTCTGGTTATCGCTCATGACACCCCCCAAGCATGGGTATATCAACACAAGCAAACAAGGGAAATGGCTACAGCCTTATACCCATCAATCCTCTTCCTGATCAGCTAGCCAGCTCAGCAACTCGCCATACCGGTGGGACGCGGGAATGACGAATTGTAATTGCCGGGGTAGCCACCTATCAGGATTGCCTTTCCTCTGCGTCTCTGCCTTGGGTTTGGCCTTCTCCAAGACAGGCCTCATCCTCAGTGCTTGACCATCACATGCCGCACGCAGCTGTAGTCTTCGAGCGCGTACATCGACATGTCCTTGCCGTAGCCGGAGCGCTTCATGCCGCCATGCGGCATTTCGCTGACCAGCATGAAATGCGTGTTGATCCAGGTGCAGCCGTACTGCAGGCCGGCGGCAAGCTGCATGGCGCGGCCGACGTCGCGCGTCCACACCGAGCTGGCCAGCCCGTAGTCGGAATCGTTGGCCCAGGCCAGCGCCTGCGCGACGTCGTCAAAGCGTGTCACCGACACCACCGGGCCAAAGACCTCGCGGCGGACGATCTCGTCGTCCTGGCGCGCGCCGGCAACGACAGTCGGCTCGTAGAAAAAGCCGCGCGCACCGGCGGACTTGCCGCCGGCGGTGACCTCCACATGCGGCAACTCGGCCGCCCGCTCGACAAAACCGGCGACGCGGCTGCGCTGGCGCTCGGAAATCAGCGGCCCCATTTCGACGCCATCCATATGCTGGTCGCCGTACTTGATCGATGACACCGCGCAGGACAGGTCGGCGACCAGTTTTTCATAGATCTTCGGCCCGGCGTAGATGCGGCAGGCCGCCGTGCAATCCTGCCCGGCGTTGTAATAGCCGAAGGTGCGGATTGCCGCGACGACCTCGTCGAGATCGGCGTCATCAAAAACAATCACCGGCGCCTTGCCACCCAGCTCCAGGTGCGTGCGCTTGACCGTTTTCGCGGCGGCCTCGAGGATGCGGCTGCCGGTGGACACGTCGCCGGTCAGCGAAATCATCCGCACCGCCGGCTGGCTGATCAGCGCCGCGCCGACCGTGTCGCCGCGCCCGAGCACCACATTGACTACGCCGGGCGGCAGGAGGTCGGTAATCAGCTCGGCCAGCTTCAGCGTCGTCAGCGGCGTCTGCTCGGACGGCTTGATGACGACGGTATTGCCGGCAGCAATCGCCGGCGCGATTTTCCACGCGGCCATCATCAGCGGGTAGTTCCACGGCGCGATGCTGGCGACAACGCCCAGCGGATCGCGGCGAACCAGGCTGGTGTGTCCCGGCAGGTATTCGCCGGCCAGCATGCCCTGCTGGGCACGCACGGCGCCGGCAAAGAAGCGGAACACGTCGGCGACGGCCGGAATTTCGTCATTGAGCGCGAACAGATAGGGCTTGCCGCAATTGAGTGACTCCAGCCGCGCGAATTCGGCGGCATGCGCCTCGATGGCGGCGGCCAGCTGCAAGAGCAGCGCCGCACGGTCCTTCGCCACCGTCGCCGCCCAGCCGGCAAACGCCGCGCCGGCGGCGGCAACCGCAGCCTGGATCTGTTCGGGCGAGGCCGCGTTGATGCGCGCGATGAGCTCGCCGCTCGCCGGGTCGAGAATATCCTCGACCGCGCCTTCGCCAGACAGGAACTGACCATTGATCAAGAGCCGGGTATTCATCGCATTCCTCCCGTGAAAAAGGGGGCGACGCTCGTCATCGATCCGGGCTGCGCCGGAAACAACAACGGGAGCCGCAGCTCCCGTTGTTATAGCTCCGAACGCAGCGGCTTATTTGGCCAGTTCGTCGGTAATCAGCTTGGTCAGCTCGCCGGTCCTGTCGCCCGAGAGTTCCCACACCATCAGGCCCGCAAGCTTGTTCTTCTTCACGAAGTCGGTCTTGAGCTTCATGGTTTCGGCATCGTCAAAGGTCCAGACTTCCTTGCCGTCGAACTTCCACGCCGACTTGGTCGCATCGTCGCGGAAGACCTTGCCCGGCTTGGCCTTGACCAGATCGTACTTGTCGGTGCCGGCCTCGAACTTGCCCTTGGCCTTGGCCTTGACCGGCTGGTACATGCCGTTGTTGTCGGTCTTGGCCACTTCCCAGCCGTAACCGTAGAAGGGCACGCCAACGACGATCTTGTTGGCCGGCACGCCGGCTTCCAGGTAATCCTTGACCGCGCCATCCACCGAGCCGCTGTCCTTCTTGGTACCCATCAGGTTGGCGGTATGCCCGGTGACGCTGGACCAGCCGCCCGAGAAGTCATAGGTCATGATGTTGATCCAGTTCAGCGGCGCGTGGATCTTGTTCAGCTCGATGGTGGCGGTCTTGCTCGACGGCGCCGGCGCGGCGATGGTCAGCAGCAGGTTCTTGTCCACCGCGTTGAGCTGCTTGCGGAACTCCTGCAGCAGGGCGGTGAAGTTCTGGGTGTCTTCGGCACGCACGATATTGCCGGCATCACCCTGGCTGCCCGGATATTCCCAGTCCACATCGATGCCGTCGAACACACCCTTGGCCAGGCCCGGAACCACCTTGCCGTCGGCGCCGGCCACGTCGCCCTTGATGAACTGGTCGACGCAGGATTTCACGAAGGCTTCGCGGTTGGCCGGCAGCGCGGCGTCCGAGAAGAACTTCGACCAGGTCCAGCCGCCCAGACTGATCACCACCTTGAGGTTGGGATTGGCCTTCTTGAGCTGCTTGAGCTGGTTCCAGTGGCCAAAGAGGCCCTTGTCACCCTTGTCTTCCTTGCCATCCAGCGTGGCTTCGGCAGGAATCGGCTTCAGGTAATCGTCATCGGGCTGGCCGATCACGCACTTGTTGTTCACCACATTGGCGAAGGCGTAATTGATGACGGTGAGCTTCTTGGCCGCGCCATTGGCTTCCAGATCCTTGACCCAGAAATTGTCGCCCTTGGCCCAGCTGGTGTAATAACCCACCCATTGCGGCTTGGCCGGCGCCGGCGCGAGCTCGCCCAGATTCACGGCAGCCGCGGGCTTGGCTTCTGCCTTGGCATCACCGCCAACCGGCAGGATCTGCACATTGTCGAAATAGATGTCGCCACCGGCGCCATTCGAATTCACCCACTGCTCGATGGTCAGGTGCATGGGCTCGCGCAGGCGGAATTCACAACTCGTAGCTTTCCCACTTCTTGGTGTCCTTGATGCGGTTGGGAAAACCCGAAGCCGCCGTGCCGGCGATCCACTTGTCCTGGCCGGGAAAATCGGTGGTGGTGCCCACCGTGCCGCCGCAGTTGCTGCCGCACATGCCCAGGTAGTCGAACTTGATGATGTACTTGCCTTCCGGGAAGGTCTGCTTGGTAAAGATGTCGCCACCAAACACCGGCTTGTCGAAACGTGCGACCTTGTTGCCCGGGCGCAGCGGGTCCTCGACAAGGGTGACATTCATGCGTACGGAGCCGTCGCCATTCTGGCCGACCCATTTGGCGTTCAGATCGCCGCTTTCAAAGTCTTCGGAAAACAGCGGTTCGGCATGCGCGGCCGAAAACGCGGCCGCAAGCAGCAGGGGCAAAAGCAGGGGTTTCATGGGCATCCTCATCCTTGGTCGCAACATCGAAGGGTATTGCTTGTTGTGCCCATGAGAGTAGGCGCGTCGCCGGCGCGAGGCAAGAGGGCCGTTCGCCACTGTCGTGGAAAACGGTGCGGAGGGCGCAAAGGCAGAAAAGGAGCAAGACCAGTCGTTCGCCTTCCCGACAAAAAACCGCATGTATATAGCCAAAGATCAATGACTTAAAGGGCTCTGGCAACATACCCAAGAACAGACTGCAAGGCAGCTGCCGCGCCGAAAGCCAGCGCGAATCCGGCCAGTACACCCAGCGCGGGCAGGGTCTGCCAGAGCAGCAGACAGAACAGGGCAAAAGCCGGCCAGCCCAGCACCATGCCGCGCAGGCAGGCCGCAAGCTGCGCGGCATCCTGTTGCAGATGCGTGCCGATCAGCAAAACGGCGGCCATTACCGGAAACATCGCGAACAGGCCGCTCAAGCCCGCGCCCAGCGTTGCGGACAGCGAGGTCACGAGCAGGACCAGTCCGGCGCTCGCCAGCATGCGCAGCACAATCGCGCGCCTGCCAAGGCCGCTGGGCGCAGCCCCGGAATAGCGGACGAACCGCGGCGCCAGCAACAGGGCGGCAATCACCAGAAGGACAAGCACGCTATCCGGCATGGCCAGCCGGTAAAGCAGAACTATCGCCAGCGCATAGACCACAAATGCCGCAGTGGCGGCAGGCAGCGGCCCCCGCCGTCTTGCCATCCACACATACACCAGCGCGAAGGCCATCACCGCCAGCACGGCGGCCAGGGTGCCGCGCGCCGCCTGCGCGGCGAATTGCACACCATGCTCCAGCGCTAGCAAGAGCAGAATCGGCCCGGCAACCACCGGAAACGCCGACAGAAAACCGGCAACATCATTGCCCCAGCGCCGCGCGGCAAGGCTGATGCCGCCCATCAGGGCAGGAACCAGCACGAGTTTCAATGCCAGCAGCGGCAGCACTTCACTCACAACGGCGTTTCCTCATAGGCCGTGCACAGTACGACCCGCCAGCCTGCTGCGTTTTCAGCAACGGGTATGTTGAACCACATCAGGCATAACGTTTGACAATAGAGGCGGCGCCCGGCTTGTCGGGCGCCGTCCTCTCGATAAAAAGGCTAGCCCTCGTTTTCATGGCAAAGATACTTCCTGGTCCTTGAGTAAGCGAACCCCAAACTCGTGAGCACCTCTGCCAAACAAGTCAGATAGATAGTTTGTAAGTTCTTCTTCGCTTTGTGCGTTGATCTGATCGACTTGCGCACTTTCTACAATAGTTACTTCGGGATGTGGTGCGCTGCTGCGAACTAGCAAGGCATGGGGGGAGCCGCGGACCCAAGCAGCTACGTAAGGCATTGCAAGCTCTTCATTCTGCGCGTAGCGCTTTGCGTATGAAGCCCGGCCAAGGCATTCACGCCTAGCCCCTTGCTCTCCAAAGAGCGCTGAGAAAAGATTTTCAAACCTCTTTCCACGGGTAGGACGGCGCCAAAGCGGGGTCCCTGGTTTGGTTTCGCGTTGGTACGCACCATACTCAATCGTTTCTGGCGCATCCAGAGTATCGAGAAACGCTTGCCACATTGTGGATTTCCTTGTGCAATTACTAACGAATAAAAGGGGATCAACTGTCGCAGCATCACGCCGCCACGCGCCGGCGGGTCTGCATGATCACCGGCGCCCAGGTCTCGCCCGGCTGTTTCTTGCGCGTGGTCAGCGTCAGCTCGGAAGGCCCGTAGACATTGGTGTTGTGCGTCAGCGGCGTGGTGATCAGGTATTGCGCCTCGGTGGCTTTCAGGAAGCCGCCCACGCGGTCGATGTTGAAGATGTCGAGGTGGGCAAAGGGTTCGTCGATGAACACGAAGCCGGACGGATTGCTCTCGTCCATCATCAGGCCAATTAGCAAAATCAGCGACTTCATCACCTGCTGGCCGCCCGAAGCCTCGCCGTCGTTCAGGCCCATCATGCCCTTCTGGTCGAAGTTGAAGCGCACGGTGAGGCCGGCCTGCGCCAGTGTCAGGTCGTCGTTGTCCAGGTGCGGCAATTCGGTTTCGACGTGGATGCCCGACAGCTCGCCGAGCTTGGCGAGATTCTTGCCGTAGGCGCGCACGGTGGCGCGCAGCTTGTTGATGTAGGCGCCGCGCGCTTCGTCGGTGAGCTGGCCGGTGCGTTCGGCATCCTGCCGGTGCTGCAGCGCGTCGCGCTCCAGCAGCGCGTAGTCGTTGGCGAGCTTGTCACGGCGCGCGAGGATGGCGGGATCGGTTTCCCAGTCGCCGCCGTCCAGCCGCTGCCTTTCCTGCTCGATCAGGTAGCGCACGGCCTGCACGCTGTTGAACTTGTCCTTCAGCTCGCGCAACGCACTGGCGCTCGCCAGCGCATCGGGCAGTTCTTTCTTCGCACCGCGCAGATTGCGCATCAGCCGGCTCTGTTCGTCGCGCTGGCGCGTGAGTTGTTCGAGCTGCTGCGCCACCACCTTCGCCAGCCGTTCGCGCTGGTCGGCCAGCCGGCCGTGCTGCACGCGCTCGTCGGCCTGCTGCGCGCGCGCGGTTTCCCACGCGGCCTGCGCGGCGGCGAAGGCGGCGCCGGCCTGCTGGGCACGCGCCTCGTCGTCCGGCCAGCGCGCAGCGGCCAGCGCGAATTCTTCCTGCCGTGCGGCCAGCTGCACCACGGCCTGCATGCCCATCAGCTGCTTCTGCAACGTGCTGATTTCGCCGGCGATGCCCTGCAGGCGGGTTTCTTCGTCGAGGATTTCCTCGTTCAGCTCTTTCAGGCGGCGGCTGGTCGCGGTCAGGCGCGACAGGCGCGCGGCTTCGCCAAAGGCATGGTCGCCGGGGCGCACGCTGATGTCGCGCGCACCGCGCCGCTCCTTGTGGAAACCCTCGCGGGTGATCCAGTCGCCATCGACATGCGCGCCAGCCTCGACCGAGCGCACGCGCTGCGTGCGGTTGAGCAGGCCGGTCAGCCAGGCCGGCACCGGGCCGCGGAAGTCGACGATTTCCAGCACCGAGCCGGCATTGGCGCGCGGCGCAGGTTCGACATCCGGGACGATAAAGTGGCGGTAGCGCAGCTGCTGGCCGATTTCCCACGCGCGGCGCTTGTCCGCGTCGCGGCTGAGCAGCACGATGTGGCGGTACGGCGCCAGCAGCGCCTCGATGGCCTCCTGCCAGCTGGAATCGCGCACCTCGACCAGCTCGGTCAGCATGTGGTGGCCAATGCCGGCCTCGTCCAGCGCGGCGCGCAGGCTGCGCACGAAATCCGGCGACGGCGCGCGGCCCTGCTGCAGGGCGAACTGCGTTTCGGACAATTGCTCGCGCTCGGTCTTCATGTCGCGCAGCGCCAGCTTGAGCTGGGACTCCTGCTCCTTCAGTGCCGCCAGCTGGTCGGCGAGTGCAACGGCGTCGCTGCCGTGTTCACTGGCCGCCAGCGCGCGCAGACGCTCGGCTTCCTTCAGCAGCTTTTCGGTATCGCGCGCCACATCGCGCGCGGCCTGAAACGCCGTGAAGGCCTCATCGTATTCCGCCTTGGCGGCCTGCTCGCCACCGTGCGCGCTGGAGAGCAGCGCATCCAGCGCGTGGAACTGCCGATCCAGCTCGTCCAGCTCGTTCTGCTTTTCGCGCAGGGACCGCCGCGCGCCGCGGAACTGGTTGATGTAGCCACGCAGGCTGTCCCATTGCTCGACATAGCGCAGCGCCGGAATCACGTCCTGCTCCAGCCGGATCACATCGGCGTGCAGGCTCTGCCATTCGACAAAACTGTTGGCGCGCAGCCGCAGGCGTTCGACCTCCAGCCCCAGCGTGGTGAGCTGCTGCTCCATCTTGCCCAGCTCATCCTCGGCTTCCTTCAGCCTCAGCTTGGCTTCCTGGTAGTAATCGAGCACCTGCTTGTCGCCGAACACCTGGAACACCAGATCGAGCAAGGCTTTCGGCGAGTATTCGCACAGCTTGTCGGTATCGCCCTGCTCCAGCGCCAGCACCTCGGCGATCGCCGGAGTCAGGCCCGCGGCTTCAAGCCTGCGGCGGTATTCGTTCACGCCCAGCCAGGAAAGCTGGCTTTCCACGCCGTCGACGAGCTGCACGTCGCCCTCGGCAATCGCATACTGGCGCACCCAGTCGCCGCCCTGCTTCTTGATGCGGCAGAACAGCGTGACCACGTCGCTGGTGGCCGGAAAAAACAGATAGGGAAACAGCCCGCCGCCGGCGCGCTGCGGGTTGTTCACCACGCCGCGCAACCAGGCGTACTGCGCGCGGTTGTTGCGCACATAGCGCTTGTAGTCGCGCCGCCCCGAGCACTTCAGCGCCAGCAGGGTGCGCAGCGCATCGAGCAGCGTGGTCTTGCCGGAGCCGTTCGGGCCGACGATGGTGACGATCTGCGAATCCAGCGGCACCTTGATGGCCTGCCAGAAATCCCAGTGGATCATTTCAAGTTCGCGAATCTGGAACATGCTTTTGTCTACTTCGCCAGGGATGGCTAAATTCGTTTTAACGCAGAGGCACAGAGATGCAGAGAATACAGGGGTATATCGTCAGAGCCATTTATCCAAACAGGCTTCATGCACATACCTTTCAAATTTTTACCTGATTTGGCAGCAACTTCAGAAAGTGCAATTCGTCATTCCGGCGGAAGCCGGAATCCAGTTGCAATGCCTGTTCGAGCGTCACTCTGGATGCCGGCCTACGCCGGCATGACGAATTGCCGAGCTGGCGACCTGATCAGGGAACATTTTTATCTCTGCGTCTCTGCGCCTCTGCGTTGAGGTGTTTGCAATCAGTCACCGTCGCCAGTGTCCAGCGCCAGCTGCGTGCCGGACAGCTGCAGCACGTCGGCCAGCGCGCCATTGATGATGCGCGGGGCGAGCTTGGCGTAATCGAGCATCAGATCCAGCAGCGGGCCCTCGTAAATCATCTTGTTGCGGCGCACGACGAAGCCCAGCTTGGCCAGTTGCCCAAGATTCATCGCAAAGCGCGCCTTGCCGCCGAGCTTCTTGCCGAAGTCGGCGTAGATCGCGTCTTCCGGCACGCCGCTGGAGACTTCCTCGCCGTGCGTGATCGGCTTGTCCGCGCCGAACAGGTCCGATTGCGTGTCGCCGACCTGCACGGCGCGCGCGATCTGGCGCTCGCGCTTGGGCAGGATGATCAGCGCCCAGACCACCACCAGCAGCGCAATCGCATCGCGCGGCAGGCCCATATTGTTCGACAGCCAGTTCTCGCCCTCGCCGAACACCCAGTCTTCCATCTCGGGTTTCAGGCCAATGGCGATGTACTGCGCGTAGGGGTTCTCCAGCAACTGCATGCCGCAGTCGTCCAGCCGGCGCTCCAGCCCTTCGCGGAAGGTTTCGTCGACCAGCGCGCGACGCGCCAGCGGGTCGGTGCGCGGGATGAAACGCTGCGCCAGCAGCTTCGCCAGCAGGATGTTCAGTGCCTGATCCATGGGGGTCTCACAGCGGTCGCAGCCGGCCGCGGGTCATCGCGGCGACGGCGGGGTGATCGAGGGTTTCGACGCTGGCATCGAGTTCCAGCGCGAAGGGCAGGCGCACGATGTCGGCGACCACCGAGTTTTCCAGCGCCACTTCGGCGTCGCCCAGCAGCGACAGCAGCGAGAGGCGGTAAACAGTTTCTTCATAGGTATCTGCCAGCACAGCCTTGGAGATATTGACCTCCGAGGCAATACCCTGCAAATCATCATAAAAGGCATCGGCGGCGAGCAGCTGTTCGGCCTCCACTTCGCCGACCTCCTGGGCCGCCTGCGAGGCCGGCAGCGCCATCAGCTCGTGGCTGTCGCGCTCGCGCTCCAGCAGCTCGAATTCGGTGATGTCGAGCAGCACGTCGGACACCACGCAGCTGGGCTCGGGGTGGAAGCTCAGCAGATCACGCCCCAGATTGGCCAGCGTGTCCTGGCTCTGGTTGCGCAGCCAGTCGGCGATATTGCTGGACGTCAGCCCCGATTCGCCCAGGTGCACGCGTTGCGCGGCGAGTTCGTTCAGGCGGCGGTGGAACACGCTGGTGAGGCGCAGCATGCGCGCCTGCGCCAGCGCGATCGCCTGCGCCACCTGATGCTCGGCATAGCCGGTATGTTCGTCTTCGAGCACGCTGCGGATGATTTCGGTGCCCTTTTCGACCCAGCGCCAGACGCTGTCGAGCTGCTTGCGCGCGGCCTTGATCTGGAATTCGGATTGCGATTCGAGCGCGGCCTCGAAATCGGCATGCAATTCGTTGAGGCGCGCCAGCAGGTGCTGCAGCGCGTCGGGTGCCACATCGCCAACGGCCTGCCCGGCCGCCACCTGCGCGGTGAGGTAACCCAGCTCGGCGTCTTCCTCGGCAAACTGGGTGAGGCTGGAAATGGCAGCCAGCACGACGCGGCCGGTGGTCGACAGGCTGTAGAGCTGATCGTCGCTGTCCCACACCAGGAGGCCATCCTTGCTGAAGCGCTTGAGCACGGTTTCGAGCTTGGTGGCATTCAGGTAGGCGAAATGGTTGAGCAGCTCCTGGCTGGACCAGCGCGGCGCGGCGGCCCTGAGGCCGATCTCGCGCAGCACCAGAATGCGCAACAGCACCTCGTCCTCGCCACCACGGAACAGCGTGATGAAGGCCGACAGCAGGCCGCGTGCGCCCATCAGGGCATTCAGCGCGGGAATGTCGGCGGGGGCAAGCCCCGGCGCGAGCAGGTCAGCAAGGTCGTTGTGGTCGGACATGAATTCGGGTCGGGCGTCGGGAGCGCGATTTTACCCCAGATAGCCGCCCGGAACGCGGATCGCTGAGGGGAGGAACGTGCCGCAGCATTGCGGGCCTTGCCGACAGGCAGGCACCCGGCCTCCACGCCCGCCCATTGACGGAGCGCTGGCGCTGACGAAATCCGCCGCCCGGCAGAGCTGCCGAAATACACCACAAGGGATAGCAATGGAACCCTTTCCCAAAAAGGGCTACATGCACATACCCAGCCAGATTCCGGCCAGCTACTGAGGCATCAGGGCTGGGCCGGTGGCTGGTCGCAGCGACGGGACGCATCGGCCATCGCCGCCAGCAGCGCCTCGCCCTCGCGGCGGTTTTTCAGCGGGATGCTCACTTCATGACCGCTGCCGAGATTGCCGCCGCCAAAGCTGATCTTCAGCTCCCTGTCGGTTAGATCGACATACTGCACCACGGTCAGATTGATCATGCGCGCCGGCTTGCCCTCGCTAACCGGCAGTGGATACAGGCAAAACGGCACGGCCTGCGCCAAACCACTTGCCAGCAGCAGCAACAGGCAGTTCAAACGGATGGACATGGCACACTCCTTTGCAAATGCTGCAGTGTAGAAACAGCAAGGGCCGCTCCCAAGCGGCCCTTGCCTCAACACCAGCCTGATTATGGTCTTTTCTTCAGGAAGAATGGTTTTCAGCGCCTGCGGCGCGATGTATTGATGCCGGGGGTGCCCGGCGGCACGTCAGGGGGCTTGTCTTGCCAAGCCCCCCGACACCCCCAAGGCGCGCCCGATCAGCCGCCCCGCTGCGCGGGGTGCCTTGCGATGCTCGTTTTTCCGGGGGCGCGGGACAACTCGCCCTGCGGGCTCAAACACGTCCCGCGCCTGATCCCGGAAAACCTGCGCTTCTCAGCGGCTTTCAGGGCAGAGCGTGCTAATCAACGCTTGTGTTACTCAGGCTTCCTGAAGGAAAGACATAATCAGGAATACCCATGGGCGGATTTACTTGCCCGATGCCAGGCGGGTGTCGATGTTCTTCGCGCGGTCGGCGGAGGCCGGGTGCGAGCTCATGATGCTGTGCTGGCCGCCATCGAGCTTTTCCAGCTTGCGGAATGCGCTGGCCAGCGCTGCGCGGTTGAGTTTTTTCTCGGTCAGCAGGTCGTAGGCGAAATTGTCGGAATCGAGTTCCTGCGATTGCGAGAACTGTGCATTGATCAGGTTTTCGGTAATGGCACCGAGGTCGGATTTGCTCAGGTCGCTGACGCCCTTGCCGCCAAAGCTGCCGGCGGCATTGCGGGCCGCGGCGGTAGCGTAGGCCATCTGCATGGCCTTCTTGCTGTGACCCAGTGCGACGTGGCCCAGCTCGTGGCCGATCACGCCGATCACTTCGTCGTCGCTCATCAGATCCATCAGGCCGCTGTAGACACGGATGCAGCCGTTGGCCATCGCCCAGGCATTCACCTCGCTGTCTTCGTAGACCTTGTAGGTCACCGGCTGGCCCTTGATGTCATTGCCCATTTTCTTGGCAATCGCGGCCATGCGCTTGCCGTACTTGCTCTTGTCGCTGGCAATCTTGCTTTCGGCGTCGCTTTCCTTGCAGGCGGCATCGGCAACGGCCTTGACGTCGGCATCGGAGAGGGTTGCGGCCTGCAGGGCCTGCTGGCCGACTTCGGCGCCCTTGACCAGCTTGTCCAGGCCAAAGGCGTGGGCGCCATTGGCGAGCAGGAAGGCGGTGGTGGCGAGGGTGGCGGCGCGGAGGGTGGTGCGCATGGGGACGAACTCCTGGGTAGGGGATGCGGAATTTGCTTGCACGGATTGCAAGACCAAAGGCCGGCATCATAATTTCTTCAGCCTTATGTCAGCAACCAATTGTCGTGGCGCCGCGACCAGCGGTGTTGCGCCGCCCACATCCCAGCTGCACGCCGCATGGGCAAAGGCTACAATAGCTTCCCGCGCTGGACGTTGCCCCTCATGAGTTACCTTTCCCCCGAATTCGCAATCGTTTTTCTGCTGTTCCTGCTGGTCTACTGGGGGCTGCAGCGCTGGGTGCACGCCCAGAAGACGGTACTGCTGCTGGGCAGTTTCGGCTTTTACGCGCTGCTGGACTGGCGCTTCGCCGCCATCCTGCTGGTCTATGGCGCGCTGGTCACACTTTGCGCGCAGCGCATTGCCACGACCCCGGCCAAGCGGCGGCACTGGCTGATTGCCGGCATCGTGCTGTCCGTCGGCAATCTGGCTGCCTTCAAGTACTACGACTTTTTCCGCGACCAGGTACAGGCCGTCATGGACGGGCTCAGTCTGGGCTGGGTCTTGCCGCCGCTCGACATCCTGCTGCCGGTCGGCATTTCCTTCTATACCTTCCAGGCGATCGCCTACCTCGTCGCCGTCGGCCGCGATGGTGAAAAACCGGCGAGCCCCTTCGACACCCTGCTTTACCTGTCCTTCTTTCCTTCGCTGCTGGCCGGGCCGATCTGCCGCCCCGAAGGGCTGCTGCGCCAGCTGCAGTCCGGCGAACAGCGCCATGTGCTGGAGGCCGATCTGGCGCTGCTGCTGATCCTGTCGGCACTGGCGAAGAAGATCTGGCTGGCGAGCTGGCTGGCCGACGCCTGGGTCAATCCGCTGTTCGCCAATCCGGATGCCTACCACGGCCTGGAACTGCTGCTGGGCATGTATGCCTACGCGCTGCAGATCTATTTCGACTTCAGCGGCTATACCGAGCTGGTCATCGCGCTGGCGCTGCTGCTTGGCTACCGCCTGCCGCAAAACTTCAACCAGCCCTATCTGGCCGTGTCGCTGCGCGAATTCTGGCGGCGCTGGCACATGACGCTGTCGGGCTGGATCCGCGATTTCGTCTACATTCCGCTGGGCGGCAGCCGCCACGGCTGGTGGCGCACGCAGCTCAACCTGTTCGCGGCGATGGTGATCAGCGGCCTGTGGCATGGCGCCAGCATCAAGTATCTGGTGTGGGGCGCGCTGCACGGCGGCGGCATGGTCGCGCAAAACGGCTGGGAGGCATTGCGCGCGCGCCACCAGCGCCTGCCGCAGCTGCCGCCCTGGCTGGCGCTCGTCATCACCTTTCATTTCGTCTGCCTGGCCTGGGTATTTTTCCGCGCCGACAGCGCCAGCGATGCGCTGCACTATCTCGCCGGCCTGGGCAATTTCAAACCCATGCTGCAGCTGAATGTGGTTGGCGGCTTTGTCTTTGCCGGCCTGTGCTTTGCCTTCTGGCGCTACAGCAATGCGCTGCGCGCCTTGCTGCTGGCGCGCTTGCGGCGCATGCCCTGGTATGTCAAACCACTGCCGCTGGCCAGCCTTGTGCAATGCATCATCCTGCTCGCCCCCAGCGGCGTGCCGGCCTTCATCTATTACCAGTACTGACATGCGCACGCTTCCCTTGCTGATTTCGCCAGCCCCGGTGCTGACCTCCGCTCCGCCGCAACCCAGTCCGCGCCAGGTGCTGTTCACGCTGATCGGCACCGTGCTGCTGATCGTCTGGCTGCGCCATACGGCGCTGGACACCTACTGGCAGCAGACACGCCATCGCGAAAGCGGCCTTGCGCCCTTCTCGCAAAGCCCGCTCGGGCAGATGGGCACCGAGCTGGATCAGGGCATGCAGGAGCCGCTGGCGTCGATCAGCAGCGGACTGGACGCCTTCAGCGAACGCATGGTCGCCGCGGGCAACATCCTGCTGCACGGCATGCCGCCGGCTCCGCAGCAACCGCAGCTGCCTTCGCTGGCGATGAGCCACAGCTTCAACCAGCTGATATCGAACGTGGGCCGCCAGGCGCTGGCGTCAAACATGGTGCGCTTTGCCGAAGGCAGGCCGCTGGCGCCGCCGGTGTATGGCGGCCGCCGCACCAGCGATGGCCGCATCGTGCTGACGGCACAGGACAAGGTGCTCTTCATCGGCGACTCGATGATGCAGGGCGTGGCGCCGCACGCCATCCGCAAGCTGCAGCGCGACTACGGCATCGCCAGTATCGATGCCAGCCGGCAAAGTACCGGGCTGACTTACCCGAGCTATTTCGACTGGCCGAAAACGGTAAAGACGCTGGCGCCGCAGCACGGCATCACCACGCTGGTGGTCTTCCTTGGCGCGAATGACACCTGGGACATGATTCTCGACGGCAAGTACGAGCGCTTCGGCACCGAACGCTGGCAGCAGCAGTACGCGGCGCGCATCAGCGACATCCTGCAGTATGCGCGCGGCAATCGCATCGAAGTGGTCTGGGTGGGCGCGCCGCCCATGGGCAAGGAAAAGATAAACAGTGGGGTATCGACCCTGAACCAATTGTTTGAAAAGGCTGCAAGGGAAAACCAGGCCACGTATCTGTCAACCTTGCCGGTGATCGGCAATGGCACGACGAGCTACGACAAATACCGCATCGAGGGCGACCGCAAGGTCGCCATGCGCGCCGATGATGGCGTGCATTTCACCCGTTCCGGCCAGACGCGGATTGCCGACGCCATCCTGGCGCAATTCCAGCTGCCGCAGGCGGCACCATGACAGCCCGCATCCTGCTGACCCTGCTGCTGGCCGGCGCGGTGACGCCGGTGGTTTGGGCTGGCGGCCCGGACATCGAGGACTATGGCGATGCCAATGTCCGCCGCGTCTGGAGCCAGCTGGCCGCGCTGGAAAGCGGCCGCGGCAGCGACACCGTGCGCATCCTGCAGCTGGGCGATTCGCATACCGCCGGCGAGTATTTCACGCACGCGATCCGCGAGCGGCTGCAGGCACGCTTTGGCGACGCCGGCTATGGCTGGCTGACACCCGGCCATGTGAACAACCAGCGCTCGGCGCTGGTGCTGCAGCGGATGAAGGGCGAGTGGCAGACGCAGATCAGTCGCAGCACCTACAATCCCGGCGACTTTCCCGTCGGCGGCATCACCAATCGCGCGGCCCCCGGCGCGGCGCTGGAAATCGCCCCGAAAGCGCCGCTGGCCGAAGGGCTGTGGCGACTGTCACTGTGGACGCGCGCCTCGCCCGCCGGCGGCAGCTGGACGGTGACGCTGCCCAATGGCGATACGCGCGAGCTGCCGCCCCCGGCGCAGGCCGGCTGGACGGAACGCAACGTGATGTTCAGCCCCTGGGCCGCGCAGCCGATCCGCCTGAGCGCGGATGATGGCGGTGGCGAACTGGGTGGCATCGTGCTCGACCGGCTCAATCCCGGGATCAGCTACGACAGCCTGGGCATCGTCGGCGCCCAGGTGCGCGTACTGCACAACTGGAACCCGCAGCTGCTGCAGGCACAGCTGAAGTGGCGCAAGCCCGACCTGATCGTGCTCGCCTATGGCACCAACGAGGCCTTCGATCCGAATTTTGTTGCCGTCACCTACCGCGCCGAATTGCGGGCGGCGGTGCGGCTGCTGAAGCGCAGCGTGCCCGACGCCGCCATCCTGCTGGTGGGGGCGCCCAGCTCGGCCAAGAAAAGCGGCAAGACCAGCAATGGCGGCTGCCCGCAGTATGGCCTGGCCCCCAATCTGCAAACCGTGCAGCAGATCCAGCGCGAAGTGGCCAGCCAGGAGCGCCTGCTGTACTGGGACTGGGCCGCCGCCATGGGCGGCAATTGCGCCATCCAGCTCTGGGCCCGCCAAAACCCGCCACTGGCACGCCCCGATCTGGTGCATCTGTCGCCCGAGGGTTACGAAAGCAGCGGCGTGGCGCTGTACGAAGCCATGATGCGCCTCTACGGGCAAAAGCGCGTGCTGGCCGGCAAGCCGGTCGCGCAGCGGATGTAGATCCTGGACCATAAATGAACCTGATTATGTCTCTCCTTCAGGAAGCCTGAGTAACACAAGCGGCGATTAGTACGCTCTGCCCTGAAAGCCGCTGAGAAGCGCAGGTTTCCCCGCAGGGGGAGGATCAGGCGCGGGACGTGTCTGAGCCCGCAGGGCGAGTTGTCCCGCGCCCCCGGAAAAACGAGCATCGCAAGGCACCCCGCGCAGCGGGGCGGCTGTCACCGCAGAGCTAGGCGGCTTTGCCGCCTAGCGCCGCGCGATGCCGGCTTGCTGGCGCCGGGCGCGCCTTGGGGGTGTCGGGGGGCTTGGCAAGACAAGCCCCCTGACGTGCAGCCGGGCACCCCCGGCATGCAACACATCGCGCCGCAGGCGCTGAAAATCTTGCTTCCTGAAGAAAACACATAATCAGGCAAATAACCCAAATCCAATGCGGAGACACAGAGCAAACCGGCAGGCATGCTTGCCTTTCCTCTGCGTCTCAGCGTTGAATGATGTTCCGTCTGTATTGCCCCCCGATCTCGCACACCGATGGCATCTGCCCTCTTGCATGAATAAATGATAATTATTATCATTTATTTATCAAAACGCTTCGGGCCCCGCCATGACCGTCTCCGCCCACCATCCCGGCAAGACACTGCTGTTGCCCTTGCTGGCCCGCGCGCACGCGGCGCAACTTTGCCCGGAACTGGATTTCCGCGATCCGCTTTCCGAACGCCTGGCCTACCGCTGGCGCGCGCTGTGGCCAGGCTGGGCGCGCGAAGTGCCGACACTGCGCCGCTGCTGCCTGCGCAGCGCCTGGCTCGATGGCCAGATGCTCGATTTTCTTGCCCGGCATCCCGCCACCCTGTGCATCAATCTCGGCGCCGGGCTGGACACCGCCCATGCCCGGCTGGCACCTGCGGGCAGGCCGGCCTTTGACTGGGTCGATGTCGACTTGCCCGATGTCACCGCACTGAAGGCACGGGTGCTGCAGGCACGCGATGGCCGCATGCTGGTCAGCTGCGATGTGCGCCGCGCGGGCTGGACGCGCCAGCTGCCCACCCCCGCCGGCCGCGCCGTGCTGATTCGTGCCGAAGGCCTGTTGCTGCAGCTGCGCCGCCAGGAAGTGCTCAGCCTGCTGGGCGAGTTGAGCAACTGGAGCGCGGCCGCACCGGCCGTGCGCCTGGTGTTCGACTGGTTAAGCCCCTTCGCGCAGCGCCTGGCCGCGCACCGGGAAGATGGCAAGGACCGCGGCCACTGGGGGCTGGCCGAGCTTGACGAGCTGCCACTGAGCGATCCGCGCTGGCGTAGGCAGGCGGACTTCGACCTGCACGCGGCCTGCGGCCGCCATCCCTGGCTGGGGAGCCTGTACAAGACGCTGGCCGGCAAACCGCTGGCGGGGTGCCAGACCCTGGACCGCCGCGCCTGAACGGGAATCCGCAGCGGCTTGCCGTGCCCCGCGGCAGCGGAGCACGGCGACCAGGATCAATCCCTGCGGGTTTTCCAGAGCGAGTACAGCACACCGGCAGCCAGCAGGCCAAAGGTCACCGCCAGCGACAGCGGCGCGGGCACCTTGCCATCAAACACGAAGTCACCCAGGAAAATCTTCGAACCGATAAAGACCAGCACCAGCGCCAGCGCGTACTTCAGGTAATGGAAGCGGTGGATCACCGCCGCCAGCGCAAAGTAGAGCGCACGCAGACCCAGAATCGCGAAGATGTTCGAGGTGTACACAATGAAAGGGTCGGTGGTGATGGCAAAGATCGCCGGCACACTGTCCACCGCAAACACCAGATCGACCAGCTCGACCATGCACAGCGCCAGAAACAGCGGCGTTGCCCACCACACCAGCCGCCCGCTGCCGTCCGCAGCCGGCGCCTGCACGAAGAAACGCTGGGCATGCAGCTCGGGCGTCACCCGCATGTGGCGGCGCAGGAAGCGCAGCGCCGGGTTGCTGGCGAGATCGGTGGGTGAGTCGCCGGCAAACAGCATCTTCACGCCGGTCAGGATCAGGAAGACGCCAAAGATATAGAGCGTCCAGTAATACTGCGCGACCAGCGTGGCGCCCAGGCCGATCATGATGGCGCGCAGCACGATCACACCGAGAATGCCCCAGAACAGCACGCGATGCTGGTAGATGCGCGGCACGGCGAAGTAGGTGAAGATCAGCGAAATCACGAACACATTGTCGAGCGACAGGCTTTTCTCGATCAGAAAACCGGTGAAGTACTGCATGCCCGACGTCGCGCCGAGATACCACCAGACCCAGCCGCCGAACGCCAGGCCGGCCGTGATGTAGAAGGCCGACAGCTTCAGGCTTTCCGCCACGCCGATTTCGTGGTCGTCCTTGTGCAGCACACCCAGATCAAATACCAGCAAGGCCAGTACGATGCCGATAAAGGCCAGCCACAGCCAGACCGGCTGACCCAGCCAGATTTCCATCAGTGCATTCATGATGCGTCATCCTTGGAGGGGCCAGACGGCCCCCGGTTTTCAGAAAGGGTGGTGGACAGCATGGTGACGCGGCGCCCGGGCGCGCATCGCAAAAAGATCGTAATGCCACAGCGCCATGGCACGGGCGATCAGCACCGCTTCGCCATCGGCCAGCCAGCCGTCGGCATCGACCACGCTGAGCATGGCGCGCAGCACGCTGACCTGCAGCGCCGGATCGTCAACCTCGGCCAGCAGCGGGTCGATCCATTCCGGGCCCAGCTCCAGATGGCCGTATTCCTGACCAACGGCGTAGAGCAGCAGGTCATCGCACAGCTCCTGCGTGACCCGGTGAAACAGGGATTCGCTGATGCCCAGCCGCTGCAGCACGCGGCAATCGGCCAGTGCGGCAAGCTCGGACCGGTCCAGTCCGCCATCGGCCAGCAGGGCAAGCGCGATCAGGCGGCTCATGGCTTCATTGCTGTTTACAGGGTAGCGACGCATCGGGATTCTCCTTGTGGTCGGAAATGCGGTTAAGGCGCTCAGTACTGCACCTGCAGGGCACGCGGGTAATCGTGCTGCTGGCGCAGCAGCCGGCGCACCGAGCGGCAGGCACGGTCGGTACTGCGATGGATGGCAAACAGCACATCGCCGGCCACATCGTCGATCAGCAGATCCGGCCAGTGTTGCAGGCCGATCTGCAGCTGGCAGTGCGTGCCATTGCCGCTGCGCTGCCCGGGGATGGCGGCCAGCCGCACGGTCACCTTGCGCACATGCGGGGCAACCAGCCCGAGGCCGAACTCGATCTGGCGCACGATCTGTCGCTGCAGCGTCGCGTCCAGGCACTGATCCTGACACTTGATCTCGATTTTCACCGGAAGCTCCTTGTCATATGGCTAAGGGTTACGGACTAACTGTATGGCCGTCACGCGAGAAATAAAATTCGTATATTCTTGTTTCTATATTCAGTTTTTTGGAGCTTTTGAATAATGAAGCCCTTCAATTACAAGCTCTTGCATTACTTCTGGATTGTCGCCAAATCCGGTGGTGTCATCCGGGCCAGCGAGCGGCTGTGCCTGACGCCGCAGGCCATCAGCGGCCAGCTGCGCACACTGGAAGAGCAGATCGGCCACCCGCTGTTCCGGCGCGAAGGCCGCCAGCTGGTGCTCACCGACATGGGCCGGCTGGTGCAGAGCTACGCCGACGAGATGTTCAGCCTGGGCGAAGAGCTGCAGGATGCAATTGCGCATGGCCCGCAAGGCGCCATCCAGGAATTCCGCGTCGGCATCGGCGACATGGTGCCGAAAACGGTGGCCTTCCAGCTGCTGCGCCCGGCCCTGCAGCTGGAACAGCCTGCGCAGCCGGTGCGGCTGATCTGCCGGGAAGGCCAGCTGCTCAATCTGCTGGGCGATCTCGCCACGCACAAGCTTGATCTGGTACTCGCCGACCGCCCGCTGCCGGCGGACGCCAATATCCGCGGCTTCAATCACCTGCTGGGCGAAAGCACGCTGACGCTGATGGGCACGGCCGAGCTGTGCCACAACTGGGACGGCGACTTTCCGGCGGCGCTGCAGGGGGCGCCGCTGCTGCTGCCCGGCCCGGACGCCGCGATCCGCCCCCGGCTGGAAGCCTGGCTGGAGCGCTCGCGCCTGCGGCCGCGCGTGGTGGCGGAATGCGACGACGGCGCGCTGCTCAAGGCCTTCGGCAAGGCTGGCGCCGGTTTTTTTGTCGTACCCACCGTGCTGGCAGCCACCATCGCCACGGAATACCAGGTCGCAGCGCGCGGGGAAATCGGTGAGCTCAAGGAACAGTTTTACGCGATCACCGTACAGCGCAAGCTGCGGCATCCGGCCGTGATTGCCGTTACCGATCAGGCCAGGCAGCAGCTCTTTGCCCATGCGGCAAGGACGGACGGCTGACCTGCCGCAGGTTGAGCCTGGCGGCCGGATCAGCAGCACCCTTCCGAAAAGCTGGCCAGGCGGCACGCCACACGCACAGCGGCCGGCCTTCCCCGCCCCCATGCATCGGGTTTGGCATTTATCGCGGCGCAAGTGAACGGCACTGGCCTTGCCGGGAGGTATAATCACGCTGCTGGCAGGCTGCCGCGCACCGCCTGCCCGGGCGTTTTTTACGGCAGGGCCGGAAAACGCAGCGAAACTGCCATTCACTGATTTTGCATAGACCAGATTGCTCCGGGTTTTGCCCGGGCTTGGTGACGATGGACAAGCCGGCTGCGCCACCAGCGATCAGGCCCTGTTCATCCTGCGCCACTGCGGGCCGCCGTGGTGACATTCCCAACCCTCAGCCAGACCGCCATGACAACCGAATCCATCCGCTTATCCAAATACATGGCCGAACTCGGTCTTTGCTCGCGCAGCGAGGCCGACCGCCTGATCGAATCCGGCCGCGTGCTGGTCGACGGCGTCGTGGTCGACGAGCTGGGCAGCCGCGTGCAGCCCGGCCAGAAGGTGACGCTCTCCGCCGAAGTACAGCGCGCCCAGCCCGACCGGGTCACCATCATCATTTACAAGCCGGCCGGCTTCGAAGTGGAAGGCGACAACTGGCTGGAAGGCGCGCGCCCGCTGCTGACCAAGGCCCGCCACTCGCCCAATGACCACAGCGGCATCTACCCGCTGCGCCGCCATCTGGACAACCAGCACCTGCCGGTGCCGCTGGCCGAAGCCGCCACCGGCCTGCTGGTCCTGACGCAGGACAAGAACCTGGCGCAGCGCATCGGCAAGGATTGCGAACTCGAATACCTGGTCTGGGTCGCCGACGAGCTCAGCAACGAGCAGATCGAGCGCCTTAACAATGTCGCCCGGCACCGCGAAAAACCGCTGAGCGCCTTCAAGGCCACCCGCCAGGGCGACAAGCAGCTGCGCATCGTCCTGCGCAATCCGCCCCCGGTCTGGCTGGGCGAGCTGGCCGAAGCCGCCGGGCTGGAACTCACCGGCGTCAAGCGCATCCGCATCGGCCGCTTTGCCCTGGGCGCGCTGGAGCCGGGCAAGTGGCGCTATGTCGGCATGGGCGAGCGCTTCTGAGCCTGCTCCGGCCCACATCGTGACAAAGCCGCGCCAGATTCTTGCTGGTATCACCGCACCTGATTATGTCTCTGCTTCAGAATCGTCATTCCCGCGTACGCGGGAATCCAGATGACGGTGTGAAATCAAGCGTTGCTCTGGTTGCCCGCCTTCGCGGGCATGACGAAAAAAGGGTTTCTGAAGGAGAGACATAATCAGGTCACCGCAAAGGCAGGCAAGCAGCAAGGCGTCGGTGCTAAACTTCCCGTTTTCTTTCGCCGTCATAAACAGAAATGTCAAACAAAGCAGTTTGTCGACGCATCGGCGCAGCCAGTTTTCTGCTCGGCATGTCGCTGGCCGTGGCTGCATGGTGTTCCGCCATGCTCTTGTTATTGCAATACGGCATCGTTGGCGGCCACTTTGCGCGCGAATGGCTGGACTATGCATTCTGGGTATTCGGCATTCCGGTCGGCGTGGCGTTTTACCGGTTCACGCCGCGTCGCTTGCAGGATCTGAATTGCCCGGGCAAGTGGAGCCGCTATCTGATCATTCCCTTTATTGGCATCATCGTGCTGCCGGTTTTGTGCTTCATGAGTGGTGAACGTTTAAGCAATGACTTTGGCGATCCACCCGAGCCCTCCGGCTGGCTGAAACGCGGTGCAGCGCTGGTCAGCTTCGTGCTCGCATTGCTGCTTTTCCGGGCGGTAATGGTCTGCTACCAGCAGGTTAGCCTGTGATCCGGCCCGAGTCTGGTCGCCCGCAGGTTACCCGGCATGGCTGGGCATTCCTGCTGGCCAGCCTGTTACCCGCAAGCGCGCAGGCCGAGGTCATCGATAAAGTGCTGCCGATTGCCATATTGTCACCCGTCAATTTGTTACCAACTCTGCTGGCCGGCGTGGCCGCACGCTACCGACCCGGCATGCTCCTGTTGATCTTGCCGCTGTCCGGTGTATTTTTGTACTCCGTGCTGGCGGACTGGCTTGACCCCGCACTGGCCGCGGCGCTGCTGCGCGAAGGTGGATTGCCTTATCAATTGGCCAGCGCTTGCGGCCCGGCCCTGCTGCCCATCGCCGTGATTATCGGCAGCATGTGGCGGCGCAAAGCCCATACCCATAAAGTCATACAGCCCTAGCCTTTTTCAATGAAGGGCCAGGGGAAGATACCCCTAAGTATAAGGTCATCGCACTGCGGTTTCCCCCGATCCGCCGCCGCCTGATTGCTCCCTATAATGCGCAATGAGTGTCATTGGGCCGACCCGGCTGCACAGGAGAAACGCATGCGTTATGACTTTGCCAGCGACAATACCGCCGGCATCTGCCCCGAAGCCCTTGCCGCACTACTGGCAGCCAACGATGCCTGCCAGGCCTCCTACGGCCAGGATGACTGGACGGCGCAGGCGGCCGATGCGATCCGCCAGGCCTTCGAATGCCCGCAGGCCGAGGTGTTTTTCGTTTTCAACGGCACGGCGGCCAATTCGCTGGCGCTGGCGTCACTGTGCCAGAGCTATCACAGCGTGATCTGCCACGAGCAGGCACATGTGGAAACCGACGAGTGCGGCGGGCCGGAGTTTTTCTCCAACGGCACCAAGCTGCTGCTGGGGCGCGGCGCCAACGGCAAGCTCGACGCCAATGAAATCGACCGCCTGGTCGCGCGGCGCAGCGACATCCACTACCCCAAGCCCAAGGTGGTGACGCTGACACAATCGACCGAAAGCGGCACCGTCTACACGCCGGCCGAGCTGCGCGAAGTCAGCGCGCACGCCCGGCATCTCGGCCTGCATGTGCACATGGACGGCGCGCGCTTCGCCAATGCGCTGGCCAGCCTGAACTGCTCGCCGGCCGAGCTGAGCTGGCGGGCCGGCGTGGAAGTGATGTCGCTGGGCGGCACCAAGCAGGGCATGCCGGTTGGCGAAGCCATCGTGTTCTTCGAGCCGGCGCTGGCCGAAGATTTTGCCTACCGCTGCAAGCAGGCCGGGCAGCTGGCCTCCAAAATGCGCTACCTGTCGGCGCCGTGGGCGGGCATGCTGAAAGATGGCGTGTGGCTGCAGCACGCCGCGCACGCCAATGCGATGGCGACGCGACTGGCCGACGGCCTGCGGCAGATTCCGGGCATCGAGCTGCTGTTCCCGGTGGAGGCCAACGCGGTGTTCGCCAGAATCGACGGCCGCGTGCAGGAGCGGCTGAAGGCGAAGGGCTGGGTGTTCTACGGCTTCATCAATGAAAACGGCGCGCGCTTCGTCTGCTCGTGGGCGACACGGGCGGAGGACGTCGACGCGCTGCTGCAGTCGCTGCGCGAGGCGATCATCGACACCATGGCAGCGCCGAGCGTGCGCTGAACAACAGGTATACAGAGAAAAGCCTGAAAAAAAAGGGGCTGCACGGCAATACATCCAGCCGTATCCACCCCCGCCGTGATCAGATGAAAAAGGGCAGCAGCAAGCCCGCGACACTGATCATCCAGGTGCGGTCGGCAATGCGGGCCCTATGGCACAGGGCGATGTGCGACGGCTCCGGGAATTGCCTCCAGACGCCGCTTTTGAGAATGGGCGGCACATCCTTCAAAGCCTGGAAAGGCTGGTCCAGATTGACCCGGTAATCGTGCGGATCATACTCCAGCAAGCCGGGATAGCATTCACGCACCACATCGTGCAGCTTGTTCAGATAGTAGTAGTACGCCAGCACGCCAAAGGCCGCGCCGAACAGGCAGCATGGGACGAGGTAATCAAGCAGCAACTGGTGCAGCATGGCAATTCCAACAAGGCAGTAAGCATTGGATTGTAACCGGAGCGGATGCCACCCAACAAAAAAGCCTGCTTGCGCAGGCCTTTTTTGTTGATTGCAGAACTTACTCGTCGCCAGGCTCGCCGGCTTCGTCGTCCTCGACTTCATCCTCGAACACCAGCTTGCGGCGCGCGGCCAGTTCGGCTTCTTCCTGCGCCTTGCGTGCCTCCTCCTCTTCGCGCAGCCTGGCCTTGGCCGCGTCCAGATAATCGGCGATCGCGTAGGTCAGCTCGCGGCAGCCTTCGCCGGTCATGCCGGAAATGGTGAACAGGCGCGGGCGGGCCGGATCGAAAGCCGCGTATTCGCTGTCGTCGCCCGCCTGCCAGCCGTAGCCCTCGAGGAAGGCGGCGATGCGCGCGGCGCGCTCGTCTTCCGGAATCATGTCCAGCTTGTTGAGCACCAGCCAGCGCGGCTTGTTGTACAGCTCTTCGTCGTACTTGCGCAGCTCTTCGACGATCGCCTTGGCCTCGGCGACCGGATCGACGCCCTCGTCAAACGGCGCCAGATCGACCAGGTGCAGCAGAATGCCGGTGCGCTGCAGGTGCTTCAGGAAGCGGTGGCCAAGGCCAGCGCCTTCCGATGCACCCTCGATCAGGCCCGGAATGTCGGCGATCACAAAGCTGCGCGAATCATCGATGCGCACCACGCCCAGATTGGGATGCAGCGTGGTGAAGGGATAATCGGCCACCTTGGGCTTGGCGGCGGAAACCGCGCGGATGAAGGTGGACTTGCCGGCGTTGGGCATGCCCAGCAGGCCAATGTCGGCCAGTACCTTCAGTTCCAGCTTCAGCTCGCGGCGTTCCCCCTCCAGCCCCGGGGTGGTCTGGCGCGGCGCGCGGTTGGTCGAGGACTTGAAGTGCAGGTTGCCGAAACCGCCGTTGCCGCCCTTGGCAATGCAGACACGTTCGCCGTTCTTCGTCAGGTCGGCCACCAGCTCGCCGGTTTCGTTGTCGGTAATGACGGTACCCACCGGCATGCGCAGCTCGATGTCCTCGCCACCGGCGCCATAACGGTCCGAGCCCTTGCCCGATTCACCATCGGCAGCCTTGTATTTCTTCACGAAGCGGTACTCGACCAGGGTGTTGATGCCCTCGTCGGCCACGGCCCAGACCGAGCCGCCCTTGCCGCCGTCGCCACCATCGGGGCCGCCGCGCGGGATGTATTTTTCGCGGCGCATGCTGGCCGAGCCGTTGCCGCCCTTGCCGGCGATCACTTCGATGCGTGCTTCGTCGATAAATTTCATGATGTCTCCAGGGTCGGCCCAGCCGGTTTACCCCATGCCGCCGCAGCGACGTCATCGGGTAACGCGGCTGCGCATTTTCCGAATTGCAAAACTAAAAAGCCCCATCTCGAAAGACAGGGCTTCTCGCGAACCGGGAAAAGCGCGACTTACGCTTCTTCGCCGGTGTACGGAGTTACGGTCACGGTGCGACGCTTCAGCGCGCCCTTGACGGCGTAGCTCACATAACCATCCACCTTGGCGAACAGGGTGTGATCCTTGCCCATGCCAACGTTCTCACCTGCGTGGAACTCGGTGCCGCGCTGACGCACGATGATGGAACCTGCCGGAATCAGCTCACCGCCGTATACCTTGATACCCAGGCGTTTGGCTTCCGAATCGCGGCCGTTGCGGGAACTACCGCCAGCTTTCTTGTGTGCCATGTTCTTAGCTCCTGAAGATTACTTTTCGATCGCGTCGATGCGGATTTCGGTGTAGTTCTGGCGATGGCCCTGACGCTTCATGTAGTGCTTGCGGCGACGCATCTTGAAGATGCGTACCTTGTCACCACGGCCGTGGGATACCACGGTTGCCTTGATGGCGGCGCCGGCTACTACCGGAGTACCAATCACTACTGCGTCACCGTCTGCCACCATCAATACTTCATTCAGTACGATCTGGCTGTCGATGTCTGCAGCAATCTGTTCTACTTTAAGTTTTTCGCCGACAGCAACTTTGTACTGCTTGCCACCGGTTTTTACGACTGCATACATAACAAGCTCCGTTAAGAGTCACCCAAAATCACTTGCCGAACTCGCGACAAGCGTTCTCCCGAATACGGGAAGCCGGCAAATTTACCCGCATGTTCCATTGCCGTCAAGCACTTATGGCGCGTACCCCCTGCCCGGAGCGCCGGCGAGCACGCGCCGCCACGGCGTTTCTGCTAAAATTGCACCCTTTGTCAAATGTCCCTGTCCGCGCTGCGGCAGGCCAGCGAGGATCCGCCGTGTCGATGGAGTTCGTCAAAACCGTGCTTGCCGATGAAATGCCCGCCGTGGATCAGCTGATCCGCAACCGGCTGCATTCGGACGTGCTGCTGGTGCGGCAGATCGCCGAATACATCGTCGGCTCGGGCGGCAAACGCCTGCGCCCGGTGCTGGTGCTGCTGACCGCGCGCGCGCTCGGTTATCAGGGCTCCAGCCACCGCGAACTGGCGGCCGTCATCGAGTTCATCCACACCGCCACGCTGCTGCATGACGATGTGGTCGATGAATCCAGCCTCAGGCGCGGTCGCGACACGGCCAATGCGCTGTTCGGTAACGCCGCCAGCGTGCTGGTCGGCGATTTCCTCTACAGCCGCGCCTTCCAGATGATGGTCAGCTGCGACTCGATGCGCATCCTCTCGGTGGTGGCCGACGCGACCAATGTCATCGCCGAGGGTGAAGTGCTGCAGCTGATGAACATCGGCAATGTCGATATCGACGAAGCCGGCTACCTGCAGGTGATCCGCTACAAGACCGCCAAGCTCTTCGAGGCTGCCGCCAGACTGGGCGCCATCATCAATGGCGCCGACCCGGCAACGGAAGACGCGCTGGCCCGCTACGGCATGCATCTGGGCACCGCCTTCCAGATCATCGACGATGTGCTGGACTACACCGGCCAGACCGAGGAAATCGGCAAGAATCTCGGCGACGACCTGGCCGAGGGCAAGCCGACGCTGCCGCTGATTCACGTCATGCGGCATGGCGAAGCTGCCGCCGCAGCAACGGTGCGCACCGCGCTGCTTGAAGCCAGCCGCGACCATTTCGACGCCGTGCTCGCCGCCGTGCAAGGCAGCGGCGCGCTGGGCTATGCGCGCAGCGTGGCGGAAAGCGAAGCGGCGCTGGCCGTCGCCTGCCTGGCCAGCCTGCCGGACAATGACTTCACCCGGGCGCTGCACAGCCTTGCCCGCATCGCCATCGACCGCCATAACTGATTGAATCGACTGGCTGTCATAAAAAATCATGAATTTTGCTTGACAGCCAGAGGCCGCGTTACCATAATGCAGCCCTCAAGTCGCAAGACGAGAAATCGGAGTGTAGCTTAGCCTGGTAGAGCGCTACGTTCGGGACGTAGAGGCCGGAGGTTCGAATCCTCTCACTCCGACCAGGATACTGAAAAAGCCAAGGTGAAAACCTTGGCTTTTTTGCGTTCTGCGCACACCGCCGGCAGCTCCGGCCAGCACCGCCCCTCTCCTGAAAGGGCGACGCCGGCCGGATGCCTTAGTCGCTGAGTCTTATTCGCTGACGGCGGGCCGTTCGCCTTCGTTGACGGGAGCTTCCTCCGCGTAATCGGTTTCCGGCTCGGCAGCGGCAGCCGCCGCTTCGGCCTCGGCGTCTGCCGCCGCCCTGGCATCGCGCTGCTGCTGGGCAGTCACTGCGTCAAGGCAATCTTTCGGCGCCTCGGTTTCGCTCAGGCCGCTGTACTCGCACTGCCATTGCACATTGCCCTCGTCGTCCAGACTGGGCACAAACTCCAGCTTCGCATCCTGCAGGCGGGCCTTGCTGAAGGTCGCGGCAATCACGCCGTTGTCCGCATCGAATTCGAGCGCCACGCCTTCCGTGCCGCTGGCGGTATAGCCGGCGGCAGCCAGGCTGGCCGGCAGCTTGCCATCGTTGCTGAGATAATACTCGCCAACCATGGTGCTGGCCGCGCGCAGCTGGACTTCCGCACCGCGCAGCAAGGCCTTCTTCTGGTATTCCGAGTAGGCCGGGATGGCAATCGCCGCCAGAATGCCGATCACGGCCACCAGCACGAAGAGCACCACCACGCCAACGACCACCCAGAGCGCCCCGCCGCTGCGCTCGCGCGTGCGCACCACGACCACGTCGCTCATCATGTCGTGCAGCGCCTGCTTGCGCGCGGTAAATGGCTGGATCAGATAGCCGATCATCAGCACCATGGCCGAAATCATCTTGGCGAAGTAGCGCCCGCTTGCCCGCCCGAAACCGATGGCCTCGCCATCGTCGCGCTGCACCGCCAGGCCCAGCGCACGCTTGCCCAGCGTGGCGCGCCGCTCGCCGGATTCCATCTTGGCAAAGTACAGCCAGGGCACGACGATCAGGATCACCCAGGTAAGCAGCATGGCGAGCACACCCAGGGCACTCATGGCCTCGCCGCCCTGCGTGACGGCCCCCAGGCCAACCAGCATGAAGATGACTATCACCAAGCCATAGGCCACGATGCCAATCAGCAGATTGTCGATGAAGTGCGCGGCAAAGCGCTCCCAGAAACCGGCATAGCCGAAATGGTCGCGCGGATCTTCGGCAGCAAGGCTCACGGTCTGCAGGCTGGCAGCCGAGGCGGCGTAGGGATCGGCAGCGGGCGCCGGCTGTGAATCGGACGGCGTGAGGGACAGGCCGCTTTGCAGTTCGGCGGGCAATTTGCCGCCGCAATGCTGGCAAAACCGGCCATTGCCGTGCGGCTGGCCACAATGAGGACAATACATGGGGATTTCCTGTCAGAGCTTGGGAAGGGCCAATTACATGGCATGGCGATATTTTGCCAGCATGCTGACAGTTAAAACAGCAACAAGGCGGCGTGTGCGGGAAAATGGCACAAACCGGTCAATACATCACCATGGATAACCCCACAGCCCTTAACCCTGAAAGGCTACAGCCCGATACCCCGTAGAAAGCGGCAATGGATCAAGTCTTGCGCATCAGCGGGATGGCCAGCGTGCCCTGACGCACTCCGTCGTCACCCTGGCGGTGATATTCCAGATGCGGGCGACGGCTGTCCATCGTCCAGTCGGGATGGCGATCCAGCCAGTCTTCATACATCCAGCGCATCCACGGCATGGTGCCCTGCCAGTCCAGACACGCGTAGTAACCGCCGGGCAGCAGGTATTCGTGCGACATCGGAATCAGCGGCGCGGCGCTGAGCAGGCCGAATTCATAGATGAAATGCGCACGGCCGGTAAAACCGGGGTCTTCCAGAAAACTGCCGACAAACACCGGCGCCTCGCCCAGCAGGCCCGCTTCGGCACATTCGCCGACAAACTGCTGGCAGGCCGCGCTGAGGTCCTGCGAGAGCAGGCCCACCAGTTGGCGCGACACGGTGCGCTGGGCTGGCAGCTTGCGCACCTGGATGCGCGCGGCCACCCCTTCGCGCAGGCCCGGCTCGCGAAACTGCAGCGTTTCCAGCTCGGCCTCGTTGGCGCGGTCGGCATCGGAAAAAGCCGCCACCTGCTGCAGCATGTAGCTGCGCCAGCCACCCTTGCGCCAGGCGCGCGGACTCATGCCGAAATGCTGCTGGAAGGCGCGCGAGAAATTGGCCTGGTTGCTGTAGCCGCACTCGTAGGCGATTTCGCCGATCGGACAATCCGGCTCATGCCGCAGCCGGTGCGCGGCACGCATCAGGCGGCGGCGGCGCACATGCTCGGCGGGCGAAACGCCACGATAGCGCAGGAACACCCGGTCGAAATGATAAGGCGAATAACAGGCCACACCGGCCAGCTCACCCAGCGAGAGATTCTCGCCGAGCCGGTCGTCGATGTGGGTCAGCACCTTGTAGAGGCGGGATAAACGATAGCGGGCAGCGTCACTCATGACTGCAGTGTAACCGAGCGCGCGCGGCTTTTGCGTTACTTCAGCCCGGCAAAGAAAGCGAGGGCAAAGACACCGACAAAATAAATCACGCTGAAGGCGATGCCGATATAGCCGAGAATCAGCCCGGCCAGTGCCAGACCGTCGCCGTCAATGCTGCCTTCGCTCTTGCGGATTTCGCTGCGCGCCAGATGCCCGCAGATCACCGCCACCAGTCCGCCCACAAAGCAGCACAGCACCTGCACAATGCCGGCAATCAGGCTGATGATGGCCAGCGTCGAGGTTTTCGACGCATTGCGCGCGGCGGTAACGGTGGCCGGCGAGGCCGCATAGGGATCGTGCGCCGCCACCGCTGGCGACGGTGCGGTCAGTGTTGCGCCACATTGCACACAGAAACGGGCTTCCTGCCGATTATCGGCGCCACACTGCTGGCAAAATGCCATACATTACTCCCTATTGCTTTACAGCCATTATTTTAAAAAGGTTGGCGGCATATACCAGCCAGAATAATCACTTTCAATGCGGCGCCAGCAGATTGAATGGCGCCTGCGGAATATTGCGCAGCACGGCAAACAGCAGTGCCAGCACGCCAAACGCCGCCCACAGCCGGCCCTCCGCGCGCAGCGCCAGCAGGCGGCGCGGCCCCAGATGGTTGAGCAGCGTAAAGGCCAGCAGCGGCAGGCCGACCAGCACCAGCAAGGCATTCTTGCGCAAGGCGCGCGCGGGATCGAGGTGCAGCAGCGCATACACGGCGCGCGTGGCGCCGCAGCCCGGACAGTAAAACCCGGTCAGCTCGTAGAAAATGCACGGCAGAAACGGCCCGCCGTAAATTTCCGGGTCGTGGTGGTACAGATGGTGAACGGCCAGCGCGCACAGGATTGCCGCCGGCAGCAGCAAAAACCAGCGCCAGTGTTGTTTCAGGTTTTGTTGACGCTTTGTTTGCACTGCCCGTTTGTGCTGTTTTTGGCCTAAAACAAGGCGTGAAGTCCGATGCATAGTCATTCTATGTGAGGGCTTTGCAACGCAGGGTCAGGCCAAAAACAGCCAAACCGGCTTTTTGATAACACATCCGGCTGGACACTTTTTGCGCCGACTCTGCGTTGTTGCTTCGCTGACATAACCCGTTATGCGGCGCTCGCAACGCCTTGATTCGGCGCAAAAATCGCTTCAGCGGGAACACAAACAAAACGTCAACAGAACCTAGATATCGCATCGCCAGAAAAGCAAAGCCGTCGGATGACGGCCTGCAGAATTTACAGGATACCCCCGAGCGCAGCAAGAAATCCGGCAGCAGCCTGTCCAAGGCGGAAAGTAACTCGCGCACGGCTTCCGGCACCACGCCACCGCAAAAACAAAACCGGCCAGAGGCCGGTTTTGTCTGGTCACCGCACACAGGGGTACGGCAGCACAAGGACGCTTAGTTCTTGGACTGGTCAACGATCTTGTTGGCCTGGATCCACGGCATCATTGCACGCAGCTTGGCGCCAACGACTTCGATGCCGTGCGCGGCGTTGTTGCGGCGCGCTGCGGTCATGGAAGCGTAGTTGGTCTGGCCTTCCAGAATGAACTGCTTGGCGTATTCGCCGGTCTGGATGTCCTTCAGCGCCTGGCGCATGGCCTTGCGGGATTCTTCGTTGATCACGCGCGGGCCGGTCACGTATTCACCGTACTCGGCGTTGTTGGAGATCGAGTAGTTCATGTTGGCGATGCCGCCTTCGAACATCAGGTCAACGATCAGCTTCAGTTCGTGCAGACATTCGAAGTAGGCCATTTCCGGCTCGTAACCGGCTTCAACCAGCGTTTCGAAGCCCATCTTCACCAGCTCGACGGCGCCACCGCACAGAACGGCCTGCTCGCCGAACAGATCGGTTTCGGTCTCGTCCTTGAAGGTGGTTTCGATGATGCCGGTGCGGCCGCCACCCACGCCGGAAGCGTAGGACAGGGCGGTTTGCTTGGCGGTGCCGGACGCGTCCTGGAAGATCGCGATCAGGTCGGGAACGCCGCCGCCACGCACGAATTCGGAGCGTACGGTGTGGCCCGGAGCCTTCGGAGCGATCATGATCACGTCCAGGTCCTTGCGCGGCACAACCTGGTTGTAATGGATGGAGAAGCCGTGAGCAAACGCCAGGGTCGCGCCCTGCTTGATGTTCGGCTCGATTTCTTCCTTGTACAGCTTGGACTGGAATTCGTCCGGAGTCAGGATCATCACCACGTCAGCGCCGGCAACGGCGGTCTTCACGTCGGTAACCTTCAGGCCGTGGGCTTCAGCCTTCTTTACGGTGGCGGAACCGGTGCGCAGGCCAACGGTGACGTCAACGCCGGAATCCTTCAGGTTGCAGGCGTGGGCATGGCCTTGCGAGCCGTAGCCGATGATGGCGACCTTCTTGCCGCGGATGATCGAGATATCACAATCTTTGTCGTAGTAAACGTTCAGTGCCATGGGTAAAACTCCTTGAGGTGTGAGGGGTGAGGGGTGAGGGGTGAGGCGGGTTTCCCCTTGCTCCTCACACCTCACTCCTCACTCGATTTCAGATCTTGAGAATGCGTTCGCCGCGGCCGATGCCGGAAGCGCCGGTGCGTACGGTTTCGAGAATCACGGCCGGGTCCAGCGCCTTGATGAAGGCGTCCAGCTTTTCACCGGGGCCGGTCAGCTCGATGGTGTAGCTCTTTTCGGTGACATCGATGATGCGCCCGCGGAAGATGTCCGCCATGCGCTTCATTTCGTCGCGCTCCTTGCCGGTGGCGCGCACCTTGATCAGCATGAGTTCGCGCTCGATGTGATCGGCCTCGTTCAGGTCGATCACCTTCACCACTTCCACCAGCTTGTTGAGCTGCTTGGTGATCTGCTCGATGATGTCGTCGGAGCCGTGCGTGACGATGGTCATGCGGCTCATGGTGACGTCTTCGGTGGTTTGCACCGTCAGCGAGTCGATGTTGTAGCCGCGTGCGGAAAACAGCCCGGTAACGCGCGAGAGCGCGCCGGCTTCGTTTTCAATCAGGATGGAAAGAATGTGTCGCATGTTCGTTTCCTCCTCAGCACAGGTTGCCGTAGTCACGGTTGTTTTCGAACGGCACCTGCTGCATGCCGCGCATGTGCTCCGGCAGATCCATCTGGTTCAGGCCCTTGCCGTTTTGCACCATCGGGAAGACATTGGCCTTCTGGTCGGTGATGAAATCGAGGAATACCAGCCTATCCTTCAGCTTTTCGCTGAAGGCTTCGCGCAGCGCCGGCTCGACATCGGCCGGCTTCTCGATCTTCATGCCGATATGACCGTATGCTTCTGCAAGCTTTACAAAGTCTGGCAGCGCATCCATATAGGACTCGGAGTATCGGTTGCCGTAGAAGAATTCCTGCCACTGGCGAACCATGCCCAGGTAGCGGTTGTTCAGATTGATGATCTTCACCGGGATGTGGTACTGCTTGCAGGTCGACAATTCCTGGATGTTCATCTGGATCGATGCTTCACCGGTAATGCAGGCCACCTGCGCATAAGGGTTGGCCATTTGCGCGCCCATGGCGGCAGGCAGGCCAAAGCCCATGGTGCCCAGGCCGCCGGAATTGATCCACTGGCGCGGACGGCGGAACTTGTAATACTGCGCGGCGAACATCTGGTGCTGACCGACGTCCGAAGTCACGATGGCCTGACCATCGGTGACTTCCCACAGCTTTTGCACCACGAATTGCGGCTTGATGATTTCGGAATCCTGCGTGTACAGCAGCGAATTGGGCTTGCGCCATTCGTTGACCTGATCCCACCAGGCAGCCAGGGCCTTGTCGTTCGGACGCTGGCCGGTTTCCTTCAGCAGTGCAACCAGATCGCTGACCACGCTCTTCACGTCGCCAACGATGGGTACGTCCACCTTCACGCGCTTGGCGATCGACGACGGGTCGATGTCGATGTGAACGATCTTCTTGGCTTGCGACAGGAACTGGTTCGGCACCGAAATCACGCGGTCGTCAAAGCGCGCGCCGATGGCGATCAGCACGTCGCAATACTGCATCGCGAGGTTGGCTTCGTAGGTGCCGTGCATGCCGAGCATGCCGACGAAGTTGGCGTCGGTGCCATCCAGCGCGCCCAGACCCATCAGGGTATTGGTGCACGGCAGGTTCAGCAGCTTGACCAGCTCGGTGACTTCCGCGCTGGCATTGCCCAGTACCGCGCCGCCGCCAACGTAGACGAAGGGGCGCTTGGCATCGGCCAGCAGCTGGGCCGCCTTCTTGATCTGGCCAGGATGGCCCTTGACCGGCGGGTTGTAGCTGCGGATCGATACCGATTGCGGGTATTCGAACTTGGTCTTGTGAATGGTGACATCCTTGGGGATGTCGATCACCACGGGGCCCGGACGGCCGGTCGTGGCGATGTGGAAGGCTTTCTTGAAGGTTGCGGCGATGTCGCGCACATCCTTCACCAGGAAGTTGTGCTTCACGATCGGGCGCGAGCAGCCGACCATGTCGACTTCCTGGAAGGCGTCCGAGCCGATCATCGGCGTACCCACCTGGCCCGAGATCACGATCAGCGGGATCGAATCCATATAGGCGGTGGCAATGCCGGTGATGCCGTTGGTGGCGCCGGGGCCGGAAGTCAGCAGGGCAACGCCGACCTTGTTGCTGGAACGCGAATACGCGTCAGCGGCATGCACGGCGGCCTGTTCATGGCGAACCAGCACATGCTTGAAGAAGTCCTGCTTGTGAATTGCATCGTAGATTTCAAGTACCGCGCCGCCAGGATAGCCGAAGACGAATTCGACGCCTTCTTCCTGCAGACAGCGCGTGACAATTTCCGCACCGGAAATTTCCATAGGTCACCTCACCACGGGGTTATGACAAAAAGGGCAAAACTGAGCTCCTCTGCCATCCAGAACTGTGAATCTGTCGACCTGCTTAGCCAGTCAGTCGGGAAACCGGAACGCTGGCAAGCGAACCGGCAAGTCCGCCGTGCGGTAACACGGCGAAGCGGTGACTTCAGGCAGTCGGCAAGTGCCGCAGACTCTTGATTTTTACCGGGCTGGCCGCCTTGGCTCGGGCTTGTGGCCCGAAGAAGGACGACTGCGGTTAATGCGCGGGCGGTGCCTTTCGGTGCGCGACGCCCCCGAATAAGGGGCGCAACGCTTCATCTGGAATGGATGTTGAACCCCGCAAGTTAACGGATGCCGGCCGGCTTGGCAAGTTTTTGCTCGCACTCGCAATAGGTGTTTGCTAGTATCCGCCGCACACCGAAAACCCGAAGCACAACAAGGGAGTAGCCGTTGGCGTCGCAGGATGAGCTTTCCGCCTTTCTGGCCGGCATCGAGCAGCGCGCCTTCAAGCAGGCGCGCTTCGCGACCCGCGACGAGGCACAGGCGCTCGATCTGGTGCAGGACGCGATGCTGCGTCTGGTCGAATCCTATGCGGCGCGCCCGGCGGGCGAGCTGCCGCTGCTGTTCCAGCGCATCCTGCAAAATGCCATCCGCGACCATTACCGGCGGCAAAAGGTACGCAATCTGTGGACTTCGCTGTTTTCAAGCTTTCGCCCGGCCGAGCGCGACGGCGACAGCGATGGTGATCCGCTGGACTGGCTGCCGCACGCCGCGCCGTCGCCGGCCACACCCGAAGAAGAAAGCGCGCAGCACCGCACGATGGCGCTGATCGAAGCAGGCCTGGCGCAACTGCCGCCGCGTCAACGCGAAGCCTTCATCCTGCGTTACTGGGAAGAACTGGATACGGCCGAAACCGCCAGCGTCATGGGCTGTTCGGAAGGCAGCGTGAAAACCCACTGCTCGCGCGCCTGCGCGGCCCTGTCCGCCTGGCTCGACCGCCATGGAGTGAGCTTATGAACAAATCCGTGCACGAACCCGCACCGGAAGCCCTGGCACGCAAGGCCTGCCAGCAGTTGGATGCGCGCGCACTGCCCCCGGCCGTCACCGCGCGTCTGGCCCGGGCCCGCCAGCAGGCGCTGGCCGCCAGCAGCGTCCCGCGCACGCCGGTGCTGGGACAGGTGCTGGCCCGGCAGTGGCATGAACATCCCTGGCGCTGGGCCGCAGCCCTGCTGCTGCTCGCCGCACTGTTGGGCAGCTGGCAATGGCAGCAGCGCATCCAGGAGCAGAACTGGGAAACGGAGCTGCTCAGCAGCGACGCCGATCCCGACCTGCTGCTGTCGGATGCACTGGAACAGCAGTTGCGCCAGAGCTCGCCGAGGCCATGATGCGCATGCCCGCCCAGCCCCGTCTGAGTCTGCTGCTTGCCTTGACACTGCTGGCGCCCGCCGCGCTGGCAGCCACCAGCTGGCAGGCCCTCGACCCCGCGCAAAAGGCCTTGCTGGCGCCGCTGGAAAGCCAGTGGGCCAGCCTGCCGGGAGAACGCCAGGACAAGCTGGCGCACATGGCCACGCGCTATCCGGACATGCCGCCCGAAAAACAGGCCAGAATACGCGAACGCATCCAGCGCTGGGCCGAGCTGACGCCCGAGCAGCGCGAACGCGCGCGCGCCAATTACGAACGGCTGATGGCCTTGCCGCCCGAGGAACGCGAGCGCATCCTGCGCGAGGTGCGCCGGCACCGGCATGGCGCCTCCAGACCGGCCGGTCACCCGCCACCGCAGCGCCACGCCCCTGATTGATCAACCCGACCATTCCGCCCAGCCCCGAGCAACCCGACCGAACCGGCATGAACTCTCCGACTCCGACCCTGCCCGCAGCCAGCTGGCTGCGCCGCTTTACCGCACTGATTTACGAAATGCTGCTGACCGGCGCACTGCTGCTGGTGCTCGCCGGCATCTTCAACGGCCTGTTCCAGCTGCTCACCGGCCAGCCGGTGACGGCACTGAGCCAGTCCTGGCTGGCGCAGGCGCTGCATTTCGGCTGGCTGTTCGGGCTCACCGGCCTCTATTTCGTCTTCTGCTGGCGCAAGAGCGGCCAGACGCTGGCCATGCGCACCTGGCGCTGCCAGCTGCAGGATCGCCACGGCCAGGCGCCCAGCCTGCGCCAGTGCCTGATCCGCTATGTGGTGGCTGCACTGTGCTATGTGCTGGTGCTGCCGGCCTGGCTGCTGGCGCGTCACGACGCTGGCTGGCTACCGCTGGCATGGCTCGCCACCGGCCTGGTGCTGCTGCCCTGGTGCTGGGCCTTTATCGCCAGGGACAGACAGCTGCTGCAGGATGCGCTGGCCGGCACGCGCATCGTCCTGTTGCCGAAAGGCAGCAGGGCAGCAAGCAGCGCCAAGCCGGATACCCAATAGGCCATGCCGCCACAGCCCTTTACCAGAAAGGGCCATGTCTACATACCCATAAAGCCGCCCCATCCGTCGCGCCTACCCTCAAGGCCGGCCATGCCATGAGCATGGCGCGGTGCCGTCCGCGCTGCCCATAATGCGCGCATCGGTTTCCGAATCCGGAGGGCGGAGATGCCCCTATTCCAATGGCTGCTGCGGCGCGGCCGCCTCTTCCAGCAGCACCGCCTGCCGCAGCGCGTGCTGTTCTGGACGGTCTGGCTGCTCACGCTGCTGGTCACGCACACCACGCTGATCCACTACATCGAGAAGCTGCGCTGGTTCGACGCGCTGTGGCTGACGCTGACCACCGTCGTCACCGTCGGCTACGGCGACCTCTTCCCCAAGACCGACGCTGGGCGCTGGTGCACGATCATCCTGCTCTACGGCGGCTCGATCTTCATCCTCGGCAATCTGGTCGGCGAATTCTTCCAGCTGCTGTCGTCCCACTTCCAGCGCCGCCTGCACGGCAAATGGAGCTACCACACCATGCACGAGCACGTGATCATCATCGGCGCGCCGGCCAACAACCCGGTGCGCTACCTCGAACGCCTGATCGACGAACTGCGCCGCCACCGCGACTGGGAAAACCGCCCCATCGTGGTGATCAGCAACCGCTTCGAGCAGTTTCCCTCCGAGCTGGTCGACCGCAAGGTGCGCTGGATCAACGGCGTGGGCACCAGCCAGACCAATCTGACCGCGGCAGGCGCCAGCGCTGCGCACGCCGTCATCCTGGTTGCCGCCAACAGCACCGACGCCGACTCGGATTCCTACACGCTCGACACGATAGACCGGCTGCGCAGCCAGGGCATGCAGGGGCTGATCGTCGCCGAATGCGTGAAGGAACCGAACCGCGAACGCATGAAACGCTTTGGCGCCAGCGGCGTGGTGCGCGTGATGCACGGCTACCCGGAAGCCATCGCCCGCGCCGTGCTGGCGCCGGGCGCCGAGGTGGTGCTCGAAGGGCTGTTTTCCAGCGAGGGCGAGGAGTGCGAGCGCATCGCGGTGAGCGGCCGCTATGCCTGGCGCGATGTGCTGATCGCGCTGGCCGACGCCGGCATCGGCACGGCGCTGGCCTGCGAAACCAGCGAAGGCCAGATCGTGCTCAGCCCTGTCGGGCGCACGCTGGAACTGCGCGCGCTGTTCGTGGTGATGGACGACGCCGGCTCGCAACGCAAGGGCGATGTGCCGGCCCTGCTGGCAGCCAGCCGGCTGGGCTGAGCGGCTCGGGCCGAGACCAGCCAGCCGTCAGGGGCTGACTGCGGCCACCTGTTCGGGCGGCAGCTTGGCCAGCGCGGCGCGGGCGAGGATGTCGCCGCCGCGCGGCGCAAGGTGGACGCCGTCCTTCGCACGCAGGTTCACCGTCTTGCCCTTCTCGGACAATGTGGCGACATAGCCGCCCTTGTCGTCGCCCAAGAGGCTGGCGCTGTCGATATAGGGAATGCCGGCTTCGCGCGCGGCTTGCGCATACACCCTGTTCTGCAGCTGGATCTGCGCGTTGTAGTCGGCCTTTTCCATCGGCGGCAGGCCCAGCCAGACCACGCGCGCGCCGCGCGACTTGGCCAGATCGATCATCGCGCTCACGCGCTGGCGGTAGGCATCCTGCCAGGCATCACCGCCAAAGCTCAGCGTGCGGCCATTGTCGCGGATGTTCATGCCGGCATCGTTGCCGCCGAGCATGATCAGCACGGTGGCCGGCTTGTGCTCGGCCAGCAGGCGTTCCAGCTGCGCCGGCCAGTCGTAAAACTTGCGGTTCACCAGCCCGCTGCTGAGCTTGTGGCGATCCAGCAGCTGCAATTCCCGGCGCCCGTCACGCTTGATGCGCCAGGCCAGCATCTGCGCCACGCCGCCCATCAGCGAGTCGCCGACGGCCAGCACGCGCTGCGGTGCTGCGCTGGGCATGGCCGGCGTGCCGGCCGGCTGGTCAAGCGCCGGCTTGCGCGATTGGGCCTGCTGCGGCACGGCGGCCATGCACAAGCCGGACAGCAGCAGTGGCAAGAGGGCGATTTTCTTGAGGGTATCAGTCTTCATGCTTTCTATGGAGAGGGCTGGCAAGGCATACCCCCATCATGATCAATAAGGCCAGCCACACGGGCCAGTCGCCGAAACGCTGGTAGGGCGTGGCGCCAGTGTAATGCGTGACGCGGCTTTCGAGCACGCCGCGCGTCCGCTCGGGCAGGCGGGCGCGCACGCGGCCGTCAATGCCGACCACGGCGGTGACCCCGGTATTGGTCGCGCGAATCAGCTCGCGGCCGTTTTCCAGCACGCGCGCCTGCGCCATCTGCAGCTGCTGCTCGGCGGCCCAGGAGCCGTCGAACCAGGCGAGGTTGGAGAAATTCGCCAGCAGCGTGGCGTTGGCCGCATTGACGCGGAATTCGTGGCCGAAGATGTCCTCGTAGCAGATGTTCGCAGCAATCTGCCCGCCGGCCAGCGCAAACGGCGGCTGCGGATCGACACCGGAGGAAAAGCCGTCCAGCGGGATGCTCATGAAGCGGTACATCCAGCCAAACAGCCAGGGCGCCGGGGTGAATTCGCCAAAGGGCACCAGATGGCTCTTGCGGTACTGCGTCGCCAGGGGCTGATCCAGCCGGATTACCCCGTTGTAGTATTCCCCGGCGCGCTCGGTATCCAGTGCGATGCCCAGCAATACCTCCTTGTTGTCGGCCTGCGACAGCTGGCGCAGCAAGTGCAGGTACTCGGGCGGCGTCTGGCTCAGAAAAGACGGGATGGCCGTTTCCGGCATCACCACCAGCCGGCCCTGCGCCTGCTGCAGCAGATCGCGGTAAGTGCGCAGGCTGAGGAAATAGCTGTCGCGCGTCCACTTGATGTCCTGCGCGATATTGCCCTGCAGCACACTCACCGTGACCGGCGCCCCCAGCGCTGTCGTCCACGCCACGCGGCCCAGGCCCCAGCCCGCCAGCAGGATGACGCCCGCCAGCAGCAGGCCGCTGCGCCAGCGCCACAGCGTCGCCGCAACCGCCAGCGCCAGCAGCAGGGTCAGGCCATGACTGCCCAGCAGCGGCAGCCAGCCAGCCAGCAGCGGCAGCTGGCTGTAGCCGATGCCGGCCCAGGGAAAGCCGGTAAACAGCCAGCCGCGCAACGCCTCGGTGAGCACAAAGGCCAGCGGCATGCCCAGCACCAGCGAGACCCACCCGGGGCGGCGCTGCTGCAGCCAGCCGGCGAGTGCGCCGGCCAGCGCCGGAAACAGCGCCAGATAGGCGGCAAACAGCAGCGTGCACAGGGCCGCCAGCCAGGCCATCATGCCCCCATAGGTATGCAGGCTGATGTAAACCCAGTGAATGGTCGCAAGGAAATACCCCAGACCCCAACCGAAGCCGAGCAGGGCTGCGCGGCCGGGAGCGCCGGCATGGCGCCAGCCGGCGAACAGCGCGGCCAGCGCCAGCCAGGCCAGCGGGACGAGCCGCAGCGGCGCCAGGGCAAACACGCCCAGCGCGCCCACCGGCAGCAGGCACTGTGCCAGCTGCCAGGTGCGCCGTGGCAGCCAGCGTCGCCCGGACATCAGTCTTCCACCTCGTCGGGCATGCGCGTCTGCCGCTCGGGCAGGCGCTCGACCAGCAGCGAATGCACGCGGCGACTGTCGGCACGCAGCACCTGGAACTGGTAGCCCTCAAAGGCAATGGTTTCCCCGCGCTTGGGCACGCGGCCAAACTGGTCGATCACCAGACCCGCCACGGTGTCGAAGGTGTCGTCGGCGAATCTGGCTTCCAGCGCCGCGTTCAGATCAGCGATTTCGGTATCGCCCTTCACGCGCCAGCGGCCGCGCCGGTCGGGCACGATGCTGTCTTCCTCGTCGTCGTCGTACTCGTCCTCGATGTCGCCGACAATCTGCTCGATCACGTCCTCGATGGTCACCAGCCCCGCCACGCCGCCGTATTCGTCAACCACGATGGCCATGTGGTTGCGGTTGATGCGGAACTCCTTCAGCAGCACATTCAGGCGCTTGGCCTCGGGAATGAACACCACCGGGCGCAGCATGTCGCGCATGTTGAAATCGGCATCCAGCGCGTAATAGCGCAGCAGGTCCTTCGCCAGCAGGATGCCGATCACGTTGTCCTTGTCGCCATCGACGACGGGAAAACGCGAGTGCGCGGTCTCGATCACATAGGGAATGAATTCGGAGGGGGGGGTGTCGATGTCGATCACGTCCATCTGGGCGCGCGGCACCATCACGTCGCGCACCTGCATGTCGCCGACATTGAGCACCCCTTCGATCATCGCAAGGGCATCGCTGTCGAGCAGATGGCGTTCAAAGGCAGAGTGGAGAACTTCGATCAGTTCGCCACGGTTTTCCGGTTCACGCAGCAGAAAGTGGGTCAGGCGTTCGAGCCAGCTGGCTTTCTGCTGCTGCGGAGAGGAATCGTCCATGGGGGCGGGCTTACATCCGGTTGTCGGGGAACCGCAATAATAACCGAAGACCATGCCGATTGTGTTGCACGCCGCGCACGCACGGGCGGCAAAGCACCGCTTTGCCGCCCAGCTGCAGGCAACGTGCCGTCATCCGGCACGATTCGCAGCGGCTCGCGATTTGCCGTGCGCGCTGGCGCGAAAATCGTGGGCAGCCTCTGTCAGCCGCCCGGCCGGCGTGCTGACCGGGCAGCGCTGGCAAGCCGGCCGGCACTGGCCCATACTGCAATCCCCGGTTGTTCCGGAGCGCCGCCATGCCGCTTCCCGCTGCCCGCCAGTTATCCCGCCCGCTGCGCTATGCGCTGATGGCGCTGGGCCACGCCGCCTTTGTGCTGGGCCTGATCGGCGCCTTCCTGCCGGTGCTGCCGACCACCATTTTCTGGATCATCGCCGCCTGGGCCTTCGGCCACGCCTCGCCCGCGCTGCAGGCCCGGCTCTTCGCCATGCCCGGCGCCGGCCCGCACCTGCAGGCCTGGCTGTTGCGCGGCGAAATCAGCCGCAAGGGCAAGCGCTGGGCGTGTTCCGGCATGCTGCTGGGCTGGCTGCTGTGCGGCGTACTCACCGCCTGGCGCTGGCCTGTCGTCATCCCCGTCGCACTGATCCTGCTGGCGGTCGGCAGCTGGCTGTGGCGCAAGCCGGAGCCGACCCAGCCTGTCGAGGCCGCAGCCGGCCCCGCCCCCGGCGTGCAGTGCCCGGCCCTGCAGGACAAGTCCCCCGCGCGGCAAGACGCACGCGCACACCGCCGCTGATGTCCCGCCGACGCCCCAAGTGATTGGCCTGCCGGCAGCAATCTGCCGGATAATCGCGCTTTTGCCGCCAGCGATGCCGCCGTGACCGATCCTTTCCGCCACCTCGAAGACCTCGACTCACCCGCCGCGCTCGCCTGGGTCGCCGAACAGAACGCGCTGACCCGCGCGGCGCTCGACACCGATCCGCGCATGGCGCCGCTGGCGGCCGACATCCTCGCGACGCTGCGCGACACGCGGCAGATTCCGTATTGTTCTGAACACGGCGGCTGGCTGTATCACTTTCACCAGAGCGCCGAGAACCCGCGCGGCGTGTACCGCCGCACGACATGGGACAGTTATCGCGCCGCGCAGACCGCGTGGGACATCGTGCTGGACATTGATGCCCTGGCGGCCGCCGAGCAGGTCGACTGGTATCTCGACGGTGTCGATCACTGCACGCTCGCCCCGGAGCGCTGCCTGCTCACGCTGTCGCCGGGCGGCTCCGATGCCACCGTCTGCCGCGAATACGACGTGGAAGCGCGCGCCTTTGTCGCCGATGGCTTTCACTTTCCGCTGGGCAAGAGCGACATCGCCTGGCGCGACCCCGATTCGGTGTTCGTCTGCCCGGCCTGGGACGACGACCAGCTGACCGAATCCGGCTATTCGCGCGAGGCGGTGCTCTTGCAGCGCGGGCAGGACTGGGGCGACGCGCTGTCGCTCTTGGCGCTGGAGCCCGATGCGATGATGGTGTCGGCCTGGCGCTTTCTCGATGCCGACCAGACGCCGTTCGACGTCATCGAAGCCTCGCTCAGTTTCTATCAGAAGGCCTATTTCCACATCGACGCCGCCGGCGACATTAGCCAATTGAAATTGCCGCCGCGCTGCGAGCTGGAAGCCTTCAGCCACGGTGAACTGCTGCTCAAGCTCGACATGGACTGGAAATACCAGGGCACCCGGTATCCGGCTGGCAGCCTCGTAGCCATTCGCGCCGACGCCGATACCGGCGAACTGGGCGCCGCCACGCTGCTGTTTGCGCCTGCGCCAGAGCAAAGCTATGTGATGCTGGAAGCCACGCTGAACGGGCTGGCGGTGATCATCACCAAGAACGTGCAGAGCCGGCTCCTGACCTTCCGCCGCGCGGGCGAGGCGTGGGAGGCCTTCGCCAACCCGCTGCCGCAAAGCGGCGTGATCGAATTCGTCGACCAGCCCTGGCAGTCGGACGTGCTCGTCTACAACTTCAGCAATTTCCTCACCCCGGCCGGGCTGTACCGCTACGACCTCGCCAGCAACGCCGCGCCCGAGTTGCTGCGCGCGCAGCCGCCGGCCTTCGACGCCGCCCCCTTTGCCGTCACCCAGCACCACGCGACAAGCCGCGACGGTACGTCCATACCGTATTTCCTTGTAGCCAAATCAGGTATTGAGCTGGATGGCAATACCCCGACACTACTCTATGGCTACGGCGGCTTTGCGCTGCCGATGATGCCCTACTATCTGGATCATTTTGGCAAGCAGTGGCTGGAACAGGGCGGTGCCTTCGTGCTCGCCAATATCCGCGGCGGTGGCGAATTCGGCCCGGTCTGGCACGAGGCCGCGCTGAAGGAAAAACGCCAGACCAGCTTCGACGACTTTATCGCGGTCGCTGAGGATCTGATCGCGCGCGGCGTCACCAGCGCGCGACGGCTGGGGATTGAAGGCGGCAGCAACGGCGGCCTTCTGGTCGGCACCTGCCTCGTGCAGCGCCCGGAGCTGTTCAACGCCGTTGTCTGCGAGGTGCCGCTGCTCGACATGCTGCGCTACGCGGAGCTGCACGCCGGCGCCAGCTGGCTCGACGAATACGGCGACCCGGACGACGAAACCGAGGGCGCCGCGCTCGCCGCCTACTCGCCCTACCACCACATCGCCCCGGCCAGCGTTTCGCCTTACCCGCGCGCGCTGTTCACCACCAGCCGCCAGGACGACCGCGTGCACCCCGCGCACGCGCGCAAGATGGTCGCCAGGCTGCACGCGCTCGGCCAGCCGGCGCTGTTCCTGGAAACCGACGGCGGCGGCCACGGTGGCAACACCGCGCAGGAACAAACGGCGGAAGAACTGGCGCGGGTGCTGGTGTATCTGTACCAGCAGCTGCTGGACGACTGAACGCCAGACCGGCGCGCAGCTGCAATGCGCGCCCCGACGGCCACGAAAAGCAATACCCAACCACCCATACATTTACAGCCAAATCAAAAAAGGGGATAAAACCATATACCCCTCATGAAAAACCCGATGGTAGGGTGTGCAAATCCCGAAGGGGTTTGCGCACCGAAACATTGCACCCGCAGCGAGGCACATGTTCAAAGCGAGCAGGACGTGCAAATCCCGCAGGGGTTTGCGCACCGGAAGCCGTTCACCCAAACCGTGGTGCATGCTCAACGGCCACCCCAGTCCGGCGGATAGGCACCAGCCGCCAGCCAGCGGTGAAAGGTGGAATGCGGCCAGTCCGCAGCAGCAGCCACCAGGCCGTGTTTCACCGGGTTGAAATGCACATAATCGACATGCGCCGCGTAATCGGCCGCGTCACGGATTTGATGCTCCCAGAAGCGTCGTTGCCAGAGCGTCGCTTCGCGCCGCGCGCAGTGTGAGGCAGTCCGCCAGTCCGGGCGCGCATAGTCACCCGCCACTGCGCGCGTGACCAGGCGCTTGATCCAGCGCCAGCGCAAGGCGTAATCCGCATCGCCGGGTGGCAGCGTCCAGATTGCGTGCAGATGATCGGGCAGCAGCACCCAGGCATCAATGACGAACGGATAGCGTTGCCGCACCCGCACAATCGCGTCGTGCAAGGCACGCCGCACGGCGGCATCGGTGAGGATGCGCTGGCGGCGATACGTAACCACGGTAAAGAAATAACTTGCCCCGGCGAGGCGTGAACGGCGGTAGCGCGACATGGACAGCCCCGGAGAAGGGAAGGTCCATTATTGGCACACGCCACCTGCAAGGAAAAACATCGTGGGGTGTGCAAATCCCGCAGGGGTTTGCGCACCGGAAGCGGTTCACCCGAACCGGGGCGCATGTTCAACGACCGCACCGCGTGCGCAAATCAGGATTTGCGCACGCCCCACGGCCCCATAAACCAATACCCGCAACGGCATGCCGATATAGCCATTACATGCAAAAGCATGCGGTGGCATACCCATGAAAATCGAGATGGAATACCCGATGGTAGGGTGTGCAAATCCCGCTGGGGTTTGCGCACCGGAAGCGGTTCGCCCGAACCGGGGCGCATGTTCAACGATCGCACCGCGTGCGCAAATCAGGATTTGCGCACCCTACTCGGCTGGAGGCGCCGGCAGCGGTGCGCAATACCCCTTGGTGGTACTCAAGCCTGATCAATATCGAGCGCCTCGCCACCTCCGATACGGCACAGGAGCATTCGGCGATGGTTGCCGAGGGCCTGCGACGCCATCCGGCTTATTACCCGATTTTTTTCGAGCATACCGTCGATCTGACGTCCAAAGCCGGCGCGGATACTGCGGCCCTGGCCCAGTTTGCCAAACAGGCCGGCAACAGCGCGCAGGATGGGCAATCGATGTATGCCCGCATTTACTGGTACGCCGACTGGAGCCAGTACCGCGGCAGGCTTTTCATCGACGGCAAGGCGGAATGGCCACTGATGCGCGCGGCCTTCGACGACCTGCTGCGCCGTTATCCGAGCGACTGGAACAAATCCGGCTACGCCTACTTTGCCTGTGTCGCCGGCGACCAGGCCGTGGCGCGCAGGCTGCTGGCCGAACTCGGCCCGAGGGTGAGCCTGGATGCGTGGAGCGCGGGCGGGCAGTCCTACCTCAAGAAGTGCCAGCGCTGGGCCAATCCGGCGGAAAAGCAGGACGGCATTACGCTGTAATCACCAGAATCACCAGGAGTCCTGCCGATGTTCAAATCCCTCATGGCCGCGGGTGTCTTGCTGCTCTGCAGCGCCAGTGCCGGCGCGCTCACCGCCAACGAAGAACGCACCGCACTGACCGGGCGGCTGGTACTCGCGCTGGTCAATGAAGACTTTGCCGCCGCCGAAGCCAGCTACACCCCTTACCTGTCGCCCAGGGTACGCACGCCCGACGGCGCCCCTACACTGGTCGTGCTGGCCAATGGCCTTGAGTATCTTGCGAAACAGACACGCAACAACGACAGCGCTTACCGCCGCCAGCTGGAAAAGGCCGGCCGCTGGCGCAAGGCCTATCCCAACTCCAGTGCCGCATGGATTTTTGCCGCCAAGGTCGAAATGCAGCAGGCCTGGGAATTGCGTGGCAGCAAACTGGCCAAGGATGTGCCGGAGGAAAACTGGCGACGTATCCGCACCCATGCGAACAATGCCCGCGAGCTGCTGCTCGCCGCGCCGGCAAAAGTCCGCAATACGCCGTGGTGGTATACGGAAATGATTCTGGCCAACCGGCTGGCTGCCGTGGACAAGTTCGGTGAACTTGCCGAGCTGCTGGATGAAGGCATCCGGCGTTACCCCGATTACACCCCGCTCTACCAGATCGCCGCAGTGGACCTGCTCCCCAAATGGGGCGGCAGCTACGCGCAAGTGGACGAATTGGTCATGAGGGCCACACGCAAATCCAGCGATAGGCAGATGCTGTACGCGGAAATCTATTCGGGCCTGATCTACTTCGACAACCAGCTGTTTCGCAACAGCCTGCTGCGCTGGGAAAAGCTGAAACCGGCGTTCGAAACGCTGGTTCAGCGCTACCCCACCGACTGGAACAAGTCGCGATTTGCCTATGCCGCCTGCCTGGCGAATGACCGGGTGACCACCCGCGCACTGCTGATGGGGCTGGATGCACGCCTTGATGTCACGGCCTGGGCAAACAACTCGCCCGAAGCCGTCAGCTATTGCCAGAATCTGGCGGCCAGCGCAGCGCCAGCCGGGGTTCCCGCCGCAAACGCGCAGCTGCAGCACGAAGCCGCACAAACGCCATTAAGCGAAACTGAACGCGCCGCGCTGGACAAGGCTGCCCAGGAAGACAGCAAGCGCATGCTTGAGGGCGTGATCAAGAAGGCGCGCGAAGGCGAGCATCGCATGTAGGCTCCGCGCCAGACTGATGCCATATCCGGCTTATTTCTCTGCCGCATACGGGTCGGCGTAGCCGAGGCCGGCGAGGATGTGCGTTTCCAGCCCTTCCATTTCCTCGGCTTCGTCGTCGTCCAGGTGATCAAAGCCCTGCAGGTGCAGCACGCCGTGTACCGTCAGGTGTGCGTAGTGGGCTTCGAGGCTGATGCCCTGTTCCGCGGCTTCACGCTCGACCACCGGCGCACAGAACACGATGTCACCCAGCAAGGGCAGGCCGGGCAGTGCCGGCATGTCGTCGTCAAAGGTGAAAGTCAGCACATTGGTGGCGTAATCCTTGCCACGGTAGTCACGGTTGAGCTGCCGGCCCTCGTCGGTATCGACAATGCGGAAGGTGATTTCGGCATTGGCTACGCCGGCCTGCAGGGCGGCTTCGGCCCACTGGCGCAGCTGGATTTCCGTGGGCAGGCCGCTGGCGCGGGTTTCGGTTTGCAGCGCGAGTTGCAGCATGATGAACGTCTCTTGGCGGCACGATGAATGACGGCGCCCATTGTGCCCGAAATCCGCCCCGGACTTCCGCAGCAACCCGCAGCGCGCGGGAATTGTGGCCGGCGGCGCGGGTAGTTTTACGCAGCGGCGCCAGCCCGGCAGGCGGCACAATGGCTGCACCACACCAAGGAGAACCGCAATGCAAACCCTGATCCGCAAACTTGAACGCATGGCCGAACTCTGGACGCGCACCAGCCCGGCTGCGCGCTGAACCCACGCACCAGCTGGCCGGGCCGAATCTGCCCAGGCAGATTCGGCATCTGGCCGGCCCGGCGCGATGGGTGCCAGCAATTGACACGAGGTATTGCCATGCAGCTCATGCTCACCATTGGCTGCAGACTCATACCCATGCAAAAATCCAGCACGGCGCCGGCCATGGCTGTGTGCTGTGGCGTGCCAGCCCGTCCTCCCGCCCGCATGACAGGCGCGCACTGCCGGCGTCGCCAATTCAATACAGAATGCCCCGGCTGTGATCAAGCTCATTGATAAGCATGTCGAAAGCTATTGTAATGTGGCGCATTGTTCCATTCTTCCGCGCCCACGATCATGTCGCAGTGCCCGCAATGCCATTACAGCAATAAAGACCACGCCAAATTCTGCCAGCAGTGCGGCTGTGCGCTCACCCTGTCCTGCCCGTCCTGCCAGAGCAGCAATCCGGCCGGCAGCAAATTCTGTCTGGCCTGCGGCAAGCCGCTGCAGACGGCCACCAGTGTCACGGCTGCGAGTGCGCCCTCCACGGCCGCTGCCGTGACACAGCCAGGCGCGGAGATGCTCCCCGCAAGCAGCGTGGAGGCCAGCCCGGCCGCGACCGCGGCAGCGCAGACGCCCGATCCCTGGGCTGCGGCAACCATCCCCCCCGCCGCGACCGCCGTGCCGGCCACGCCGGCCAAGGCTGCGACGGCGCGGCCGGCATCGCCCGGCAAGAGCGGCGTGCTGGTGCTGGGCGCTCTGGGCATGGGCCTGCTGGTGTTGCTGGGCGGCAGCTACTTTGCCTACAGCACGCTGAGCACGCCGGCTGCCTCGCAGCCTGCGGCGGCTCCGGCTGCCAGCGCGCCCGTCGAGATCCTGCGCCCCAGCGGCTCGAAGGCCGGCTTTGCCAGCCATGCCGCCGCCGGCAGTGCCGTCGTGGCCAGCAGCCCGGCAGCCAGCGCCATGGCCGTGGTCTCCGCCCTGCCCAGCCAGCCACCCGTGACGGCGCGCCCCTCGCCAAGCAGCAAACCGACCCGCGTGCCCAAACCGACCGCCACACCCATTGCCACAGTGGTACCCACTCCGCTGATCACGCCGGTAGCAGCTACGCCAGTGCAGAACTCCTTCTCGGCGCGCTACGCCGAGTGCGCCAACAAGAGCAATATCTTCAAGGTGGAAGCCTGCCGCACCAAGCTCTGCTTCGAGCGCCCGGAAGCGCCCGAGTGCAAGCGCGAGGAAGACACCCGTCGCCCCGGCGGCGCCTGAGCGCCCGCCCCTTGCTGCTCCGGCCCCGGCGGCCGGGCTGTCCCCCATATTCTGATCACTACGGACTCATCATGAGCACAACGCACGTCCCCCATGCCTCCGGCTTTACCCTCTTGCTGCTGCGCGCCGGCCAGATGGTCGCCATCGGCTTTGCCGTTCTGGCCCTGCTGGGTTTTCTCGGTGCGCTGGTCTATGTGGCCTCACGCAGCGGCGACGCCTTCAAGGTGCCGGACTTCAGCCAGCAGCAGGAAGAAGGCGAGTTGCGCCAGCTTGATCGCCTGCAGGGCGATGTGGCCAGCCAGGAAATCATCGTCAAGCTCAATACCGAGTACGGCGAGCAGATTCTGGAAATCATCAAGACCCATGCCGTGCGCGGCATCACCACCGAGCAGGTGATCCGCATGCTGGTGAATATTCCGGAAAACCGTCGCGACCAGTTGCTGGATGGCTGGGACGACTTTCTGGCCGAGGGGCTGCAGCATTACCGCAAAACCGGTCGGGCCAGCGACAACACGGCCGACCAGCTCAGTGAGTACTATTTCAGCCGCTTCAGCCGCAATCTGAGCGAAACCGAAACCACCCGGCAGCTCGCCCAGGCCGAGCGCATTTCCGGCGTGACACTGGCGCTGGGCGCGCTGATCGCCTTTATCGTGGCGCTGCTGATCCCGGTGCTGGTGCAGATCGAGCGCAATACCCGCGCCCTGCGCCTGAGTGCCGAAGGCGAGCCCGCGCCGCAAGCTGCAGACGCCGCGCCGCGCAGCAAGGTGAAGACCAAGCCGGCAGCCGCGCCAGTGGCAGCAGGTGCCACGACCGCAAGCGCTGCACCTGCGGCAAGCGCCGCAATGGCCTCGACTGAGGCCGCAGCCCCGGCAGAGGCCACCCCGCCTGCCGAAGTCGCCGCCGATGCCAGTCCCGCCGCCCCGCCGGCCGACAGCACAGCACCGGATGCGGCTACCGTGCAAGCCCCTGCGCCTGCCGCCGCCATCCCGCCAGAAACCAAGCAGGCCGCCAGCCCGGTGAGCGCAAGCCCACTGGTGCTCGAACCGCTGGTGCTCGAACCGCTCGCGCTCGACCCGCTTGCGCAAGCGCCAGACAGCGCACCGCCGCCCGCGCCCTTGGCCGACCTCCCGCCCCTGACCGCCAGCACCACGGCGCCGGCAGCCAGCGCGGTCGAGCCGCCGATGCCGGAAACCGGCGCGGCGCACAAGGCGCATGACTGTCCGCAATGCCGCACCGTCAATGATCTGGCGGCGGCCTTCTGCGGCGAATGCGGCTACCGCCTGCTCAGCGCCTGAGCAGCGCCCACCGCAACAACAAGGCCGTGCCCGCGGGCACGGCCTTGTTCATGTGCACTCCCACCCGCGCGCCCAGCCCTGCAGCCGCGAAAGGCCGGCAAAACGTAGCACCTTGCGGTGCTGGCGCTGTGCCGGAGGACGCTTACCCGGCCTGCGAAGGTGCTCTGCTTGTTTTCATGACAGTGACAGCCAGCCGGGATGCTTCATCCGCGCGACGATGGGTGGCGCGATTGTTCTGCGCAGCGCGTTTATCCGGTTTGATCCGCCAGCTGCTTCCAGAACAGATGGCAATCGGGCTGGGCCTGAAAACCCAGATGCCGGTAAAAACCGGCCGCCGGCAGCTGGCGTATCGTCAGCAGCGACAGCAGGCTGATGCCTTCGGCCATCAGCTCGGCGCTCACCGCTTCGATCAGCCAGCGTCCCAGGCCATTGCCCTGCCATTGCGGCACGATAAAGCACTCGTCGATAAAGCACTCGTCGCCACTCCACCAGTCACGACGGTGACCGAACAGCGCACCACACAGCTCGCCCCCGTCCAGCGCCACCCAGCAGCGCCCTTGCGGGTTGGCCAGCAGGCCGGCCAGATAACGGCGCGCATGCGCATCATCGCGCCACTCGTCATTCCATGGCGGAGCATTGAAGGTCTGCCGGAACAGGCGCGCCACCTTGGGCAAATCATCCACCGTCATGCGCCGCAATGCCGTCATGCCGACACCCCGGTCAGGTCGAGAAAGGGGTTGTGGGCCACCTCCCACAGAAAACCGTCCGGGTCGGCAAAATAGCCACTGTACCCACCCCAGAATACCTGCTGGCCAGCTTTGACCAGCGTGGCGCCCGCAGCCACGGCCTCGCTGAGCAGTGCATCGACTTCAGCCGGCGAGGCGACATTGTGCGCCAGGCTGAAGCGCGGAAAACCCCCGCCGTCATCGGGCAGGCCGGCATCCTCGGCCAGCGCGGCGCGACCGTACAGGCTCAGCAGGGCGCCGCTGTCCAACTGCAGGAAGGCCACGCTCTCCTGGCTTTCCGGGCGTTCACGAAAGCCCAGGGCTTGATAAAAGGCGCGCGCGCGCGGCAAATCGGCGACGCCAAGCGTGATCAGGCTGATACGCGACTGCATGGTTTTACTCCTGGTGGATGCTGGTAGTTGTTAACAGACCTGCCGGCTGCTAAACCGTTACAGTTCATGCATTGCATGAATATTCGCGGAGCCGGACATGGCCGAACTCAAACAGCTCTTGCAGCACGCCGGGCTGGCAGAACTCTATCCGCAAGCACTCGCTGACCGCTATCCCAGAATTGCGGAACGGCTGGTCGCCCTCTGGGGCAGCCCGGAACTCAACGACTACCTCGACGAACTGCTGATCATGGACAAGCCCGACCGCATGGGTTTTCCACCCGACATTGGCGCCGAACTGATGAACCTCGCCTGGGGCTACAAACTGCTGACGCAACCGCGCGACACGGGCGATGTCTGGGATTTCATTCCTTTGCGCGAGAGTGACGGTGCGGCTGCCGGCCTGGGCGCAAGCAGCGCCCATCTGGCGGTGCGCGACGACGATCTGGCCCGCCTGCAGCACAGCCTGGCACAAGATCCTGCGCTGCTGGACGCCCGCGATGAACAGGGCTGGACACCGCTAATCCAGGCGGCCTTCAGCGGCCGGGTCGCGGCCCTGCTGACCCTGCTCGAGCAGGGCGCCAACATCGGCGCACGGGACCGCGACGGCTACCAGGCCCTGCACTGGGCAGCGCTGCACGGCCATGTTGCGGTGATCCGCCATCTGCTGGTCAGCGGCGTGGCGGCCGACGTACGCAGCCTGCGCGACAACACCCCCTTGCTGCTCGCCGCTAGCGCCGGGCATGAAGCCGTCCTGCGCCTGCTGCTCAACCATGGCGCCCAGCCGGGCAACAGCAATGAAGAAGGCTGGACAGCCCTGCACAAGGCGGCCGCCAATGGGCATGTCGGCTGCGTGCTGCTCCTGCTGGCCGCCGGCGCCAGCCCGCTGCAGACCACCGTGTATGGCGACACCGCCTGCGACCTGGTTCCTCCCGAACACGACCGCCTGGCCGAGCTGCTGGCCGGCGCAATCCAGCGCCAGCCAGAAAACGCGCCACTGGCCTGGTCGCCGGCCAGCGCGGTCAAGCGCTTGCAGCCTGCCGGCCACTGAGCAAATCCCGGGTTTGCAAGCTCAGCGGGGAAAGCGCAGGTTCTGCGGGTAGGGGTAGTAATCCTGATGGGCGCCGGCCTGGATGCGCGCCTTGGCCTGCTGCCAGAATTCGGGCCTGAGCAGGTCGGCGTGGTATTTCATGAAGGCGCGGCGCACCGGCGCGTGCGTGAGCAGGAAGGTGCCGAATTCCTCCGGATACACCTCGCCCTTGTTGCCGGTGTACCAGGCCTCGCCGCTCATTTCGAATTCGGGCGTCGGCGGCGGCGGAATGCGGCGGAAATCGCAGTCGGTCATGTACTCGATTTCGTCGTAGTCGTAGAACACCACGCGCCCCAGCCGGGTGATGCCGAAATTCTTGAACAGCATGTCGCCGGGGAAGATGTTGGCGATCGCCAGCTCCCTGAGTGCATTGCCGTAATCGCGCACCTTGTCCTCCAGATCCTGCCCCTCGTGCGTATCGAGCCAGATGTTCAGCGGCTGCATGCGGCATTCGATATACAGGTGGCGGATGATGACCGAATCGCCGTCGATCTCGACCATGCTCGGCGCCAGCCGCTGCAGCTCGTCGAGCAGCTCGGGCGCGACACGCGAGCGCGGCAGCGCGACGTCGGAAAACTCCAGCGAATCGGCCATGCGCCCGACCCGGTCGTGCTGTTTTACCAGCTGGTATTTTTCGCGCACCAGCTGGCGGCTGACTTCCTTGGGCGGCGCGATCACGTCCTTGATCACCTTGAAGACGAAGGGAAACGAGGGCAGCGCGAACACGATCATCACCATGCCCTTGATGCCGGGCGCGAACTGGAAGGTGTCGCTGGAATGGCGCAGGTGGTGCATCAGCTCGCGGTAGAACATCGTCTTGCCCTGCTTGCCCAGCCCCAGCATCGTGTACAGCTCGGCACTCGACTTGTCCGGCAGGATGTCGTGCAGGAAGCCGACGACGGCCGAGGGCACTTCCATGTCCACCAGAAAATACGCGCGCGACATCGAGAACAGCTGGCGCACCAGCAAGGGATCGAATAGCGCGGCATCGACATACAGCTCGCCCGCGCCGCTGCGGTACAGCGCCAGCGCAAACGGCTGGTCGAGCGCGCCAATGCGCAGCCGGCCGATCAGGTAGGCCGCGTTGCTGCGATAGAACGGCGCGGCAAGCACCTCGATGTGTGCGCCGTAACCGAGCCGCGGCAAGCGGCCAAGATGGCGGCGCAAGGCACTCACCACGCGCCGCAGGTCGCGGCGCAGGTTTTCAAAGGGCAGCGTGAAGCCGAAATCGCCGACGGCCTGCGCCAGCACCTCATACAGCGAGGCCGGCGTGGGGTAATAGCAGCGCCAGGTTGGCGGGTCGGCCTCCAGATATTCGGTCGACACCGCCGGGCGGTAGAAAATGTAATCGTTGTGGAAATAGCTGCGGTGCAGGATGCGGCAACACACCGAATTGAAGAAGGATTCGGCCAGCTCCGGCTGCTTGTGGCCCGCCAGAAGGCCGATGTATTCGGTCTTGATGCGCGCCCAGTCCTCATTGGGCAGATGGTCGGCGCAGAATTCCTGCTTGAGGCGCTGGGTCGCCTCCGCCACGCGCGTGTCGTAAAACGCAATGCGCTCGCGCACGGCCGCGCGCTGCGCGGCGGCGTCGCCGGCCTCGAAATGCGCCTGGGCGCGCCGGCATACCGCGCGAAACACCTGGTAGTGATGGTTGAAGCCATCCAGGATGGCCTGCGCCACCAGGCGCGGTGCGGCGGGAGCGAGCAGACGCGGGGGCGCGCTCTGGGCGGACAGGGTGGCAGAAACGGTCATGGCGCAATCCGGCGGTCGGCAGGGCTTCCAGTGTAGGCAATCCGGCCGCGCTTTGCGGCGGCGCAGCAAAGCGAATGCTGCTGCCACAACAAACAGCCCCCCCGCAACACAGCGACACCACGCCACAGATTCTGACCAGCTGCGCTGTTTGGCCAGGCCGCATCGGGAACGGGCCGGTTTGCCCCTGCCCGCCCGCATGGCATAGTGCGCCCATGACCTGGTTTGTATATCTGCTCGAATGCGCGGATGGCAGCATCTACACCGGCATCAGCACCGATGTCTGGAAACGCTTCGAAATGCACGCTGCCGGCCTTGGCGCCCGCTACACACGCAGCCACCCGCCGCGCGCCCTGCTGGCCGTGCTGAGCTGCCCGGATCGCGGCAGCGCCTCGCGGCTGGAATACCGTCTCAAGCAGCTGCGCGCGCCAGCCAAGCGGCAACTGGCATGCGAGCTAACCGGTCCCTGGCAAATACCACAGGGTATCAAGTCGTAGCCCTTTACCCCAAAAGGCCACACAGCAATACCCTATGAATTCGTACCGACACACAAGCCGGATTTGGCGGAAAGGGCGGCACGGCCAGACCGGCGCGCATGACACTGTTGTGCGCGGCAAACAGCTGCATTAGCACTTTCTTCTGTTCCTTGACCTTGGCATGTGCTCTGCCAATCTGCAGGGGTTGCCCGCCAGAGGCAACGCACCCACAAAAAAGGAAGATGAGGAATGAAAAACACCAAGCTGAATGCAGCATTGCTGCTCGGCGGATGGCTGGCGACCAGCGCCGTGGCGCTGGCCTGCACGCCGGTCCCCACCCCGCTGATGCCCGCCCTGCCGGCCGGCCCGGACGGCAAACTGCCGGTCACCTACCCTTACCCGGCGCAACCCACGCCCGTACCCACGGGCTCGGTCACCCCCACCGCCTACCCGACACCGCTGTGCAATTTCAGCTATTACGGCAACACCGCAAACATGCCTTCGCTCAACGATGCCGAAACCGACCGGGTGATCGGCAGCGGCGGCCAGACCGGCAGCAGCGCGCCGGCCTGGGATGCGGCCCGCACCTACAGCGGCGGCGAGCTGGTCAGCTACAACGGCCAGACCTACAAGGCCAAGTGGTGGACGCAGAACGACGCACCGGGCAATGCCTACGGCCCCTGGGAGCTGCAGCAGAGCGCCAGCGGCCCGCAGGCCTGGGACAGCACGCGCGTCTACAACACCGGCGACCAGGCCACGTACAACGGCAATCTGTATCAGGCTAGGTGGTGGACCCAGGGCAACGCCCCCGGCGAGGAATGGGGCCCGTGGGAACTGCGCGGCACGGCGCCCGTCGCCACCGCCACCCCGCTTCCCAGCAGCACGCCGGTGCCGTCGGGCACGCCGGGCAATACCTTTGAAGTGGTGCCGCTGCCGTCCTACTTCATGCCCGGCAACCGCACGCAAGGCAACAGCCGCCCCGCCACCTTCAATACCAGTGTGCAGCAAGTCACCGGCAACAATGGCGAAGCGCAGCTGGAAGTGACTTACAGCAGCTACGCCCCGGTGACCACCGTCCGCTACATCGCCACCGCAAGCTGCACCGTGACTACCACCTCGATTCCCGGCACTGGCACCGGCAGCGACGCCGCACCGCAATACTGGGAGCTGCGCATGGACGGCAAGCCGATCGGGCGCGTCTATGCCAGTGACTTCCGCAACTACCCGCCGCGGCCGATTCCGGTACCGGCACTGCCGACGATGTTCGGTCCGGACGGGAAGTGCCTGTTCCAGCCCGGCCAGACCGTGCTGGACTGGTATCAGGACTCGGGCTACGGCACGACGGTGAAGGTACGCATTGCGCGCGGCGAAGCCAGTTACTGGCGCCCCGACCTGCCCGGCCATTACCTGAGCAGCTGGGCGTGCAATGGCAATCTCTGCCGCCCCAGTACGCTGCTGTGGCATACCCGCATGGGCACGCGGCAGTAGGACGGCCGGTGCGCCAGGCAAAGCCCATCGCCGCGACAATTGGGCGACGCTGTGCCTGATTGCGCGGCAGTGAAGGCAAAACCGGGGCTGTTTTCCGCCCCGGTTTTTTTGCGCCCCACGCGCCGCGCCAACCCTTGTCGCGCAATGCAGACACACGCATCAGCGCCTGCTTCTGCAGCTTGCCCGGCGCTGTGCCTGTGTCACTCTGAAGCACCCGCATCAGACGGGCTCACACACAAGACCACAGGAAGATGAGGAATGACCACACTGAAACCGGGCATGCTCTGCATGCCGCTGCTGCTGCTCGCCTGCGAAGCCTTTGCCACCCCTGCCCCCTGCACGGGGACTCACCCGCAACTGCCGGCCCGGCCGGCCGGCATCGACCAGCCGCTGCCCATACTCGAAGCCGCCAGCACCTACACACCCGGCCCGCCCAGCCCCAGCCCGATTCCGTTTGAAAGTTACAGCAGTGGCCAGTTGCACTGGCCCACGCCGACGCCAGTGCCGACGACAGTCCCCTCCACGTCACCGACAGTAATCCCCTCGCCAACACCGACGGGCGTCAACAGCTGGTGCATCGCCGTGCGCTACAGCGCCACCGCCGGCTATCCGGCACTGGACGATGAGCAGATCGGGCGCGTCAACGGCGCCGCACCGCTGCCTGCCGCCTGGGACAGCGCGCGCACCTACAGCGGCGGCGAAACCGTCAGCTACAACGGCCAGGTCTACAAGGCCAAGTGGTGGACGCAAAACGACGCGCCGGGCAATGCCTACGGCCCGTGGGAACTGCAGCAGACCGCCAGTGGCCCGCAAGCCTGGGACAGCACGCGCGTCTACAACACCGGCGACCAGGCCACATACAACGGCAATCTGTATCAGGCCAAATGGTGGACCCAGGGCAACGCCCCCGGCGAGGAATGGGGGCCGTGGACGCTGCAGGGCGCTGCGCCCAACGCCCAGCGCCCCGCCGGCTACGAAATCCGCCTGGGCAGCAAATTCAGCCCCAGCACCAACTACACCAGCCAGCTCACCTTCGAAAGCAAGGCGCCCTTCGACATCGTGCGCTACAGCGTCGATGCGCAATGCACGGTGCAAAGCGTGCGCAGCCGCAGCAGCGACACCGGCAGCGCCACGGCACCGCAACGGCTGGAAATCCGCCGGGATGGCCAGCTGATCGCCACGCTGAGTGGCGCGCAGTTCGTGCCCAATCCGCAGCGCCCGATTGCCCCCGAACCAGACCTGCTCAGCCTGCAGGCACAGGTGCGCAACGACGACGGCAGCTGCCGCTTCCCCGCCGGCCACACCTTCCTGGAATGGCGCGGCGACAGGGGAGCCGGCGTCACGGCAACGATCACCCTGCCCGAGCGCAGCACAACGACCTTCCTGAGCACCCGCGCCTGCAATGGCGACAGCTGCCGCCCCAGCCCGCTGTTCTGGGAATCCCAATTGGGCACCTCGGGCATGCGCAGCTTTTAAGCACCCGGGTATTGCCGTGCACGCCCTTCAGCATAAGGGCTGCACGGCAATCACCAATGGGGTATTGATCAGGCCAGCTTTTTCTCCATGAACACCGCCCGCCCGAACTGCGGATCCAGCTCATAGGGCTTGAAGCCGCAGCGGGCGTAAGCGGCTGCCGCGCGCGGATTGCCTTCGAGCACTTCCAGCGTCAGCTTGCAGCAATCGCGCTGCGCCGCCAGCGCCTCGGCCGCGGCAAACAGCGCATCCACCACGCCGCGACCGCGCCAGTCGGCGTGCACCACCACATCGTGCACATTCAGCAAGGGGCGCGCCGCGAAGGTCGAAAAGCCTTCGATCAGGTTGATCAGCCCCACCGGGCCGTCGCCCGCCCAGACGATGAAGGCAAAGAAATCGTCACGCACCGCCAGACGCGGCACCAGATTGGCCTTGGCGAAATCGGACAGGCCCGCACCGCCGCCCATGGCGTCGCTGGCGTAATGATCCAGCAGCGCCACAAAGGCCGCCGCATCGGCGGGCTGGCGGAAATCGACGGGGCGGCAAACAAGGGCGGGAGCAGTCATGAGGGCGGGCCGGCAAACACAAAGCGCCAGCTTACGCCGCCCGCCACGCGCTGACGACTGGGAAAAACCGCCACTCAGGCGCGCAGTCCGGCGCGAATTCCGCAAGGTCATCCGGGCCGGCTGCACGTAGCTGTGTTCAGCGTAGGGCGCATTCGCCGCGTTGCGGCAATGCGCCGAAAGGTAGTTATTGCCCCCATCATCACATTTGGCGCAATGCCTGCGGCGATTGCGCCCTACAGAGTGCGCCGCACGAGGTGACGACTGGGAAAAACCGCCACCCCGAGCGCATCGCCGTGACTGGTGTGCCTTTGCCCGATCCTAGCGCAAGGTACCGGTCGCGGTTTCCAGGCTATCCACCCGCTCCAGACGCACCTTATTGCCTGAAAACCGCAACCGGACCTTGTATGACCAGCTTTCATCCAGCCAAAGTGTTTCCAGCAACAGCGTCTTGCGATCCAGCCACTGCGCACGCCCACTGATCAGCGATTCCGGGCCGCTTTGCACGCTGGCGTCTTTTTCGGCCGGGCGAGGCGTGTCGCGCCACTTGCCGTCCAGGCCGACGTGCTGGCGCCAGGGCCGGTAGCCCCCATCACGCGGAGTTACCCCGAGCAGCAGTTCATCGCCGCGAAATTCCAGCTGCAACTGGGACAACCAATAGTCACCGGAAAAATCGATCTTGCGGCCATTGAGCTGTTTTTCCAGTGGCGAGCGCAAGCGGTTTACCGCGGTCGGACTGGCCCAGCTAGCGACCTTGGCTTGCAGGTTTGCCTGCGCCGCCGGCTTGGCCGGCAAGCCATTCGCGGCGGGGGTGAGAAAGTATTCGCGCAGCGCGGTGAAATCGATCGGGCCCGCATGACGGTCGGCATCGGGCCGCCGTGAGGTCACGACCAGCGTGATGTCATCCTGTGGATAGACCGTGATGTATTGCCCACCCCAGCCCTGAGCGCTGAACCAGAGGCGATCCTTGCCCACCCACCAATGCGACCCGTAGAAATACGGGCTGCCAGTGTTTGCACTGACCGGCAGTTTAGGACTGGTCGCATCCTGTACCCAGGCTGCCGGAATGATCTGCCGGCCCTGCCATTCACCGTTTTGCCGGAAGAGTTCGCCAAAGCGCAGCATGTCGGCCGGTGCGATGTAAAGACCCCGGCCACCGTTCACCGTGCCATCCGGCGTACTCACCCAGCGGATTTGCTCGATGCCCAGCGGTTTGAACAACCGCTCGCGGCCATAATCCAGCAGTGGCTGGCCGACCGCCTTTTCCGCCAGCACGGCCAGCAAAGCCGATCCGCCACTATTGTAGTTGAAGGTTCCACGCTGCTCGGGATCCATCGGCTGGCGCAGGAAATCGGCAATCCAGTCGCCCTGCTGCAGATTCGTTTCCCAGGTCGATGAACCGGAGCTCCCGGCATCATCGATCCAGATCATGCCGGTCTTCATCTGCAGCAACTGCTCCACCGTGATTATTGCCCCCGGCAGCTCACGATACTGCGGCAACACATCGCCAACGGTGTCAGTGAGCTTGAGCTTGCCGTCACTGATGGCGAGACCGACCAGCGTGGAGGTAACGCTCTTGGTCACCGAATTGACCTGATGCGGCATGCCGGGACGAAACGGCGCGTGATACGCTGCCAGCACCAGCTGGCCATGACGGGCAACGAGCACACTTTCGGTCTCGAAACCGGAAGAGCGCAGGTAATCGAGCATTTTCGCGAGTTTTTCCGAATCCAGCCCCACGCTTTCCGGGGTAACTGGCTGCAACTCAGGCGACTCGGCCTGCACCAAAGACGTAGCGGCCAGCAAACTGGCCAAAGCGATGCCTGGCACCCTACAACGCTGCATGCATAACATCGTCAGCCCCCGACCTGTAATGTGAATGCAAGTATTCTAGCAGTGGAAGGACATCTTATGTCAATACTTGCTGATGCAAACCAGCCGAGTAGGGTGCGCAAATCCTGATTTGCGCAGGCGGAGTGATCGTTGAACATGCGCTGCGGCTCGGGCGGATCGTTTCCGGTGCGCAAACCCCTGCGGGATTTGCGCACCCTAAGATGTTTGTCCTGGTCGGCAGCGTGTGCCAGTAATAGGCCGCGAAAGCGGAGGTAGTCAGCACTGCTGGCGACAAGCTGCTGCGGCCAGACAGCAGTCGCGAAGAAAGCGGCGATGGCCCCATCCAGTCTGCCAAGCCCCGCCCGCAAGACCGCCGCCGGCAAACCGCACGCAGGCGTTTGCCGGCGGCCTGCTAGAATGCCGCTTTAGTATCCGGCCAGCTCCCATGATCCCGCCTTCCCGCCGCATTGCCATCATCGGCGCCGGCCCCGCCGGCCTGATGGCCGCCGAAGTGCTCGCCGCCGCCGGCCTGCACGTTGATGTTTATGACGCCATGCCCTCGCCGGGCCGCAAGTTCCTGCTCGCCGGCGTCGGCGGCATGAACATCACGCATTCCGAGCCGCTGGAACCCTTGCTCGACCGCTACGGCGCCGACGGCCGCGCGGCGCTGGAGGCCGCGATCCGCGCCTTCGACCCGGACACGCTGCGCGCCTGGATACACGGGCTGGGCATCGAGACCTTCGTCGGCAGCTCGGGCAAGGTCTTCCCGCGCGACATGAAGGCCGCGCCGCTGCTGCGCGCCTGGCTGGCGCGGCTGAAGGCGGCCGGCGTCACCCTGCACGTGCGCCACCGCTGGCTGGGCTGGGACGCGGCAGGCGCCTTGCGCTTCGCGACGCCGGACGGCGAAATCGCCATCACCACCGACGCCACGCTGCTGGCGCTCGGTGGCGGCAGCTGGAAAAAACTGGGCTCGGACGGGGCCTGGCAAGGCCTGCTCGCCGCACGCGGCGTGGACGTCGCGCCGCTGGCGCCGGCCAATTGCGGCTTCGATTGCGGCTGGAGCGAGTTCTTTATCGATAAGTTTGCCGGCAGCCCACTGAAGAATGTCGCCGCCAGCGTCAACGACGGCCCGATGCGCAACGGCGAATGCGTGGTCAGCGCCAGCGGCATCGAGGGCAATCTGGTGTATGCCTTTGCACGCCCGCTGCGCGAGGGTATTGCCCGTGAAGGCAAGGCCACATTGACGCTGGACCTGCTACCCGCCTATCCATACGAAAAAGTGCTGCGCGAGGTCGGCGCGCCGCGCGGCGCGAAATCGCTGTCGAGCTTCCTGCAGAGCAAGCTGAATCTGGGCGGCGTGAAGCTGGGCCTGCTGCGCGAACTACTCAGCAAGGAGGCGATGAACGACCCGACGCAACTGGCGAAGGCCATCAAGGCGCTGCCGATCCCGGTGCTCGCCCCCCGCCCGCTCGACGAAGCGATCAGCAGCGCCGGCGGCGTGCGCTTTGCCGCGCTGGACGACAACTGGATGCTGGGCGCGCTGCCCGGCGTGTTCTGCGCCGGCGAAATGCTGGACTGGGAAGCGCCCACCGGCGGCTATCTGCTCACCGCCTGCTTCGCCACCGGCCGCGCGGCGGCGCAGGGGCTGTTGAGGTATCTGGGAAATTGAGTCTGGGCGATATGCGAGCTTGCGGTAAGGAAGCTCGGAGCTATTTCAGCGCCTACGGCGCGGTGTTTGGATGCGCGTTTCCGCCGCGCCAACGGGGCGTGCTAATTGGCCGCAGTGCTTGTTCTTAGGCCGGAAAGCACCGCGCCTTTCTACTGTTTTTGATGGGTATGCAGCTGTAGCCTTTTTAAAAAATGGCTACAGCTTTATCACTGCATGGGTATAGCGCGATGCCTTTATTGATCCGGCCCTCTGATGTTTTTACTCGTAGGAGCGAGCTTGCTCGCGATCAGCAAGGCTTCGCGAGCAAGCTCGCTCCTACGGAAATTCAAACTTCCGAGGGCCGGATCAATAGTACGGGATGCCCTCGCAGTCGCCGAGAAGCGCAGTCTGCGGCAGGGTTTCGACGGGGGGAGTGTTTGAGGGCGAAGCCCGAGTTGCCCCCGCCGCTGCCGCAGACGAGCATCGCAGGGCACCCCGCGCAGCGGGGCGACGGTCACCGCAGAGCCTGGCGGCTTTGCCGCCTAGCGTCGCGCGATGCCGGCTTGCTGGCACCGGGCGCGCCTTGGGGGTGTCGGGGGGCTTGGCAAGCGCGGGGTCCCCGCAAAGTCGCAGACTTTGTGGGGTGCAGTAGAGCCCCCTGACGTGCCGCCGGGCACACCCGGCATCAACACCCGCGCCGCAGGCGCTAAACTCTGGCCGTACCGTGACAAAAGCGCATGACACTTTCCATTACCCGACAGGGTAACAATCTCCTGCCCTTCATTCACAGACGATTCAGCCACATACCCCTATTATCAGCCACCCACACCCCGGATTCCCGCCATGCCCCTGCGCCTGCTCGTTCTCGTCCTCATCCCGCTACTGAGCGCCTGCAGCGCCGTCGCCACCACCGTGGCGGTCGGCGGCGCAGCGGTGGGGCTGGCCGGAACGGCGGTGAGCGTGGCGACCACCACGGCCGGCGTGGCCTGGGATGTCGGCGCGGCGGGCGTGAATGGCGCGGTGGCGCTGGCGAATCATGCCGCTTCCGACCAGGCCAGCGACGTCGCCGACGCTCAGCCCAGCCAGCGGTAAAACGCGCCGGAGGGCGAGCTGCAGCAGCCCGAGCAGCCGCCGCCCTTGCTGCAAGTGCTGCCCGACTGTGCGAGCTTGCCGCGCCTTGCCCATTCGCCGGCAAGCGGCTCGACTGCAGACATCTGCACGCCAAAATGCGCCGCAATCTCGGCGGCGGACACCTCGCCGCGGCCGCGCAGGTAGTCACGCAATTCGATCAGTCCCATGTGCTTCTCCTCACTTTCCTCAGGCCGCCTGCCAGCGGGGGTGACGGCCGATGAGGCGGCCGGCCAGCAGCACGGCCAGCCAGGCCAGCGCCAGCCCGCCCAGCATCAGCGCGGCGTGCGCGGCGCCTTGCGACCAATGGCTCAACTGGTAGAACAGCGTGGCCGCGCTGTAGCCGACGAACAGCGTCCAGCCGGCGGCAAAGGCTGCCCAGCCTGCGCCCAGCTCCACCTTCATCGCGCCCAGCGCCGCCAGGCAGGGTGTGTAGAGCAGGATCAGCAAGAGGAAGGCGAACGCGCCGCTCGCGCCGTGGAAGTGCTGCTGCATCGCGCCAAAGGTTCCGGTGCTGGCTTCCAGCGTCTTCGCCGCTTCCTCGGCATTGCTGACGTCGCCGATGCTGATTCCCAGCGGGTCGCCCAGCTTGTCGGCGATGGCGCCGAGATTGGCCGGAACCGTTGCAAAGGCGTCAGCCAGTTTCTCGGTCAATGCCTGCGGCGCTTCATCGGCTGCGGCGCCGGCGCTCTGGCTGTACAGCGTGTTGAGCGTGCCCACCACCGCTTCCTTCGCCAGCACGCCGGTAAAAAGCCCGACGGCCGCCTGCCAGTTGTCGGCGTCGATGCCCAGCGGCGCAAAGGCCGGCGCGATGGTCTTGCCGACGCTGGCGAGCACCGATTTGTCGCTGTTCTCGTGGCCAAACGAGCCATCCGTTCCCACGGCGTTGAGGATGGACAGCACCATCACCATCGGCACGATCACGCGGCCGGCGTTGACGACGAAATCGCGCAGGCGGTCCCAACTGCGGCGCAGCACGGTGCCCAGCGTCGGGCGATGGTAGAGCGGCAGCTCCATCACCAGCGGCGCGCCGTCGCCGGGCAGGAGGCTCTTGCGCAGCAAAAAGGCGGTCAGCACGGCGGCGGCGATGCCGATCAGGTAAAGGATGAAGACGATGGTCTGGCCGTTGCGCGGGAAGAAGGCCGCGGCGAACAGCGCGTACACCGGCAGGCGCGCGCCGCAGGACATGAAGGGCGCCATCATCGCGGTGAGGATGCGGTCGCGGCGCGTTTCCAGCGTACGCGTCGCCATGATCGCCGGCACATTGCAGCCGAAGCCGATCAGCAAGGGAACGAAGGATTTGCCCGGCAGGCCCAGCGCGCGCATCGCGCGGTCCATCACAAACGCCGCGCGCGCCATGTAGCCGGAATCCTCCAGCGCGGAAAGGATGAGGTAGAGGCAGCCGACCACCGGAATGAAGGTCGCCACCGTCTGGATGCCGCCGCCCATGCCGGTGGACAGCAGCACCACCAGCCATTGCGGCGCATGCCAGGCGGTGAGCAGGCTGCCGACTTCATCGACCAGCAGCGCGGCGAAGCTCTGGTCGAACACGTCGATAAAGGCCGAGCCGACGTGGATGGTGGCGAGGAACATCAGGTACATGATGCCGAGAAACACCGGCAGGCCCAGCCAGCGGTTGAGCACGACGCGGTCGATCTGTTCGGTGACGTGGCGCGACACCAGCCCGCGGTCACGGCGCACGGCGGCGCACAGCCGGCTGGCGAAACGGTAGCGCGCGTCGGCGATCAGGATGTCGGCGTCGAGGTCGTACTCGGCCAGCAGGGCGGCCTGGTGGTCGGCGACCAGCTGGCGTTGCGCCGGGCACAGCGTCTCGGCCAGATGGTCGCCTTCGAGCAGCTTCAGCGCCAGCCAGTCGTGCGACAGATTCTGCGGGGTATGCACACCGGACAAAGCATCGGCTATGGCCGTGACGGCATACCTCACTTTCTCCGGCAGATCGAGCCGCAAACCGGGATTGCTGGCCTGCTGGGCGAAAATGGCTTTCTTCAGCTGCTCCAGCCCGCGCTTCTTGCTGGCGGAAATCGCCAGCACCGGGCAGCCGAGCTGTTCGGCCAGCTGCGCGGCGTCGATGGCCACGCCCTGGCGCTCGGCCACGTCGACCATGTTCAGCACCACCAGGCAGGGCACGCCCAGCTCCAGCAATTGCGTGGTCAGGTAGAGATTGCGCTCGAGGTTGCTGGCGTCGACGATGTTGACGATGAAGCGCGCGCTGCCGGAAAGGATGTAGTCGCGCGTCACCTGCTCGTCGGCCGAGCTGTCGGGCGCGGCGTTCAGCGAATACACGCCGGGCAGGTCGACGACTTCAACGTGCAGTGTTCCTTCGCGCATCCAGCCGCTCTTGCGCTCGACGGTGACGCCGGGCCAGTTGCCGACCTGCTGGCGGCTGCCGGTCAGCGCGTTGAAAAGCGTGGTCTTGCCGCAATTCGGGTTGCCCAGCAGGGCAATGCTGAAGCCGCCGCTCATGCCGCCTCCGTCAGGGTGACTTCGAGCAGCGCCGCCTCATGCTTGCGCAGGGTCAGCGTGTAGCCGCGCACGGTAATTTCGTAGGGATCGCCAAGCGGCGCGACGCGCACGACGGCAAACGGCGTGCCGGGCATCACGCCCATCGCCAGCAGGCGCTGGCGATAGCTGCGATCGCCTTGACCCAGACCCGCAATGACGCCGCTTTGCCCGGCGCCGAGATCGGCCAGTTGCATGGCGCGCCCCCGAGAATGTAAACAACAATGATTCTCAGTTTATGGGGATGGGGCGGACGGGCTTTAATCCAGATCAAGAAATGCGCGCATGGCCGGGCAGATCGGCAATACCAAAACAGGTATTGGGACACAGCCAAATCTGAAAAAGGGCTGTGCGCACATACCCTAATTCAATGCCTGATTATGTCTCCGCTTCAGAAGCGTCATTCCCGCGTACGCGGAAATCCAGGTGAGGGTGTGAAATCAAGCTTTGCTCTGGATGCCCGCCTGCGCGGGCATGACGAAAAAAGGGGTTCTGAAAGAGAGCTTCTCAATAAAACCCGAATCAAGCACAGAGACGCAGAGAAAAGCTGGGGCACGCGATGAGCATTCCTCAGGGTTGTGCTTCCTCTGTGTCTCTGTGGTGCAATAGATTTTCCTGATCAGGCAGGTTCTTGTTGTTTGCCGGGAAGGCTTGCCAATCCGGTCAATGCAGGCCCGGCGTTTCGCGGCTGGCGGCGTCATCACCCTCGGCGGGCGCGTCCTGCCACCACTGTGGCTGCTGGTATTGCCAGCCGTGCGAAAACAGATCGTCGCGGGGCTGGGGCGCGGCGTTCGGCTCGGGAATCAGCCAGGCGGCAAGTTCACTTATCCAGTTCAACATGATGGCTCTCGATGCTGCAGTGCGTCAGATGATTCCATGGTATACAGCGCACAATCACTCGATAAGTGGCAGAAATCGAATAAACTGTTCTCACATGAGAACAAACCTATCTCCCGATGCCCTGCTGAGCTTCGAAGCGCTGGTGCGCCTGGGCAGCTTCACCGCCGCCGCCGCCGAGCGCGGCTGCGCCAAAAGCCATGTCAGCCAGCAACTGCGCCAGCTGGAAGCGGAACTGGGCAGCGTGCTGCTGCTGCGCACCACACGGCGCATGACGCTCACCGACGCCGGTGCGCGCCTGCTGCCGCACGCGCAAGCCTTGCGCGAACTGCTGGGCCGCGCCAGCGACGATGTGGCCGATGTGCAGGAAACGCTGCAGGGCGCGCTGCACCTGTCGACCACGCCCTCGATGGCGCAATACCTGCTGGCCGACCTGCTCGCCGAATTCGCCAGCCAGCATCCGGGCCTGCAGATTCGGCTGGACGCGCTGAACCGCCTGCAGGACCCGGTGCAGGAAGGGCTGGACCTCTGCCTGCGCGCGCGTACCGTCGGCGACGAGCGGTTGGTAGCCCACGCCGTCGGTTACTCGATGGAGCGGCTGTATGCAGCTCCCGCCTATCTGGCGCGGCACCCGGCCATCGGCAGCCCGGCCGTACTGCAGCAGCACCGCGTGCTCATCAACGACGATTTCCAGCACAACCCGCTGTGGACGCTGTATCGCGGCGGTGAAGCAGTCGCTGTGCCGCTGGATGTGCGCTTTTGCAGCGACAACAACCCCGCGCTGGCGATGACGGCGATTGCCGGGCACGGCGTCTGCCAGTTGCCGCACTTCGTCGGCGAGCGCTACCGGCAGCTTGGCCTGCTGCAGGCGGTGCTGCCCGACTGGCATGGCCACTTTTCGCCGATTTATCTGGTGCACCCCTACCGCCGCCCGCTGCCGCGCAAGAGCCGGCTGCTGATCGACTTCCTGCTGCCGCGCCTGCGCACCCAGCTCTACGCCGCCGACCACCCGGATGTGGCGCTGGCGCCGCCCACCGCAGCACGCCGGCCGGGCGTGTAACGCGGTCCAGCTTGCCACGGCGACGGAACTTCATACACCGCCGACACTCCAGTGCTGGCCTCATCATTTACGGAGTGAATCGACCATGAGCCAACTCGAAATCGGCCTGTACAGCATTGGCATTACCGCACTGCTGGTGGCCTGCCAGCTGCATTTCAGCAAGGGTGAAAAAGCCGACAAGGCATTTATGGCGGTTTTTGGCGGCCTGTTCATGGGCGGTGGTGGCGTGGTCAGCGCCGAACTGCTTGCCCTGTCCTGATCCCTGCGGACTGGCGGCCGATTGCCGGCACGCACGCCAGCCTGTAGCCAGGCCGGTTTTAGCGGATAATTGCGGCTTTGTTTTGCCATACCGGACGCGCCATGAGCGATCACCCCGAAATCCGCCCCGGCCAGTCGGTCGAACTGCTGAAAGCGCTGCACATCCTCACCCGCGAGGGGAAGATGAACCAGGACAGCCGCCGCAAGCTCAAGCAGGTGTACCACCTGTTCAATTTCATCGAGCCGCTGCTCAGCGAGCTGACTGCTGGCAAGCAGGACATCACCCTGGTCGATCACGGCGCGGGCAAGTCCTACCTCGGCTTCATCATCTACGACCTGTTCTTCAAGGATCGTGCGCCCGCCGGCAAGATTTACGGCATCGAAACGCGTGACGAACTGGTGCAATCGTCGATGAAGCTCGCGCAGAAGCTGCAATTCCAGCACGGCATGCGCTTTTACAATCTCTCCGTCGCCGACTCGATCACCTCCGACAAGCTGCCCGCGCAGGTCGACGTGGTGACCGCGCTGCACGCCTGCAACACCGCCACCGATGACGCCATCCATTTCGCGCTGCAGAAAAAGGCGCGCTACATGGTGCTGGTGCCCTGCTGCCAGGCCGAGGTCGCCAGCGTGCTGAAAAAGAACAAGGCGCGCATGGGCGCGGCGCCCTTGTCGGAAATCTGGCGCCACCCGATCCACACGCGCGAATTCGGCAGCCAGATCACCAATGTGCTGCGCTGCCTGCAGCTGGAGGCGCACGGCTATGCGGTGACGGTGACCGAGCTGGTCGGCTGGGAGCACTCGATGAAGAACGAGCTGATCATCGCCGAATACAAGGGCGCACCGAAAAAGCAGCCGAGCGAACGGCTGACTGCCTTGCTGGCCGAACTGGGGCTGGAAGAACTGGCCGGGCGCTTCTTCACGCCGGCATCCTGAGCGCAGGAATGCGCTGAAGCTCACAGCGCTGTTCGTGCTCACTGCCGTCGCGGAAATTGCAGGCCGGTTATCTGGCTCAAGGGGACCAGATCATCGAAGCTCAGGTTTCCTCAGCCATAAAGCACTGCATGAAAGCAGAGAACACCCCAGGCACAGAGCTTGCCATGGCTATTGACTGGTCGCCGCCAAGCCCCTACATAAAAATTGCGCTGCCAGCTGGACAGCCTGCATTTCGATGCCATACTGGATCGGAGTAACACCTGCCGGATGTATATAGTGATTGCAGCCACCCGATCAAAGCGCGGGAAGCGTGGCTGAAAACCAACGAATATCGCCATTTCGGATTCAGCACAAATGGACAAAAACAAGCCACCGTCGGCGACCAAAAAAAGATGGATCAGTCCATCTGCAAGACACGTACACGCGCCAACTTCATGCTCACTATTGATCCGGCCCTCTGATGTTTTAACTGCTCATACCTGGCCGCTAACGGTTTGAAAACCAATCGATTTCAAACTTCCGAGGGCCGGAGCAATAAACAGGGTTTGTCCAAACCCAGAGGCAGCTTGCCTGGTTGAAGGAGGCTGGCATTGAGATATTCTTAATCCCGAAGCGAACATGCAGATCCCGAAAGAGGTGGAAAATTCACGCGAGAGCTGCAGAAATAGCCTGGGATTTATACTGGGCGCCAATTAAGTCAGCCCGGCATGCGGGCTGACTTGCAAGTTTCTTAAGGCAGCGCGATAGAAACTGGGCCATTTGATGAACCCATTTTTCACAATCAATCATCAGCCTCTGACCCTTGGATAATCGAGCAGAACTTTTCCGTAAAATTTCTTCAAACCAGCGCATAAATAGTTCAGACCTGGCTCACCATCTGGCGTTTTGATAAAACGATTCTTAGGGCACTCCCCCCAGCATAGGGACAAATAGCGACAGGCGCGGCAGTATTTTGGCAAGGTCTTATATTTTGCAAGCCCGAAATCTTTCTGGCGCTCGGAAAATGCCATGTCACCTTCATGGATTTTTCTGATATTCCCGAGCCGATACTCTGGATATACAAAGTGGTCACAACTGTAGACATCTCCATTATGCTCAATTGCAAGTCCTTTGCCGCAAAACTGCCCACTTACACATTTCTGCGCACCATCCCCCGACAACTGGCTGATCACATTCTCAAACTGGTCAACAAAGATGCGACCGACGTCACGCTTTAGCCATTCATCCCAGATACGTGTCAGGAAATATCCCCAGTCATCTGGGTCAACTGACCAGTCAGTAACAATAGAGTCAACCTGCCCTGGTTTTGCCTTGGTGTCCCCCATCAACGGCAATTCATCAGCGTTCCAGTAGCCTGGTGCAACAGCATTAAAATTCGTTCGCTCAACTGCAGGTATAAACTGAATGATATAGGGACGAACCTCATCACGCAGAAAGCGGTAAACATCAATGGGCCTGCGCGCATTTTGACGATTGACCACACACAAAGCATTAAACCGGATGTCGTGCTTGTGCAAACGTGCAACGGCAGCCATGACACGATCAAATGTTGGCTTACCTCCCTTGCTATAGCGATAGGCATCATGCAGTGCCGCAGGGCCATCAATCGACAAACCCACCAGAAATCGGTGCTGTTTTAGAAAATCACACCATTCATCATCCAGTAAGACACCATTGGTTTGCAAATCATTCTCAATGCGCTGCCCCTGCTTACGATGGCGTGCCTGCAACTCAACTACTCGACGGAAGAAATCCAGCCCCATCAGCGTTGGCTCCCCCCCTTGCCAGGTAAACACGACTTCCGGGCCAGTCTGTGCGGCAAGATATTGGCGGATATGGGCCTCCAACAGGGATTCGCTCATGCGCGGCATGTGATCCTGCTGCAAAAGGTCCTCTTTATGCAGATAAAAGCAATATGCACAGTCCAGATTGCACTGTGCCCCGGCAGGCTTGATCATCGTGTGAAAAACATAAGAATCACCATCAGGCAGTGCAGGCAGGGAAAGCTGTGGATCTTGGTCAACAGGGATGATGGGGATCATTGCATGCCACATGTTTTAGGAAGACAATCTTTTTACTTTTACCAACTTGAGGCAGTCATGACTACATCTAGATTCACACCAACCCTGCTCGTAGGTGTTCTTGCCACAATATTCGGTACAAGTCATGCGGCAACAGATTCAAAACTTGATCGTACGGTATTACCGATTGCAGAGCCCACACGCCCGACTTACACGGAGCTTGATGCTCGCAACGCCAAGGCACCAGCGCGCTTTGAAATTACTGCGCCTAAAGGTGCGCCCAATGTCATTGTGATCTTGCTTGATGATGTCGGCTTTGCCACGTCAAGCACCTTTGGTGGCCCTGTCGACATGCCTACGCTGGATAAATTGGCACAGCATGGTCTGAGCTTTAACCGGTTCCATACCACCGCGCTCTCGTCACCCACTCGCATGGCACTCAAAACTGGCCGTAACCATCATACTGCTGAAACTGGCTCAATTATGGAAACCGCCACTGCGTTTCCAGGCAATACTGGCCGTGTGCCAAATAGCGTAGCGCCAGTGGCCGAAATGCTGCGCTTGAACGGCTTTAGCACTGCAGCATTTGGCAAGTGGCACGAAACCGCATCTTGGGAAGGCAGCATTTCCGGGCCATTTGATCGCTGGCCAACTCGGCAGGGCTTCGACAAATTTTATGGCTTTATCGGGGGCGAAACAAATCACTGGGCACCCAGTCTAGTCGATGGGACTATTCCAGTAGAATTGCCCGCAGATCCGAATTATTACTTCACCACCGATATGACCAATCGCGCCATTACATGGATGAAGCAACAGCAGGCGCTCACACCTGACAAACCTTTCTTTATGTACTACGCACCAGGCGCTGCCCATGCCCCGCATCACGCCCCCAAAGAATGGATAGATCGATGGAAAGGCAAGTTCGATCAGGGCTGGGATGTCTTGCGCGAAGAAACACTGAAACGCCAGATCGCCAAAGGCATTGTGCCACCGGGCACTAAGCTAGCTCCCAAACCTGCGGCAATCAAAGATTGGGAAGCGCTGAACGATGATGAGAAACGCCTGTTTACCCGTCAGGCTGAAGTCTACGCTGGTTTCCTCGAAATGACCGACCATGAAGTCGGACGTTTGGTCGATGCCGTGACCGAGATCGGTGAATTGGACAACACGATGATTGTATATATCGTCGGCGATAATGGCGCGAGTGCCGAAGGCGGCATGAATGGCATGTATAGCGAAATGACCTATTTCAACGGCGTAACGGAAAAAGTCGAGGACATGGTCAAGCTGGTCGACAAATGGGGTGGGCCGGAAACATACCCGCACATGGCCGCTGGCTGGGCTGTGGCGTTTGATACCCCGTATACCTGGACCAAACAAGTGGCTTCGAATTACGGCGGCACCCGCAATGCGATGGTGATGCACTGGCCAAAGGGGATCAAGGCCAAGGGTGAAATCCGCTCGCAATTTACTCACGTGACGGACGTTGCGCCAACGATTCTGGAAGCGACCCAGCTGCCCGAGCCGAAAATGGTCAATGGTGTGAAACAGATTCCGATGGAAGGCAAGAGCATGATGTATGCCTTCGATAATGCCAAAGCCAAAGAGCGCCACACCACCCAGTACTTTGAAATTTTTGGCAATCGCGCCATTTATCACGATGGCTGGCTTGCTGGTACTGTGCATAAAGCGCCTTGGGAAACCAAACCGCGCGCGTCTCTTGCGGACGATCAGTGGGAACTATACAACGAGCGATCAGATTTCAGTCTGAGCAACGATCTGGCAAAAACGAATCCGAAAAAACTGGCCGAACTTCAATCCCTGTTCATGAAGGAAGCTAAAAAATACCATGTCCTGCCGATTGATGATCGCAGCGTGGAACGGGTGAATCCGAAACTGGCTGGCCGTCCGGATCTGATGGGGGATCGCACTTCAATCACCCTGAGCGAAGGCATGGTGTTCATGACGGAAAACACTTTTCCTAACGTAAAGAATCGGTCGTTTACTATCGATGCCGAGCTCGTAATACCCGAGTCTGGCGCGCAGGGCGCCATCATCGTACAAGGCGGCCGTTTTGGCGGCTGGGCAATGTACGCCAATCAGGGCAAGGTTGGCTATGCCTACAATTTCCTTGGCCTGGAGAAAACTGCTATTGAGTCCCCTGAAGCTTTACCGCCTGGCAAACATGCAGTTCGGCTTGAATTTGACTATGCGGGTGGAGGCTTGGGCAAGGGTGGCAAGGCAATCTTGTTTGTGAATGGCAGCAAGGTTGCCGAAGGCGATATTCCGCGAACCCATCCCATTATTTTCTCAGCAGAAGAAACCGCTGATGTTGGCATTGATTTGGCTACACCGGTAGTGGAAGCCGTCGGCGCAGAAGCCAAATCGCGCTTTAATGGCAAGATCCCGAAAGTCACACTGCAATTACGTTAAGCCAATATATTGCGTGCATGATCATCATGCACGCAAATTTTCAAGATCATGTGCATTGATTTTCTCAATTCTTGCCGAACATTCAGTCAGGATTTTTGCGGAATTCGCCTTGCACGCCCAAGGGAAGTCATAATGCTAAAAGTAGCTGCCTTTTCAATCTCAATGATCGCCGCGAACGCGATGGCAGGAGGGTTGTATCTATATGAGGTTGGCACAGAAGATATTGGCCTGGCTGGCGCCGGGCAAGCCGCCCGTGCACAGGATGCGGGAACAATTGCGTTCAATCCGGCCGGAATGACGCGCCTGAAAGGCGATCAGTTTTCCCTGGGGCTACAGGCCTTGTATGGCGACGTCAATTACCACCTGGATCGGCAAAACGGCCGCGATCCAGACAATCCGGTGATTGGCTGGTTTCCTGGTGCCAGCGGTTTTTACAGCCATAGCATTGATGAGCGCCTGAAAATAGGTATCGGCCTGTATGGCAATTTTGGTCTTGGACTGAAATTCGGCGACTGGTCAGGAAGCGCCCTGCTGCGTGAAAGCACACTCATCGGCATGACAATTCAGCCAACATTGGCATACAAGCTGAACGATCAATGGTCACTTGGTCTCGGTATTGGTGCAAATTACGGGATTTTTTCGCAATCTGGCGACCGGCTCACGGATGAGATCAAAGATACCGACTGGGCTTTCAACGGCAAACTCGGTGTTCTTTACGAACCAAGCCAGTCAACCCGTTTCGGCCTTGCATATACCAGCAAGACCGCATTCGAATACAACGTTGATCTGAAAACTCCGCTGCTGACACGCCCCATGACCGCGCAGATCAATGCACCGCAGCAAGTGATGGTGAGTGCATATCATCAGCTTGATCCGAAGCTGGCTATTCTGGGCAATGTAGGGTGGCAAGACTGGAGCGCATTTGGCGACAGCAAGGTCATTCTGACCGGAGCAGAAGCAGAGCTTGCCGGCCATCTGGTGGATACCTGGCATGCCGCAGTTGGCCTGCAATATCAGTACACCCCTCAGTTGCGCTTAAATACTGGTCTGGCTTTCGATTCGAGTTTCTACTCTTCGCAGAGCGATGGCAAACTGGTTCTTCCAGTAGGAGATACGTGGCGACTCGGCGTAGGTGCCCAATATGTGCTGGATAATGCATCCACCATAGGGGCCGCCTTCGAATATGGTCGAACTGAATCCACCCGTGTCAGCAGTCCGGCATTGGATGGAGGGTATGACGCAGCCAATCTGTATTTTATAAGTATCAATTACACTAAGAAATTCTGAGCGACCAGCCTGAGCCATCTCCGCGGGTGTCACGCAGGCTTTCTGCCCAAGCACAGTAGCTGCGGCAAGGCAGTACCGTTGTGGCTCCGGCTGGCGATGGCCACCACAATCTGCTCACCAAGTTTGGCCCCCAAGGAAACCTGCCCCAGAGCGCCGCACGCAGCCCACATGCTCTGCAAGGGTCCCGGTGAATTCGCGACGGTCTTGAACACGTCGGAAATGACGCCAAAGGCTTGCCGGATCTGTTCCAGAGGCGGCTGGCTGAGGCTGGATGTTGACAGAGACTTTTTAATATCTCTTTTGTGGTTTATTGATCCGGCCCGCTGAAGTTTGGAAATGCCTGGCTTTCGAGCGCTTGCCAACCAGGAAGGCGCAGTTAACGCATCAGGGTGCAATGCCATGTCAGGCCCAACACAGCCAAAACGACGTTTTGCCCAGACATCCGGCTAGGCACTTTTTCGCCAGCCGGAGCCCAAGCCACACCTCCACAGAGCCCGGCAGCCTCAGCAAGGTACCATCCCACCGGCTTAGATCGCAGGCCCCCATGGGATGCCAGTGTGATGGAGTACCGCGCTGGCAAGGCAGTCAGAAAAAGAGGGGTATTGCCCAGAGGGCAATACCCTAAAAGGGCTACATGGCAATACACATCCAGCCACCACGATTAATGGCTGCTTGCCGAAAGCCTTCCCATCACCCCGGCGTGCCTGGCATTCATCTCAAAGCGGGGCCGTATGGCCTTAGCCCTTGTCCTCTTTCTTCACCGCCAGATCAACCTGGCGCACGCTGCCCACACCGCCGTTTTCCCCCAGCCACACGCTGCTGGCGCGCTGCTGGCCGCGCAATTCGCCGTCACCGTACAGCGCGAACGGCGTCGCCGCGTGGTCGACCGCCAGTGCGCCGACACCGGCCTCACGCAGCGTCTGCACCTTCTCGCTGCCGGCCTGCCACAGTTTCAGCCGGGCAAAGTCGGGGTCGGCCTCGTCGATCCAGCCGTTGCCGTCACGATCAAGCTGCGCCAGTTCGGCAAAGCCGTTGCCGGTGCGCGGGCCGAACAGCTCGCTGCCGTCGTCGGCGCGGCCGTTGCCATTGCCGTCGAGAAACAGCACGGCGGCGTAGCCGGTGGGCAGGTGCACGCGCTCGGTCTTGCCGTCGGCGTCGAGGTCGAATTCGCGGCTTTGTTCCGCCAGTGCGCTGCCGGCCGGGCCGAGGTCGAGCACCAGCGGGTCCTGCAGTGGCCCGAGGCTGGCGCGCGTGGTGCTGGTGTAGCTGCGCTCGCGGCTGAAGGCGTAATCGAGGTCGAACTCCCGGCGGCTGCCGTCGGCCAGGCAGACCGCGCCGCTGGCGCTGAAGCTGCACGATTCCTTTTCGCTGATGGTCGTCGTCGTTTCCAGCCGCAGTCCCGCCAGCCCCTGCGCCAGCTGCGCCGGCGCGGCGGGTGCGGACTTGGTCTGGCCAGCCGGGCTGGCCGCGTCTGCGCAGCCGCACGGGGTGCGGTCGCCGAACAGCAGGGCGATCAGCGACTGGAAGCAGCGGCGGCGCGCCGCTTCGCTGTCGGCGGTGGTGGCGCCGGGCGGGGAACTGGCCGGCGCGGGGGCCGTCATGGCCTGCAGGCGCTGCTGCAGGAATGCGGCAAACGGGTCACTGGCCGTCTGCAGCGTTTGTGTGCTGCTGACGCTGCGTTCAAGCTGATGCTCGCCGGCAAGGGTGAGCTGGCTGCTGAGGATGTGCATGGTGATTGCCTCCTGGGAAAGGAAAGCCCTACCATGCATGGAGCGTGCCACTTGCCGGCTTTTGCCAGACGCGCTACGACGCGCCAATACACCACCATGTAGCGACCCGAAGCCCATACGGGCCATGGGCTGCAGCGATATACTTCCAGACACTTTTGCCGACTTCCGCCATTTACCGCGTGCCGCTCCCATGACCGACGTCAATGCCCTTGCCCTGCTCTTCGGTGTCCTGCTGCTGGTGGCAATGATTGCCACCTCGCTGACCGCCAAACTGGGCACGCCGCTGCTGCTGGTGTTTCTGGGCGTGGGCATGCTGGCCGGCGACAGCGGCCCCGGCGGGCTGGTGTTCAACGATTTCGGCCTGTCCTTCACCGTTGGCAATCTGGCGCTGGCGGTCATCCTCTTCGATGGCGGGCTGCGCACGCGCTTCTCGACCTTTCGCGTGGCACTGAAACCGGCGCTGCTGCTGGCCACCTTCGGCGTGGCCGTCACGGCCGGGCTGACCGGCGTCTTTGCCGCCTGGATACTGGGCCTGTCGCTGCCGCTGGGGTTTCTGCTGGGTTCGATTGTCGGCTCGACCGACGCGGCGGCGGTGTTCGCGCTGTTGCGCAGCTCGGGCGTGAAACTCAACGAGCGCGTGGGCGCGACACTGGAAATCGAGTCGGGGATCAACGATCCGATGGCGATCTTTCTGGTGATCGTGCTGATCGCCACGCTGACCTCGGGGCAGATGGGGCCAGGGGCGATGGGGCTGGAATTCCTGCGCCAGTTCGGCATCGGTCTGGTGTGCGGCGGCGGCGGCGGCTGGCTGATCTGGCGGCTGGTCAACCGCCTGAACCTGCCGGAAAGCCTTTATCCGCTGGTGCTGCTGGGCAGCGCGCTGGCGCTGTTTGGCGCGACGGCCAAGCTGGGCGGCAGCGGCTTTCTGGCGCTGTATTGTGCCGGGATGCTGATCGGCAACCGCCCCCTGCAAGCGCGCGAGCACAGCCTGCAGGTGATGGATGGCATGGCCTGGCTGGCGCAGGCTGGCATGTTCCTGCTGCTGGGCCTGCTGGCGACGCCGTCGCGGGTGGTGACCGAGCTGCCGCTGCTGCTGCCGATTGCGCTGTTCCTGATGCTGGTGGCGCGGCCGCTGAGCGTGCTGCTGTGCCTGTGGCCGCTGCGCTTTCGCTGGCGCGAGCTGCTGTTTGTCAGCTGGGTGGGGCTGCGTGGTGCGGTGCCCATCGTGCTGGCGGTGTTTCCGCTGATGGCCGGCGTGGATCACGCCATGCTGATGTTCGATGCCGCGCTGGCGGTGGTCGTCAGCTCGCTGCTGATCCAGGGCAGCACGATTGCCTGGCTGGCGCGACTCCTGAAGGTGGAAGTGCCCAGCCACCCCGACCCGCTGGCCCAGCATGCGGTGCATGGCAGCGAATACAACGACTGGCTGCTGGTGCAGTATCGCGTGGCGCCGAATGCCGAAGTCGCCGGCCTGCCCAGCACCGCGATTCCGGTGCGCGCGGGGCTGGCGGAGGCGCTGGGCGTGTGGCGGCGCGGCATGCTGCTGCACCCGGAGGAAGGGCTGGTGCTGCAGGCCGGGGATCTGGTACTGCTGGCCGCCGACGAGCCGGCGCTGCCGGAACTGGGCCAGCGCTTTGCCGCCTCGCGCAGCGAAAGCCAGCTCAGCGCACGGCGCTTCTTCGGCGAATTCTACCTGCACGGCGATGCGCAGCTGGGCGATGTGGCGATGTTCTGCGGCTGCGCCATACCGGGTGATCCGGAGCAGACGCTGGCCGACTGGATCACCGCCAGTCTGCGCCGCGCCCCCACCATCGGCGAGCACGTGGCACTGGGCGGCGTGACGCTGACCGTGCACGAAATTGAAGGCGGGAAGATCACCAGCGTGGGTCTGAAATTGCCGACCTAGCAGGTATATGACTGCAACCAATCAGCAAAAAAGGTCGCAGCCATATACCCATAGTCAGACCTGATTGGGTAGCTACCTCAGCAAAGAACAATTCGTCATTCCCGCGAAAGCGGGAATCGAGCTGCAATGCCTGTTCGAGCGGTGCTCTGGATGCCGGCCTTGACCGCAGGGAATCCCCGTGGGACGCCGGCATGACGAGTTGCTGAGCTGGCTGACTATTGATCCCGCCCTCTGATGTTTTCACTCGTAGGAGCGAGCTTGCTCGCGATCAGCAACGCTTCGCGAGCAAGCTCGCTCCTAGGGAAATTCAAACTTCTGAGGGCCGGATCAATAATCAGGTAGCCGAACCGGCATTGCTGCCGATCGCTAGCGTGCAATTTCCAGCTCCATCCCCTGGCAGCCGCTCTGCAGCACCCCGTCATGCCAGGCCAGCTGGCCCGATACCCAGGTGCTGCGCACGCGATGGCGGAAACGGTGGTGCCTGAAGGGGGTCCAGCCACAGTGCGCCAGCACCGGCTCGTCCGCTACGGCCTGTGGCTGTGGCAGCGCCTCCACCAGCGCCAGATCGGCCCAGTAGCCTTCGCGCAGATAGCCGCGCTCGGCAATCGCAAAGCGTTCAGCAACGGCATGGCTGGTTTTCTCGACCAGCAGCGGCAGCGGCAGCACGCCATCGGCCACCAGTTCGAAGAGCGCCGGCAGCGCATGCTGCACCAGCGGCAGGCCGGAGGGCGCCTGCGGGTAGTCGCGCTGCTTTTCCGCCAGCGTGTGCGGCGCGTGATCGGTGCCGATGATGTCCAGCCGGCCAGCCAGCAGCGCCTCACGCAGGGCATCGCGATCGGCACGGCTCTTGATGGCGGGATTGCATTTGATCAGGTGGCCGAGGCGGGCATAGTCGCTGTCGTCAAACAGCAGGTGGTGCACGCAGACTTCGGCCGTGATGCGCTTGCCCGCCAGCGGGCCCGGCTCGAACAAGGCCAGCTCGCGCGCCGTGGTCAGGTGCAGCACATGCAGATTGGTGCCATGCCGTTTCGCCAGAGCGACGGCCAGGCTGGACGACTGCCAGCAGGCTTCTTCATCACGAATCAGCGGGTGCTGATCGGCCGGAATCGCGGTGCCATAGCGGCGCTGCCAGTCTGCTTCGCGCGCGCGGATGCGCGGTGTGGCTTCGCAGTGCGCCAGCAGGATGGTCGGGCAGCTGGCAAAGAGACGCTCCAGGCTGGCCGGGTCATCCACCAGCATATTGCCGGTCGAGGCACCCATGAAGACTTTGACGCCTGCCACCAGTCGTGGATCGAGCCGCGCCACGGTGTCGAGATTGTCGTGGCTGACGCCGAAATGGAAGGCGTAATTGGCCACCGACGCGGCGGCGGCAATCGCCTTTTTGGCAGCGAGCGCGTCCAGTGTCAGTGTCGGCGGCTGGGTATTGGGCATGTCCATGAAACTGGTGATGCCCCCCGCGACCGCTGCGCGCGATTCGCTGGCGATGCTGCCCTTGTGCGGCGCGCCGGGGTCGCGGAAATGCACCTGGTCGTCGATCATGCCCGGCAGCAACCACGCGCCGGCGGCATCAAACTGGGTTTCGCCGGGCAAGGCGGCCAGCTGCGGGGCAATGCGCTCGATGCGGCCGTGGCGGATGCGCAGATCCGCTGCAGTGATGCGGCCTTCATTGACCAGGCGGGCGTTGCGGATCAGCGTGGCGGTCATGCCGGCTCCGCGCTGGCCACTGCCCAGTGCGGGAAGGGGTCGGTGAGCCGCTGCCAGTAGGCCACGCCCTGATTCAGCTCGGCCTCGGTGAGCAGGCAGGCATCCAGCTCGGCGCGCAGGGCGGCTTCGTCCATGCCGCAACCGATGATGACGATTTCCTGCTTGCGGTCACCAAAATCGGTATCCCAGCGCTCGGCAATTTCGGCCTGCTGCGCGTCGTCGTCCGGCCATTCTTCCGGTGCTACGGCAGCCCACCACAGGCCTGCAGCACCATGGCGGCAGGCGCCGCCGGCCTGCGACCAGCTGCCGGCAAAATCGGGGCGGCTGGCCAGCCAGAAAAAGCCCTTGGAGCGCAGCACGCCCGGCCAGTCGCGCTGGATCAGCGACCAGAAACGCTGCGGATGCAGCGGCTTGCGCGCTTCCCAGACGAAACTGCTGATGCCGTACTCCTCGGTCTCCGGCACATGCTCGCCGCGTAGTTCGGCCAGCCAGCCCGGCGCATTGGCCGCGGCGTCGAAATCGAACAGCCCGGTGCCAAGAATGGCGGCCGGGTCGATGCGGCCATCCTGCGCCACCAGCTGGCGCGCGCGCGGATTGAGTGCGGCGAGAATGCCCTGCAGCCGGGCCAGCTCGTCGGCGCTGACCAGATCGGGCTTGCTGATGACCAGCACATCGCAGAATTCCACCTGCTCGATCAGCAGATCGACCACGGTGCGCTCGTCCTCCTCGCCGAGGCTTTCGCCGCGCTCGGCCAGCATTGCGCTGCTGGCGTAATCACGCAGGAAGTTGTGGGCATCCACGACGGTAACCAGGGTATCGAGCCGCGCCAGATCGGCCAGCGACTGCCCGGCTTCGTCGCGGAAGGTAAAGGTTTCCGCCACCGGCATGGGCTCGGCAATGCCGGTGGATTCGATCAGCAGGTAGTCAAAGCGCCCTTCGCGCGCCAGCCTGGCCACTTCCTCCAGCAGGTCTTCGCGCAGGGTACAGTAGATGCAGCCATTGGACATTTCGACCAGCTTTTCCTCGCCGCGCCGGAAACCGCCCTGATGAATCAGCTCGCCGTCGATATTGACTTCGGAGAGGTCGTTGACGATCACGGCGACGCGCAGGCCGGCGCGATTGGCGAGAACGTGGTTCAGCAAGGTGGTCTTGCCGGCGCCCAGAAATCCGGACAGCACGGTAACGGGCAAGCGGGTATCGGTCATGCGGCGCTCCTGAGGCATGGGCCGGACGAAAGCCGGCAAAGGCGCTCAGGATAGTTAATGCAACCTGGTTGCGCAACCATGTTGCAAAAACTGTAGCGGTGCGCCGTTGGCAAAGCTGCGATACAACACGGAGCCGTGCCGTGCTGCGGGCACGTCGCACCTGCGCGTGGCACACCGATATACTGCGGTACAGTCAAAAAACGGCGACGCTGGTGCATAAAACAACATTGCCAGGGATCGGCATGAAATTTTCATGCAGCAAATCATGCATCTCTAAATTCAAGCGCATTTAGAAAAAAATCAAAGCTGTTGCACACTTTGAATACATCATGTGAATCCGCTGTCAGCAGGAGAACATTACCTGCAAAGCAGGGCTCAAGTGAAATGTAAAACACATTTCCACCATCATCAAATCCGAATGGAATGAACTTATCGACAACACCCCATTCGAGAATATCTGCATGAATAGTCTCTACCGTTTGTTGCCCATACCTGATCGGAAAAAATCCCTGAAACGAAAAATCACTCTCCTCGCCTTTCACATGATTTTCTTCAGGATAACCACCATTACTGAATTTATAGTGCAGAATAAAAGAAGCAGGCAGATCAGCCCCCACAAGACCACCCAACTTCTTGAAATCATCATCAGACAGAGCGAGTTGTGAATCTGCAATAATCATAAAAATCCTTTGACTGAAAAAATAATTTTTACCCCTGATTTTCTGTTACTGATTGGCACGTCCTGAGTGTTTTCTCACTATTAGCACCCCACTGATTAACGGCAGCGCCCCGGGGGGGCGTGACTGATAATCAGCAGGATTAGTCCTTCCAGTTTCTTTCGCGTTATGACGAATCATGAGCCACGACCAGAATCACGCTCTGCAGTCCAACTATGCATTTCTGCTCGGGATTTGCGCAGGCAACCCTTGATCAGAAAACAGCAAGGGCGCCGGGGCGGTTGGCCCGGGCGCCCTTGCTGGCGGTCGAAAAGTACAGGATCAGCAGTAACCGGCAACATACCCGGCAATGGATAGCCCTATAGCCCAATCAGGGAAATGGCTATAGCTGGATACCCGTCAGACACCGATTTCACCCTTTTGCAGGGCCAGGCTCAGGCTGGCGCGGTAATGACGGTTGGCGGCGTCGTCGCGCTCCAGTCCTTCGAGCATGGCGGCCAGTTCGGCGTGGGCGACGGCGGACGGCGCGACGGCGATGCTGGCTTCGAGGTAGTTCTGTGCCTTGCCCCACAGGGAGTGGCGGCGGCACAGGCGCCCCAGCGTCAGCAGCAGGTCGGCGTCATCGGGGTGCTGCTTGAGCCAGGCTTCGGCCATTTGCAGCTGGCCGACCTGTTCCTGGTCATCCAGTTCCAGCTGGCCGTAGATCAGCGCCAGCTCGCTCGACCATTCGCCGTCGGTGAGGGCTTTTTCGATCAGCAGGCGTGCTTCGTGACCTTCGCCCAGCGCCACATAGGCACGCGCCAGCTCGCCCACCAGCAGGGCGTCGAGCTGCTCGCTGGCCGGCAGCTTTTTCCACCAGTCCTTCAGCTCGCGCAGCGTCAGCGTCTGCTGGCGCAATTGCAGCAGATGCGCCTGGCGTTTCAGGCGCAGCGCCTGATCATCATCGATGGCCTCGCTCTTGAGCAGCTGCTCGGCCAGACGGATGACGGCATCGTGCTTTTCTTCGCGCTGGCGCAGACGCAGCTCGAGCTTGAGCGCGGCGGTGAGCTTGGGCGAATTCGCACGCGCGCGCGCCAGTGCGACATCGGCGTCGGCATAGCGGCGTTCGTCCAGATACAGCTCGGCCATGGTCATGGCGGTGGCGAGGTGCTCGCTGCCCAGTTTCTGCTGCAGGGCGGCAAAGAGTGCGTCGCGGCGCTCGAAATCCCGAATGGCATGCGCTGCGCGGGCGGCCAGCAGGGCATTGACCGCATAGGTTTCCCGGTCGTCACACAGCTTGAGCGCTTCGCCGGCCAGCCGTTCGGCGCGCTGGTAGCGGCCCTCGAAAAAGGCCAGGCGCGCGCCGCGCTCCAGACTCAGCGCTTCTTCCTGGCGACGGCGCAGGCGGTAGCGCTTGACGCGCTCGGGCAGGCCGCCCAGCTCGACGAGCAGGCGCACCAGCAGATAGAGCACGGCAACGGTCGCCACCAGCAGCACAATCATCAGGTTCAGCGACAGTTCGATGCGCCAGGGCGGCACGATCAGCAGCGCATAACCGGTGTTGAGCTCGGCAAACTGGGTCAGACCCACGGCCAGGGCAAACAGGCCAATCACCCACAACAAGGCTTTCACGGCGTCACCTTTTCACTGGCGAGGCGGGCGTTCTGCACGGCGGCGAGGCTGGCAGCCAGCGTGGGCAGCTCGATGACGACATTCTGCTGCTGCAGGCTGGCCAGTTCGCTGCGGAACTGCCGCGCGGCCGGGGTCTGGCCGTCGAAATACTGCTCGGCATAGCGCTGGGCGGCGGCCAGGTCGGCACGGTAGGCGGCATCATTGCGCATCAGCAGCGCGGTGCGCGCGTCGAGCAGGCGCAGCTTGATGTTCTCGCGCAGGAAAAAGGCCTGCTCGGGCGACAGCAGCACGGCGTCGGGGCGGTCGAGGCGGCGGATGCGGATCAGCTGGCTGAGTTCATGCCAGACCTCGGCGCCAAAGCGCTCGAGTTTCGAAGCCTGCCCGACCGCCGGGGCCGGGATGCTGGCCGAGCGGGCGTCGTTGAGCGCCAGCGGCAGCACGTCAACCTGATTGGTCAGGTTGTCCAGCCGCGCGCTCAGGCCGACCAGATCGACAAAGGGCAGGCTTTTCAGCGCGGCCGTATCGCGGGCGATGGCCTGGCGCAGCGCAATCAGCTCCGGGCGATTGAGCTGCGCGAGCTTCTGGTCAACGGCAGTCAGCGCGGTGAGCGCGGCATTGACGTTGCCGGCCAGCTGCAATTGCTGGCTGGCGAAATTCAGCGTCTGCTCGACCTCGGCCAGACCGCGCTGCGTTTCGCCGCGCGTGAGTGCTTCGTACATCGCGGTCAGATTGGCTTGCTGGCCGGCCGTGGCCGTTTGCTGGCCGGCCACCAGCTGCAATTGCTGCTGGAGGCGGGCTTGCTGCTCCTGCAGCGCTTTCAGCAGTTTCTGCTGCTCGGCCTGCTGGCTCACGCCGCTGGCAAGCTGGCTGGCCACGGCTTCGCGCAGGCGGTTGAGCTCGTGCTGCTGGTTGAACCACAGCGCGGCCACCGCCAGCAAGGTCGCGCCACCCAGCACGATGGCGGGCGAGACGCCCTTGCGGCGCGCCGGCGGTTTCAGGGCGGAAGCCAGGGAATCGCTTGCTTGTTCCTGCGTCATGGTTGTTCCAGTCGTCAAACAGGGTCAGTAAAAGGCAGTGCTTGCCGCTTGAAGCGTTCAGGCAAAATGTTGCTGCAGGGTCGCGACCATTGCCGCATCGCCGGTCGCCGACAGCAGGATCTGCCCGGCTCCTTCGGCCTGCAGCGCTTCGGCAATGCGCGCATGCGGCACGCAATACAGCTGCGATTGTAACGATTGCCGCGCTGCGGCTCCACCCAGCCGGAACAGGTGTTGCGCGGCTTCCGAACTGGTGACCAGCATGGCGTCACAACCGCGCTGCAGTTCCAGCAGCAGTTGGCCGGGCGTCAGCTGCGGCGGCTCGCGGCGATAAGCCTGCACGACCTCGACGCTGGCGCCGCGTGCGCGCAGCGTATCCGGCAGCAAGTCACGCCCGCCGTTGCCGCGCAGCAGCAGAATGCGCTGGCCCGCCACGGCATTCATGCGGGGTATGGCCAGCAAGCCCTCGCTGTCAAAGCTGGTTTCCGGATATACAAGGTTATGTATGCCGGCAGCCTGGGCGCTGCGCAGGCTGCCCGGCCCCACCACGGCCAGCGGCAGTGTGGCCGGCCAGCCCGCGGGCAAGGCGGCAAGCACGGCCGAAATGGCCGAAGGGCTGACCGCGATCGCCAGATCATAGCTGGCCAGTTGCGCCAGCGCTGCCTGCAGGGGCTGCGCATTCTCGGGCGGGTGTATTTCCAGCAGCGGCAGCGCAAACACCTCCGCACCGGCCTCCTGCAACAGCGCGCTCAGCACCGCTGCCTGCCCGGCCGGACGTGTCACCCAGATGCGGCGGGTGGCGAGGCTCATGCGCCTTGCGCCAGGGCGTGCAGAATCGGCGTGGCCCCCTCGGTGCGCAGCAGGTCGGCCACCTGGCCGCCAAGCGCCGCGGCGGATTTCAGCGTGCCGTTCGATTCGGCGTAGACGCTGGCGCTGCCATCGGGCCAGGCCACCAGGCCGCGCAGGCGCAGAAAGTGTTCGTCCTCGACGGTGCAATACGCCGCCAGCGGCACCTGGCAGGAACCATTGAGGCGTTGCGACAGCGTGCGCTCGGCCGTGACGCAGGCCGCCGTCGGCGCGTGATTGAAGGGTGCGAGCAGCGTCAGCAAATCGGCCCGGTCGGCCCGCACTTCCAGACCCAGCGCGCCCTGGCCCGGTGCGGGCAGGCTGTCATCCACGCTGATCAGGCTGGCGATGCGCTCAGCCAGCCCCAGGCGCTTGAGCCCGGCGGCGGCGAGGATGATGGCGTCGAATTCGCCGTCATCGAGCTTTTTCAGGCGGGTGCCGACATTGCCGCGCAGCGGCTTGATGACGAGATCGGGCCGGCGGGCGCGCAGCTGGGCTTCGCGGCGCAGGCTGGCGGTGCCGACCACGCTGCCTTCGGGCAACTCGTCGACCGATTGATACCGGTTCGAGACAAAGGCATCGCGCGGGTCTTCACGCTCGCCGATGGCGGCCAGCGCAAAACCTTCGGGCAGCACCATGGGCACATCCTTCATCGAATGCACGGCCAGATCGGCGCGACCATCCTGCAGGGCGGCTTCCAGTTCCTTGACGAACAGGCCCTTGCCGCCGATCTTGTTCAGCGTGACATCGAGAATGCGATCGCCCTGCGTGGTCATCCCCAGCAGCTCGACTTGCAGCTGCGGATAGCGCTGCTCCAGCCAGGCCTTCACGTGTTTGGCCTGCCACAGCGCCAGCGGGCTTTCACGGGTGGCGATCACGACTCGGGACGGCATGGGCTGGCTCACGGCGGGCTCCGGCAGGCAAAGGAAAAGGCGGCCAGTTTAACATGGCCGCCTTGTGGCTCCGGGAAAACGGTCTCAGCCGGATTTCTTGTCGACCAGCTGGTCGATGGGCGAGCGCCCTTCGGCCGGTTTGTCGGGCGTGTCGAGCTCCAGCGGCGGCAAGTCCAGCGAGATGGCTTCCGGTGGCTGGATTTCGCCATAGGGCTTTTTCTCGGGCAAATGCGTGTCGGGATGGCTGAAGAAGTCCATCAGTTCCGCATCCTTTTCTGCGGCAGCCGCTGCTGCCCGGGGTGTTTCACCCGAAGCCGCAGCGAGGGCACGCTCGGCATCCAGCGCGAGATCCGGCTCGGCCCTGGGCGGCTCGGCCTTGGGCGCCGCCTCCCTGGCGGGCCGCTCGTACAGCGGGTTTTCCGGATCGAGCCGCGCACCGATATTGCGCACCAGCTCCCAGTCGTCGTGGTCGTGCGGCTGGTTGAGGAAGCGCCGCGCGAGGATGGCGTAGTCGGACTTCATCGCCTGCTGGCGGAACAGGCGGAACAGCATCAGCCAGCGCTCGACATCCTTGGGCGACTCGTTGATGGCCTCCTGCAACACCTCGATCGCCTCATCGATCTCGCCCTGCGAAATCAGCAGCGTGGCGCGATCCATCAGCGACACATCGGCGTCAGCAACTTCGATACCGTTGAGCATGATGGTGTGACGGAACTGCGATTGCTGCGTGAGTCTTTCATCCTTGCTGCGGGCCGCGCGCATGGCGAGCTGCGTCATCACCGCCGTGCGCGCAGCAGCAAAGCTGGAGGCGATCTGGTCGTCATCCCAGTCTTCACGGCGCCGCCGGCGCATGCGCCAGACCCAGAAACCGATCAGCCCGCCCAGCACCACGCCGCCCAGTGCCAGCCAGCCCAGTTGCCCCATACCCGGCGCCTGATACCGTGGCGTGGCCTTGGGCGCCGTCTCTGCCGTTGGCTTGACGGGCGCGGCGGCCTGCGCGGCAGGCGAGGCCGCCTGGCTGGCGACGGCCAGCTGGCCCGTGGCGCTGGCCAGTGCCGCGGTACTGGCGTTCAGCGCATTCAGTCGCGTCTGCAGCTGGGCCACCTCAAGCTCGAGCTTGCCCTGTAGCTCTTCCATCAGCGCCACCTTGCGCTCCAGCTCGGCGATGTAATTGGCATCCTTGATCGGCGCAGCCGACAGGCGCGGCTTGCCGGCAGCAACGCCGGGCTCGCTGAGCGTCAGGCTGGGGCCGGCGGGCACACCACTGGCCGTGCTGGTCGCCGGCTTGCTGACCGGAGCCGGACGCGGCCGGGCCGGAATGACCACCCGGCTGCCAGCCGGAATCGTGGCATCGGGATCGCCGATGTCCGGATTGGCCTTTTGCAGGCGGGCCAGATCACGGCGATAGGCCGCCGTACCGGGCTGATTGCGGCGCGCCGCCAGCTCGGCCAGCGTGGTGTCTTCCTTCATCAGCCGCCCGCCACGCGTGACCACCGGCGGGCTGACATTGACAGCCGTCGTCGGCGCCTCGACGGGAACCGGGGCGGGGTCAAGAAAAACGGTAAATTGCCGGCTCCACTGAATCTGGCCGCAATCCAGCTCGACGAGGAAGCCCACCATCGGCTCGCCCACGGCATTGTAGGAGCGCACCACCAGCGTCGCGCCGGCGTCGCGCTCGATCAGCTGCACCTGCGCCTGCCCGATGCTGGGCAGATCCCCGCCGTCGGGAATCACGCGGATGCACCGCTCGCTGAGCTGTTCATCGGGCCCCAGCTGCAAGGCAATGCGGCCGACATAGGGCTGACCGATGTGGGAAACCGTGCGGATGTCACTGGCGGAAAACGCCATGGCCGCATTCTGGACGGCAAAGCCGGCAAGCATGCTGGCCAGCAATCGGGAATAAGGTGGAAGAGCGTGCTGCATGCCAAACTCCTTGCCCTGAAAACCTGACTTGTTTTTCAATTTTCGTCAGGATTTCACTGTAGAACAGCATGGCCGGCGTACAACTGCTATTTGCAATGCAGCATTTACTGATGAATCAGGCTTGCAGACCCGCGTTTGCCGCGAGGCCACAGCCAAACAGGGGCGCGCGGCTTTTGCAAAACCGGCCCTGCCTGTCAGCGGGGATCCGGCTGGCTGACAGGGCTTGCACTTGGCGCACCATGGTTTAAAAAGACTGCCCCGTGCGAGCGTGTGCCGCACGGGTGCGTCGTTTGCTCAGTGCGCCTCTTCCCAGTTGGCACCCACGCCCACTTCGGCGAGCAAGGGCACGTTCAGCCCGGCAATCGCTGCCATGCGGCGCGGCAATTCGGCTTTCACCAGGTCCAGCTCGGCTTCGGGCACTTCCATCACCAGCTCGTCGTGCACCTGCATGATCAGCCGGCTGGCGAGCTTCTCGTTCACCAGCCAGTTCTGCACGGCGATCATCGCCAGCTTGATCAGGTCGGCCGCCGTGCCCTGCATGGGCGCATTGATCGCCGCGCGCTCGGCGCCGGCGCGGCGCATCGGGTTGGGCGACTTGATCTCGGGCAGCCACAGCCGCCGGCCGAACACGGTTTCCACATAGCCCTGCTCGCGCGCGGTGTTGCGCGTGTTTTCCATGTATTCGGCCACGCCGGGGAAGCGGTGGAAATAGCGCTCGATAAAGGTTTTCGCCGCCTCGCGGGTGATGCCCAGCTGGCTGGCCAGACCGAACTGGCTCATGCCGTAGATCAGGCCGAAATTGATGGTCTTGGCGTAGCGGCGCTGCTCGCTCGTGACCTCATCCACCGTGCAGCCGAATACCTCGGCAGCGGTGGCGCGATGCACGTCCATACCCTCCGCAAACGCGCGCATCAGGTTCGCGTCTTCGGAAAGGTGGGCCATGATGCGCAATTCAATTTGCGAATAATCCGCCGACACGATCACATGCCCCGGCGGCGCGATAAAGGCCTCGCGGATGCGCCGGCCTTCCGCGGTGCGCACCGGAATGTTCTGCAGGTTGGGGTCGCTGGAGCTCAGCCGCCCCGTCACCGCGACGGTCTGGTTGTAGCTGGTGTGCACGCGGCCGGTGGCCGGGTTGACCATCTGCGGCAGCTTGTCGGTGTAGGTCGATTTCAGCTTCGACAGCGCGCGGTGCTCCAGCAGCACGCGCGGCAGCGGGAAGTCTTTCGCCAGCTCTTCCAGCACCTCTTCGTCGGTCGATGGCGCGCCCTTGGGGGTTTTCTTCACCACCGGCAGCTTGAGCTGCTCGAAGAAGATTTCGCCGATCTGCTTGGGGCTGGCAAGGTTGAAGGGCTGGCCGGCCAGCGTGTAGGCCTCCTGCTCCAGCTCGACCAGCCGCAGGCCGATTTCGTGGCTCTGGCGCGCCAGCAGCGCCGAGTCGAGCAGTACGCCGTGGCGCTCCATCGCATAGAGCACGTCGCGGCTGGGCAGCTCGATGTCGCGGTACACATAGGCCAGCCGGTCAGTGATGCGCGGCAGCAGGGTATAGGCCAGACGCCGAGTAATATCGGCGTCTTCCGCCGCATACTCTGCCGCCTTTGTCACTTCGACCTCGTCGAAGCCGATGGCCTTCGCGCCCTTGCCGCACACCTCTTCGTACTTGATCGTCGTTTCGCCCAGCTCGCGCTCGGCCTGGTCGTCCATATTGTGGCGCAGGTGGCTGGCGAGCACGTAGGACATCAGCAGCGTGTCATCCTGGATGCCGGCCAGCGCAATGCCGTGATTGGCGAACACATGCTGGTCGTACTTGAGGTTCTGGCCGACCTTCTTGTGTGCGGCCGACTCCAGCCACGGCTTGAGTCTGGCCAGGGTCTCATCGAAGGGCAACTGGATGGGACAATCGGGGCCGCGATGCGCCAGCGGCAGATAGGCCGCCTCGCCATCGGCCACCGCGAACGACATGCCGACCAGCCGCGCCTGCATGGCATCCAGGCTGGTGGTTTCGGTATCGAGCGCCACCAGCTCGCAGGCCTGCAGTTTCGCCAGCCATTGCGCCAGCGTGGCTTCGTCCTGGATGGTGACGTAATGGCGCTCGACCGGGCCAGCAGGCGGGGCGGCGGCCGGAGTTTCGACCGGGGCGACATCGGCCTCGCTCACATCGCCGAACAGGTCGCCGCTGCTCATGGCGGCGCTGGCGGGCGTCGCCAGCCTGGCCTCGGCTTCGCGGGTCCAGGTCTTGAAATTGAAGCGCTTGAACAGATTGAGCAGCGTCGGCCAGTCTTCGCTGTGCGGCGCGAGATCGGCAATGCCGTCGGGCAGCTCGCTCGCCAGATCGACATCGCACTTGATCGTCACCAGCGTCTTCGCGGTCGGCAGCCATGCCAGGCTGTCGCGCAGGTTCTGCCCGACCACGCCCTTCACGGTGTCGGCCTGCGCCACGAGCGCGGCCAGCGTGTCGTATTCGGCCAGCCATTTTGCCGCCGTTTTCGGTCCGCACTTGGGCACGCCGGGAACGTTGTCGACCGTATCACCCACCAGCGTCAGGTAATCGACAATCTGGTCGGGCCGCACGCCGAATTTCTCGAACACGCCGGCTTCGTCGAGCACTTCGCCACTCATGGAGTTTTCGATACGCACATGCTGGTTCACCAACTGCGCCATGTCCTTGTCGCCGGTCGACAGAATCGTTTCGATGCCCTGTTCGGCTGCGGCCATGGCCAGCGTGCCGATCACGTCGTCGGCCTCGACGCCGTCGACCATCAGGATTTTCAGGCCGAACGCCGCCACCGCCTGGTGGATGGGATCGATCTGCACGCGCAGCTCGTCCGGCATCGGCGGGCGCTGCGCCTTGTATTCGGGGTAGATGTCGTCGCGAAAGGTTTTGCCTTTGGCATCGAAGACGCAGGCGATATAATCGGCCGGCGTGGTTTCCCGCAGCTTTTTCAGCATGTTCACAAAGCCGTAGATGGCATTGGTCGGCGTGCCGTCCGGCGCCGAAAGCTCACGGATCGCGTGGAAAGCGCGATACAGGTAGGACGATCCGTCGATGAGCAGCAGCGTGGCCATGCGTAAAACCTCTATACTTCGTTGTAAGAATTGTGTGCAGCGCAAGCCGCACCCGGATATTACCGCCTGGGTCGTGATTGTTCCGCTGTTTTTGTCTGCTGCTTGCCGTGAGCGTGGCCTGTGCACCGCGCCGCTACCGCCAAAGGATCGCACCATGAACCGACTGCTACTCCCCGCCCTGTTCGCTGCCCTGAGCCTGCCGGCGCTGGCAGCCGATGATCCGGCCGCGCCGCCGCCGATGCCGGAAAACACCGCGCCGGCCACGCAGGAAGCGGAGCCGGAAGTGCGCATCGTGACCGAGGAAAACCGCACGCTGACCGAATACCGCCTCAAGGGGCGGCTGTACATGGTCAAGATTACCCCCAAGAGCGGCAAGCCCTACTATCTGGTGGATGAAGCCGGTGCCGGCAACTTCACCCGCCGTGATGAGCCGCTTCCGGCACTGAGCGTACCGCGCTGGGTGCTTTTTGAATGGTAAGAAGGGTATACATCCAGAACCTTTACTGCCATTAGGCTACAAGCCAATACCCATTAAGCCCTGAACAAACAGGCACGCTGCGCCCTGCAGCGGCCTGCAGCAGACCTGACCGGGACCGCCCGGAACGCCGCCTTGTTCACCCCTCACCCGTCTATGCCGGGCCCTCGCCCAATCTGGAAATCGCATGTCCGTTTTTACCACCGTAACCGAAGCCGATCTGCAACCCTTTCTGAAGCGCTATGCCCTGGGCACGCTGGTCGAACTCAAGGGCATCGCCGCTGGCGTCACCAATACCAATTACTTCGTCACCACCAGCCACGGGCGCTACGTGCTCACGCTGTTTGAAACCCTGATGACCGACGAGCTGGATTACTACGTGAAGCTGATGGCGCATCTGGCGCAGCATGGCATCGCGGTGGCGGCACCGATTGCCAATTTCGACGAACAGTATGTCGACGAACTGAATGGCCGTCCCACGCTGCTGGTGAACTGCCTGCCCGGCGTGGTGGTCGAGGAGCCGAACGCGATCCAGTGCGGCGAAGTGGGCGAAATGCTGGCGCAGATGCACCTCGCCGCGCGCAATTACAGCGGCCACATGGACAATCCGCGCGGCCCGCACTGGTGGACGCACACCGCCGCCGAGGTTTACGGCTACATGCCTGACGACGAAGCGCGCCAGTTGCACGATGAAGTGCTGTTCCAGGCCGAGTGGTCGCGCAACGAGTTGCCGCGCGGCGTCGTCCACGCCGACCTGTTCCGCGACAATGTGCTGATGAATGGTGACCATGTCGGCGGCTTCATCGATTTTTACTACGCCTGCAACGACACGCTGCTGTACGACGTGGCGATTACGCTGAATGACTGGTGCGTGACGGCCGATGGCGACATCGATGCCGAGCGCGCGCGTGCGCTGCTGGCCGCCTATCAGAGCGTGCGCCCGTTCAGCGAGGCCGAGCTCGCCGCCTGGCCGGCCATGCTGCGCGCCGCCGCACTGCGTTTCTGGGTGTCGCGCCTGTACGATTTCCACAAGCCGGCTGCCGGCGCGCTGACCTTCGCCAAGGACCCCGGCCATTTCCAGCGCGTACTGAGCAAGCACATTGCCCGCAGCGATTTCTGGCTGTAAACCCACACGCCAGTGCAACAAGCATTCTGCAGGTATACAACTGAAGCCTTTTGCAATCAATCAATCGAAGGGCATATCCAATAGGGTATGCCAGGACTTCACGGGGCACGCGCATGTCTGCTGATTTTCTTGCCGCGCTGGCTGCGCTGACCGACGCCGCCGGCGTACTCACCGGCAGCGCCATGGATGGGTATCTGCTCGACCAGCGCCGCCGCTATCAGGGCAAGGCGCTGGCGGTGGTTCGCCCGCGCACCACCGCCGAAGTGTCGGCCACGCTCGCCCTGTGCCACCAGCACCGCATTCCGGTCGTACCACAGGGTGGCAACACCAGCCTGTGCGGGGCGGCCACCCCGGATGACAGCGGCCGAGCCATCGTGCTGTCGCTGTCGCGCATGACCGGCATCGAACAGCTTGATCCGGACAACAACACCATTACCGTGGCAGCCGGCAGCACGCTGGCCGCCGTGCAGCAGGCCGCACGCGCCGCTGGCCGCCTGTTTCCGGCCGACTGGGCCGCCGCCGCCAGCTGCCAGATCGGCGGCGCGCTGGCGACCAATGCCGGCGGCATCAATGTGCTGCGCTACGGCAATATGCGCGACCTGACGCTGGGGCTGGAAGTGGTGCTGGCCGACGGCACGGTCTGGAATGGCCTGCGCGGCCTGCGGAAGGACAACACCGGTTACGACCTCAAGCAGCTGTTCATCGGCTCGGAAGGCACGCTGGGCGTGATCACGCGTGCGGTATTGCGCCTCTATCCGCGCCCGACGGCGCATGCCACGGCGCTGGTACACGTCGCCCACCCGCGCGCGGCGCTGGAGCTCTTGCGCGGCCTGCAGGCCAGCGTGGGCGACCGCATCACCTCCTTCGAGCTGATTTCGGCGCCGTGCATGACCCTGCTGGCGCGCCACTGCCCGCAACTGCCGCAACCCTTCCAGCCCGCGCCGGAGTGGATGGTGCTGGTCGAACTGGCCGATGGCGGCGACAGCGACGCGCTGACCGAGCGTCTGGTCGAGGCACTCGTCACGCTGGGCTTCGAGGATGCGTTGCTGGCACAGAACCCGAGCCAGTCGGCGGCCTTCTGGGCACTGCGCGAATCGATTCCCGAGGCGCAGCGGCTGGAAGGCGTGAGCATCAAGCACGACATCAGCGTGCCGATTTCCTCGATTCCGGATTTTCTCGACGAATGCGGTGCGGCGCTGCAGGCGGCGTATCCGAACATCCTCATCATTGCCTTTGGCCATCTGGGCGACGGCAATCTGCACTACAACCTCTTCCTGCCCGACCACAGCAATGCCGTGTACGCCGAGGAAGAGCGCATCAATGCCATCGTCTACGCACAGGTGGCGCGCCGGCAGGGCAGCTTCAGCGCGGAGCACGGCGTGGGACAACTCAAGCGCCACCTGCTGGCCAGATACCGCGATCCGGTGGAAATCGCGCTGATGCGGCAGCTGAAACAGGCGCTGGACCCGCAAAACTTACTCAATCCTTGCAAGGTTTTGCCCTGATTGTGCAAGGGTGATTGCTGCGCTGAGGGTGGCGAGTTAAGCTTGGGCAACAAAAAAGAGAAGCACACCGGATGAGCAACGAAGCGACTTACCGCCCGCAGGCCTTCGACTGGCATGTCGGCGAGCATCAGGCCCACTTTGATCCGCTGCTTGATTGCCTGGCGGAGATCACCCGCCTCAATGGCGAACCCTGGACCCGCGAAGCACTGTCGGCCGGCCTGCCACTGGAAGAGAACCGCCTCAGCCCCTCGCTGCTGCCGCGCGCCGCCAGCCGTGCCGGCCTTACCGCCCGCGTGCTGCGCCGCGAGCTGGACGATCTCGACCTGCGGCTGATGCCCGCCATCCTGCTGCTCAACGACCAGCGCGCCTGCGTGCTGCTGGGCCGCGCGGCCAGCGGCAACTACCAGCTGCGCTTTCCCGAGGCCGCCGAATCGGCCGTCGAATACACGCCCGAGCAGCTTGCGGCCTGCTACAGCGGCATCGTCGCCTATGTGCGCCCGCGCTTCCGCTTCGATGCGCGCACGCCGGAACTGGGCAAGGTGCGTGCACGCCACTGGTTCTGGGGCGTGGTGTTCGACAACTGGCGTCTCTACCGCGATTCGCTGCTGGCCGCGCTGATGATCAATCTGTTTGCGCTGGCCGTGCCGCTGTATTCGATGAATGTCTACGACCGGGTGGTGCCCAACCAGGCCTTCGACACGCTGTGGGTGCTGGCGCTGGGCGCGCTGCTGGTGCTGGGTTTCGATTTCGTGCTGCGCACGGCGCGCGGCTACATTCTCGACGTGGCGTCCAAGCGCATCGACATCACGCTCTCGACGCTGATCATGGAGCGCGTGCTGGGCCTGCGCATGGCCGCGCGGCCAGCCTCGGTCGGCTCGTTTGCCGCCAATCTGCGCGCCTTCGAATCCATGCGCGATTTCATCGCCTCGGCCTCGATGGCCACGCTGGTCGACCTGCCCTTCGTGCTGATCTTCCTGCTGGTACTGATCTGGATTTCGCCCTGGCTGCTGCTGCCGCCGCTGGTGGGCATGCTGCTGATCGTGGTGTTTTCGCTGCTGGCGCAGGCCAAGATGGCGGCGATGGTCGAGGAAAGCCAGCGCGCCACGGCGCAGCGCAACGCCACGCTGGTGGAAAGTCTCACCGGCATCGAAACGATCAAGACCGCCACCGCCGAGGGCGAATTCCAGCGTCGCTGGGAACGCGCCACGCTGTTCCTGGCGCAAAAGGGCGGGCAGCTGCGGCTGCTGTCGAGCACCACCATCAATTTTGCCCAGCTGATTACCCAGCTGGTCTACATCGTCATGATCATCGTCGGTGTCTACCTGATGGCCGAGGGCAAGATGTCCATGGGCGGCATCATCGCCGCGTCGATGCTGTCGGGTCGCGCCATGGCGCCGCTGGGCCAGATCGCGGGCCTGCTGATGCAATACCAGAATGCGCGCAGCTCGCTGGAGGGCATCGAAAGCCACATGCAGATGCCCGTCGAACGGCCCGCCGAGAGCACCTTCCTGCACCGCGCGACCTTCCGGGGCGACATCGAATTCCGCGATGTGCACTTTGCCTATCCGGGGCGCGACGATGCCGCGCTGGCCGGCATTTCCTTCCGCATCAAGGCCGGGGAGCGCGTGGCGCTGATCGGCCGCGTCGGCTCGGGCAAGACCACCATCGAAAAGCTGATTCTTGGCCTCTACCATCCCGACCAGGGCTCGGTGCTGGTCGACGGCGTCGATACGCGCCAGATCGACCCGGCCGAATTGCGCCGCGCCATCGGCCATGTGCCGCAGGATCCCATCCTGTTTTTCGGGTCGCTCAAGCAGAACATCGCCCTGGGCGCGCCCTTTGCCGACGACGGCATGATCATCGCCGCCGCCGAGCTGGCCGGCGTCAACGAGTTTGCCGATGCGCACCCGCGCGGTTATGACATGGCCATCAGCGAACGCGGCGAGTCGCTGTCCGGTGGCCAGCGCCAGGCCGTCACCATCGCGCGCGCGGTGCTCAACGATCCGCCCATGCTGCTGCTGGACGAACCGTCGAGCGCCATGGATCACCAGAGCGAGGAACGCCTCAAGGGCCGGCTGCGCAAATACATCGCCAGCAAGACCGTGGTGCTGGTGACCCATCGCACCTCGCTGCTGGAGCTGGTGGACCGGCTGATCGTGCTCGATCACGGCCAGGTGGTCGCGGACGGCCCGAAATCGCAAGTGGTCGAAGCCCTGCAGCAGGGTCGCATCGGACGGGCAGGCTGACATGGACATCCGCATCAAGCAGGACAACCGATTCGCGCGCGGCTGGAACGCGCTCGTCACCCGCAGCAGCGGCTGGTTCGACCGCTATCTGCTGCTGCGCAATGAAAAGCAGCGCGGGCAGGAAGACGATTTCATCACCGATGCCGACTGGGTGATTGCCGAGCAGAATCCGCGCGGCGCACGCATCCTGGTGCGCTGCTCGCTGCTGGCCATCGCGATGCTGATCATCTGGGCGGCCTTTGCCCAGCTCGATGAAGTCACCAAGGGCGAAGGCAAGGTGATTCCGTCGCGCCAGCTGCAGGTGGTGCAAAGCCTGGATGGCGGCATCGTGCAGGAAATCAGCGTGCGCGAGGGCCAGCAGGTCGAAAAGGGGCAATTGCTGCTGAAAATCGACCCGACGCGCTTTGAATCGTCGCTGAAGGAAAACCGCGCGCAATACCTGTCGCTGCGCGCCAAGGCAGTGCGCCTGGAAGCCATTTCCACCGGCAAGCCCTTCACGCTGCCGGAAGAAGTGCTGACCGAAGCGCCGGAAATCGCCAGCCAGGAAGAATCGCTGTATCTGTCAAAAATGGCCGAGCTCGACGCCATGGTCGGCGTGACGCGCCAGCAGGCCGCCCAGCGCAGCCAGGAAATGAACGAAGTGCGCGCGCGGCGCGATCAGGCCGCGCAAAGCTACGACCTGACCATGCGCGAGCTGGAAGCCACCCGCCCGCTGCTCAAGAGCGGCGCGGTATCCGAGGTTGAACTGCTGCGCCTGGAGCGTGATCTGGCGCGCTTTCGCGGCGAGCGCGACTCGGCAGCAGCCCAGTTGCCGCGCATCCAGTCCTCGATCGGCGAATACAGCCGCAAGATCCAGGAAGTGGAGCTGACCTTCCGCAACCAGGCCCGCTCGGAACTCGCCGAAACCATGGGCAAGCTCAACAGCCTGTCGGAAGGCAGCGTGGCGCTGGCCGACCGCGTGAAGCAATCCGACATCCGCTCGCCGATGAAGGGCATCATCAAGCGCCTGCATGCCAATACCGTCGGCGGCGTCGTGCAGCCGGGCAAGGACATCATCGAAATCGTCCCGGCCGACGACAGCCTGCTGCTGGAAGCCAAGATCCTGCCCAAGGACATCGCCTTCCTGCGCCCCGGCCAGCCCGCGCTGGTCAAGTTCACCGCCTACGATTTCGCCGTGTACGGCGGGCTGGAGGCCGAGGTGGTGCAGGTCGGCGCCGATACCGTGACCGATGACAAGGGCAATGCCTTTTACGTGATCCAGGTCAAGACCAACAAGGCTTATCTGGAACGCGCCGACAAGCGCCTGCCGATCAAGCCGGGCATGGTCGCCGAAGTGGACATCCTGACCGGCAAGAAGAGCATTCTGGGCTACCTGATGAAACCCGTACTGCGCGCCAAATCCAGCGCACTCACCGAACGCTGAGAAGCCCGATGCCCACCCTGTTCCTGCTCAGCCACGATCCCGGCCTCTTGGCCCACTGGCAAAGCATCGCCACCGGCTATGCCATCCGCAGCGGCGCGGACTGGCCGCAAACGCCGCCCGACCTCGTGATGGCCGATCTGGACGCCCCGGCCGTGCGCGGGCAGGACGATGCCTGGTGGCAGGCGCGCAGCGGCGAAACCCTGCTGATCGCCGCCACCACCTGCCCCGGCGACGAGGAAGGCCTGCGCCTGCTGCGCTGCGGCGTGCGCGGCTATTGCCAGGCGGCCGGGCCGGCGGCACTGCTGGAGCAGGTGCTCGCCGTCGTTGCCGCTGGCGAAATCTGGGCGGGACGCACGCTGGTGCAGCGCTTGCTGCAGGCCGTGCAGGCCATCCAGCCGCCCCGGCCGGTCGATCGCGGCGCCATTCTCGCGCCCTTGTCCGAGCGGGAACGCGAAGTGGCGCTGCTGGCCGCCCGCGGTGCCGCCAACAAGGACATTGCCCGCCAGCTGGCGATTACCGAACGCACGGTAAAGGCGCACCTGAGCGCGGCGTTTGACAAGCTGGCCGTCGCCGACCGCGTGCAGCTGGCGCTGAAAATCAACGGCGTGCTGCAGTAAACATCCTCTTCAGGCCATCACGCCGGCGAACCCGGCGGCCTGAACCAGACTGCCAATCAAGACTTGTGTTGCCCAGACTTGCGAAAACAGGGACACAAACAGACCTGATTCAAACAGACCTGATTAGCAAGACTTCTCAGCATGGCATGCCCGCGAAGGCGGGCATGCCGTATCCACGCGGCATTGCCGGGTTCCCGCTTGCGCGGGAGCGACGTTTTTACCGCTTGCCGAGCCTTCTTGCCAATCGGGAAAACTGAAGAATTAACAGGGTATATAGCCAAAACCCTTTAAGAGAAAATGCTGTGGCCACATACCCATCAATCAATTACTCCCAGGGCAGCGACACTTCCGGCTCCTGATTCAGGCGCAGCCGGTAGCCACTCGGGGTCAGTGCAACGCGGGCGCTGGTGCCAACCGCCCCCTTGAGCAGCATTTCCCCGGCAACCGGGAAATCGTCGGCATCGAAGAACAACGGCTGAGCCGTGGCAACGTCGAGCATGCCGTTGAGCATGGGCCCGCCCGTGAAATGAGTACCCCAGCCGCCAACCCGCCCCTGCAGGATCGCACCGCCGAGCGGATCGATCTCGAAGCGCAGGCGCTGCGCCGCCTCGATGTAGTCATACGCCACGCCGGCCCAGCTGCCGCGGTCTTCCCGCGTGAAGTCCATGTCTTCGATCTTCAGTCGCTCGCCCTTCTGGAAAAGCCGCGCCCGGGTCTGCACCTTCTCCACATAACTGAACATCGGGCCAGCATCCACCGCGAAGGTGGTCTGCTCCTCCAGCACATAGGCTTCGTCATAGCCGACAGCATCGATCCAGCTGTAGCGCGCCCAGCCGGTCTGCTCGGTCTGCGCGGTGCCGCCGCCCTCGATGGCCTGGGTTTCGCGGCAGGCCTTGAACCAGACGGTCGCGACATCGCCACGGTATTCAATGACGATCTCGCCGCTGACCGCGCATTTCTCGACCTCGACTTCCACGGCAGGCTCGGCGCTGGCCGCTGCGCGCTTCTGCATGGCCTGCTTGCTGCGCAGCAGCGCACGCGCGGCCGGCGCCGCGGCTTTTGAGGGCAGCTTCACCAGATCGCCACTGACATACAGCGCCGAGATCGGGGCGTACACCGCCACGGCGGGGGCGGCAAAGCGGTTTTCGGCGCCAAGCTTCAGCAGCGGAGAGGGTTCCGGCAACGGCGTGGGCACGGGTGTGGGCAGCGGTGTCGGAACCGGCGTGGGGGTCGGCGCGCCGGACGGGGCATCGCCGCCGCCGCCGCAACTGGTCAGCAAGAGGCCGGTCATGGCCAGCAGTGCAGTGTGTTTGAGCATGATGGATTCCTTGAAGGCTTAATTCACAACCTGATTAGCAAGACTCTTCAGCTTTGTTGCCGTCATTCCGGCGAAAGCCGGAATCCAGAAGGTTTAACGAAACGTTTGCAGTCTGGATGCCGGCCTTCGCCGGCATGACGGGTTGTTGGTGAATGCTTGCTGAGACAGCTTTCTAATCAGGATTCACAAAGATCAGGGTTGCGGGCGGGCGGGCGGCGGAGCGAGTTGCAGGTTGAGCACCTCGGGCGGGACATTGTCCGGCGCCCTGAACTGGCGGCTGGCCTGCGGGACGGGCGCCAGCGAGGCTGGCCGCATGCGCGGCTCGTTACACCGTTTCTGTTTTTCAACCCTCTCCAGGAGCAGGCATCCCTTCGAATCGCGGAGCTTCGAGTAATCGATGAAGGCATGCGCGGCCAGGGGCTGGGCAACGAGTCCAAGGGCCAGCAGCCCCTGCAAGGCGGCGCGGCGCGGCCGGCGGCACAGGACGGATCGGATGGTCATCATGGTTGGCTTTCTCCGGCAATGGATGAGTCAGGGTAAAGGGACTGCCGCTCACGGCTGGCGCGGGCCGGACGGTGGCGCCAGCTGCAGATTCAGCACTTCCCGGGGAACCCCCTGCGGCGCAAGCGGGGAGGCCAGCGCCGGCGACAGGGTGCGCTGGGCGGACCGGGGCGCATTGCGCGTGTACGTGCACGGGTTGGGCTTGGGTTTGGCCATGGCTTCCAGCTCGGCGTTGCTTTTCCAGACTTCCTTGCCGTTTTCGCAGACATACTTGCCTGCCGCAGCCTGCGCCGCAAAAGGCATGGCCAGCAGGCACAGGATCAGCAGGCAGGACCGAGCCGAGCGGTTTACTGAGCGCTTCATGCTTTTTCTTCTCCAGGGTAAGGCCCTTGCGGACCGGATAATCGAGCCACTGCCGCGACGCCCGACCGCCAGCGCAAGACCGCGAGTGAAGCCGCCAGCAGCAGCAGGCACAGCAGCGGCAGCCAGCGCGGATGACGGCTGTAAAAGGTCAGGTCATCGCGCAAGCCGAGCGTGTAGACCGCATGCCCGCCAGCCTGGCGGGGGGACAGCGCCGTCATGCGCCCGCCGGCATCGACGGCAAAATCGCCGCCATCGGTATTCACGCGGACCAGATCGCGGCCGTTTTCCAGCGCGCGCAGACGGGCGAACCAGGCAAACTGGTAGGCATAGTGGCCGTGCCGTGCTGCTTCGTCGTTGGTCAGCCAGACCAGGCTCTGGGCGCCATTGCGCACCTGTTCGGCCACGTTTTCCGGAAACAGCAGCTCAAAGCAGATGACTGCACCAACGCCATGCACCCTGCCCTGATGCTGCAGGTGAAACGGCTGCGGGGGCGTACTACCGGCACTCAGCCACAGATAGCGGTCACCCGGCTCGCCGGCCCAGAGCCGGCTCAGCCAGGCTGCGCCGGCGGGCCACAGGTCGGCGCCGGGCAGGAATTCGACAAAGGGCGCGAGCTGTCGCTTGGCATCGACGCGAATGGGCCAGCCTGCCTGCGGATCCTCGGCAAGAATCAGCTGCGCCAGCGGCGGGGTGAGCATGGCTGCGCCGGACACTCGCGCGGCGGCATCTCCTTCGCGGGCCGCGTAGGGCGGCGGCGGATATTCGACCGTATAGGGCAAGAGGCTCATCGTGGCCAGCAGTACGGGCGTATGCCATTGCGCGACGCGGGTCAGCACGCGATTGCGGACCGCCGGCTCATCCAGCAGGGCGCCGGGATAAACCGCCTCGGGCCAGACCAGCAGGTCGGGCCGGGCCCGCATGGCGGCAGTACTCTGCTGCAGCGCAGCCGACAAACGACCGTCGTCCCCGCCAAAGGCAAGGCCGGGATTGATGGTGGCCACGCGCAGGCTGGCCACGGGCGGTGCGACGCCGCCACCGGAACGCACCAGGGCGGCCAGCAGCAGCGGGAGCAGCGCCACGGCCAGCCACACGGTGCCGGCCCGGCGCGAGGGCTGCGCCCAGCAGGCCCGCAACAGCACATTCAGCGCCAGTACCCAGGCGCTCAGCCCCCAGACACCGGTCCAGGCCACCAGTGGCGCGGGCAGCTCCAGCCGCGCCAGAATGGCGCCGCTGACCCACCAGGGCGCATTGCTCGGCCACCAGGTGCTGAAGGCGTATTCGACCAGTACGGCCAGCGGCAGCCAGACTGCCAGCACGCCGGTGCGCTGCCAGCGGCGGTAACATGGCCCGTAGGCTGCCAGCAGCAGCCAGCTGGCCGGCAGATTGCTCAGCAGCAAAAGGCCCACCCAGGGCCCGAGCAGGAACATCAGCGGCAACAGCAGCGTCAGCTGGTAAGCCAGTGCAAACACCAGCGCCAGACAGAAGCTCCGGCGCGAGTGCTCCAGCGCCCAGAATGCCGGCAAGAGCGCGACAAAGGCCAGCGGCTCCAGCCACACGCCTTCCCAGCGCGGAAAGGCCATTGCCAGCAGCACGCCGGAGATCCCGGCGGCCAGCCACGGCAGCGCAGCCCGGCCAGCGCCACGCTCCAGCAGATTGATCACACGCACCTCGCAGGAAAACACTCATGCGGGGCACAGCCTGCGTCAAACTTTCCGCCAACTGACCCCGGCGCGGATTGTGCAGGCGTATCGTGAGCAGATCGTTATTGCCGGCCTTGTGCGACTCCTAATTAGGTAGCTATCTCAGCAAAGTACAATTCGTCATTCCCGCGAAAGCGGGAATCCAGCTGCAATGCCTGTTCGAGCGTCGCTCTGGATGCCGGCCTTCGCCGGCATGACGAGTTGCTGAGCTGGCTACCTAATCAGGTTGCAGCTTGACTCTGCGCGAGAGGCACCATCAGCTGGCAGACACGGCCTGGTGATCGGCACGGCAAGGGGCAGCGAACTGACCGGCCAGCCATTGCAGGCGTCGCACCAGACCGGGTGCGCCCTGCCGGTGCGCCAGGGCGATGGCTTCATCCTGCAGCCGTGCGGCCAGTTCGCCAGCGGGCGCGAGCAGTGCTTCGATCAGCAGCACTTCGGACAGGCAGTATTCATCCTCATACTGGGCGATGCCGGCCCGCGTTTGCGGCAGCAGGGCCAGCAACTCGGTACGGCGCTCCAGCAGCAGCAGAATGGACATCACCACCCAGCGGGCCGTGGTGGTGCCGGCCTGGTAGGCCTGGCTGAACTGTGCGGCGGCCTGCAGCACCGGTGCCAGATCGGCCAGCTGGCCGCAGCGGGCCTGACTCCACAGGGCAAACAGGCCATGGATGCCCTGCCAGAGCGGAAAGCCATGATGACGTCCCAGCGTCAACCCTTCAAGCGCGTGCGCGGCGGCCCCGGCGGCATCGTCGGCGCTCCAGCGTTCGGCAGCGGCAAAGGCCAGCATGAAGCACAGCGCGTGCGGCTTGCCGCCGGCGCGTGCCAGGGCAATGCCGTCCGCCGCCGTGCTGGCGGCCAGTTGCGGCTCGCCAAGAAACCAGGCATTCCAGCACAGGAAGGCACGCAGCAGGATGCCCAGATCCTCGCCCCAATAGCGCGCGCGCTCGTCGGCCGGCAGGCTGGCGGCCAGCGCAATGCCTTCCTGCTGCCAGCCTTTTGCCTCGGCGAAACGGCCGCGCCAGAACAGCGAATTGCCCATGGCAAAGCACAGCATCAGCCGCTTGGCCGGGGTATCGGCGAGCGGGCGCAGACGCTCGGCGATGATCAGCCCCTCGGTGCGCCCGAGTGAGCTGCCGCCCATGTAGAGGCCGCTGAGCGCGCGAAAGAGGTCTTCGCCGGCCTGCGGTTCGTCGGCCAGATCGCGCACCAGCGCCTCGTACTGGCGATGCCCTTGCTCCGAACCATAACCCTCGCTGAGCAGCGCCGCCTTGCCAACGGCAAAGCCCAGCTGCCGCGCCAGCACCGCGCCGGCTTGCGGCCAGTGCGGCAGCAAGCCCTGCGCGCGGCGGAAGCAGACCAGTGCATCACCGGCAAATTCGGCATTGAGCGCCAATTCGCCAGCGCGCTGCCACCAGCGTATGGCCTCGGGCCAGCGCCTGGCCTGCTCGAAATGGCCGGCAACCTCGGCGGCCGGCGCGCCGGAGCGGGTAGCCAGCCAGTCGCCATGCTGGCCGTGCAGGCGCTGGGCGGCGCCAGGCGGCAGCCCCTGATACGCAGCATCGCGAATCAGGGCATGGCGAAATTCATAGCAGCCCTCACCCACCGGACGCAGCAGGCGGTAGTGACACGCCAGTTCCAGCACCGGCGCAGGCTCATCCTTGGGCAAGAGGCGCGCCAGATCGCGTTCGCAAAATCGCTGGCCCAACACTGCGGCGCTCTGCAGCACGGCCTTGAAGGGGCCGAGGCGGTCCATTTCGCGGGTCAGCAGACCGTGCGCCGGATGCGCCGGCGACGTACTGCCATCGAGATGGCGGCGCGTCAGAAATTCGACAAACAATGGCACCCCGCCGCTGTCGCGGACAATTTGCGCCACGGCCGGCGGCGGCAGTTCGGCCTGCGCCGCATGCAGGCGCGCCAGCGCGGCGGCCTCGGCCTCGGCCAGCGGCGCCAGCTCGATCCGCTGCGGCGGACCGGCCAGATGCGCCAGCGGCTGATCATGCCGGGCCGTGCTCAGCAGCAGCACCGGCTGCTGCGCCAGCAAGCCGGCGTAGTGCGACCACCACTCGCGCGTGGCGAGATCGGCCCAGTGCAGGTCGTCGATCCACAGCAGCAGCGGCTGCTGGCTGCTCAGGGCATCGACCATCAGGCACAAGGCCCAGAACAGCTCGTTGCGGCCATCGGCCAGCGCCTGCTCATCGGCTTCGGCCTGCAGGAAATGCAGCAGGGTTGACCAGACCGGGCCAGCCAGCTCCGGTGCGGCCAGACCGGGCCAGCGCGCCAGCAGGCGCGCTTCCAGCGCCTCGCCGCCGCATGCCGTATCGCCCAGCGCCTGCAGCAGGGCGCGACGCAGCGGCGCCAGCGGCTGGCGCTGCTGGCCGTGCGAACATTGCAGGTGCAGCACCAGCGCGGACTGTGCCGGCAGCGCTTCGATCAGCGCCTGCGCCAGCCTGGTCTTGCCCACGCCGGGCTCACCCACTACCGCCACCCAGCTGGGTGCGCCCGCGCAGGCTTGCGCCCAGGCCGCGCGCAAAGAATCCAGCTGCTGCTGGCGCGCCACCATGGGCAAGCGCGCCTTGCCGGCGAGCGGCGACACGGCGACCGGCGCCTGCCAGCGCCAGACACCGGCGCCGATGGCCTGCCAATCCGGCAAACGCGCCGCAAGCTCGGCATCGGCCAGCACCTCGCCGGGCTGCGCACGGTGCGCCAGCAGCCAGGCACGCTCGGGCGCCGCACCAAACCAGTCGATACCGTCGGGCAGGACGCGGCAGATGACCGGACCAATCGCCAGCCCCAGGCACAAGCGCTGCGGCAGGGCCTGCAACAGCTCACGCACCGCTTGCAGGGCCCGCGCCAGCATCTGCTCGGCACCATCCTGTTCGCCAAACGCCACCCAGAATCCGCGCCCGCGCAGGGGAAGCGGACCAGCCTGCAAGCCATCAAGCAGGGCGCGAGCCGCCAGCAGGGTGGTCAATCCCGCGTCAGCGGCATCGCTGGCGTCGGTCGACGGCAGCGCCACAAACAGCAACAGCAGCGTGCGCTGCTCGACGGTAATGCTTGCCGGCACGACAGCCTGCGGCAACGCAGTCGGCGTCGATGCGCGCAACAGCGCGCGAATCTGCTCGCCGGGACGCAGGCCCAGCTCGCTGCGCAGATTGCGCTCCAGCTCGGCCGCGACCTGTTCCGCACCACGGCGGTCATCCAGCTGCAGCAGCAGGCGCATCAGGCTGGCCGCGCTTTCCTCGCCCAGGGGATCAATCTGCCAGCGCAGCCGCGCCACCAGCACCGCCGCGGCATCACGTCCTGCCGCCAGTTGCTGCGTGATCAGGCGCTGCATCGCCGCCAGCCGGGCGCGCTGCAAGCGCAAGCGCGCACTGCCGAGCCAGGCGGCAAAGGCCTCGCCCTCGGCCGACATGCTGCCTTCCAGCAGCTCGCCCAGACACTGGGGCAGCACCCGCTCCAGCCTGGCCCAGCGCGCCGCGTCACCGCCGTTTTCTTCCTCGCCCAGCGCCAGCAGCGCCGTTACATCCAGCCAGCCGCACGCCGGCACGCGCAGGCGCAGGCGCTGCCGTTCGATGTCCAGCCAGGGTGGCTGGCCAGCACTATTGAATACCCGCGCGAGATTGCTCAACACCTGGCGCAGATTGCCCAGCGCAGCGGCATCCGGCAGATCGGGCCACAGCAGGCTGGCCAGCGTGCCGCGCGCCTGCCAGGCCGGCGCTGCGCACGCCAGAATCGCCAGCAAGGCCCAGGCCTTGCGATAGCGCAGCTGTGCGCTGATATCGGCCTCGCCCAGCAAAAGCCGCGGCGCCCCGCACAGCCACAGCTGCAGGCCAGCCCCCTCCCCGCCGCTCATCGCCCGCCTCCGCACGGCAGCATCCGGATACCGGCATGAGCAGACAGGCAAGCAAACGAAGAATGGCTCATGGAAGCAAAGGCCCGCGTCAGAAAAGAACACAGTTTAGCAGCGCTGTCCGGAGTGCTGGAGATCGCCGAACAGGCGATGGCAAGGCGTACGAGGGAAGCGGCTTGTCCGGACGCTGGCGATGCCGGGGTGACGGAATGACAAGGCCAGAGCATGCATGGTGCGTGGTCATGTGTCGGCGCCATCCAGCGGCACCACAGGGGTATATACCCAGAACCTTTCCTGGCAATGAGCTTCACAGCAATACCCAATGCTGTTTAAGTCAGGCAGCCTTCCCGGCCAGCCACCCGGGCTGGCAGGAATGCGGTCAGGGCAGCGCCGGGCGGGGCATGGCCAGTTGCAGCTGGTTGATGGTGGCTTCGCTCACCGTATAGTTGTCGCGGCCACCGTCGCGGGGCGGCGGCGGGACGGAGTTGCGCTTGCGGCGTTCGGCGAGGCGTTCGCGGGCGGTCTGCAGCAGCTGGTCGAAATCGTCGCCGTCGCTGCCCAGCACGGCGGAGCCGAGCGTGGCCTGCAGGCGGATGGCGGCGTCGCCAAATTCGACATCGACACCCGAGAGCAGCGGGTCGAGCCGGCTGAGCAGCGGTGCAATGCTGGCGCCATCAAGCTCGACCAGCAGGCAGAACTCTTCGCCACCGATGCGCCCGGTGCACGAGCCGGCGGGCGCAGCGGCCTTCAGCTCATGGGCAAAGGCGCGCAAGGCGGCGTCGCCGGCGGCAAAACCGTAATGCTCGTTGACCATGCGGAAGCGCTCCAGACCGAAAACGACCAGGCCCAGCCGCACTTCGCGCTTGCGCGCACGGCGGATATCGCGCTGGGCGGCTTCCTCCATGCCACGCCGGTTGAAGAGCCCGGTAAGCGCGTCATGGCGCACCAGGCTGCCCAGGCGGGCGCGCAGCAGATTGGCGCTGAGCAGCAGCAGGCACAGCGGCAGGCAGACATTGAAAACCAGCAAATCCAGCCACAGCAGCAAGGGCCCGGGCGGCGCCAGCGGCAATTGCCCGGCGAGCGCACCGCCGGCCAGCAGCAACTGCGCAAGGCCGTGCAGGGCGAGCACGACAATGGTGGCGCGGCGCACGACGTTCATTTCGCCGGCCACGCGGCCCAGGCGCAACTCGCGGATCAGCAGCACGATGGGCAGCAGCTGCGTGGCGGCGGCGATCAGCAAGTCCCAGTGCGGCTCGGGGAAGAGCAGCGCATGCGCAAGCCCGGCCAGCAGCGCCAGAGGCACCAGCAGCGCCAGCCAGTCCAGTCGGGGCGCGCGGCGCGAAATGCGGCGCACGCCGGCCAGCCACAGCAGCAGCGCGGTAGCGAACAGCGGCAGCGCCAGCACCGTGCACCAGGGCTGCCGCCACAAACCGGCGGCCAGCAGCAGGGCGCTGGCCAGCGCCTGCAGCGCCATGCCCCAGGCCAGCGTGGGCAGTGCGCCATCGCGCTCGTGCCGGCTTTCCATGGCATGCAGCTGCAGCGCCCCCCAGCCCAGGCAGGCGCAGGCGACGGCAAACACGGCGAGGGTAAAGGGATCAAGCTGGAGGTTCACGGCAAAGGACACAATCGGTAAGCACAGGAAAAAAACGGCAGCCCCGCCCGCTCACAGCGCTCAGCGCGCCATGAAAACAATGTTCGCAGGTGATGGCAGCCCGGCCGTTATAATCGCGTCATTCACAAGGAGAACCCGATGTCCGTCCTGATCTGTGGCTCGATGGCCTACGACACGATCATGGTCTACCCCGACCGCTTCCGTCATCATATCCTGCCCGAGCAGCTGCATGTGCTTTCCGTATCCTTTCTGGTGCCGGAAATGCGACGCGAGTTCGGCGGCTGCGGCGGCAATATTGCCTATAGCCTAAAACTGCTGGGCGGCGAGCCGCTCGTCATGGCGACGGTCGGCAGCGATTTTGCACCGTATGCGCAACGCCTGGACCAGCTGGGCATCCGCCGCGACCACATTCGCGAGCTGCCCGAGCACTACACCGGCCAGTGCTTCATCACCACCGACCTCGACGATTGCCAGATCACCGCCTTTCACCCCGGGGCGATGGGCGAGAGCCACCGCAACCGCGTGGCGGACGTCAAGGAGGCCGTCGAGCTGGCCATCGTCGCTCCGGACGGCCGTGACGGCATGCTGCAGCACGCGGCGCAGCTGGCCGCAGCGGGCATTCCCTTCATTTTCGATCCGGGCCAGGGCATGCCGATGTTCGGTGGTGAAGAGCTGCTGACCTTTATCGACCAGGCCGACTATCTGGCGCTGAACGATTACGAATCGGCCATGCTGCAGCAGAAAACCGGCCTGACGCTGGACGAACTCGCCGGCCGTGTGAAGGCGCTGATTGTCACGCTGGGCGCCGAGGGCTCGCACATCTACGCCGACGGCGTGCGCCACGACATTCCGGCCGTGCCCGCTGCGGCGCTGGTCGACCCGACCGGCTGCGGCGACGCGTTTCGCGCGGGCCTTCTGTACGGCATCACGCAAGGCTGGGACTGGCCGACAACCGGCCGGCTGGCCTCGCTGCTGGGCAGCCTGAAGATCGCCCAGCGCGGCTGCCAGAATCACGCCTTCACGCGCGAGGAACTGGCCAGCCAGTTCCAGGCCGCCTTCGGCATGCCGCTGCCGGACTGATACCCAGCAACCCATGGAGCTGCAGCCAATCAACCAGAACGGCTACAACCCTATACCCATAGAAGCACCAGCACGCGTCGCCAGAAACCAGACAAATCTCAACGCAGAGGCGCAGAGGCGCGGAGGAAAGGCACGAAAACAGTCGTCTGTTTTTTCTCTGCGCCTCTGCGTCGGGTTTGGGTTTTCGCGACTCTGGCCCGGCTTCTGGCCTTCAGAACACTTCGGTCAGCGCCACCGGAATGCCGCAATGCCGGCGCGCCAGCGCCAGGCCGGAGAGGAAGGCCCCTTCCACCCGGCCGCCCAGCAGCCAGTCGCCGATCAGCGCCAGGCCATCGCCGCTTTCGCGAAAGGCATCCTGCGCGGCCTGCGCCGGGCGGGCGTAGCGCCAGCGGTGCGCGGCAATGCTCAGGCGCTCCGGCACCGGCTGGCCGGGCGCCAGCTGCGCGCAGAGCTTGAGCAGCGCCTGCTCCAGCAATTCGGCCACCGTTTCATGCGGCAGATCCAGATGCGCGGCCGACCAGGTCGGCGAGGCATGCAGCACCCAGTCCAGCCCGGCCGGGCGGCCCGGCTTGCTGGCATTGTCGGCCAGCCAGGCCAGCGGCTCGCGGTTGATGAAGAGGCCGGAAAACGGCAGCGGCAGCGGCGCGGCAAAACTCAGCAGCAGGGTCCAAGCCGGCAGCATGTCGGCATTGGCAGCATGTCGCAGCAAGTCGTGCCCCGGCGGCAACAGCGCGGCGGCCTGCGCCGGCGGCATGGCCAGCACCACGCGCCGTGCCCGCCATTCGCCGTGTTCGGCCAGCACCCGCCAGCCCTCGCCCTCGGGCAGCAGCGCGGTCACCGTGGTATGCAGATGATGGGGCAAGGGCGCGGCCATGGCCTTGCACACGGCCGTCATGCCCGGCACGCCGACGTAGCGGATCATCGGCCCGGCATCGCCCAGCGTTTCGCCATCCCAGACGGCGATGCGCCCCTGCCAGATGGCCGCCAGGCCGTCATCGACCCAGTCGGTCACCAGGGTGTGAAAATCGGGATGGGTGGCGGTGAAGTACTGCGCACCATGATCCCAGGCATTTTCGCCGCTGCGCCGCGTCGCCATGCGCCCGCCAAAACCGCGCGATTTGTCCAGCAGCAGCACCTGCCAGCCGGCATCGTGGACGGTACGGGCATAGGTCACCCCGGCCATGCCGGCCCCCACCACGATCACATCCATCAGCGCATCCATGTTCACCCCTTGAGCAGTGCATTCACTTCAGCACAAGGCAGCCGGCTTGCCTAGCGGCGGTGCGGCATTGCGGCATCGGAGCAACAGCGACCCGCGTCGGCCGCCGGGCAGCGGGCAGCAAGTCCGTCGGGGCCGCGCCTCATGCGGGCAGCGCCTGTCCGCGCAGCGTTTGCGCCGGAGCCCGCGCCTTGCCGCGTGGGCGACTGCGGCTGGCCGTCCATGGCATCACCTGCCTCGTACTCACCGTCATGAAAACGTCATGATTTTGAGATGTTTCTTATTTCATACTTCCCGTCAAATTACCAATCAGCAAGAAACTTGCGAAGAAGGGCAGATTGAAACGATACATGGGCCCCGTCCTGGCGCTGATCCTCGGGGTAGCGGTGGTGGCGGGCATTCTGCTGTCGGCCTTTGACAAACGCGCCGAAGAGGCCGCCGCCGGACCGGCGCTCACCCAAGTGCGCGGGCTGATCGGCTCGGAAAAGGAAACCTTCTATCGCGACCCGCGCGTGGTCGCCGCCTTTGCCCGCCTCGGCCTGCAGGTGGACGTGCAGAAGGCCGGTTCGCGGGAAATGGCCGCGCACCCCGAACTGAAGCGTTTCGACTTTGGCCACCCGGCCGGCAGCCCGGCCGCTTTGCAGCTGCAGCAGGTCGCGCGCGCGCAGAAGACCTACACGCCCTTTTTTACGCCGATGGCGGTGGCATCCTGGCAAAAGCTGCTGCCGGTGCTGGAAGCCAACAAGCTGGTGGCCAGGCGTGACAACAGCTACTTCATCATCGACATGCAGCGACTGCTGGGGCTGATCGGCAGTGGTACGCGCTGGCGCGAGCTGCACGGCAACACGGTGTATGACAGCGGCCGCGCGGTACTGATTTCGTCCACCGATGTGCGCAAGTCGAATTCCGCCGCCATGTACCTCGCGCTGGCGAGCTATGTGCTCAATGACGGCAATGTCGTGCATGCCGATGACGACATTGCCCGCCTGCTGCCCGCCCTGACCCCGCTGTTTCTGAAGCAGGGCTTCCAGGAAGCCAGCTCCGCCGGGCCTTTTGACGATTACACCGGCATGGGAATGGGCAAGGCGCCACTGGTGATGGTGTATGAATCGCAATTCCTCGAATACCAGTCACGCCTGCCGCAGCCGAATCCGGACATGGTGCTGCTCTACCCGCTGCCAACCGTGTTCACCAAGCACGTTCTGGTGCCATTCAGCGAAGCCGGCAGCCGCGTGGGCGAGGCGCTGCAGCACGATGCCGAGTTGCAGCGCCTCGCCGCGGAATATGGTTACCGGGGCGCATCTCCGCAGCATTTCACCGCGTTCATGCAGCAGAAAAAACTGCAGGCGCCGGCCACACTGGTCGATGTGATTGATCCGCCCGGTTTTGCGGCCATGGAAAAGCTGATTGATGGCATCGCGCAGGGGTTGCAATAAGCGCCAGCCAATACCCTGACTGATATACGACCACAACCCAATACCAGCAATGGTCATATGGCCATACCCCACTATTTCGAACTTGAGCAAGGAACAGGGCAATGACGAATGCTTCCACCATGGCGCCCCTGAAGGCCCCGGAACCGCTGGTGCTGACCCCGCCCGAGCTGATCGCGGCGGTGCCGGCCGAACGTGCGCCGGAAATGGCGCCCCTGCCGGCCGAGCTGAAAGCACGCGTCGAGGAGCAGGTCGGCCGCTTTGTCGATAGCCTGCTGACCGAAGACGTGAGCAGCGATGGCTTTCGCCAGCGCCTCGATGCAGCCTTCCACCTTGGCCGCGAGGAAATCGCCCAGTCGGCCAATCTGATGACGGGCCGTTTCATGGAGCGCAATTTCGTTGGCGTGGAAAACAGCCCGGCCTTCAAGGCCATCAACCAGCTGCGCAGCCAGCTCGACGAGCTGAATCCGGGCAAGCAGGGCGATCTGCTGTCCGAGAATAAGCTGCTTGGCCTGATTCCCTTCGGCAACAAGCTGAAAGCCTATTTCCGCAAATTCCAGTCGGCCAGCAGCCAGCTGGGCACGGCGCTGCAGCAGGTGCATGCCGCCCGTGACGACATGCAGAAAGACGTGGCCGAAATCGAACTGGTCAAGCAAAAGCTGTGGGAGGCCATGCAAAAGCTCAACGCCGCCATCCACTTCGCGCGCGAGCTGGACACGCGCATCGCCACTCAGGTGAGCACGCTGCAGGCCAGCGATGCGCAACGCGCCCGGGCGCTGGAGCAGGAAGTGCTGTTCTATGCCCGGCAGAACCTGACCGACATGCAGACGCAGATGGCCGTGACGGTGAACGGCTATCTGGCGCTGGAGGTGCTGAAAAAAACCGGCCGCGAAATGGCCAATGGCTGCAGCCGCGTCGCCACCACCGGCATGTCGGCGCTGGCGGTTGCGACGACTGTCGCACGCGCCACCGGCAACCAGATCGAAGTAATGAACATGCTGCAGGGCGTCTCGGGCACCATCAGCGAGCTGATCGACCAGAGCGGGCGGGCGCTCAATACGCATGTGCAGAAAACCGGCGAATTTGCCAGCAACCCGCTGATCGGCATCGAAAGCCTGCAGGCCATGTTCGACCAGACCTTCAGTGCGATGGATGCGATGGACAAGTTCCGTTCCGAGGCGATCAGCGTCATGGGCAAGAACAATGAGCTGATCCGCCAGGAAATCGACCGCGCCCAGGTCTATGTGGATCGTGCGCGCGGCGAGGCGGTGCGCCAGACACTGGCCGCCGGCAACGACCTGGCCGGCCCGGTCAGGCTCTGAGGACATCGTTATGCGTAAATGGCTGGGCGTACTGGCCCTGGCGGGTGTTTTGCTGCTGAGCGCTTGCAAGGATGGCAAGGAGGCGGCACAGGAAGCCGCCGCCGCGGCCGAACTCACCGTACTGGCCGGCTCGGAACTGAAGGACATCGAGCCCCTGCTGCCGCAGATCGAAGCCGCGACCGGCATCCGCCTGAAGCTGCACTATGCCGGCACGCTCGATGCGGTCGAACGGCTGCAGGATGAAGGGCAAGCCTATGATTTCGCCTGGCTGGCCAGCAACAAGTATGCGCTGCTTACCCCAGCGGCCAAGGCCAGAATCCGCGCCAGCGAGCGCACGATGCTGTCTCCGGTCGTCATCGGCATCAAAACCTCGGTCGCCCGCACGCTTGGCTGGGCCGACGCGGCGCGGCCGCCCAGCTGGGCCGATATTGCGCGAGCCTGCGGCGAAGGCAGGCTGCGGCTGGCGATGACCAGCCCGGCCAGCTCCAACACCGGTTTTGCCGCCGTACTGGGGCTGGCCAGCGCGCTGGCCGGCAAGGGCGAAGCGCTCGAACTGGCCGATATCGACTTTGCCGCCCAGGCCCGCTTTGCCAGGGCGCAAACCGTCACCGCCGGCTCCTCGGGCTGGCTGGCCGATACCTATGTGCGCGAGGAAGCACGGCTGGACGGGCTGGTCAATTACGCCTCGGTACTGCAGGCGCTGGCGCCCAAACTGAGCGAGCCGCTGACCCTGGTCTATCCGAAGGACGGCGTCATCACGGCGGATTACCCCTTCATGCTGCTGCGCGAAGAGCGGCGCGCCGACTATGACAGGCTGGTGGCCTACCTGCGCGGCAAGGAATTCCAGCAGGCCATGACGGCCAGCACCTATCGCCAGCCGGTGCATCCCGAGGTCCAGGCCGCCGGCAGCAAGACGGATTATTTCGAGCTGGCGTTTCCCGCCAGGCTGGAAGTGATCGACGGGCTGCTTGATGCCTATCTGCATGCCGTGCGCCGCCCGGCGGACTCCACCTTTATCGTCGATGTCAGCGGCTCGATGCAGGGTGAACGCATCGAGCAGCTGCGCAAGTCGCTGCAGGGACTGGCGGGCGCCGACAGCAGCCTGACCGGCCGCTATGCCCGGCTGCGTGATCGTGAACGCATTGCCCTCGTGCGTTTTTCCGATCACGTCGAAGACCAGCAAGTGTGGGAGCTGGGCAAGGATCGCCAGCGCAATGACCGGCAGCTGCAGGCCTTTTCCGACTATGCCGGCCAGTTGCAGACCACCGGCGGCACGGCCATCTATACGGCGGCCAAGGCCGCTTACGAGGCGGCGCTAGTGCGCCAGCATCGCGACCCCGACCGGACCTACACCCTGCTTTTGATGACCGACGGCAAAAATAACGAGGGGCTCAGCGCCAAAGAATTCCTTGCCTGGTTTGCCGCCCTGCCCCCGGAACGGCAGCGCATCCGCATTTTTGCCGTGCGCTACGGCGAGGCGCGCAGCGAGGAGCTGGATGCACTGACCCAACCGACGGGCGGACGCGTTTTTGATGCCAACAAGCACGGTCTGCAGGCGGCATTCAAGGAAATCCGGGGCTACCAATGAGGCTGATGCCCAGGCTGATGCTCTTCCTTTACAGCCCGCGCAACATTGCGGGCAGCATCGCCGCCTTGTGCGTGCTGGCCTTGTTCTTTGCCGGCGTGGTCCGCAACTGGTGGTTGCCGCTGACGCTCGGCGCCTACCTGTCCGGCTGGCTGCTGCTGCCACGGGCGACCCTGCCGCTGCCGGCACGGCTGCAGGGTTTGCCGCCGGATGAGGCGATGGATGTGCTGTGCCGCGAATGCGCCTCCCGCTTGCCCGGGCCGGCGATGGCGCGGCTGGAAGCCATCCGTGCCCAGCTGCATGAACTGGCGCCACGCCTGCAGGCCATGCCGCAGGCCGGCACTGCCGCGCTGGAACTGAGCAACGCCGTCACCCGCGATCTGCCGGCCACCCTGCACAATTACCTCGCCCTGCCGCCGCGCTTTGCCAGCCAGCACCCGCTGCGTGACGGCAAAACCGCAGCCCATTTGCTCGACGAGCAGCTGGCGCTGCTGCAGGACGAACTGGCGGAAATCTCCGTCGGCATCTTCAGCCAGGATGCCGACCGCCTGCTCAGCCACGGCCAATACCTGCAGCAGAAGTTTCAGCCGTATTCGTTTCTGGAGCATTAGGCTCTGTTGACGTTTTGTTTGCGCTGCCCGTTTGTGCTGTTTTTGGCCTGAAGCAAGGCGCCCAGCCGGCATTCACGCCCCCTGCGGGCCTCCGGCCGGATCCGGCATCACTCAGCGGCAGGCCGCTTGCCAGCCAGCAAGGCGGCCGTGTCCTGCTGGCCGGGGTAGCGGGCGCGCTGCGGGTCGGGGCTAACGCGGCGGATCCAGACCTTGCCGACCTGCTGCGGGAATTCGCGCTGCATGGCCGCGTAAATTTCCGGATCGCGCTCGCCGTCGTCGCCGAACAGATCGAAACGCACGTCTGGAAAGGCCCGGAAGATGGCGCGCAGGCGGTCGAGCTTGTAGGCTTCCTGGTCGCTCAGCGGGTCACGACTTTCGTGGCCGACTTCCTTCAGCAGCAGCACGCCGCGCGGGAAGCGGTTCTTGGCCAGGAAACGGCGAATGCCGTCGGTGAGCTGTTTCGGCGACGCGGACAGATAGAACAGCGGCGTCGCTTCCGGGTTCGGATTGCCGGCAGCCAGCCGCGCGTACAGCCCGGCCATGCCGGCGACGGCCTCGCGCGATTCGGGCGGCACGCTGAGGCTGTTCTTCAGCAAGCGCAATTTGTTCGGCACGTCGCTGACGACGATGGTGTCGTCAAGGTCGGAAATCAGCCCGTAGCGGTTGCGCGCGTCGTGCACCAAAAGGCCCGCCTTGCTGCTGGGCGGCACGCTGCTGCCGATCTCGTGCCAGCCCGGAGCCAGCGCGAGCTTCTGGTTCGCCGCCAGCGCCCAGTAGCCGTGATCGTCGGCCCGGCTGCTCCAGGCCAGCGCACCGACTGACCAGCCCACCTCGCCCTCGGCGCTGCTGGCGAACAGCAGCCGCGTGCTGCGGTACAGCGTATCGAGCTTGCCGGAATCGGCCTTGGCCGGCTGATGATTGTCCCCGGTCAGCCGCCCGGAAAACCAGTAGCCGGCCGCGGTGGCCCAGCCATCGTCAACGATGTTCTGCCCGGCTGCCTGTGCCAGGCCGCAGGCCAGCAGCAGGGCAATCGCGCAAGCCCTCATGCCGGCAGCATCCGCAAGGCGGCCAGCAGCGCAGCGGCAATGTCGGCGGCGGCCTGCGGCCTGGCGATGCGCGCACAGGCGGCGCGCATCGCGGCCATTCTGGCGTGATCGTCGAGCAGGGTGCGGAAAAACCACGCGGCGTCGCCGGCGTCGTAGAGCCGCACCGCGGCCCCCTCTTCGAGCAGGTATTCGCAGTTGCGCTGCTCCTGCCCCGGAATCGGCGCGACCAGCGCCATCGGCTTGCCCTTGGCGAGAATCTCGTTGGTGGTCAGCCCGCCCGGCTTGGTGACGACAAGGTCGGCGGCGTCCATCAGCTCGTGGATATTGCTGACAAAACCATAGACGGTCACCGGCGTCGCCATCGTCGCGGCCCTGGCGCGGCACGCGGCTTCCAGCTCGGCATTGCGCCCGGCGACGACAACGACGCTGAGCCCGGCATCATCGGCGCCGAAGGAATCGAGCATGGCCAGCAGGGGGCCGACGCCGAAGCCGCCGGACAACAGCAGCACGGTCGCTCGTTCGGGCAGGCCCAGCGCGGCGCGCTGCGTGGCTGCCGGCGTCTGCTGCGCAAAAATCGGGTCGATGGGAATGCCGGACACGCGGATGCGCTGCGCGTCTATGCCCTTGCGGGCCAGCTCGCGCGCACCGGCCGGCGTGGCCACGTGGTAAACGTCGATGTGCGGGTAAACCCAGAAGGCGTGCGGGCTGACGTCGGTGACCACCGCGTGCACCGGCGTATCGAGCTTGCCGCGCCCCCTGAGGTCGGACAGCAGCTCCAGCGGCAGGAAATGCGTGCACAGGATGGCTTGCGGGCGCGCCTCGGCGAGCAGCTTGCCGAAGGCGCGGCTGTTGACCTTGTCGAAGGCCAGCCGCGAGCGCGCGGTCTTGCTCCTGGGCGGCTTCACCACGTCGTAGCGTTCATAGAGGTGGCCCCACAGCCCCGGCGCGGTCTGCACCAGGTCGATATAGGCCTTGGCGTACATCTTGCGGAAAAACGCCGTCGTGCATTGCAGCGTGTCGACGACGCGATGGCCGGGGCTGCCGGCCTGCTCGAGCGCGGTGGCGACGGCCTGCGCCGCGCGGGTATGGCCGGCACCGGCGGTGGCGTGCAGCAGAAGGAGGGGCGTGCTCATCGGGCCGTCATCGTTTTGCAAGAAACCTGCACTATGCCTACGCGCCGTGCGCGGTGCAAGTGGGCGGCTTAACAGCCTCGCGACCGCGCCTCACTCCTTGACGCAGCGGGCATTGGCGTAAGGCCCCGAGGCCTTCTGCCAGCCCGGGCCAGGGCTGGTCTGCGCGCAGAAGGTCTGGCCGTCCCGACTGCTTTGCCACAGCCACCACGACGCCGGGGCAGCCAGCGCCGGGGCAATCAGCATGATCGACAATACAGGTATATGCCTGAAGCCCTTTCTCAAGATACCCTCCAGCCGCATCACCAATGGGGTATATCAGGCACTGACCGGTTTGCGCGCCGGTTTTTTCACCACCGGATCGCGCTGCAGCAGGTCGGCCAGCACCACGTGCTCGGCCGGGCAGCGGGCCGGCGCCGGGGCGTCGTAGAGCACCAGCCATTTCGCCGCGCCGGGCAACAGCGTCTGCGGCAGGCGGGCGATGGCCTCGGCGCGGTCGGTGCCGATGCCGTGCGGCAAGCTCAGCACCTCGCGCGGGCCGTCTTCCCACAGCATTTCCGGGCAATCGTCGGGTACGCTGGCCAGCGCGGCGGCGGCGTTGTCCCAGCGGAACACGCGGATTTCGCCGTCGAGCACCATCGTCGGCCCGGCGAGGATGAAGAGGTCGTCGCCATCCCAGAGCAGGTCGCGCACGCCCAGGCCGCTGAGCTTGAGGAAGTGCTTGCGGTAACGGTGCCTGTCGCCGAGCTTGCCCAGACGCAGGCCGCCGTCCTTGTCGCGCGGGCGCACCTCCAGCAGGCCGGACCAGCCGCGCAGCACCGGGCCGCGCAGGCCCAGCAGCAGGTGGTCGTCGTGCACGGCCAGCCCTTCGATGTCGAAGCCGTTGTCCTTGCCCGGTATCGCCAGATAGGCGCCCAGGTGCACGTCGTCGGCCAGCCGGGCGGTCAGCTCGTTTTCGCGGTCGTTGCCGCTGAGGATGGCCGCCGTGCGGCCATCGGCGGTGCGGCGCGCCAGCTCGCTGCCGTGCGGGCCGTCGACGACCGGGATGCGCGCCAAGAGGCAGCGGTTGCCGTCGTGCGACACGCTGGCGAGCCGCTTGAGATTTTCGGCGATCGTGCGTCCGGCCTTGGGCGCCTTGCGCTTGAGGCCGTGCGAGCCGACCAGCCACAGATAGCCGCCATGAAACGCCATGCCTTCCAGATCGGCCTCGATGTCGGCCGCGTCGGGCAGCGCCAGGTAGTCGGCCAGCGCGAAATAGCGCGAATTGCCGTAGCGCAGTGTTTCGCCGGCGAGCGGGTCGAGCCTGGAGAGCCGCATCAGCCCGGCAGCCTCGTCGCCGGCCACCCACAGGTCGTGATTGACGAAGGCCGCGCCGGACAGATTGGCGTGCACCAGCGCTTCGCCGCTGAATTCGAGACGGACGGAATAAGCTTGCATTTGACTGGGCATGGCGAGCTCCCTGAATGAAATCAGCGCGATTATCGGCCAAGGCGATGACAAAGGGTTGGCGAGCGCGCGTTTGCGGTAAAAGTGTCGCGAAATGTTGCCAGGCGCCCCGGCAAGCTGGCGGGGCGGCGTAAAAACTAATCAAACCTCAACAGAGCCTAGAAACCCTTCTCAGCAAACCACAAAACACAAAACACAAAACCTATTGAACCACAGAGGCACAGAGGGCACAGAGGAAGCAAAACCCTGAGAATTGCCTGGACGTGCTCCGGGTGTTCTCGGTGTTCTCGGTGTTCTCTGTGGTTGATTTGGGTTTTGCTGAGAAGTCTTGCTGATCAGGAAAAATTATCGAACAGCAACAGAACCTGGGCCGCGCAGCTTCTCGGTGATCAGGACGCCGCAGCACCCAGCAGCGCCAGCACGCGCTCGGGCGGGCGGGCAAGCACGGCGCGCTCGTCCAGCACGACGATGGGACGCTCGATCAGACGCGGGTGGACAACCATGGCGGCAATGAGGGTATCGTCATCCAGCCCATCAGCATCAAGGGCCAGGGCCCGATACTCCTCTTCCTTGCTGCGCAGCAGTTCACGCGGGCCCATGCCGAGCAGCGCCAGCAGCTCGCGCAGCGTGGCCGCATCGGGCGGAGTTTTCAGGTAATCGATGATTTCGGGGCTAATGCCCTGCTCCTGCAGCAATGCCAGGGTTTCGCGCGACTTCGAGCAGCGCGGATTGTGATAGATGCGCACAGCCATCGGATCGTTTCTCCAGTTGCGATTGCCGGCATTGTACCCGCCCGGTCCGGCGCCGGCCGGGCGCGGCGGAGTGTCTTGCCAAGCAGACAAACAGCGATTTTGCATGCAGCTTTACAACAAATGTCACCGCAGTCTCCTATCCTGCAAGCATTGTTTCCCGGCCCGGTTGTTGCCCATGACTGCTTCGTCTCCTGCCGAGCGCAAACTGCTCGCGCTCAATCCCGACCCCGAACTGCCGCAATCCCTCGCCCTGCAGTTTTTCCAGAAATTGCGCATCGCCGTCTGCGCCGGCTACTGGCAGCCGGGTGAACCGCTGCCCGAGGCGCAGCGCTTTGCCGAGCTGCTGGCCATCAGCACGGCGGACGCCGCCATGGCGCTCGACCAGCTGCGCGCGGATCACTGGATCATGCGCGATGCCGACGGCCATGATGTGATCACCCCCAAGATCGACCAGCCGGTGTCGCGGCTGGCCAGCCTTTCCGACATGCTGCGCGCACGCGGTTTCGTGCCGGGCTCGCGCTGGCTGGCGCGTAGCGTCTGCGCCCCCGATCTGGACGAACAATGGCGGCTGAACCTGCAAACCGGCCAGCAGGTTGCGCGACTGGAACGCATCCGTACGGCCAACGACATCGTGATCGGCTACGAACGCTCCACGCTGCCGCACAGCCTGTTGCCCGATCCGCTGCAGGTCGGCGCCTCGCTCTACGAGTACATGGAAGCCCAGCAGCTGCATGTGGCGCGCGCCGTCGAGGAAATCACAGCCATCAATTGTGATGCCGCCATGGCCGCGCGCTGCGGGCTGCCGGTCGGCCAGCCCATGCTGCGCCTGACCCGGGTGAGCGCCATGCAAAGCGGCCAGCTGATCGAGCTGACCTATTCCTATTTCCGCAGCGATTACTACCACTATGTGGTGGAACTGAACGGCTAGGACTGCGCATGGACAAGCACCGGATGCCTTCCGAAAACGAGCTGGCCGCCTGGATCGGCGATTTGCCGCTGGCCGCCTGGCAAAAAGACCTGCAGCTGCGCTATCGCGCCTCCAGCCCGGCCTGGGCGGCCCTGCTGGGACAAGAGTCGGGCGCCGCGCTGCTGGGCCGGCAGGATACCACGCTCTTGCCCCCCTGGGATGCGCAGCGCCTGCTGCGCGACGACCTGCAGGCGCTGGCGCACGCAGGCAACAGCGAAAGCGAATTCGACCTCTGCCTGCCCGACGGTTCGCTGCGCCGGCTGCGCTGTCAGCGCCGCTGCCTGCACGACAGCAGCGGCGCGCTGATCGGCCTGCAGGGTTTCATGCAGGACATTTCCCAGGAACTGCTGCTGGCGCGCCGGCTGAAGGAGCAGGAAAACCGCCAGAACAGCTGGCTGCGCGCACTGCAGGATCACGCCCTGCTGTGCACGATGGACCGCCAGGGCCGCATCACCTATGTGAGCGCCTCACTGGCGCGCCTGCTGGGCCAGCTGCCCGATACCCTGGTCGGCCAGCGCCGTCCGCAGCACTGGCTGCCCGCAGGCATGGAGCTGCGCTACTACCTGGCGCTGGCCGAACAGGGCAATCCGGCCAGCTTCGAGTTTTCCGGTACACACCCGCATGGCAATCCCTACCACCTGCGCTCGCTGATCATTGCGCTGAACCGCGCCAGCGAGCAGGAACAGGTGTTCTTCGAACTGATCACCGACCTGAGCCAGGAAAAATCGGTAACGGCCTCGCTCAGCCGCGCCAATGACCAGCTGCTGCGCGTGCTGCAGGACAACACCGAGCTGATCACCCAGCTGGAAGTCACCGCGCGCACCGATCCGCTGACCGGCCTGATGAACCGCCGCGCCTTTTTCGAGCGCGCCGCGCAGGAGGTCGCACGCAGCGCGCGCAACCACCAGCCGCTGGCGCTGCTGATGCTCGACATCGATTTCTTCAAGCGCATCAACGACACCCACGGCCACGAGGCGGGCGACCGCGCGCTGGTGCGGCTGGCCGATGTGCTGCGCGGGCAGTTGCGCAATATCGACGTGCTGGCGCGCATGGGCGGCGAGGAATTCGCGCTGCTGCTGCCCGACACCGACCAGGTTGCCGCACCGCTGATCGCCGAACGGCTGCGTCAGGCCGTGGCGCAGCAGACGCTGGGCAGCGGCGAGGCGGCCTTCGGCTTCACCGTGAGCCTGGGCGTGGCGGCGCGCCAGCCCGACGAGCCGATCGACACCCTGCTCAACCGTGCGGACAAGGCGCTCTACAAGGCCAAGCATGCCGGCCGCAACCGGGTGTGTCTTGCGGCCAACGAGCCGGATGGCGCGCAGGATGCCGTCAGCTGAGCGGTGTTATCCTTGCCGCCGTGATCGACCGCCCGAATTGCATCATGGCCCAGCCCGCATCCGCCCTCTTTCCTGCCCGCACCGTGCTGGCGGCCTGCCTGCTGAGCCCGCTGGCCGCCAGCAGCGCGGCCGCCGATTACCGGCTGCGGGATGTGAACCTGCGCCAACATGCCGACGGCGTGCTGGCGCTGATGTCCTACTCGGCGATTCCCGACCTGGCGTCGAGCTCGCTGTCGATCAGCAACGCGCAAAGCGGCAACCCCTCGCTGAACATGAGCCAGCTCGGCGGCGGCGCGACGATGAGCAAGGAAACGCCGATCTATCTGGAAGGCGCCATCGGCTACAGCCGCTACGACCCGGTGTTTGTCGCCAGTCGCGGCGAGGATGCGCGCGAAATCCCGCTGAAATGGAACTCCGGCACGCTGCAGGGCGGCATAGGCTGGGATTTTCCGCTCAGCGACAGCGGTGAATGGGTGATCCGGCCGATTCTGAATATTTCGCTGGGCACGGTCGCCAGCGACCTGCGCATCGGCAAGTGGTGGCTGGACCAGAATACCGAACTCAATACCGATTTTCTGGATGGCGGCCAGATGACGGTCGGCGGCCTGGGTGGCGCGCTGATGCTGGATTACGAAAAGGTCAGCCCCGAGCACGACATCGACCTCGAATTCCGCTACTCCTACATCCATCTGGAAACCATCGCCGGCAGCAAATCGATGGCAGGCCGCGCCGATTCGTCGACGGCGAATGTCTATGCGCGCTGGCGCGCGCCGATCAGCGACTGGAGCCTGCTGGGCAAGCCCTTCCGCTATGTGCTGGAAGCATCACATTCGCGCTACTTCGGCGACCAGGCCGGTGTGCTGGGCTTTGACTACCTGTCTTCGGTCGGCGCCGGCATCGAGCTGGACTCCAGTGCCTACAACATCTGGATCACCCGCACGCGGCTGGTCGCGCGCTATATGTTCGGCAACAATGTGCACGGCTACTCGATCGGGCTGGCCTGCTCGTTCTGAGTGAGGGGTGGAAATACGCCACAACCTATCTCCACAAAGCCATTTCCAGCAATAAGCTTCAACGACATACCCCGCAAAAAAGCCGTCATGAACTGACGGCTTTTCTGATTTGCGCAGCAGGCAATCCGGCCCTGCCTCACACCTCACACCTTCAATGATGCTGGTGCTTGGGCCACAGCAGGTGCGGCGCGGCGATGCCGAAGGCCAGCGCCAGCACGATCATGCTGGCCTTGACGATGTTGACCCCGGCGCTGACCAGGATGGCCTCGCCGGCGGCGTTGGCTTGCAGCTTGGCGATACCCAGCAGGCCCTGCACAGCCTTGTACATGAAGGTGCCCGGAATCATCGGGATCGCCGCCGAAATCGCGTACATCAGCGGCACATCACGCTGGCGGCGCCCCCACCACTCGGCCGCGAAACCGATCAGCAAGGCGGCGATCAGCGTGCCGAACACGATGTCGGCGCCGCCGAAATCCATCGCCAGCTTGCGCGCGGCATGGCCGGCAATCGCCAGCACGCCGCAGGCCAGCAGCGCGCGCGGCGGTACATTGAACAAGAGGGCAAAACCCAGCGCCGCCGGCGCCGCCCACAATTCGATCAGCCAGGCTTGCATGTCGATTCCCTCAGCTCAGAAAGCGCAGCGCGACGCTGACGCCGATGGCGATGCCCAGCACGATCATCGCGCTCATGGTCAGGCGCACCATGCCGTTCAGGTAATTGGCGACCAGCATGTCGGATGCACCATTGATCAGCGGTACGCCGGGAATCAGAAACAGTACCGAGGCGGCCAGCGCGGCGTCCGGCGTCGCGGTGAAACGCTGCAGCAGACCGACGACCAGCAGTGCAACAAAGCTGGCGGCAATCGCGAACAGCACGGGCTTGAAGCCGCGCGCCAGCAGCACGAAGCGCACCGCCACCCCCAGTCCCGCACCCAGCGTGGTGATCAGCACCGCGCCGGCGTCGCCGCCAAACAGCGCGGCAAAGGCGCCGCAGGACACGCCGATCAGAATGGCCATCAGCCAGCGCGGGTAATGCGGCTTGTGCCGGGCGATGGCTGCCAGGCCTTCACGAAAGGCGTCGGCGGAGAGCTGGCCGTCTTCCAGCGCCTCGAGGCAGCGCTCGATGTCGCTGAGGTTGGTGAAATTGGCGCCGACATGCGGCGCGCGGCGAAACGCCGTTTCGCGCTCGGTGCCGCGCTCGATGGTCAGGCCGATGTTCAGCGAGGAGACCACGGTATCGGCGCGCACCGCGCCCAGCGCCAGCGCGCTGCGGTGCATGGTCGAAGCCGCGCGCGCCGTGTCGCCGCCGGAGAGGTGCACCAGCAGGCCAGCCTGCAGCGCCAGATCAAGCACTTCGGTCAGCGGCAGTTCGGGAAGGGTTTTGACGGTTTCCATGCGCACGAGTGTAGGAAAGAATTGCGACACGCGGTTTGCCGGGCATCAAGCCCGGTCGGGATCGGCAACAGCCCCACGGGTATAGCCACCCGGCCAATACAGGACGAGGGCTTTGAGCCAATACAAGGGAATGTATTGGCAATGCCGTCGGTCGGCAAGCGTCGCGATATAATGCCCGCACCATCGACCAGCCAGGTGTCGCCCGTTGCTCGAAGCGGGCCGCCTTCTCCTACCCCGTTTTGCCGGAAATCCGCCATGTCGCCCAGCCTGATCCAGTCCGCCCACCGCATCGTCGTCAAGGTCGGCTCCAGCCTCGTCACCAATGACGGCAAGGGGCTGGATGCGCACGCGCTGGCGCGCTGGGCCAGCGAAATCGCCCAGCTGATGCAGCAGGGCAAGCAGGTGGTGCTGGTCAGCTCCGGCGCGGTCGCCGAGGGCGTGGCGCGGCTGGGCTGGTCGCAAAAACCCACCGCCATCCACGAAAAACAGGCCGCCGCCGCCGTGGGCCAGATGGGCCTGTGCGAAGCCTACGAAAAGGCGTTTCGCCAGCACAATCTGAATACCGCGCAGGTGCTGCTCACGCACGAAGACCTGCGCGACCGCACCCGTTACCTGAACGCGCGCTCGACGCTGCTGACGCTGCTCAATCTCGGCGTCATTCCCATCATCAACGAGAACGACACCGTGGTCACCGCCGAAATCAAGTTCGGCGACAACGACACGCTGGGTGCGCTGGTGACAAACCTGATCGAAGGCGACGCGCTGATCATCCTTACCGACCAGACCGGCCTCTTCACCGCCGACCCGCGCCGCGATCCGGCCGCCACGCTGGTGCAGGACGCCATCGCCGGCGACCCGCAGCTGGAAATCATGGCCGGCGGCGCGGGGTCGAGCGTCGGCACCGGCGGCATGTACACCAAGATCGTCGCCGCCAAACGCGCGGCGCGCAGCGGCGCGGCAACCATCATCGCCTGCGGCCGCGAGGCAAACGTGCTGACCCGCCTGGCCGCGGGCGAGCGCATCGGCACGCAGCTCACCGCCGACACCTCGCCGCTGGCGGCAAAAAAGCAGTGGATCGCCGATCACCTGCAGCTCGCCGGGCGCGTGGTGCTCGATGCCGGTGCGATCCGCGCGGTCAAGCAGGCCGGCTCCAGCCTGCTGCCCATCGGTGTCACCGCCGTCGAGGGTGAATTCCTGCGCGGCGAGGTCGTCGCCTGCGTCGACACCGACGGCCGCGAAATCGCCCGTGGGCTGATCAACTACAGCGCGGCGGAAACGCGGCGCATCCTGCGTCTGCCCACCGGGCAGATCGAAGCGGCGCTGGGCTATATCGACGAGCCCGAACTGATCCACCGCGACAATATGGTCGTTGCCGGTCACTGATTACCGGCAAGCCAGGCAAATCCATGCCTGCCTCTGAACTTGTCTTCCAGGCTGCCATCATTCAGCCAGCCTTGCGGCCTTGCGCGCTTTCACAAGCGCCGTACGGTAGGCCTTGCGCACAGCATCGTCAGTCTTTCGGAAGACTGGCATCAACACCACTGACTACCAAGCAAAAAACCACGCCGAAAACTTGACTTTTCATGTAACAAAAGTGAAATATATTGACCTAACAGACTGACGGATGGGCATTTCATCAGGAATGAACCTCACGCAGCAAACAAGGTGCGCAATGTTTCCCTGTTCATACCCTTTGTGAGCGTACTGCCATGATGAAACCGATTTTGCTGCCCGCACTAACTGCCGTGCTGATGGCCTCCGCCTATGCGTCTCCCAAACTGGAGATCAGTCCGGCGGTTCTGAATGCCGACCTGCCCTCCGCATCTGGCCTGAGCGCGCGCGGCCGCTCGCTGTTTGCCGTCGGCGATGATTCGCCGTGGCTGTTCGAGCTGAACCGCCAATTCCAGATCACTGGCAAGCAGCTGATCAAGGATTACCCGGTTGAGGCCAACGGCCGCATCCCGAAAAAGATCAAGCCGGACTACGAAGCCATGACCCAGGTGCGTATTGGCAAGCAATACTGGCGCATCGTGCTGGGCTCGGGCAGCAAGGCTGATGTCCGCGAATGGGGCTACATGCTGTCGGCTGACCAGCAGACCAAGCTGGAACGCAACCTCAAGCCGCTGTACGCGCAACTGTACGCAGCCAGCGGCTTCAGCGGCGAAGAAACCCTGAACATCGAAGGTCTGGCCACCGCCGGCGGCCACGCTTACGTGTTCAACCGCGGCAACTCGGGCAGCAACCTGATTTTCCGTCTGGACCAGGCCGAATTCATTGCCTACATGCAAGGCAAGCTGGAACAAGTCAGCAAGCTGGATGTGTTCAAGGTCAGCCTGCCGCGCATCAGCAACTTTGAAGCCGGGCTGTCCGGTGGTGATTTCTGGCCGCAAGCAAACAGCCTGGTTTACACCGCTTCGGTGGAAGCCACCGGCGATGCCTATAACGATGGCGCGATTCTGGGCAGCTTCGTTGGCCTGATTCCGCTCGACAGCTTCGTGCCCGGTCAGACTATCGACCTGGCCCCGAGCTCGGTTCTGCTGACCCGCAAGGGCCAGGCTGTGATTACCAAGCTTGAATCGATCGCAATAACCGAAGCCGATACCGATGAAATCGAAGGCGTGCTGGTCAGCGACAATGACAATGGCACCAGCGAATTCTTCCGCTTCGAGCTGGAACTGAACGACTAAGCCTTAGCAGCCGTAGTCCAACGAGCCTGCTCCCGACCAGTTCGGGAACAGGCTTGCAGCAGAAATCCGCCTGGTGCAGCCCTGCAAAACCCCGGGCTGCTCGCTAGGCTCTGCCCAGTTTCCCTCTTGCCGGCATGGCGCAGCCTTCGAATTCGACTGGCAGCGCCAGCCCCTTTACTGCCCACACGCCCAAGCCTGGATCACCAACATGCGCCAATTGCTGCTGGCAAGCTTGCTTGCCATTACCTCTCTCGCCAATGCGAACACCAACGATCTCGAGTCCATCAAGAAAAAAGGCGAGATCCTGATCGGGGTAAAGGATTCTTCCCCGCCGTTTTCACAACTGGACCCGAAAACCCGTGTCTTGCGCGGCTACGATATTGAATTTGCGCAGGGCATCGCGCGCAGATTGGGCGTCAAGCCCACCTTCATCACGCTTGAATCCGACGACCGGATTCCGGCACTGAAGCAGGAGCAGGTCGATATGGTGGTCGCCGATCTGACACGTACCCGTGATCGCGAAAAGGAAATCGATTTCAGCATCGGTTACTTTGTCACTGAGGACAAAGTACTGGCGAAAAAGGGACGGTTCAAACAGGACTCCGACCTCGCAAGCGCCCGACTCGGTGCAACGGCCACGTCCAGCACGGCCAAGATGCTGCGCAAGAATTATCCGCAAGCCAAGCTGAGCGAGTTTGAAGACAAGCCGGAAATCGTCAAGGCGCTGCTGGAAAACAAGATCGATGGCGCAGTGGCCGACGGCCCGGTACTGGCAAGCTTTCAGGCCCGACTGCCGATCAGTGTGCGCGACCAGTACGAAGTGTCCGATTTTGCCCTGAGCGTCAAAATCATCGGCGTTGGCCTGCGCAAGAATGAAAAGGAATTGCGCGCGGCAGTCGATGCTGCACTGGTCGACATGGAAAAAGCCGGTGAGGCGGCCAAGATCTTTGATCGCTGGTTCGGTTCCGGCAGTGCCGAGCCGATGAGCCGGATCTTCACCATCAGCCCCTACCGCGCCCACTAAAGCGAGCGCCGCCACAAGCAACTCTTGCGGCAGGTATAGGCCGAAAACCTAAGCACAAAAAAGCCGGCGGGCATATACCCGCTGGCTTTTTCATGACAATTTGCCGCCACAACCGCGATTCTAGCGCCGGGCCACCTCGGCCATGCGGCGGGCGGCTTCGGTCGCGCTCATCTCGCTGCCCCAGTACTGGCCGATCACGTCGAACCAGCCACCGCGCACATTGTCCTGCACGGCCATATTGTGCGCCCAGGATGGCACCAGCACCTGTTTCTCGGCGGCCTGTGCAAAATCGCGCGCCGACTGGCGGGCATAGTCGTCGAAGCGCGACAGGTCGGCATCGGTGCGCGCCGGGATGTTGCCCTTGTGGAAGTTGAACGCCTCCTGGCCCTCCTTGCTCATCAAGAGCGAGGCAAAGTCGCGCTGGGCGGCTTCGAGCTTGGCATTGGCCTGGCGGAACATGGTCAGCGTATCGGCGGCGAAGCTGTATTCGCCATTCGGCGTCGGGGTCGGCCAGCAGTAGTAATCCTGTCCCTGTACCTTGCCGGCCTGCGCAAACTCGGCCTTGGACCAGTCGCCCATGATCTGGAAGGCGGCGCGTCCGGTGATGACATCGGCGGTGGCCAGATTCCAGTCGCGCCCGACGGCATCCACCGTACAGTAGGGCTTGAGCTGCTTGAGCGTTTCCAGCGCGCGGATCATCGTCTGCCCGGTCAGCGCCGAGGGGTCGAGCTTGCTGAAGGCGGCCAGATAGAATTGCGCGCCGCCCAGGCCCAGTGCCAGCGCCTCGAACACGGTGGCGACCTGCCAGCTCTGCTCGCTGTGCGCGATGGCCGGAATGCCGGCCTGCTTGAGCTTTTCACACAGCGCGAAGAAACTGTTCCAGTCGCTGGGCGCCTGGCGCACGCCGACGCGGTTCACCAGCGTGGCATTCACCCACATCATGTTGGTGCGCGCCACCCCCAGCGGCACGGCAACATAGCGGCCATCGGCCTGCATCATCTTGTCGAGCACTGCCGGCAGGATGCGCGACCATTGCTGCTCGGAGGCCAGCGGGGTCAGGTCGGCGCAGACGCCCATCTTCGCCCAGTTCTGGATCTTCACACCGCCAATGGCCGCCGCAGTCGGCGCATTGCCGCTGTCGACGCGCGTTTTCAGCGAGGCCATCGGGTCGCCCACGCCATGCACGTCCATCCAGTGGTGGCCCATGGCATTGAGGCGGGTCTTGATTTCCGAAACGGCCCGAGCTTCGCCGGCGGCCGTCCACCAGTGCAGCACTTCCACATCGGCCAGCTTGAAGCGGCCGACGATTTCCAGCAGCTTGCCGGCACGCTCGTCGATGCCCTTCAGGCTCTTGCTGGCATGATTCAGCGCGGCATCGGTGGCCTGCGTCATCGTGTCGATCTGCTCGGCGGTGTGGGCAATCGAGGTGGTCGCTTCCGATTGCTCGCGCGTGGCACCGGCAATCTCGCGCACCAGGCCCACCACCTGCCCCATGCGGTCGCGGATGCCGAGAATCGCGCTGCGCGCCTCATTGGCGCGCTCGACACCGGCGCTGACCTGCTCGGCCGTCTTTTTCATGCTGGTCATGGCATGGGCGGTTTCGGTGCCGACGGTTTCGATGCGACGGGCAATTTCCACGGTAGCCTGGCTGGTGCGCTCGGCCAGCTTGCGCACTTCATCGGCCACCACGGCAAAGCCGCGGCCCTGTTCGCCGGCGCGTGCGGCTTCGATGGCGGCGTTCAGCGCCAGCAGATTGGTCTGGTCGGCAATGTCCTTGATCACGCCGACGATGCCGCTGATTTCCTGCGAGCTGCGCGACAGCTCATCCATGGTCTTGCCCAGCAGTTGCATGGAATCGGCGACGCGCTCGACCTCTTCGGCCACGCGGCCCACGCTGGACGCGCTTTCGCTCGAGAGCTGCTCGGTTTCGCCGACCACCGCATCCATGTCGCTGGCATTGCCGGCAATGTGCGAGATGCTGACGGTGATTTCCTCGATGGTCGCCGCCGACGAGGAGGAATAATCGGACTGCGTGCGCGTGTCCTTGGTCATCTGCCCCGTGACGGCGGTCAGCTCGTGCAGGCCCAGCGCCAGGCCTTCCATTTCGCGCTGCACATCGCGAAAGATGCCCTGCATCATCGCCAGGAAACCGTTGAAATCGCGCGCCAGCTTGTTGTTCTCCGCATCGGGCAGGCGCAGGTCCAGATTGCCGCTGCCGCGACCCAGCTCGTCCAGTGCCGACTCCAGTGCGGCATAGGGGCGCAGGGCGCGGGCGACCTGCCAGCCCAGCAGTGCGGCCAGCGCCACCAGCGTGGCCAGGGCAATGAGCCAGGCCTCCAGGCCGGCGTTGCTGGTGAGCAGCACGGCCACCAGACCCAGCGCGGAAACGAGGCAGGCAATCAGAATGACGCGCATTGAAATCGTCATGGTTTTCCCTTCTTGCTCGGCAATGAAATCAGTGCCTTTCATTGTAGGCGCGAAAACTGACGCTGCCCAATGGCCGCACAACTCGTGTAGGTATTACACCCGCCCGGAATCGCCAGCAATTGCGCTAAAATGCGCCGCATTCATTCCTCCGGATTCTTTCCGTCATGAGTCTCGACGTCGTCATCCTCGCCGCCGGCCGCGGCACGCGCATGTACTCCAGCCTGCCGAAAGTGCTGCACCGCATCGCCGGCAAACCGCTGCTGGGTCATGTGATCGACACCGCGCGCCAGCTCGCGCCGCGCCAGCTCACCGTTGTCTACGGTTTCGGCGGCGAGGCGGTGCTGCAGGAATTTGCCGGCCAGAATGACCTCGCCTGGGCGCTGCAGGCCGAGCAGCTGGGCACCGGCCACGCGCTCGCGCAGGCGCTGCCGCATGTGCAGGGCGACACCACGCTGATGCTCTACGGCGACGTGCCATTGACACGACTGACCACGCTCAAGGCGCTGCTGGCGGCGGTCGACGGCGGCAAGCTCGGCATTCTCACCGACGTACTGGATGACGCCACCGGCTACGGCCGCATTGTCCGCAATGCTGAAGGCCGCGTGACGCACATCGTCGAGCAGAAGGATGCGACGCCGGAAGAAGCGGCGATCCGCGAAATGAACACCGGCATCCTTGCCCTGCCCACCGCGAAGCTGGCCGGCTGGCTGGCCGAGCTGAAGAACGACAACGCGCAGGGCGAGTACTACGCCACCGACCTGATCGCCCTGGCCGTGCGTGATGGCATCGAAATCGCCACCGTCCACCCGCAGGATCACTGGGAGGCCGAGGGTGTCAACAACAAGCTGCAGCTGGCAACGCTTGAGCGCATCCACCAGCACAATCAGGCCGTCGCGCTGATGAAGGCAGGGATCACACTGCGTGATCTGTCGCGCTTTGATCTGCGCGGCATACTTACGCACGGCATGGACGTCAGCATCGACGTCAACTGCGTGTTCGAAGGCGAGGTGACGCTGGGCAATAATGTGCAGATCGGCGCGAACTGCGTGCTGAAAAACGTGATGATCGCCGACAACGCCATCATCCATCCCTTCTGCCATCTGGAAGACGCCAGCGTCGGCGCGGGCAGCCTGATCGGCCCCTACGCGCGGCTGCGCCCCGGCGCCGAGCTGGCGGACGGCGTGCACATCGGCAATTTCGTCGAGGTGAAAAAGGCCAGCGTCGGCAGCGGCAGCAAGGTCAACCACCTCAGCTACATCGGCGATGCGACCATCGGCAGCGGCAGCAATATCGGCGCGGGCACCATCACCTGCAATTACGACGGCGTGAACAAGTTCCGGACCGTCATCGGCAACGATGTCTTCGTCGGCTCGAACAACTGCCTCGTCGCCCCGGTGACGCTGGGCGACGGCGCAACCACCGGCGCGGGCTCGGTGATCAGCAAGGACGCGCCGGCCGGCCAGCTGACCGTTGCACGCGCAAAGCAGGTAACGCTGGCCAACTGGCAGCGCCCGGTGAAGCAGGACAAGTAATCCTCAGGCCGCGGCCAGCAAGGCCTGCAGCCTGCGATAGAACGGCGCCTCGCGCTCGTACTGGCCCGCCGGCAGGGTATGGCGATCACGTTCGAGCATCGCCAGAATATTGCCGACGCTGTCCCGGTAGCTGGCCAGCTCGCTGCTTGGACGATCGGCTCGCAGCGTGGTGCGCCCGGTTTCGAGATTGATGCTGGAGAAGCTCAGCTGCATCGTAAACACATGCTGCAGCAGATCGCCCTCGTCCAGCCCCGTCGTCGCCTGCTCCCAGGCCTGGACGAATCCGGCCGGCGCGTCCTGCGGCGGGAAGCTGCCGGTGCGGGCCAGGCCAACGTCGAAGAACTGGTCACCATCCAGATCGACGCCATAGCCCGCCGGCAAGAGCAGGTTGGCCGCACCTTCCTCGCTGAGCGACGCGACATTGATCGGCTCCGCCAGACTGTGCGCCTCCTGCAGCACGGCCAGATCCGCCGGCGGCAGGTTTTGCAGGTAGGCTTTTGCCGCCTGCAGGCCATTGGCCTGGTAGGCCTTGTTCAACAGGCTGGCAAAGCGCAATTGCTGCTCGGCCGGCCGACCCACCGAGTCGTCGTGCAAGGCCTGCACCGGCCCCAGCGCAGCGCGGGCCGCGGCAACATCGCCGGACGCGGCCTGCTGCAGGGCTTGCTGAAAGCCGGCAAAAAAGGCCTCATCCGGCCGGGCCCTGTAATAGCGCCGCCAGGCTGGCAGCTCGTTGCTGATGGCAAAGCTCATATTGACCAGCTCCGTCGCAATTGGGTCAGCAAACGAAAGCAATCGCCATGCCATTTGTGCGCTTGCCATTGCGGACAACGCCCAGGCTCTGTTGAGATTTGATTAGTTTTTACGCAGCCCCGCCAACTAGCCGGGCGCGAAGCCAAGCGCAAGTCAATACGGGTATTGACGAGCATTGGCGACAAAGCATCCGGCAAGCATGGCGGGGCTGCCCTGCACGCGATTGGCCGGCTCCGCACTTTGCCGGTATCCTGTGGCGATTCGTGGCAAGCGCGCCACCCGCCCAGGAATGCCAGCATGACCAACACCGCCAGCCCCGCCCTCACCGAAGCCGAACTCGATCAGCTCGACCAGTTCCTTGCCCGCCACCAGGACCAGGACGGCCTGGATGTCAGCATGCTGCACGGCTTTCTGACCGCCATCCTGATTTCGCCGGTACAGCTGCATCCGCAGAACTGGATGCCGCGCGTCAGCGGTCCGGATGCACCGCCGAAATTCCAGTCACAGGCCGAATCGGAAGTCATCACCGCACTGATCCTGCGGCTTTACAACGAAACCGCCGAGGCGCTGAATGCCGAGGAAGCCGTCGAGCAATTCGACCCGGTGCTGTATTTCGATGAAAACGGCAAACCGGATTGCAGCGGCTGGAGCCTCGGTTTCGTGATCGGCATGCACCTGTTTGCCGAAGACGTCTGGACACCGTATTTCGACCGTGAAGACACCGCCACGCTGCTGAGCCTGGTGATGGCGCTGGCCGCGCCCGAATCGACCGCCGAGCTGCAAAAGCAGCTGCCGCCCGATGTCGACGTACAGGAAGCCATCGCCGCCGAACTGGCGATCTTCGTTGTCGAACTCAAGAACCGCATCGCCGAGATCGAAGCCGAGCTGAAGCAGGGCAAGTAAGAAAAATGCGAGGTATGGCTATGCAGCCCCTTGTTTGAAAAGGCTACAGGTCAATACCCTGCAATGAATCAAGCTAGGGTGCGCAAATCCCGCAGGGGGTTGCGCACCGGAACGCGGTTCAAATTAATCAGCGGCGCCTGTTCAACGGGCAGCTTTGGCGACAGCCGGAGTAGGGGCGATTAGCAAAGCGTAATCCTCCGGATGCGCGATGTTGTACGAATACGCTTCGCTATTCGTACCTACCGCGCTTGTGCCACACGGTCACCTTATCTGCATCTTCAGAAAGCGGTAATACACCGTCTCGGCATTGAAGATCGCCACCATCAGCCCCGCCCTGCCATCGAGAAAACCCAGCCGCAGGAAGTAGGTGCGCAGAAAGGCCCACAGCCCGCGCGTCACCGCCTTGCCGACGCTGGCGCTTTCGCCGCGCGCAAGGCGCTGCTGCGCGCCGAGGCTGGAGTAGTGTTCGAGTTTCCTGAGCACGTCGCTGTAGCTCTCGTACGAGTAGTGCAGCAGCTCGCCATCCAGCCGCGCCGCGCGGCCGGCAAAGCGCAGGCTTTCGTGCACCAGATCCTCGGAAAAGCGCGCGCTGCCGCGCTTGAACAGCCGTGCGATCCAGTCCGGATACCAGCCGGAATGGCGCATCCAGTGGCCGCAGAATGAGGAGAGGCGGTTGAGCTCGTACACGTCGGCCTGCGGATTACCGATCGCCGCGACGATGCTGGCGGCGAGTTCCCTGGAAACCACTTCGTCGGCGTCGATCAGGAAGATCCAGTCGGTTTCCAGCAGTGCGACCGCGCGGTTTTTCTGGATGCCGAAACCCGGCCAGTCGGCGCTTTGGTGAATCTTCACGCCATGGCGCTCGGCGATCGACAGCGTCTCGTCGGTGCTGCCGGAATCGAGCAGCACCACCTCATCGGCAAAACCGAGCGAGGCGAGGCATTCATCCAGCCGCAACGCGGCATTTTTGGTAATCAGGGCGACGCCCAGTGTAGGGGTGGTCATAGTTCGGCAAACGCGGTATCAACAGAGCAAGCTGATATAATCGGCGATTTGCAGCGGGCGGCACAAGCCGCCCTACCGAGATAGGGTAGCCCATGAACATTCTGGTGACCGGCAGCGCCGGCTTTATTGGCATGCACCTGTGCGAGCGCCTGCTGGCGCTGGGTCACAGCATCACGGGCATCGACAACTGCAACGATTACTATGACCCGGCATTGAAAGCCGCGCGGCTGGCGCGGCTCGAGGGTCAGGCCAACTACCGTTTCATCCGGCAAGACGTGGCCGATACCGCGACGCAAACGCTGATCCGCGACGGCGGTTTCGACGCGGTCGTGCATCTTGCCGCGCAGGCCGGTGTGCGCTATTCGCTGCAGCAGCCGCTGGCGTACAGCGCGTCCAACCTCACCGGCTTCACCCAGATTCTCGAAGGCTGCCGCCATGGCAAGGTCGGCCATCTGATTTTTGCCAGCTCGTCGAGCGTGTACGGCGGCAACCGCAAGCTGCCCTTTGCCGAGACCGACCCGACCGACCATCCGGTGAGCTTCTACGCCGCGACCAAGAAGGCCAACGAAGGCATGGCGCACGCCTACGCGCACCTCTACGGCCTGCCGGTGACCGGCTTGCGCTTCTTTACCGTCTACGGCCCCTGGGGCCGGCCGGACATGGCCTATTTCAGCTTCGCGCAGAAGATCATGCGCGGCGAAACCATCGACGTGTTCAACCACGGCCAGATGCGCCGCGACTTCACCTACATCGACGACATCGTCGAAGGCATCGTGCGTTTGCTGCCCTTGCCGCCGCAGAACAACCCAAATTTCAACCTGTTAAAACCGGCCAACGGCAGCAGCTGGGCGCCGTATCGCATCCTGAATATCGGCGGCAGCAATCCGGTGAACCTGATGGATTTCATCGGCACGCTGGAAAAGCATCTTGGCCGCGAGGCTGACAAGCGCTTCCTGCCGATGCAGGACGGCGACGTGCTGGAAACGGCCGCCGACACCACGGCGCTCACCCGCGTCATCGGCGAAGTGAATCCGATCAATATCGACGAGGGCCTGCGCCGCTTTGTGGTCTGGTTCAAGGATTTCTACGGTGTCTGAGCGCCTCATCGTCGCCAGCCCGCTGCCGCGCCCGCAGGTGAAGCGCGCGCTGGTGATCAAGCTGCGCCACCACGGTGACGTATTGCTCGCCAGCCCAGTAATCGCGGAACTTGCAGCTCAATACCCCGAGGCCGAGATCGACGCACTGGTGTACCACGACACGCGCGAGATGCTCAGCCTGCATCCGGGACTGAGCCAATTGCACACCATCGGCCGCGACTGGCGCACGCTGAACCCGCTGGCGCAACTCAAGCGCTGGTGGCCGCTGTTCCAGACGCTGAAAGGCAGCCAGTACGATCTGATCGTGAATCTCACCGATCACTGGCACGGTGCGCGGCTAGCCCGCTGGCTGAAGCCGGCGCTGTCGGTCGCCCCGAAGGCGCAGCGCGAGAGCAAGTGGGCCGAGCGTGCCTGGAAGAAATCCTTTACCCACCTGTTCCCGATTCCGCGCGGCAATACCCGCCACACGGTGGAAATGCACCTCGACGCACTGCGCCGCATCGGCATTCAGCCAGTCAAAAAGGCGCTGCAATTTGTCGCCGGTGAAGCGGCGGATGCCAGCGTCGCACAGAAACTGGCCGCAGCCGGCGTCGAAGCCAAACGCTTCATCCTGATCCACCCGACCTCGCGCTGGCTGTTCAAGACCTGGCCAGTAGCGCATATGGCGGCACTGATTGATGCGCTGACCGCGCGTGGCGAGCAGGTGGTGCTGTCGGCCGCGCCGGCCAAGGCGGAAATGGACTGGGTTGCACAACTGAACGCCGCGCTCGTACGCCCGGTGGCGCTCGATCTCTCAGGCCAGCTGAACCTGAAAGAACTCGGCGCGCTGATCGGCGCGGCGAAAGCGTTTGTCGGCGTTGATTCGGTGCCCATGCATCTGGCTGCTGCGCAGCAGACCCCGACGGTGGCGCTGTTCGGCCCGTCCGGCAATATCGAATGGGGACCCTGGCAGGTGCCGCATCGCCTGCTCACCGCCGATTTCCCCTGCCGTCCCTGCGGCCAGGACGGTTGCGGCGGCGGCAAGGTCAGCGATTGCCTCACCGCCATCGTGCCAGAACGTGTACTGGCAGCACTGGATGAGCTGCTCGCGGAGGTGGGTCGATGATCCGTCTCGCGATTGTCCGGCAGAAATACAACCCGCACGGCGGCGCCGAGCGCTTTGTCACCCGTGCGCTGCAGGCGCTGAACCAGCGGCAGGCACTCGATGTGACGCTGCTGGCGCGCAGCTGGGAAGACGGTGGCAACTGGCACTGCGAAAAGCTGCGCCCCTTCCATCTGGGCCGAGCCTGGCGCGAAAAAGCCTTTGCCCGCGCGGCGCAGCAGCAATTCCACCGTTTCAATCTGGTGCAAAGCCACGAGCGCATTCCCGGCTGCGACATTTTCCGCGCCGGCGACGGTGTGCATGCCGTGTGGCTCGAACAGTACGCCCGTACTCAGACGCCGCTGGCCAACCGGCTACGCGGCTACAGCCCCTTTCACCGCCACATTCTGGCGGCGGAAGTCGCGATGTTTGCCGACCCGAAGCTCAAAATGGTGATCTGCAACTCGAAACTGGTGAAACAGCAGATTTCCAGCGGTTTCCATGTGCCGGATGAGAAGCTGTGCGTGATCTACAACGGCGTCGATACCGGGGCCTTCAGCCCGAAGGTGGCGGAAAAATACCGTTATATCCAGCGCCAGGCCTGGGGCATTCCGCAACATGCGCCGCTGCTGGCCTACGTGGGATCCGGCTATGAGCGCAAGGGGGTATCAGTCTGCTTGCAAGTTATTGCAAGGGCTGAAGATGTATACATTGTTGTTGCCGGGCACGACAAGGCTCGCAAGCGCTACGAACAGCAGGCAGCAGCACTGGGCGTGAGCGAACGTGTGCGTTTCCTCGGCGCGGTCAACGATGTGAAGCCGGTTTATGGTGCCGCCGATGCGCTCATTTTGCCGACGCTGTACGATCCCTTCCCGAATGTCTGCGTCGAAGCGCTGGCCTGCGGACTGCCGGTGTTCACCAGCACGATGTGTGGCGCGGCGGAATGGATTGCGGAAGGCGAGAACGGCTGGGTCCGCGATGCGCTGGATGTTGACGGCTATGCAGCAGCAATCAGCGACTGGCTGGCGCACAAAGCAGACTGGCCGAATCTGCGCGCCAACGCGCGTGCGACCGCCAAACCCTTTACCCTGGAGCGCATGGGACAGGAGCTGGAAGCCCTGTACGCGCGCCTGCTGACTACGGAATCCGAAGCATGAGCCACACTCCGGCGAAGCCGCGCGCGCTGCGCATCCTGCACACCGAATCCTCCTGCGGCTGGGGCGGCCAGGAAATCCGCATCCTGACGGAAGCCGCCGGCATGATCGCGCGCGGCCACGCCGCGACCATTCTTGCCTGCCCGGATTCGAACATCGCCAAAGCCGCCAAACAGCGTGGCATTCCGGTGGTCGAGCTGCCGATTTTCAAGAAGCGCCCGTGGAGCCTGTGGGCCATGCGCCAGTATCTGGCCCGGCACGCACAGGATTTCGACGTGATCAACACGCACAGCTCGACCGACGCCTGGCTGATCGCGCTGGCTGGCCTCACGGTTTACGGAATGCCGCCGGTGGTGCGCACGCGCCATGTGTCAACGCCTGTGGGTCGCAGACCGGGGACCAACTGGCTCTACCTGTCTGCCACTGCCCATATTGCCACCACTGGCGAACAACTGCGCCGCACACTGCATCAGGATAACGGCTTTCCTCTGGACCGGATGACCTCGGTTCCAACCGGCATTGATCTGGATTATTACCAGCCGCATGACCGGCAAGCCATGCGCGCCAAGCTGCGACTACCCGAGCGCCCAACGCTGGGCATTCTGGCCACCCTGCGCAACTGGAAAGGCCATAGTTATCTGCTCGATGCCTGGAGCAATCTGTGCCAGCGCTTCCCTGATTGGCAGCTGCTGCTGGTTGGTGATGGCCCGCAGCGAAACAATCTGGCGCGCCGTGTGAGTGAGGCTGGCTGGACGAACGTGCATTTCTGCGGCAACCAGGACAATGTTCCCGAATGGCTGTCAGCAATGGATCTGTTTACCTTGCCGTCCTACGGCAGCGAAGGGGTGCCCCAAAGCATCATGCAGGCGATGGCCTGCGGATTGCCGGTGGTCAGCACTCCGGTGGGGGCCATTGCGGAGGCCGTTATTGACGGCGTGACCGGCGTGCTGGTGCCCCCTGAAAATGCCGTTGAACTCGAAGCTGCTCTGGCACGCTTCATGTCAGACCCAACGCGACGTACACAGTTCGGAGAAGCCGGGCTGGCCCGGGCAAGGCAACGTTTCGGCAGTGAACACATGCTTGACCGCATGGAAACCATTTTCAGGGATGCCATTTCCCGATGAAGCGGCGCTTTCTCGTCATCATTGTTGCCCGCTACGGCGATTCCCTGCTGGCAACGCCGGTGCTCCGCGCCCTGAAGCAACGTTATCCAGACTGCACGCTGGACGTACTGGCTCACCCCAAAAGACTGGAAATACTGAAGGGCTTGCCAGAAATCGACCGGCTGGCCGGGATCAGCAAACGCGCCGCCCAAATGCGTGGGTGGCTGCTGCCGCGCCAGTACGATACGGCGCTGGTTTATGGCAACGACATGCCCTTGATTCGCTTTGCCCGTCGGGTCGCACATGACGTCTATGCTTTCGGCAGAGAGAAATCGACCAAGCATCTGCATTGGATTACGCCACCAGCCGAGCTGATGCCGGCTGCACAAGAACGCGCGCTGCTCGCACAAGCGCTGGACCTGTCCATCAGCGACTGGCGGCTGGGCTATCAGGTATCGCCGCAGGAATTTTCTTGGTCAGATGCCTGGCTGGCCACACACCATCTGCAGAGCGGACAAATCATCGGACTGCAACTACAGAGCTTTCCTTCCAAGGCGTACCGTGATTGGCCAATAGCGCATTTCAGAACACTGATCGACCTGCTGCAACAGCACTACCCTGACTGGCCCATCCTGCTGCTAGGTGGTCCGGAAAGCCGGGAGCTGGCTAGCCGGTTGGCGCAACAATATCCGAATAACCATGTCATATCGATTGCTGGCAGCTACCCCTTCCGGCACAGTGCCGCACTGATGGCAAGGCTGGGCCTGTATGTCGGCGTCGATACCGGCCCGACCCATCTGGCCGGCGCACTCCAGATTCCGATGGTGGCGCTCTACCATAGTGCACACCCCGGGCGCTATCTTGCTCCGCAGCAACATCCCGCGCTCCGGGTGATCGAACATCCCGACCACAGCCTGAACCGGGAAGCCCGCATGGCCGACATTCCAGTCGAAGACGTCTGGAAGGCAATCCAGTTCCTCATGCCGAAAGGGGTGCAATAATGTGCGGAGTTGCCGGCTTTTTTGGTCAATCGCCACTCGCACCCTCCGCCCTGGAGGCCGTATTTGCCGCTCTGGCACAACGCGGCCCCGATGCCCGTCACTTTGTCGGCTGGCAGGATAATGGCTCGCGCAGTGATGAAAACTCTGCCTGTCACGGACTGCTGCATACGCGCCTCTCGATTCGCGACCCCCGCCCGGAAGCCGACCAGCCGATGGCCAACGCCGATGGCTCGATCTGGATTTGCTACAACGGTGAGGTCTATGGCTGGGAAGAAGACGCTCGCGAACTCCTGCAGGCTGGTTATACCTTCCAAACCCGCTCGGATACCGAATTCATCCTGCACGCTTATGAGCACTGGGGCTTTGAAGCACTGCTGCCACGCCTGCGCGGCATGTTTGCTCTGGCGATTCTGGACTGGCGAACACGCACCGTGTGGCTGGCACGAGACCGGATGGGGCTCAAGCCACTGCTTTACCGGCACGGCCAAGATGGGGATCTGGCTTTTGGTTCGCTGGTCCGGGCGGTGCTTCCATTTCTTCCAGAGCGCAAGATCGACCCGGAGGGGCTCGCCGCCTACCTGGCTCACCGCTACATCCCGGCCCCGCGCACGATTTTCACAGGCCTGAAGCGGCTGGAAAACGGGCATTACCTGAAGTACTCACTGGGTCAGCGCACGCTGGAGAAAAGGCGATATTGGTTCAGTGAGCCTGAGCCGGGTGATTTTCGGGCAGAGCTCACAAAAGCAGTCGACTTGCGAACGATTGCCGACCGGCCACTGGGGGTGTTTCTCTCCAGCGGCATGGACTCCGCGTTGATTGCCAGCCTGTTGGCCAGCACCGGACATCAATCACTCAGTACGTTTACGGCGTCATTTGCCAACAGCGCCATGGATGAAGCCGACGGTGCGGCGGCCATTGCCCGACACTACGGTCTGCGCAACGAACGCATTGTCATTCCCAACCGCATCGCGGCCGATTTTCCAGACATTATCGCCTCACTGGACGAGCCATTTGCCGACCCATCAGCCTTGCCAATGTGGTATCTGGCTCGTGAAGCCAGCAAAACAGTCAAGGTTGTACTCTGCGGAGATGGTGGTGATGAGCTGTTCGCTGGGTATAAACGCTACCGGCAGCATCTACGCAAAGCCTGGCGCGGGAATTTGCGCCTTCCTTTTCCCTGGCATGCAGATGTGCTCGGGCGCAACAAGCTGGCAGTTGAGGCCAGCCTGGGCTGGCTGGAGTCCTACTCCCTGCGTTTCTCGGGATTTACCCCGCAGCAAAGGGCCGCGCTGCTGCCAACCGTGGCTCCAGATGCGCACTACTGGCGCGAAACACCCATCAGAGGCTCTGCGCTGGAGCAGCTGCTTGAACTTGATCTGGACAATTATCTCCCGGAATACATCCTGCGCAAGGCTGACCTCGTCACCATGGCACACGGACAGGAGGGGCGAGCTCCCTTGCTGGACCATCATTTTGTCCGTCGGGTTCTGGCGCTGCCAAACACAGATCGCTTTACCACACCGCCCAAATCAGCACTTGCTCCGCTTCTGCGCGATCTGCCCAACGGACTGAATCCGCTGCATGGCAAGAAAAAGGGCTTCAACCCGCCGCTTGCCAATTGGTTAAGAGAGGACCTCCGCGAACGCTACGCGGGCCTCGGCGAGCGCCTGCATCGCCATAGCCAAGGGCTACTCGATGCTGCTGCAGTTGAACGCTTTACCGCAGACTACCTCGCCGGCAACGAGCGGCAGGCGGAAAAAATACTGCAGCTTCTGATGCTGGACGAATCCCTAGGGCAACTGGCATGAAAATCGGCTTTATCGATGTCACCGCAACCGTGTCGTTCGGCGGTGTGCAGACGGCAGTCTGGCAACTGGCAATGGCGTTGCATGACCTGGGACATGACGTGCATGTCTTTGGCGGCAAAGGAAACATTTCCCCGGATCTGGGCGGCAGAGCCATCACCATTCACCGGTTTGCGTTTACCCCGCGTGAGCAGGTTCCGAATCTGGGGAGTCGCTTCCGGCGCATCATCGAGCGCCTGTCACTGGCCAGAAATGCCCGCAAAACAGTGACTGAGCTGGACTTCGACTGGCTGATTCTGACCAAGCCCTTCGATTTTTTCTGGCCGTGGCTGATGCCCAAACGATCACGGACACGTTTCTGCTTCATGAGTGGTGGCACCGATTTTTTTCGGGGCGACCGACTGCTGGCCAAACGCATTGAGGCTTGGGTGGCCTGCAGCCATTTCAATGCCTGGCAAATCCAGCATCACTACAAACGCTTTCCGGAAGTCATCTATAACGGCGTCGATATCGCACACTTCCAACCGGGCGATTCCACCGCAATGCGACGACAGCTAGGTATCACCTCACAGGATTTCCTGCTGGCCTTTGCCGGGCGACTGGTCGGCTGGAAAGGCTTGCGGATTGCCATCGAGGCACTGGCACAAACCGGGCGCAAAGACATCCGCTTGCTGATCATCGGCAGCGGCGACGCGGAAATGTCACTGAAAGCATTAAGCGCGCGCCTTAATCTGCAGGAACAGGTGATCTTCCACGGCCCGGTAAAACACGCCGACCTGCCAGCCTATTATGCGGCCTCTGATGCAGGAGTCTTTCCAAGCATTGGCGACGAAGCCTTTGGCATCACTATCGCCGAAGCGATGGCGTGTGGCATTCCGGTGATCGGCAGCCACATTGGTGGTATTCCCGAGGTCATCGGCAATGAAGAACAGTCCGGTCTGCTGGTCACTCCGGGCAGCGCCAGCGCACTGGCTCATGCCATCCTGACCTTGCAGCAGCAGCCCGAGCAGGCACTACGCATGGGCCGGTGGGCACGCAAGCGCATTGTCGACCGTTACACCTGGCAGCAATCTGCCGAACGCCTGCTGACCATACTGGAGCAACGATGCGGCTAGCCTACATTGATCCACAAGGCGTGCCCGGCCATACCGTTGAATCACTGCAGATCCTGCAGAATGTCGACGCCTTTGCCGAAGCCGGACTGGATGTCGAACTGGTCACTCCTCGCGCCATGCTTGATCCGGCAGCCATTCTGGCCAGGCCGCTGCACCCGCGTGTAACCCGCCACGGTCTGCGTGATCACCGCCGTCAATGGTATTTCCCGATCAACAGCCAGAAACTCTTCTTCTGGCAAGTCTGGCGCTGGCTGGCGAAGCACCCGGTGGATGGCATCTATGTTCGCAACCTGAAGCTGGCGGACTGGCTGCTGTCGCGGGGCATCAAGACTCCGCTGTTTTTTGAAACCCATGAGGTATTCGCTCAGACCTATCTGGAAGAACACCCTGTGATGGGTCTGCTCAAACGCTACAAATATCGCAAGCTGCGTCAACGGGAACAGCGGGTGTACCGCCAGGCTCGTGCTGTTTTCGGTCTGACCTCAATGTTGTGCGACGACATTGCTGCCACTTATGGCCCGATACGGGCCTGCCATGTCTTGCCCGACGGTGTCGATCTGACGGCAGCCAATACTTGCTGGCGCGACGAAGCATGGCAGCCGCATTCGCCTCTGCAACTGCTGTATCTGGGCAGCCTGCATCCGTGGAAAGGTATCTCGACCCTGCTTGCCGCAATGTCGCAGGTCGAAGGCGCCATGCTGAATATTGCAGGCGGCAACGAGCCGCGTATCGCCGAACTGCGGCAGGAATGCAATGCGCTAGGCTGCCAGGATCGCGTGCACTTTCTGGGGCCTATCCCGCCTGCCGAGCGGTTCGCGCTGATTGCCAAACATGATGTCTGCATTTTGCCGCTGTCGAAAACCAGCATTGGCAGTCGGTACACTTCGCCACTGAAGCTGTTCGAATACATGGCCATGGGCAAACCGGTCATCGCGGCCGATCTGCCCTCGATTCGCGAGGTTTTGCAGCACAAGCTAAGCGGCTATCTGTTCGAGGCAGAAAATCCCGGTGCACTGGCAACAGCCATCCGCCAGCTGCAAACGAATTCCTCACTGGCCAGCGTGCTGGCGGAACAGGCCAGAGCACTTGTGCTTGATTACACCTGGCTCGCACGTGCACGCAAGCTGAGCAATCACCTAGCTGCCATGACGGAAAAAGGGTGAGAGGTATGCGCAATATTGTGATGATTGCTCAGCCTATCCAGCACATACCCCCGAAAAAAGGCGCGGCGGTCGAATGGTGGATGTGGCAAGTCTGCCGCCAACTGGCTGCCAGCGGGCAGTATATGCCGCACATCATCTGCACGGGCGAGAATGACAGCGCGCCGGAGCATGAAATACGCGATGGTGTACATTTTTACCGGATCACTCTTTCACCGGTCTACAAACGTATTTTCCAGAAATGGACTCGCCTTGACCCTTGCGGCTACGCCGTCCGGGCAGCCCGCTACTGCCGACGCATCGGTGCACACATCGTACATACCCACAATTCACCCAAACTGCACTCCGAATTGGCTCGCCACTTGCCAGGTTTCACCCTCCTGCTGCACATGCACAACGAGATGGAAACAGCGCCAGATCTGCGGGCGTGCTGCCTGGTCACGGTCAGTCAGTATCTGGCCGGCTGGTATCGGCAAAAACTCCCAGAAATGCCAATCCGCGTTCTGACCAACGGCATTGACCGGCAGGCCTTTCTGACCAAACAACCGCAACCCGAATGGCGAACGCAACTTCCGGCAAACAGCCGGATTCTGCTGTTTGCCGGACGCATCTCACCGGAAAAGGGATTGCTCCTCCTGGCACAAGCATTCACATTGCTCAGTGCTACCCTGCCAGAACTTCATCTGGTCATCATCGGAGAACGTGTGACAGGTAATAATACCCGAGCCCAGTATGCGCACCGAGTGAGTGAATTGCTGGCTCCACTGGCAAACCGGGTGCATTGGATCGGCGTCGTACAGCCAGAGGACATGTCGCACCATTATCCGGCGGCAGACCTGCTCGTCGTTCCGTCCGAATTTGAAGAACCATTCGGCATGGTCTGTCTGGAAGGCATGGCAGCCGGTGTGCCGGTACTCGCTGCCCGCAAGGGTGGTCTGCCCGAATTTGTCCGGCATGGCGAAACCGGTTTCCTGATGGAAGAACCACGCAGTCCCGCCATTCTCGCAGCACAAATCCGGGAGTTACTCAGCGCCCCCGACGAGCTGGCCTGCGTCGCCAACCAAGCCGCCGACTACGCGCGAAACCATCATGACTGGCCGCTTGTCGCCCAGCACCTTGCCCACATTTATGAATCCTGCAACTGAAGTGCCAATCACCACAAGAACTACGCGTATTCTGCACGGCCTGTGTGAATTCGCGCTGTATGCCTGGATCGCCGGGCTTGCTTTACCCCACGCGAACGCGCTCTACAACGGTGGACTGGTGCTCAGCATCGTCACCTTGTTGCCCTATCTGTGGCTGACCCGCTGGCGGGAACTGCTGTTACTGAAAAGCCATCTGTTTGCTGCCCTGCTCCTATTTGCCTGCTGGAATTTGCTGTCCACCACTTGGTCCGGGCAAATTGCGCTCGCTCTGAACGACTGGAGAGGCGAGATGGGCATCATGCTGCAGATGTTCATACCCTATGCGGTGATTTTCCAGCAGCGTGCCAGTCAACGGCGCTTCGGTCTGTTCATCGTACTGCTTGCACTGCTGGCAATCGGCCGGTATGCACAAGATTGGTATCGCCTATCGCTGGCCGATCACGTGCTGATACCCGCCTATCCGAAACTGCGGGAATGGGGGGGCCGGTTGCTTCTCAGCTTCCCGTTCCTGATGATGGCGGGCAAGATTGCCGACGACAGGCGAATCCGTATGGCTGGCTGGTTTGGTGCACTGCTGCTGTCAATACTGATGTTCATCACTGCTGCACGCGGGGTCTGGCTGGCCCTCGGCACCTCACTTGGCTTGCTCTTGCTGGTAAACATAAAGAACCTCAAAACAGTTGGATTGATGGCTGCCTCCTGCGCAATAGGCTTTGCCATTCTATTAAGTGTCCCCAACAATCCGCTCAAAGCGCGGCTAGATAATTTGACTTATACAAACGACCGGGTTCTGTATACCTGGACTCCGGCAATCAAACTCTGGCAGCAGTCGCCGCTTCATGGCATCGGGTTCGGAAAAAAAACATTTCACTCGGGCGTTGCCGAATTGGCAAATACCGATATGGAATGGCAAAAATCACTCGGGTCGGTACCAAGGGAAACACTCAGCTGGATTATCAACCTCGGGCCGCACAACAATTATCTGGAAACCCTTGCTGCCGGTGGCATCATCGGCGCAGTACTGCTGGCCTATTTCTACGGTGCCACGTTACTTGCCCTGCGACAAGCGCTTGCCACGAAGTGCGCACTCTGTACTGCTGCAGGTATCGGCCTGATTGCCAAATACATGGTACACGGCATGGTCGAGTCGATTAACTGGCGAGCCATGGCTGTGCTGGCGGGCCTGCTGCTTGCCGGACATGTCACTAGCAGGAATAGCGGAAAGTCAGCATGAAAATCCTTCTGATCCGTCGTGACAATATTGGCGACCTGGTGTGCACGACGCCATTATTCGAAGCAATAAAGAAGCACTACCCTTCTGCAATCTGCCATCTATTCGCTAATAGCTATAATGCACCATTGATTGAGAACCATCCTTTCATTGATCGTGTGTTCATTTATTCGAAAGCGAAGCACCGCGCATCAGGGGAAAGCTCGCTGGGCATTTACTGGCAGCGCCTCCGACAGATCTGGATGCTAAGGCGTGAAAAATACGATGTGGCAATCCTGGCAGGGCGTAGTGGTATTGCCCGGATGGCAAGAACTGCCCGGATGATTGGGTGCAAGAATATCATCGGTTTCGATCTGCATGGCGATAATCGCGATAATCTGGATCAGCCAATTGCCGTGCCAGCTATCCCTGAGCATGAAGCATGCTGCAACTTTCGCTTGCTGGCTCCACTCAAAATCAGTGGCACACCTCCTGCGGCAATGATCCTTCCCAACCCTAGCTCACGGGATCACGCTCAGAGTGCCCTGCTGGCTGCTTGCGCCGGAAAGGCCCCTTCTGATGCAAAGCTCATCGCTCTTCACATCAGCGCCAGAAAATCTTCACAACGCTGGCCCGAAGAGCATTTCATCGAGCTTGCTCACTTACTGGCTACCAGCGGTAAGCGCTTGCTGTTGCTTTGGTCGCCAGGCGAGGAAGACAACCCCCTGCATCCTGGCGATGACAACAAGGCAGCACGAATCATGGCAAAATGCAGCGGACTGCCTATCTTGGCTTATCCAACGCATGCGCTTCCTGAATTGATCGCAGCTTTATCGCTAGCAGATCAGGTTGTCTGCTCGGACGGCGGAGCCATGCACATTGCCGCTGCACTTGGTAAACCAATCGTTTGTTTTTTTGGCCAGAGTGATGCAACCGTGTGGCACCCTTGGGGCGTCGCTTACAAATTGCTACAGCCTGCCTCACTCGATGTCAGGGACGTCAGTTGCATCTCGGTATTGGCTGCACTTGACGAACTCTCTCAGGATGAAAGGATCTTGCCAGCATGACCCGCTCCAATTCCGTCGGCATCGTCACCGCCCAGAAGGCGGTGTTCGATCAGCCCATCACGCTTTCCAGCGGCGCGACCCTGCCGCGGTACGAGCTGATGTATGAAACCTACGGCACGCTGAATGCCGATGCGTCCAATGCCATCCTGATCTGTCACGCGCTGTCCGGCCACCATCATGTCGCCGGCAAGTATGCGGAATCCGACAAGGCCGCAGGGTGGTGGGACAATATGGTCGGGCCCGGCAAACCGATCGACACCGACAAGTTCTTTGTGATCGGCCTGAACAACCTCGGTGGCTGCCATGGCTCCACCGGGCCATCGTCGATCAACCCCGAGACCGGCAAGCCCTATGGCTCGGCCTTCCCGCTGGTTCTGGTGCGCGACTGGGTGGAAACACAGGCGCGGCTGGCCGACCGGCTGGGCATCAGACAATTCGCCGCCGTGATCGGCGGCAGCCTCGGCGGCATGCAGGCGATGCGCTGGGCGATCAGCCACCCCGAGCGCGTGCGGCATTGTCTGGTGATCGCCTCGGCGCCCAAGCTCACCGCACAGAACATTGCCTTCAACGATGTGGCACGGCAGGCCATCCTGACCGACCCCGAATTCCACGGCGGCGATTACTACGAGCACGGCGTGGTGCCCAAGCGCGGCCTGCGTCTCGCCCGCATGCTCGGCCACATCACCTACCTCAGCGACGACGGCATGGGCGAGAAATTCGGCCGTGACCTGCGTAGCGGCGAGTACAAGTACGGCTTCGATGTCGAATTCGAGATCGAATCCTACCTGCGTTATCAGGGCGACAAGTTCTCCGGCATGTTCGATGCGAACACCTACCTGCTGATGACCAAGGCGCTCGATTATTTCGACCCGGGCCGGCATTTCGGCGGTGATCTGGTGGCTGCGCTGAAAACCACGCTGGCGAAATTCCTCGTCGTGTCGTTTACCAGCGACTGGCGCTTTTCGCCGGAACGCTCGCGCGAAATCGTCAAGGCGCTGCTCGATGCCAGGCGCCCCGTGTCGTATGCCGAAATCGAATCGCGGCATGGCCATGATGCCTTCCTGATGGACGACGAACCCTACTTCGGCGTGATGCGCGCCTATCTGAACAACATCGCCAAGGAGATCGCAGCATGAGCGGAGTAACTTCCTTGCGCCCCGATCTGAAACTGATTGCCGACTGGATCGCCCCGCACAGCGATGTGCTCGATCTGGGCTGCGGTGACGGCACGCTGCTCGCCTGGCTGGCGGCCAACAAGCAGATCACCGGCTTCGGCGTCGAACGCGATGTCGAACAGGTGGTGCGCTGCGTCGAAAAAGGCCTGAATGTCATCCAGTCCGACATGGAATACGGCCTCTCGCAGTTCGAGGACGGGCGTTTTGACGAGGTGGTGCTCTCGCTCACCATCCAGGCCATGCACAATATCGAAGGCATCCTGCAGGAAATGCTGCGCGTGGGTCGCTCAGGGATCGTCACCTTCCCCAATTTCGGCTTCTGGGAAAACCGCTGGCAGATTCTCACCGGCCGCATGCCGGTGTCGGAAACCATTCCCTACGAGTGGTACAACACGCCGAACATCCACTTTTGCACGGTGAACGATTTCGACAAGCTGCTCGGCAAACTCGGCATGCGCATCGACGAACAGATCGTGCTGCATCAGGGCGAGCAGGTCGAGTTCCTGCCGAACCTGCTGGGCAGCCTCGCACTGGTGCGTTTCAGCCGCGCCTGAGCGTTTGCTACGGTCAAACCCGCCTGTGCTGCTGTGGCGCTGGCGGGTTAAGCTGGCGTTTTTTCTCGGGGCAAGCCATGGCTGAATTGCACACCGTCCGTTTTGGGATTATCGGCACCGGCAGCATCGCCGGCCGCTTCATGGCCGGGCTGCAGCATGTTCCGGCGGCAATGGCGACAGGTACATATAACCGTACCCGCAGCAAAGCCATGGCCTTCAATGGCTCTCACGGCATACCCCATGCTTTTGATTCGCTGGATGAACTGCTCGCCAGCGACATCGACGCCGTCTATATCGCCACCCCGCACCCCAGCCACGCGGCCTTGAGCATCGCCGCGCTGCAGGCCGGCCGCGCGGTTTTGTGCGAAAAACCGGCGGCGACCAGTGTGGCCGAGCTGGACACTGTTCTGGCTGTCGCGCGCGACACCGGCGTGCTCTATATGGAAGCGATGAAGCCGCCGTTTTTCCCGCTCTACCGCGAAATCCGCCAGCGCATCGCGGCGGGCGCGATTGGCGAGGTGCGTTTCGTGCGCGCCGGCTTTGCCAACCCGAACGTGCCGGCCGGCCATGCCGTGCTCGACCCCGCGCAAGCCGGTGGCGGCCTGCTCGACATCGGCATCTACGCCGCGTTTCTGGCCTGCGACTGGCTGGGTGCTGCGCAGGACGTGCAGACGCTGGGCCGGCTGGGTGGATTGGGTGGGGAGGAAGCAGGGGGCGTCGATACCTTTGCCAGCATTCAAAGCCGGCACGAGCGCGGCATCAGCCAGCTCTATTGCGGGCTGGATACGAGTGGCTCGGGCGAGGCGCTGATCGCCGGCAGTGCCGGGCACATCGTCATCTTTGAGAAATGGTGGAACCCGGCCAGCGCCACGCTGGTGCACGCCGATGGCCGCCGCGAAGAACTGGCCATGGCGCCACAGGGCAGCGGGCTCAATTACGAAACCGCACATTTCTGCGAGCTGCTGCGCCAGGGCAAGACGGAAAGCCCCATCCTGCCACAAGCGCTAAGCCGCTCTGCCCTGGGGCTGATCACACTCGCACATGCCGCTTTACGACATTGAAACGGTTCGCACCAACAGCCTGATAGTGGTTTTCCGCGGTTTGCATGAACGGGGGCAGCACGAATCCATTCCTACCTGCTTGCAACCCGATCAACCGCTGCCAGAATCAATCGTCGTTGAGCAGGGTGAAACTCACGATATTCGACTGCCCATCTTTATCGGTAGCCGAAAAACTGACAGTAAAGTTGGCTCCGGAGGTTTCGGTAATCACACCGGAAAGCAGACCTGTCGCCGTATTGAAACTCAGCCCCGCAGGCAGAGCACCACTCAGTGAATAACTGAGAATCGGATCACCATTGGTTGGAATGACATTCGGCGCCAGATTCAGCGAGAACGTTCCGGAACTGTACAAAGGATTGGCAATGGCGCTTACGATGGGAGGGGTATCCGGCGGCGGTGCAATCGTCAGTACAAAACTGTCGCTGTTCGACACGCCGTCCTTGTCGCTGGCGCTCAGACTCAGCGTGGCCGAGCCGGCCGTGCTTGGCGTGCCGCTCAGGATGCCGCTGCTGCTGTTGAAATTCAGCCCGGCCGGCAGCGGGCCACTCAGCGTGTAGGCCGAGATGGCATCGCCATTGGTCGGGGTCACATAGCTGGCCAGATTCAGCGACAGGGCCGTACCGGCCTGGCCGCTCTGGTTGGGGACGTCCGCCACCAGCGGCGGCTCAGGGGCGGCGACGATGGTGATGACAAAACTGTCGCTGTTCGACACCCCGTCCTTGTCCGTCGCACTGAAACTCAAGGCCGCCACGCCCACTGCGGTCGGCGTGCCGCTGAGCACGCCGGTAGCGGCGTTGAAGGAGAGGCCAGACGGCAGCGGGCCGTTCAGCGTATAGGCCGTGATGGCATCGCCATTGGTCGGGGTCACATAGCTGGCCAGATTCAGGGTGAAGCTGCTGCCCACCTGGCCATTCTGGTCGGGCACATTGGCAAGCAGCGGCGGGCTGGCCGCTTGCGTTTGCGCCGAGCCCAGCGGCGAGACTACCGGGCTGTAAACACCGGTGGCCTTGTTCAGCGCTTCGGCACGGGTCTGCACCTGGTACAGGGTGTTGGCGGCCAGGCCGGTGAAGCTGCCGCTGGTATTGCTGGCCAGCAAGGCGCCGCTGGCCGAGAACAGCAGGTATTCGACATTGCGCAAGCCGTCCGGATCGGCCAGGCGGTTGCTGGCCGTCAGGCTATCGGTGCCATTGACGCTCAACAGCGGCGGCAGCAGCGTGGGCGGAGTATCGGCAGCATTCGGTTTGGCGGAAACGCTGCTGATGGTCAGCTGCTCGCCATGGCCGGTCAGCGTCACCGTGCACAGCTCGAACACGGCGCGCAGCGTGGCCGGGCTGCTCGCCGAGCTGCCCTGCAGATAGGGGCGCAAGCCCTGCGTATCAAAGCGGATGACCTGGGGCGTGGCTGACGGATTGGTGCTGATCAGGCTCAGCGGCAGGCCGGACTCGCTGCCGGCCAGATTGCGACTGAAGCGTACCGGGCTGCCGCAGGCCAGGCCGTCCGTGGTGGTGACGATGATGTCGCCCGACTGCGGTTCGATCCGGCTATTGCCGTCCAGACCGCCCTTGCTGATTTCGGTCAGCAGCGTCGGGCTTTCCGAGCTGTCGACCTGTACCGGCGTCGCGATGTGCGTGGCGTACACCGGAATCTGGCGAATCTGGTCGAGCAGCTCGTCGCGGCTGAAGGTGTTCGACGTTTCGGTGTCAAAGGCGGTGATGGCCGGCGCGCCACCAAAGCGGTATTGCAAACCCACGCCGCAGGCGGTCTGCGTGTCGCCGGTGGGCCGATAGCGGTTGCCATTGCACTGCACGAAGGCCGAAACCTGGCGGATCAGCGGGTAATACAGGCGGAAGCTCGCATCGTAGGCATCACGGCTGATGCTGCCATTCAGATTGAGCATGCTGCCCCCACCCAGCAGCCAGTCCACGCCCATGCTGGCCGTGGCGCCGGTGCTGACCTGGGTGCCACTGCTGAATTGCCGCTCAACCCGCTGCGCACCGACACTCAGGCCGGTGCGCAGCGCCGAATTGACCACGCCGCTGAACAGCAGGCCCCCGGACAGATCGCGGTTTCCCGACAATCGCCGCGGCTGCAGGTATTCGCGGTAGGCGTCGTCCGCATCGACCACCACCACCACACTGCCCAGATCCTTGGCCGGCGCCTTGCTGTAACCGCCATACGCCCCGGCGGTAAAGCCGAAGAGCTTGCCGCTGAGGTCGATGCCAAAGGTTGATTCGCTGGTCCAGGCCTCGGCCAGCGCGGGGCCAAACTGATAGTCCTGCCGCGCCCGCAGGCCGCGTCCGGTAAAGACCAGCAAGCCCTGCTGGCCAAACACCGGCATGCCGGCGCGCACCAGCAGCTCGCGGTAATTCGAGCCCAGCTGCAGGCGGGTATACAGCGGAAATTCATCGGCCAGCAGGCCGGTCAGCTCGCCGGTGGCAATAACGCCAAAGGGATCGGACTGATTGGCGGAAAACTCGGTTTCAAAGCTGCGCTCCACCGGTGGCGCCGGCTCGGCCGGGTCGGCGGCCTGCAACAGGGCAGGCAAGGTGCCCGTGCACAGCAGGGCAAGCAGGCGGGATGCGGTGGACGAGGCAGACATGGCGGAACACTCCGTGAAGGGCAAACCGGGCTGGCGTTGCTGTTGCGGTGCAGCGCTACAGCCGGTGTCCTCGTTATAAACGCTGTTGCCACGCTGTCCAGTACGGTGGCGCCGCAGGCAATGCGCCAACCGTCAAGCACGAAGGGTATTGCCATACAGCCCATTATCGAAAAGGGCCAAAAGGCAATACCCGCTGAAAAATCATCATTGCGGCGCAGCACGCCGGCATGGCGACTGCCGCACTGGCCCTTGTCCCTTTCGCGCCAGACGGCATGGCCAGCGCCCGGCTTGCATCCGGACCGAAAGCTCGCCAGACTGGCGGCCATGCAAGCTCATGATCCCTATACCCCATCCCGGGCCCGGCTGGACGCCGCCGGCGGTGAAGCCAGCGGCCGCAGCCGCGCGCTGCTGGTCGGCAACTGGCTGCTGTTTGCCGCGGCTTTGCTGGCCGCCATCGTCGTGCAGCTGGTCGTTCCGGCGTTTCGAGAGCTGTTCGCTGGCTTCGGTAGCGATTTGCCACTGCTGACCCGCCTGTTCATCGACGCCACGCCCTTATGCTTTCTACTTCCGCTGCTGCTGCTGATCCCGGCGCTCGTGCTGACGCTGAAGCGCGAACATGCTCCGGCGTTTCGCAGCCGCATGCGCTGGATCAGCACCGCTGGCTTGCTGCTGGTACTGGGCGTGCCCGTGCTGGGCGCGGTCGCCATGTACCTGCCGGTCTTCGCCATGGCAACGCCACCCTGAGCCACGCCGCACTACACAAGCAGGTATTGACCTGCAACCCTCACTCTCAATAGGCTACAAGGCAATACCCAATGAAAGACTACCTGCTTGACGAGCGCATGCTCAAGAAACGCGCCACCGGCCATGGCCTGTGCATGGTCAGCGACGAAATCACCATCGAGGGTTATCCGGTCGGCTTCCTGTATCGCGAGCAGCCGGTGAAGGAAGGTGACTCCGGCTGGCGCTTCTTTTCCGGTTGCGAGGACGAGCAATTCCTCAACAACCCGAACAATCACAGCGAAGTCGATGTGAACGTGGTCGCCAATTACGACCCGACCATCATTGCCCTGCTCGATTCGCCGGTCGGCAGCGTGTTCGAAAAGCACCCGGACCAGGATGACTTCGTGCCGGTAAGCGACTGGTCGCCACTGAACTGAGGTCGCTGGCCGGCTCGCGCTGATGAGCCGGCGCGCCGCCTGCGCAACACTCATTACCGGATTTCTGCTCAGGGCCATTGCCGGCTTGCCCGGCACCCGCTGCCACTGCACCGTCGATTTTCAACAACCATTTCGCGAGACTGCCGTCCATGTCCTTCCAGCGCCTGCTGCTCATTGCCTCCTTCCTGCTGCTCGCCGCCTGCAGCAAGATCACTGCTGAAAACTACCAGAAAATCAAAAGCGGCATGAGCCGCGACGAGGTGGTGGCCATTCTGGGCGAACCCACCCAGAGCGAGGCGGGCAGCCTGCTCGGCATCGAGGGTGAAACCGCCAGCTGGCAGAACGGCGGCCTTGTCATCAGCGCGCAATTCGTGAACGGCAAGCTGCTCACCCACGGCAAGCAGCAGCAATAAGCGCGCGCCGGCAAGCCCGATGGTCGGCCGGCAGGCCGCCGTCACGGTTGCCCCGCCGCGCGTGCGCCGTTACCCTTCGGGTTTTCCCCAGTCTTTTCGAGGATGAACAGCATGGCGCGCATTTTTATCGACGGTGAACACGGCACAACCGGCCTGCAGATCGTGGAACGGCTTAGCGGCCGCAGTGACATCGAGCTGCTGAGCCTGCCGCTGGCGCTGCGCCGCTCGGTCGAGCACCGCCGCGAGCTGCTCAACGCCGCCGACGTCGTCATCCTCTGCCTGCCCGACGATGCGTCCATCGAAGCCGTCGGCATGATAGACAACCCGAATACCGCCGTGATCGATGCGTCCACCGCGCACCGCATCGACCCCGACTGGGTCTACGGCTTTGCCGAACTGGCGCCGGGCCAGCGCGACAAGATCCGCGCCAGCAAGCGCATCGCCAACGTCGGCTGCTACGCCACCGCCAGCATCGCACTCCTGCGCCCCATCATCGAATCCGGCCTGCTGCCGGCAGATGCAGCGGTCAACCTGATGGGTGTGTCCGGCTATTCGGGCGGCGGCAAGGCGCTGATCGAAGTACAGGAAAGCGGCCAGGGCGACCCGTTCGCCTTCTACGCGCTGGGCCTGTCGCACAAGCACCTGCCGGAAATCCAGAAGTGGTCCGGCCTGCAGACCAGGCCGGTGTTCCTGCCCAGCGTCGGCCACTTCCCCACCGGCATGCTGGTCGCCCTGCCGCTGCACGCCAGCCAGCTGAACGGCAGCGCGCAGCAGATCGCCGACTGCTACGCCAGCTGGTACAAGGACGAACGTTTCGTCCACGCCAAGCCGCTCAACACGCAGGACGTGCTGGTGCGCGGCGGCTTCCTGCCGGCGCAGACGCTGTCGAACACCAATGTGCTGGAAGTGCTGCCCTACGCCAGCGCTTCGGGCGACGAACTGGTGCTGATCGCGCGGCTGGACAATCTGGGCAAGGGCGCTTCGGGCAGCGCCATCCAGAACCTCAACATTCTGCTGGGCTGCGATGAGGCGGCGAGCCTGGGGTAAGCGACATCGCAAAACGACGGCCAGATGGCCGTCGTTTTGTTCGGCGTCGCGAGGAATGAGACAAAACGTGAATGCCAATCCAAGAACGAAATAGCATCTATTGATTCGGCCCTCGGAAGTTTGAATTTCCGTAGGAGCGAGCTTGCTCGCGAAGCCTTGCAGATCGCGAGCAAGCTCGCTCCTACGAGTAAAAACATCAGAGGGCCGGATCAATAATTGGCAGACGATCACTGAGTTAGCGACACGCTTGCTGCGCCCTCATCACAGGTAAAACCATGAAACTCAGCCCCGGAACCCGTCTCGCCCCGCTGGCACTGCACGCCATCAGCGGCGCAAGCGTCGCGCTTCCCGATCCGGGCAGCCATTTTACCCATCTGCAGTTTCGCCGCTTTGCAGGCTGCCCGATTTGCAATCTGCACCTGCACGCCATGGCCGCGCGCAACACGGACATTCGCGCCGCCGGCATCCGGCAGCTTGCGGTCTTTCATTCAAGTGCGGACGAAATGCGCCAGTATCAGGCGCAACTGCCCTTCGATTGCATTGCCGACCCGGACAAGCGGCTCTACCGGCAATTCGGCGTCGAATCGCACTGGCTGGCTGCCCTGCATCCGCAAGCCATGCTGGCAGGCCTGCGCGGCCTGCTGCTGACACGCCGCCTGCCAGGCAAAATTGAAAACGGCATCGCCGGCTTGCCGGCCGATTTTCTGCTCAACGGCGAGGGCAAGGTCATCGCAGCCCACTACGGCAGCCATGCCGATGACCACTGGAGCGTGGACACGCTGCTGGCGCTGGCGCGCTGAAATCCGCCAACAGCGGCACCTGCGCTGGACAGTGCTTGCACGCCCGCTTAGGCTGGCGGATTCCTGTCTTTTCTGGCAACTACCCATGCTGCGCATTTCCTCCCGTTTCGATTCCGGCGCCATCGACGTTGTCGATTGCTCCGATCCCGCCAATATCCGCCTGAAGCTGCGGCCGGACAACGCCAGCGATTTCGCGCAGTGGTTCCATTTCCGGCTCACCGGCGCACGCGGTGTCGATTGCGTGCTGAACATCGAAAACGCCGGGCAGAGCGCCTACCCGGACGGCTGGGACGATTACTACGCGGTGGCAAGCTACGACCGCGCCGAGTGGTTTCGCGTCGAGACCGATTTCGACGGCCAGACGCTGAGCATCCGCCACACGCCGGAGACGGACGCGGTGTGGTACGCGTATTTCGAACCCTACAGCTGGGAGCGCCATCTGGAGCTGATCGGCGGCGCACTGTCTGCTTCGCCGTGGGTCGAACTGGCGCCGCTGGGCGTGACGCCCGATGGGCATGATCTCGACCTATTGCAGATTGGCCGCCCGGCGCCGGGCAAGAAAAACGTCTGGATCATCGCGCGCCAGCATCCGGGCGAAACCATGGCCGAATGGTTTGTCGAGGGCTTGCTGGAAAGTCTGCTCGACGAGCAGAACGCCATCGGTCGCAGCCTGCTGGAATCCTGCGTGTTCCACGTGGTGCCGAACATGAACCCGGACGGCAGCGTGCGCGGCAATCTGCGCACCAATGCACTGGGCGCGAACCTGAATCGCGAGTGGGGCAATCCCAGCCTCGAGCGCAGCCCCGAGGTGCTGTGGGTGCGCGAGCGCATGCAGGCCGTCGGCGTCGACCTCTTTCTCGACGTCCACGGCGACGAGACGATTCCGCACAATTTCGTCGCCGGCTGCGAGAGCAACGAATCGTTCTCGAAGAAGCAGCACGAGCTGCAGGAAGCCTTCAAGGCAGCCTGGCTGCTGTTCTCGCCGGATTTCCAGACCGAGCACGGTTATGAAATCGGCAAGTTCGGCCCGGAAACACTGACGTTGGCGACCAACTGGGTGGGCCACACCTTCGACTGCCTCGCCTACACCGTCGAAATGCCGTTCAAGGACACCGCCAATCGCCCGCTGATCGGCGTGGGCTGGAATGGCGAGCGCAGCCGCCAGTTCGGCGCCTCGGTGCTGGGCGCGATCAACGCGGTGGCGGGCCGGCGGTAAGCGGCCAGGCCCGGCAGTGCCGTTGCTGAAGCAGGGATACCGACGGAGTACGCGGCTGGCTGCCCAGGCAGGTCAGCAAAGGGTATTGACCCAGAACCCTTTATCCCAAAAGGCTGCAGAGCAATACCCTTTGCCATGCCAACAGATCAGGCCATGCGTGCAGAGCCATCCGTTCAGAAGATCGAGCCGTGATCGGATTCGATGGCGCTGGCGTGGATGGTGTGTGGCGGCAGGCCCTGCGTGGCGCGGCTGGTGTAAAAGCGCGCGCGGGTAAGGGTTTCCGGGTTGAGCAGGGTGTAGCCGCCGGCCGGGTCGTTGGCGCGAAACACCGGAAATTCGAAGAAATTGTTGAGCAGCATCTGCTGCTCGGCCGCCGCCAGATGCTTGCCGGACACCTGCACGTAATATTCCAGGCCGTCACGGAAGAGCAGCTCGCCCAGCGCCTCATACTCGCCATACTCCGGCTCGCCCTGCTGCCAGCGCAAGCGGGCAGTTTCCAGCTCGGCCAGGTAGGCGGAGCGGCCGAACAGGGCGGTGCAGGCAGTCATGTAGGCTTGCTGCTGACCGCCCTGCCAGTAGGCCTCTTCGCCCTGTGTGGCGTGCAGGGTCAGCCAGGCAATGGTGCTGGTGGCAATCAGGCTCACACAATGCGCGTCGGCAATGACCAGATTGGGGCGGGCAAACAGGCGGCGCGGGTCCAGACCGGCCAGCCACTGGCGTGCCTGCGCCGGGTCGGGGATAGCATAACGCCCGACGTCACCGTCAACACGCTGGATTGCAATGCTGAGTGCCATGAACGCTTACTCCTGACGGAAGGATGATCCGGGGGATGGTAGCGGCTTTTGACGACAGCCGCACGACACAGCGCCATGGCAATGGCGGCGAACGGGGCGGGCTCTGGCAGAATGCCGGCATAGCCACCCTTCACCCGCACCATGACCCAGACAGCCCCCGCCAGCCGCTGGCTCGCCTCGCCCCGCTTCGATCTGGCCTGGATGATTGCGCCGCTGTTCGTGCCGGTCTTGCTGGTGCTGGCGCTGCCGGATACGGTCAGCCGGCTCGCGAGCATGCCGGACTGGCTGTGGCTGCTGCTGATCGTCGGCGTCGATGTCGGCCATGTGTGGTCGACGGTGTTCCGCACCTATCTGGACGAGCGCGAATTCGCCGCGCGCCGCGCGCTCTACGTGTGGACGCCCATCCTGGGCTTTGCCGCCGGCTGCCTGCTCTACAGTTTCGGCGCCATGGTGTTCTGGCGCGCGCTCGCCTATCTGGCCATCTTCCATTTCGTTCGCCAGCAGTACGGTTTCTTCATGCTCTACCGGCGCGGCGAGGCGGCGACGCCCGGCGTGCTGCGCCAGGAAAAGACGCTGATCTATCTGGCGACGCTGTGGCCGCTCTTGGTCTGGCATAGCGAGGGGCGCAGTTTCCACTGGTTTGTCGCAGGTGATGTATTGCGCCTTGAGGCCAGCTGGCTCGCTGGCTGTACGGGCATCCTCTATGGGGTATTGGCCATCCTGCACCTGTGGCGCAGCGCGCGGCAGTGGCGGGCCGGCGGCGGAATCAACTGGCCCAAGCAGCTGTGGCTGTTCGGCACCGCGCTGAGCTGGGGCGTCGGCATCGTCGCCTTCGACAACGATCTGGCCTTTACCGCGACCAATGTGCTGTCGCACGGCATTCCCTATCTGGCGCTGGTGTGGCTCTATGGCCGTCGGCAGGAAATGCTGGCGCCGCCGGTGCATCGCTACCGCTGGGCGCGTCTGGCCGGGCTGTTCACGCCGGCCGGCGCACTGCTGCTGGTGCTGCTGATGCTGGCGCTGGGCTGGATGGAGGAAGCACTGTGGGATCGCCTCGTCTGGCGCGATCATCCGGACCTCTTCGGCATGCTCAATCTGTGGCTGCGCCCGGCGGCCGAAGGCATGCTGGTCTGGCTGGTGCCGCTGCTGGCGCTGCCGCAGCTCACGCATTACCTGCTCGACGCGGTGATCTGGCGACTGAACCGTCCCGGCACGCCGTGGGCGGCGGTGCTGCTGGGCCGGCGCTGAGCGGCCACCGGCGAAAGCACGGCAAGCCGGCGTGCTACACTGCGCGCTTTTCCCGACACCCCCGCCGCCATGGCCCTCAAAGCAACGGTCTACAAGGCCGAACTCACCATTTCCGACATGGATCGCGGCTATTACGCCACGCATCACCTGACCATCGCCCGCCATCCGTCCGAAACCGATGAACGCATGATGCTGCGTTTGGCTGCCTTCGCCCGGCATGCCAGCGACACGCTGGAATTCGGCCGCGGCATCAGCGACGAGGACGACGCCGCGCTGTGGCAGAAAACGCTGACCGACGACATCGAGCTGTGGATCGAGCTGGGCCAGCCCGACGAAAAGCGCATCAAGCATGCCTGCCAGCGCGCGGAACAAGTCTGGGTGTATACCTACGGCAACCGCGTGGAAGACACCTGGTGGAAGAAGATCGAGGGCCAGGTCTGCCGCTTTGCCAATCTGCACGTGGCCGCGCTCGATGGCGAGCAGTTCGCCGCGCTGGGCCGGCTGGCCGAGCGCACGATGCGCATCAGCGCCACCATCCAGGATGGCGAATTGTTCCTCGCCAACGGTCAGGACGACATCCAGCTGCAATTCCGCATGCTGCAGGGTGGCCAGTAAATCCCCGGCAGATCAGCGGGTCTGAATCACGGACGTCACCCGCCTACAGCAGCCAGTCGAGATGCTGGCGGAAGCTGTCCGGCCCGGCACGCGCGTAGTCGTCGTAGTAACCGCGCGCGGCAAGCAGAAACAGCGCCAGCACGATGAAGCACAGGAATTTTGCCTCCAGCTGCAGCGGCAGATAGCGCATCAGCAACACGCACAAGGCCAGCGGCACCACCAGCACCAGCAGCTGTGACCAGGCCTTGCCGGTTTCCGCCTCGGGAATCAGCAGTGCCGTGGCGCCGGCCAGCAGCAGGCCAATCACGATCACAAGCAGGGCAAAACCGAACTGGCGCAGCATGGCGGGCATCCATCAGGAGGGCGCCGGCGAGGCAGGCCGGCCCTTCTTTATAGCTGCCTGCCCGGCACAGCGTGTTTGCCGGATGCCGGCCGCATCGCCGATACTGGACAGCAGTCATCCAGGAAAGGACAGGCCGGCCGTGAAGCCCGTGCAACCATTGCTGCCGATCTTGCTGTCCGGCTTGCTTGCCGGGCACGCCCAGGCGGCCTGCCGGCTCGAAGCCGCCTACCCCACCGCCGACGTGCGGGCGCTGCTCTCCGCCAGCCCCGCGCAAAAGCTGCCGGCCCTGCACGAACGGCTGGGCCAGCTCAGCGGCTGCACCATCGCGATCAGCGATTACCCGACCCGCCGGGTCTGGTTCCTGTTCGAGCGCCGGCAATTGCCGCTGGTGCTGGGCGCGGTGCGCGCGACCGAGCGCGACCGGGTTGGCAACTTCATCCATATGGTCAGCCTGCCGCAGTTCTGGGTCGAGCGCAGCCCGGCGCCTGCCGGCCAGCCGCTGGCTGCCGGCCAGCCGCTGGCTGCCTTTCTGGACAATCCCGCCAAAACACTGGGACTGGTCAGTGCGGCGCGCTACTCGCCGCAGGCCAGCACGGTGATCGCCAGGCTGGCCGAAAACCACCGCATCGATTATTCGCCGGATCTGCCGGTGGCCCTGCGCAAGCTGCAGGCCAAGCGGATCGATGCGCTGCTCTTTCCCAGCGTGATCTTTCTCGCCGCCCAGAAGCAGGGCCTGTCCACCGGCCTGCAGGGCTGGCCCGCGCCCGAACTGGGCGAGTTGCAGGCCGGTGCCTATGTCGGCCAGCTGCCTGACCCGCAACAGCGTGCGGCGCTGGACAGGGCACTGGCGCAGATCAAGCGCGAAGACCTGGTCGGGCAACTGCTGCGCGCCCGCCTCGGTCCGGAAGCCACCGCGCACCAGCATGGGCAGATCAGGGGCCCGGCGCCACCATGAGGCCATATCCCCATGATGTAAAAGGGGTTTTTGCCATTTGACGCCAATTCTGCGACAATCACCGATTAGCCTTGCTCATCGTCGCCATGAATTCCGTCGTTTCCGCCACACCCTCCCCGATTTTCCAGCTGCCTGCCGGCGTCAGCCCGCGTTCGCCCGCGCCCTTCCTGCCGATGAGCCGTGCGGAGATGGACAAGCTCGGCTGGGACGAATGCGACATCATTCTGGTGACGGGTGACTGCTACATCGACCACCCAAGCTTTGGCATGGCGCTGGTCGGGCGGCTACTGGAAGCGCAGGGCCTGCGCGTGGGCATCCTTGCGCAGCCGGACTGGCACAGCGCGGAAGCCTTCAAGAGCCTGGGCCGCCCGCGCCTGTTCTTTGGCGTCACGTCGGGCAATATGGACTCGATGATCAACCAGTACACGGCGGACAAGAAGCCGCGCTCGGACGACGCCTACACGCCCGGCGGCGTCGCCGGCAAACGTCCCGATCGCGCGGTGAACATCTACTCGCAGCGCTGCCGCGAGGCGTATCCCGGCGTGCAGATCATGGTCGGCGGCATCGAGGCATCCTTGCGCCGCATCGCCCAGTACGACTACTGGAGCGACACCGTGCGCCAGTCGGCGCTGGTGTACTGCAAGGCCGACATCCTGCTGTTCGGCAACGCCGAGCGCGCGCTGGTCGAGGTCGCGCAGCGCGCCGCCGCCGGTGAAAAGCTCAGGGACATGCGCGACATCCGCGGCACGGCCTTTCTTGCGCCGCACGGCTGGAAACCGGCCGGCAACTGGGAAGAACTCGATTCGACCACCGTCGATACCCCGGGGCGCATCGACCCGCATCTCAACCCCTACGAGATGCAGCAGGACATACCCGAGGGCAAGGCCAAATCTGAGGGTGTGCAGACGATCAAATTCCTGCCGCTGGCCGATCGCGTCGCCTTGCGTCGCGAGGCCCGCAAGACCACCGTCATCCGCATCCCGGCCTTCGAGGCCGTCGTGCACGACCCGGTGCTCTACGCACACGCCAGCCGCACGCTGCATCTGGAATCCAACCCCGGCAACGCCCGCGCGATGGTGCAGCAGCACGGTGAGCGCGACGTGTGGCTGAACCCGCCGCCGATTCCGCTCACCACGCCGGAAATGGATTACGTGTTCGGTCTGTTTTACGCGCGCAACCCGCACCCGTCCTACGCTGACGCCCACATCCCGGCCTGGGAGATGATCAAGTTCTCGGTGAACATCATGCGCGGCTGCTTCGGCGGCTGTACCTTCTGCTCGATCACCGAGCACGAGGGCCGCATCATCCAGAGCCGCTCGCACGAGAGCATCCTGCAGGAAATCGAGGACATCCGCGACAAGACTCGCGGCTTCAAGGGCCACATCACCGATCTGGGCGGCCCGACCGCGAACATGTACCGGATCGCCTGCAAGGACCCGAAGATCGAATCGTCCTGTCGCCGGCTGTCCTGCGTGTATCCGGGCATCTGCGAGAACCTCAACACCGACCATTCGAGCCTGATCCAGCTCTACCGCAAGGCGCGCGCGGTGCCGGGCGTGAAGAAGATCACCATCGGCTCGGGCGTGCGCTACGACCTCGCCGCCGAGTCGCCCGAATATGTCGAGGAGTTGGCCAAATACCACGTCAGCGGCTATCTGAAGATCGCGCCGGAGCACACCGAAGACGGCCCGCTGTCGAAAATGATGAAGCCGGGCATCGGCACCTTCGAGAAATTCCGCAAACTCTTCGACTACTACTCGGAAAAGGCGGGGAAAAAGCAGTACCTGATCCCCTACTTCATCGCCGCGCATCCGGGCACGACGGACGAGGACATGCTCAATCTGGCGCTGTGGCTAAAGAAGAACCACTTCCGCCCCGACCAGGTGCAGGCCTTCACGCCGACGCCGATGGCGATGGCCACCACCATGTGGCACACCGGGCGCAATCCGCTGAAGAAACTGGGCCGCTCCAGCGAAAAGGTGGCGATCGTCAAGGCCGCGAAGCAGCGCACGCTGCACAAGGCCTTTCTGCGCTACCACGACCCGGCCAACTGGCCCATCCTGCGTGAAGCGCTGATCAATATGGGCCGGCGCGACCTGATCGGCCACAGCCCGAACCACCTGATTCCGCCGGAAACAGCCGCCGAGCGCAGCATGAAGGCGCCGCGCGGCAATGCCCGCGGCGGCGGCGGGCCGGGAACGCCGGATCGTGCGCGACCTGTCGCGCGCGGCAATGGCGGCAAGCCAGCCGTTCGCGAAACCGGCGCGCGCCGCGCACCGCCGAAACCGGCTGCAGCGCAACAGGGTGGCAGGAAAAAGTAAACGCTGGGTATTGCCCTACAGCCCTTTTTCATAAATGGGTTTGAGGCAATACCCAGGCAACTTTGCTCTGATGACTCATTGCAGCGCTCATGCGTTGCAATCATCCGTCTGGTGAAAGGCCAGGCTCTGTTGAGGTTTGATTGGTTTTTACGCAGCCCCGCCAACGCAGCCTGCGCGAAGCCAAGCGCAGAGGCTATTGATCCGGCCTTCAGAAGTATGAATTTCCGTAGGAGCGAGCTTGCTCGCGAAGCATTGCTTATCGCGAGCAAGCTCGCTCCTACGAGTGAAAACATCAGAGGGTCGGATCAATAGAATGAGACGGCCCCCGTTCCTGCCGGGCTAGCCGTTTTGCATCCCCTTCACCCTGCCTGGCCGCGTGCGCCGGAGACACGATGATCGTTCCCGCCTACTGGGCAGAAGCCCGCCAAACCCTGCGCCACAACGGTCGCAACCATACCGTGCACCGTTTTGGCTGGTCCGACCTGTCCGAGGCCGATGCGGCCGGCATTGCGCAGCAACGCGTCGAGGCCGCGGTGGCGGCGCTGGTCAGCGGCGAAGCGATTGCCCTGCGTGAGCGCAAAATGCCATACAACGGCGCCGACGGTGTGCCGATCCGCGAGGAAATCGTTGGCCGCCACGACGACGTGGTGCTGACTCGCAACAGCTACGGGGCGATCTGCCTCAATGCCCCCGACGCGCTGTTCGTCGATATCGATTTCACTGAAGACAGCCCTTTCGCCGGCAAGCTGGCCAGCTTTGCCGCGCTGTGTGCGCTGGCCGTCCTCGCCGGTTATCTGGCGCAGGCCAAGTGGGTGTATGTGCTGGGCTTGCTGGTGGCGCTGATCGCGGCAACACCGCTGGCGAGGCTCGTCGCCCGGCTGGCCCGCGCAGCACAAGGTGGCGAGCAGCAGCAGGCGCTGCGCCGCATTGATGCCTTCCTCGCGACCAGGCCGGACTGGCTGATCCGCGTCTACCGCAGCTACGCCGGGCTGCGTCTGCTGGTCATGCACCGCCCCTTCGCGCCTGACGAGACGGAAACACAGGCGCTGTTTGCCGCCGTGGCCGCCGATCCGGTCTATGTGCGCATGTGCCGGCACCAGCGCTGCTTTCGCGCACGACTGAGCCCGAAACCCTGGCGCATCGGCATGCCTGACGCGCTGAAGCCCCGCCCCGGGGTCTGGCCGGTACGCAGCGAAGCGCTGCCGCAGCGCCAGGCCTGGGTGGAGGCCTACACGGCACGTGCCAGCGACTATGCCAGCTGCCATTTTCTCGCCGAGTACGGCCGGGGGCAGCCACACGCCAAGCTGCAGGCGATCGCCGAACTGCACGACGAAGCCTGCCGCGCACTCGACGCTGCGCGTCCGCTAGCCTGAGCCCGGGCCAGAAAACACACAGGGTATCAAGCCACACCCCTTCTCAATGAAGGGCTCTGGCCCGATACCCAACATCTGACGTCCGCGGACTGCACGCGCCTCACTTGCCGCTTGGCACCGCCAGCAGCTCCGGCACCGTGGCAAAACGGTAGCCATCGGCCTTGAGCTGCTTGATGATGCGTTCCGCCGCCGCCACGGTGGGCTTGCGCATATTGCTCGGCGCATCATGCATCAGCACGATGGCGCCGGGGTGCACGTAATCGAGCGTGCGCTTGACGATCTGATCCTCGGCCGCCTTCGGGTCGGCCTTGTTCTGGTGGATCAGGAACCAGTCATCCGAGGTGACCGACCAGAGAATGGCGTGCATCTTGCGGCGGGCCAGGCTTTCCACCTGGGCATCGGTCAGAAAACCGTACGGCGGGCGCATGATCAGCGGCTCGTAGCCGATCAGCTTCTGGAAGACGTCCTGCGTGGGCTTGAGCTGCAGCTGCCAGTAATCGTCACCGGTCATCTTGCTCAGCTTGGGATGATCCCAGGAATGGTTGCCGAAGGCGTGGCCATCGGCCTTGGCGCGTTTCACCACGTCCGGCATGGCTTCCATGTGCTTGCCCAGCCAGAAGAAGGTGACCTTGACGTTCTCGCGCTTGAGCACATCAAGCAGCGCCGGCATTTCGCTGCCCGGGCCGTCGTCGAAACTCAGCGCAACCACTTTCTCGCCGGTATCGGCGTTGAGGTGGAAGGTCGGGTATTTCCCGGCCTGGCGCGCCAGTTCTTCCAGCGGGATCTGGTCCCAGTTCGGCACATAGGGTGTGCGCACGAATTGCGCCTCGGCCAGCGCCAGCGTGCTGGCCAATGCCAGCATCAGGCCCACCATGCATTTGCGGATCATCGCGTTCTCCTGCCTTGTTTGGAAAGGGTCAGCGCATTCTGGCAAAGCCGCGGTCCGCAGGCTTAGCGCAAATTGCGCTTATCCGGCGGCAGCCTGAGCGCCAGCCCCACATACCCAAATCCATATAAGGCCAGAAGCCACTCCCCCAAATGGCCGCAAGCTCATACCCTAAGACTGCAGCTTGCGCCGCGCATAGGCGAAGACCTGCTCCTCATCGACGCGCGAGCACGCTTGCGCCACCTCGGCCAGATCAATGCCCAGCCGGGCGGCCAGCCGCGCCGCCGCGCGGGTGACGACGAACTCGTCGGCGCCGGCAGCGGGCGCCGGCCAGGCCTGCTGGCAGACTGGCGCGTAAGCGGCCTCTTCGGTTTGCAGGGGATAGAGCTGGGTCGGCGCTTCGCGGATTTCCATCAGCAGCAGCAGATCGCCGCTGACCACACTGTCACCGACACTGACCATGATGGCGCCGACCTGGCCGGCGTCCGGTGCGGTGATGTGCAGCTCTTCGCCGCTGGCCAGCAGGCGCACCAGCAAGGCGTCGGCGTCGACCGCATGGCCGTTTTGCGGGCCGATGGCCAGCACCAGGGCGGGCTCGTCCAGCTCGGGGGCACAGATCAGGTGCGTGGTGTAGGTTTCCGTCATCGGTAATGTTCACAGTCTGGCAGATTTGATATTCGCCAAGTCGCGCGCTGGCCAAGCCCTTATCATACCGGACATGCCCGCAAGCGCATGCGCCGTCGGCCGCCGGAAGGCCCGTATTGCAGTGCAACATGGCGCTGCTATGATGCCTGCATCATTCAACCATTTCCGGCGCCGGCAACGCGCGCGCGGGCGCCAGGGGACGACATGGCCATCGAGAACATTGAAAACGTGCTGTTTGACGACATCGCGCCGGGCATGCGCTATCAGCGCACGCACGCCGTCACCGCCAACGATTTCGCCCTGTTCGCCATGCTGGGCGGCCAGCGCGAGGAAGAGGGACGCGAGCGCGTGCCGGCCATCGGCGGCTTTATCGCGCTGACCTCGTCCACCGTCAATTTCTTTCCCGGCAATGGCTCCATCCTCTCCAGTCACGGCCTGAAATCGCATGGCTGGATCGAGGAAGGCGATGTGCTGAACATCGAACTGATCGTGCAGGAAAAACGCCCGGCCACGATGGAAGTGGTCATGGACGGCCACTGCACCAATCAGCACGGCGAGATGCTGATGAGCGGCCCCATCGTGGTGATTGCCCCGCTGGAAAAGCGTGTGTCAGTGCGCAGCGAGCCGCCGCAGCTGACGCTGCGCCAGCATCATGTGTTTGCCGAACTGCAGGCCAAGGCTGCCGGCCTGTCGCCGATTCCGACCGCCATCATCCATCCCTGCGACCGTGAATCGCTGCTGGGCGCTGTCGACGCCGCCGAAGCCGGGCTGATCACGCCGATACTTGTCGGCCCCGAGGCCAAGATCCGCGCGGTTGCCGAGCGCGAGCTGATCGATATCAGCCCTTACCGCATCGTGCACACCGAGCACAGCGTCGCCGCCGCCGAGAAGGCCGTCGAGCTGGCGCGCAGCGGTGAAGCCGAGGCGCTGATGAAGGGCTCGCTGCACACCGACGAAATGATGCGTGCGGTGATGGCCTCGGGAACGGGCCTGCGCGCCGGCCGCCGCGTGTCGCACATCTTCGTGATGGATGTGCCGGCCTACGATCGGCCGCTGCTCGTGACCGATGCGGCGATCAATATTGCGCCGACGCTGGAAGACAAGATCGACATTACGCAGAACGCGATCAATCTGTCGCATGTGCTGGGCAATACCATGCCCAAGGTCGCCATTTTGTCGGCCATGGAAACCGTGTCATCGAAAATGCCGTCCACGCTGGATGCGGCGCTGCTGTGCAAGATGGCCGACCGCGGCCAGATCACCGGCGGCGTGCTCGACGGCCCGCTGGCATTCGACAACGCCATCTCGATGACGGCCGCCAAGACCAAGAAGATCATTTCCCCGGTTGCCGGCCAGGCCGACATCCTGGTGGTTCCCGACATCGAGGCCGGCAATATGCTGGCCAAGCAGATGTCCTATTTCGCGGGCGCCGACTCCGCCGGGATCGTACTGGGCGCACGCGTGCCCATCGTACTGACCTCGCGCGCCGACGACGCCAAGGTTCGCCTGGCTTCCTGCGCCGTCATGGCGCTGGTGGCCCATCACCAACGGAGCAAATAATCCCATGACCGCCACCAACGAACTCGTTCTTGTCATCAACGCCGGCTCCAGCAGCATCAAGTTTTCGCTGTTCGAGGCCGGCGCCGGCGCCGACCCCGTGCTGCTGTACAAGGGTCTGGCCGATGGCATTTATGTCGAGCCGAAATTCACCGCCAAGGACGCGGCCGACAACAAGCTGGTGGCCGATGCCATTCCCGGCACCGCCAAGAATCATGACGAGGCGCTGCGCCACATGCTGGCCTGGCTCAATGGCGTGATCAATGGCCGCAAGATTGCCGTGATCGGCCATCGCGTCGTGCATGGCGGCGTGAAATTCTCCAAACCGGTGCGCATCGATGCCGCCGTGATTACCGAGCTGGAAAAGCTGATCCCGCTCGCTCCGCTGCACGAGCCGCACAACATCACGCCGATCAAGATCCTGCAGGGCCTCTTGCCCGATGTACCGCAGGTGGCCTGCTTCGATACCGCATTTCACGCCAACCAGCCCGAGCTGAACCAGCTCTACGCACTGCCGTATGAATTCAGCCAGCAGGAAGGCATTCGCCGCTATGGCTTCCATGGCCTGTCCTACGAATACATCGCCAGCGTGCTGCCGCAGATCGACGCGCGCGCGGCCAACGGCCGCACCGTCGTCGCCCACCTGGGCAACGGCTCGTCGATGGCCGCACTGCTCGAGTGCAAGGGCATTGCCTCGACCATGGGTTTCACCGCGCTGGAAGGCCTGCCGATGGGCACACGTACCGGCTCGATCGATGCCGGCGTGGTGCTGCATCTGCTCAACCACCTGAAGATGGATGCCAAGCAGATCGAAACGCTGCTGTACAAGCAGTCGGGCCTCTTGGGCCTGTCGGGCATCTCCAGCGACATGCGCGACCTGCGTTCCAGCAAGGAAGCCCGCGCCAAACTGGCAACGGATTACTTCGTTTCGCGCATTGCGCGCGAAACCGGCTCGCTGGCCGCCGCACTGCAGGGCATCGATGCGCTGGTGTTCACCGCCGGCATCGGCGAGAACGACACCGAGACGCGCGCCGAAGTCTGCGCGCAGCTGGCCTGGCTGGGCGTCATCCTCGACCCGGCGGCCAATGCCGTGCGTTCGGGCGAGCCGCGCCGCATTTCCAGCGACGACAGCAAGGTGGCCGTGTATGTCGTGCCGACCAATGAAGAGCTGATGATCGCGCGCCAGTCGGAAGCCTGCGTCCACTGAGCGGCGCACCAAGCCATGACAAAAGGGGCCCAGCAGGGCCCCTTTTGTCATGGTGACGACCAGTCGTGCTGTCGGCGTGCAGGCCCTCACTCGCTCCGTGCTTTTTTGTTTCTCATGGCATGTGCGCCGGCGACAGCGAGCCAGCCGCCCGCGATAAACACCGGCGGTCCTGCGCTAATGCAGGCAAGTATGGCGTAGCCGATGCCTGAGTCGATGCCGGGCGGGCTGACGGCGTGCCAGAAACCGAAGCGGTTGAACAAGCCATAGATAAAGGACGCGGCCAGCAGCACGCCCACGCAGCCAAAGGCACCTTTCACCGCAATAGAAAGGCAGTGGCGGCGTTTCAGCACGACGACCGATGCCACCGTGAGAACGAGCAAGGCAAGGCAATACAGCAAGCCCAGTGAAAGCATGACAAGCTCCTGCATGATCAAGCAGTCCGTGCATTCGACCGCTCAGCGCGCCGACTGGCAATCCTCGCCGCGTATCCGGTAACCGCCCAGCGGCTGGCCGGCAGGATCGACAAAACGCACATCAATGATCATGCCGCGCGCCAGCAGGGCGGCAATCTGGCCATCGCGGCAACTGCGCCAGAGATCGGCGCGGAAGGCCGCATCCAGCATGGCGGCGTCGGGCTCGATACCGCTGACCTGCAGGACTTCCGCCAGCACTGGCCCCTCGGCGCGCACGGCAATGCGCGTGGTGAGCTCGTCCACCTGTTGCGGCAGCTTGCCGGCACTGTGCACCAGCGCTGCCACCCGCTCATCCACCGGCACCCCCAGGCGAAAGGCCAGCTCGACCGCGAACCAGAACGTGGCGGTCAACAGCCCGCCAAGCACAAAGGCAAGCCACATGGGCCGGCGTGGATAGGGCCAGGGCAAGAGCAGGCGGCTTTGCGCGCGGCCACGCGCCAGATACCAGAACAGCAGCACCGGCAAGGACAGCAGCATGGCCATCGCCAGCAAGGCGACCACCTCGCCCGGTCCCCACCAGGCGTAGGCGACTGCTGCGGCGGTAGCCAGCAGCATGCCGCTCAGCCAGTGCAGCTCCCGGCGCGCCTGCACGACATTGCCAAGACTGCGCCAGTTCAGATAGTGCAACAGCATGGCAAACCAGGGACCCAGCGGCACGGCCAGCACGGCAGCCCAGTCCGGCTGCCACAGCCTGGGCATGGGCTCGCAAGGCGGGCGGGCGGGCTCGCTATCGGGCTCGTCCAGTGCCAGCTGCCCCGCCTGCCAGGCGCTCAGCACCTGCCGTGCCTCGGCCAGCCGCCCGGCGGGCACCTCAACGCGCAGGCCGCCGATTGCCCCCGCCAGCAGCGGATTGCCCTGCACGGTATAGGCGTCGGACAGGCGCACCGGAATGTCGCTGCTTTCCAGCAAGCCGCGCAGGATGGCCGCCTCGGGCAGGCTGTCAAAGCGCGCCAGCGTGACCAGCGTGGCCGGATCAGGAGGAGGAAGGTCGTTGCTCATGGCGGGCGGCGGAGGAAGGGATGAACACGATTATGCCCTGCCCCAGGATGGCGCGACAGGGCGATGTCAGCCGCAAGCAACAGCCGCTGCACCACGCTGGCCGGCAGGCGGCAACTGGCCTATCGTCGCAGCAGCAGGGTTTGATTGTCGGGAGCAGGCATGTTTTCGGTCTATGGCATTACCGGGCGGGTGTTTCGCGGCTCGCGCGATCAGCTGGGCGGCGTGAGCGAGCTGGCCGCCAGCCGGCGCGTGTCGCCCATCGGCGTGCAGAACGAAGAATCGGCCATCACCTCGGCGCTGCCGCTGAGCGGTCGCCGCGCGGTCAGCCAGTACGCCAGCCACCCGGAACGCGAGCGCGGCCCGGTGCACCAGTGCCGCGAGGTGATGAGCAGCCCGGTGATCACCGTCGCGTCTGGTGAAACGGTGGCCAATGCCTGGACCCTGCTGCATGAGCATCACATCCACCAGTGCCCGGTCGTTGATGGCTCGCGGCTGGTCGGCCTCGTCAGCGACCGTGATCTCTTGCGCCTGCTCATCGTCGATGGCGACACGCTGCGCGGCGCCCTGCTGCGCCCGGTCGCCAGCGTGATGCGCACCCCGGTCATCACCGCCGAGCCCGACACCGACCTGCGCCATCTCACCGAACTGCTGCTGAGCGAACAGCTGGACGGCGTGCCGATTGTCGATGGCGCGGAAAAGCTGGTGGGCTTTGTCTCGAAAACCGACATCCTGAGGGCGGTCAGCACCGAGCCGATGCTGAGCCTGTGGCGCTAGACTCTTGCTGTTTCCTGATTTGATTGGGTAACTCAGCCAAGTACGATTCGTCATTCCGGCGAAAGCCGGAATCCAGTTGCAATGCCTGTTCGTGCGGCGCACTGGATGCCGGCCTCCGCCGGCATGACGAGTTGCTGAGCAGGCTAGCTAGATTCTGTTGAGATTTCCCTGTTCCATGACCACCAGTGGCGTGAAACCGCCATAGGCCATGCGCCCGCAATCGAAGGGCATGGCCTCAACCTGCATCAGCGGCTGCATGCGCGGATCGGCCAGCACGGCGGCATTGATGCGGTCGCGGTCGGCTCTGGACGCGAACACGATCCAGGAAAACACCACCGTCTCGTCCGCCGTGCAATCGGCGGCAACCCGGAACGAGCGCACCCCTTCAACGTCCAGATCGTCCGCCAGGCATTCCCAGTAAGCCAGCGCGCCATGACTCATCCACACCTCGCCCGCCAGCCCGGCGGTCGCTCGATAGGCTGCGAGGCTGGCTGAGGGCAGCGGCAGCAGGAAACCGTCGATATACACGTTCATCGCACGCCTCCGGAAAAGGCAAAAAGGGAAGCTGACTATAGCCGGCAGCCAGCGGCGATGACGCAGCACGACGATGGCCGGCATGCACAGCAAATGAACCAACAGGCAGGTATAAATCCACAGGCCAAATTCTGAAATGGCTGCAGCTACATACATACTCATGTATGCGCCAGCCCTATCCGCAAGCTGCACGACGCGCGGCGCCAGCAGGCGCGGTGCGGGCTACGCCGCCGCCAGCGGCAGCCACAGTTCGATCACGCGTTCGGCCAGCGCGGGCTCGGCGCGCTCGTCGTAGTATTCGAACGACGGCGCATGGCGCTGGCGGCGGCCGCTGCGCGGCAGCCAGTCGTCGAGCGCGAACGCCCAGCATTCGCCGATGACGGCATGAAACTCCGCCTCGCTGCGCGCCACCCGCGAGCAGAACACCGCGTACTCGCCCTCGGGCAGCAGCAGCGCGCTGATGCCGGGCTGCGGCGCGCTGCCCGGCAGCACCTCGACGCCCATCAGGTAGTTGAACGACAGGTCGTCCGGGCGGAAATCCCACACCGCGCCATAGGCCACGCTCAGCCGCTGCGGCTCGCGGCGCTTGGGCAGGTTCTCCAGCAGGCGCTCGCCCAGCACGCGCTGCCAGGCAGCAGGCACCTCAATCTGGCTGCGGCCGTCGCGCATGCTGGTCTGCAGATTGCGGCCATGCAACAGCCGCGCTGGGGAATGCACGATACGGGGGTCTTGCATGGCACAGGTCCTCGCCAGGGGAAACGGACTTTATAAAACATCCGCCGCGCCGGCATTTGCCCGGCCTTGCCGACTTGCCGCTCAGAAGCGCCCGTAGGGCTTCACGCTGCCGTCCCTGGCGATCAGCACGACGTCTATCGTCCCGGGCTTGTACTCGCCCATTCCCGGCGAATTGGCCGGCATGCCGGGCACCGCGATGCCCTTGGCGGCCGGTTTTTCCTTCAGCAATTTGGCGATGGCGGCGGCGGGAACGTGGCCTTCGACGGCGTAGCCGCCGATCACCAGCGTGTGGCAGCTGGCCGCCTTGTCGGTGCCGTATTTCTGCTTGATCGCCGGCATGTCGCTGCGCCCTTCTTCCTTGATGCTGTAACCGGCCGCGCGCAGGTGCTTGGCGTGCTCGCCGCAGCAGCCGCAGTTCGGGTCCTTGTACATCGTCCCCGCCGGGGCGGCGAGCACGGAGGCGGAAACAAGTGTGGCCAGTACGGCCAGGATGCGGTTTTTCATGATCATATCCTTGGGTATGGGTTGGAAGGCCTTTGCAAGTGATGGCTGTATCGTTATGGGTTTGTGGGTATTCTGGTGTTGATTACTGTATCTGCTTCGGAAAGGATGATTTTTCAGCGCCTGCGGCGCGGTGTTAAGTGCCGGTGTGCCGGCGGCACGTCAGGGGGCTTGTCTTGCCAAGCCCCCCGACACCCCCAAGGCGCGCCCTAGCTCTGCATCGCGCGCCGCTAGGCGGCAAGCCGCCAAGCTGTGCGGTGACCGCAGCCCCGCTACGCGGGGTTCCCTGCGATGCTCGCGACCAACAGCGCGGGTTCGAAACTCGCCCTGCGGGCTCAAACATCTCACCCGCGAAACCCTGTTGGCCGCTGCGCTTCTCGGCTGCTGCAAGGGCAGGGGCGTTCTTTCACACGACAGCGAAACTTTCTTATTTCAGCTTGGCCTTGTGCACCATCCCGGCCTCGTAGTGGCCCGGCTTCTGGCAGGCGAACACGATGTCGCCCTGCGGGGCCTTGCTGAACTTCCAGATCACGCTGCCGCTTTTGCCCGGCTCCAGCGTCACCGCGCTCGGGTCGGCGTCGTGCTTCATGTCGGGCATTTTCTTCATCATCGCGGCGTGCGCGCGCTGGCTGGCGGCGTCGCCCACCGAGAATTCGTGCACCTGCTTGCCGGCGTTGCTGACCTCGAAACGGATGGTCTCGCCACGCTTGATGCTGCCGATGGGCGGGTCGAACACGAATTTCATGTCATCGCCCATGCCAACCTTGATGGTGCGCGTGACCTCGGCGGCCTTGCCCGGCTCGCCAAAGCTGTAGGCCGCGCCATGCATGCTGCCATGGTCGTGATCGCCGGCACCGGCGGCAAAAGCGACGGGCGCGGACAGCGCCAGCAGGAAGGATGTGATGATCAGGGTGGTTTTCATGATGTTTCCTTATTCAAAAAGTCTTGAACCACAGAGGCACAGCGAAAAGCATGGGCTTGTGATCATTCTGCCTGTTGCTCCGGCCCTGGTATTTCTCTGTGTTTCAGTATCGTTGTCGTGAATGATGTTCAGATGGGTATGCCGCTGAAGGCCTTGCTGTCTGCCGGTCTGGCGACGGTACCCGGTGGGTGTTCGTACCAGCCGGGGTCGCTGTAATCGCCCGGCTGCAGCTCATCGCGCACCTTGAGCAGCGTGAACATGCCGCCCATTTCAATCGGCCCGAACGGCCCTTCACCGGTCATCATCGGCAGGGTGTTGGGCGGCAGCGGCATCATCGCCGCCATGGCCGCCATGTCCTGCATTTCGGCCATGCCGTTCGTGCCCATTTCCATATAGTGCTGACCGGGCAGCAGCGCCTCGATCTGCTGCGTGGCGGCGGCCTGGTCGACACCGAGCATATTGGGCACGCCATGCCCCATCGGCCCCATGGTGTGGTGCGATTTGTGACAGTGCAGCGCCCAGTCGCCCGGCGCCTTGGCGACGAACTCGATCACGCGGATCTGCCCGACCGCGACATCGGTCGTCACTTCTGGCCATTGCCCGGCCTCGGGAATCCAGCCGCCGTCGGTGCCGGTGACGCGGAAATCGACGCCGTGCACATGCACCGGGTGATTGGTCATTGTCAGGTTGGCCACGCGGATGCGCACCCGTTCGCCGGTGCGCGCCACCAGCGGCGCAATCGCCGGGAAGGTGCGGCTGTTGAAGGTCCACAGGTTGAAATCGAGCATTTCCGCCGGATCGGGCCGGCGCGTGCCGGGGTCGATCTTGTAGCTGGCCAGCATGAAGGCGTAATCGCGGTCGACACGGCGCTCGGCAGGGTTTTTCGGATGCACGATGAACATGCCCATCATGCCCTGCGCCATCTGCACCATTTCGTCAGCGTGCGGGTGGTACATGAAGGTGCCGGATTTGCCGAGGGTGAACTCGTAGACATAGGTTTCGCCCGGCTTGATCTGCGGCTGCGTCAGCCCGCCCACGCCGTCCATGCCGGCCGGCAGCAGGATGCCGTGCCAGTGGATGGTGGTGTGCTCGGGCAGCTTGTTGCTGACGAAAATGCGCACGCGATCACCCTCGATGGCCTCGATGGTCGGCCCCGGGCTGCTGCCGTTATAGCCCCAGAACAGCGCCGTCATGCCGGGGGCGACTTCCTGTTCGATGGCTTCGGCGATCAGGTGGTATTCCTTCACGCCATTGTTCATGCGAAAACCCAGCGTACGGGTATTCAGCGTCGTCACCGGCGTGCGCCCACCCTTTACCGCCACGGGTGTATCGCCAGAGCCTTTGCTGGCATTGGCTTGCGTGGCAATACCTGCAAGACCAAGACTGGCCAGCGCGCCAGCGCTGACCCCGAGAAAATCACGGCGCTGCATGGTCGTGCTCCTTGTGCGTGGCCGCCGGCGTGGCGACGGGGGAAGACGGTGCGGACTGCGGGAAATCACTCTCCAGCGCGCCGGCCAGACGCGCGTCGAGCGCCAGCCAGTGCTGCCAGAAGGCGGCCTGCTGTTCGAGCAGCTCGCGCTGCAGCGCGAACTCGGCGGCGCGCGCGGCGATCAGCTCGTACACGCTGCCGAGCATGCCGTTGTAGTGCGTCAGCATCACCCGGGTATAGCGCCGGGCATCCGGCAATTGCTCGGCCAGCAGCGCATACCGCTGTCTGGCCAGCGTCAGCCCGGCGTATTCGGCGGCAAGCTGCGCATCGGCCTCCTGTTCGGCCCGCCAGGCGGCAAGCTGCTCGCCGCTGACCGGCGGCATGGCTTCGGCGTCGAAACCGTGCAGCAGGGGCAGACTGACGCCGCGCGTGGCGCCGCGCGCCGGCAGCAGTTTCGCCTCGGTGGCGAGCGCCTGCGCGCGCAGCCGCGCAGCCGGGCTTTGCGCGGCAAGGGCGGCGATGGCGTCCTGCGCCGGCAGGATCGCCGGCAGTTCCGGCAACGGCGCGGCCGCAAGCGCGCTGCCCGGCGGCAGGCCGAGCCGCTGCGCCAGATCGCGGCGGGCGGCAGCGGCGCTGGCGCGGCAGTCGAGCACATCCGCGTCGGCGCGGCGGGCGGCCAGTTGCACCGGCAAGAGCTTGTCCTCGGCGGCGTTGCCGGCGCGATACTGCGCCTGCATCAGCGTCAGCGCGGCCTGCGCCGCCTGCTGCTGCTGCCGGCACAGCGCCAGCTGCTGGTCGGCCAGCGCCAGCCGCAGCCAGTCCAGACGGGCCGCGGCAACCTGGGCCAGCACGGCCTCGGTGAGCTGAGCGCGGGCGAGCGGTGCGGCGTCGAGCCCGAGGACGTCGCGGCGCACGGACAGCGGCGCGGCGTCCCGCCAGTGCGGCAGGCGCGCGAGTTGTGCCGGACTGATGCCGTGCGCGCGATAGGCATCCCACAGTCCGGGGGCGGACAGCAGCGCGATGCGCGTGACGCGATCGAAGGTCAGCGGCGGCGCGGCCAGCTCGGTGGCAAGACGCGGTGCGTCGCCCAGCCAGGCGGGCGGCGGGTAGTCCGGCGGCGCGGCGGCGGCCTGTGCGATGGCCAGCAAGGGCCACAGCAGCAGGCCACCCAGCCAGCGGCCGGGATGGTGCATTCTGGTCATGGTAAGAGATCTCCAGCGGGGTGGCGCAGGGGCCACCCGTGCCGCACGGGGCGGCGGGCCGGCGCGCCATCGCTCGTGGCGCTGCCGGGGCGGGCGTCGGCAAGCGGCCGCGCCGTCTGGAACGGCAGGCAGGCTTGGACGCGGGGAGATCAGCCCAGGCGGGGCGGGCGCAGCAGCGGCGCGTATTCGCCCACCGGCGCCAGGGCGGCGAGCGGCAGGGCAAAACGGGGATCGGCGGGAGGCGGAACGTGCACGCTCAGCGGCGACAGCGCCGGCGAGCACACGGCGCAGTGGCCGCAGTCGCTGCAGCCGGCGAGCTTGCCGGCCGGCGCACGGTCGGACGGGTCATGATCCGGCGCGGCGGCCTGGGCGGAGTGATCGGCATCCGGCGCGGCCTGCGCATGGCCGCCGAGGTCATCGTCGTGCGCATGCGCGGCCGTGCCGGCGGCATGGTCGTGCGCGGCTCCCGCGCAAGCGCCGTCGGCGCAGGACGCGGCCTGCGGCTGGCAATGCATCATCGCCGCCGCGGCAAACGCTTGCAGCGGCAGGACACACATCAGCAGGATCAGCACAAGACGGCGCAGCATCATGAAACGGCAGAGTTGCCCATTCCCGGAAAAGTTCCGTGAGTGTAGCGCACCCGACGTCATGAACACAGCCACACAAGGCCTTGCCGATAGCAAGACCTGCCGGCAAGCAAGACGCTGAAGCCAAGACCCAAACCCACCACAGAGACTCGGAGGCACAGAAACCGCCGCCGTTCCATGGACATCAGCGAACGGCCTTGCTCCGGATTTGTCTTTGGCTATGAGCCAAAACCGTGTCCTGATTATGTGCCTCTCTTTCAGAAACCCTTTTTTCGTCATGCCCGCGAAGGCGGGCATCCAGAGCAACGCTTGATTTCACACCGTCATCGTCATTCCCGCGTACGCGCGAATGACGATTCTGCAGCAGAGACATAATCAGGAACCGTGCTGTGGTCTTGAATTCGTCATTCCGGCACAGGCCGCAATCCAGTGGTTCCGGTTAACGATTCAGTCTGGATACCGGCTTTGACCGCAGGGAATCCCAGTGGGACGCCGGTATGACGAAGTGGTTGCCCATGCTTCTGTGACACAGCATGGTGCAGGGACAGAACCTTGTCTTTTCCTCTGTGCCTCTGTGGTAAATGGTTTTCGATGTTTCTTGCGTGAGTGAACGGCGCCACGCATTGGCGAAGGCCTTCACGGCCGTTTCACACTGCCGGCCGATACTGCCCGGCTGACACGGAAAGCGCCGTCGCTGCTACGATTGCCCCCTGCCCACTTTTTCCGCGACGCCCATGGACCAGACCGACCTCATCATCGACAACCAGCTCGAACCGCGCCGCCGCCGCGTCATCGACTGCTGGCAGTGGCTGGCCGCCGCCTTTGCGCTGTTTCGCGGCGCGCCGCTGGCCTGGCTGGCGCTGTCGTCACTGCTGATCGTCATGACGCTGATCGTCATGCTGATTCCGGTGCTCGGCGCCATTGTCAGCGCCGTGCTCATGCCGGGGCTGCTGGCCAGCTTTGTCGCCGCCGCGCGCGAGCAGCAGAACACCGGACGCACACCGCAGATCGCCGACCTGTTCGCCGGGCTGCGGCATCAGCCCGTGCCACTGATCCGCGTCGGGCTTTACTACTTCGTGCTGATGACCGTGGTGATGCTGCTGCTGACCCAGCTCGTCGAGGCCACGCTGCCCGCCGAGCTGCTGGCGAAACTGAACGACCCGAAGACCAGCCCCGAGCAAATCCCCGAGCTGCTCGCCTACTGGCCGCTGGCGCTCACCATTTTCGCCAGCCTGCTGCTGGTGTACAGCAGCTATTTTTTCGCCCCGCAGCTGGTGCTGCTGCAGGGCCTGCGCCCCGGCGAGGCGATGAAGCTGTCGCTGCTGGCCTTCTGGCGCAACCTGCTGCCACTGTGCGCCATGGGCGTGCTGGGCCTGGGACTGATCGTCATCGGCAGCCTGCCCTGGCTACTGGGCCTGCTCGTGGTCTTTCCGGTGCTGATGCTGACCAATTACACCATCTACGCCAGCGTTTTCGAGCCGAATTCCACCATACCAACTGGAGTATCCGCGTGAAAGAAAGCCCCTTCAAAGGCAAGACAGGCATACGTCGTGTATTGAATGCACTGGGTTACTCGCTGGACGGCCTGAAGGCCGGCTGGGACAACGAGGCGGCCTTTCGCCAGGTCTCGCTGCTGGCCATCGTCGGCGTCATCGCCGCGCTGGCGCTGCCGCTGCCCGGCTGGGGCACGGCCGTGCTGATCGGCAGCCACGTCGCCAGCGTGATCGTCGAGCTGCTGAACTCCGCCGTGGAAGCGGCGGTGGACCACACCTCGCTGGAACACCACGCCCTGGCCAAACGCGCCAAGGACCTCGGCAGCGCCGCCCAGCTTGTCTGCCTCGTCAACCTGTTCGCGATGTGGGCACTGGTGCTGTGGCAGGTGTATGGGGTGAAGTAGGCCATGACGGGTGTCGTCGTGCGTCACGGTCAAGCCGGTGACGCAGCCCGGCTGGCCGTGCTCGCCAGCCAGGTCTGGCTGCACACCTATGCCGATGCAGGCATTTCCGCGGAAATCGCCGATTACGTGCTCGACGCCTTCACGCCCGCCCGCTACGCGGCGCTGCTCACTGATCCTGGCAAAAGCGTCCTCGTCGCCGAACGGGGCGGCAATCTGCTCGGTTTCGCCGTCGTCGCCTTCGGCCAGCGCTGCCCGGACGCCGACGCGGCGCGCGCCGAGCTGGAAACGCTGTACGTGCAGGAACACTGCCACCGCCAGGGCCTTGGCCGGGCGCTGCTGCGCGCCGCCGAAAACGCCGCGCGCCAGCTGGCCGCCAGCCCCCTGTGGCTGACGGTCAATTCCCGCAATACGCGTGCGAGCGCCTTCTACCTGGCGCACGGCTACCGCAAGGTCGGCACGGCGGAATTCCTGCTCAGCCAGACCCGGCACGCCAATGATGTACTGCTGGGAACGCCCTGACCATATACCTATATGGTGATATGGCCAAAGCCTTTTGCTTTAAAAGGCTCCAGCCTTATACCCATTGCAATCACTTCCTATCTAAGAGCAGGGCACAGGTCCTCAGGCAGCACGCTGAATCAGCCCTGCTGCCATGCCTTGATGACGCGGCCCGGACGCGCTGTGCCAGGCCAGAGCTGCACGGTGTAATGATCCTGGCCCTCAAGCCCATCCTCGCTCAGCGTGGCTAGTCCTTGGCAAAGTACGCGCCCCTGATACGAACCAGGCTCCAGCGGGATTCGGGTCGCCTTTGGGAAATAGTCCGAGCAGCCAGCGACAACCAGCTTGCCGCTGGGCACGTCGATCGAAAATTCACTGATATGGTCCCAGTCACCGAACTGGATGTCGGGCTCCCCCTCGCGCAGATCGATGGCGACCGGCACATCCATATTGCGCATGGTGCCGACGCCGACAATCCCCGGTGCAACAGCAAGCAGATCGCGTACGGCCTCAGCGGTCCACGCCTCGGAGAGGTCGTTCTGGCAGTCTTCATCCTGCAAATAAAACTGGAAATAATCGGCAAACAATTCGAGTTCGATGCGTTGCATGGCCATCGCTTGCGAAATGGAAAATGAGGTGAATACTCCCACTGTCTGACATATATCGTCAACTTCCCGTTTGCCCGTGTCCTTGATCCGCCATCCCGTTGAACCGGGGCCTCACCTGCCCACCAGCACAAACACATTCCCGTCCGGCGCCTGCATCACCGCGACGTGGCCGGACTCGGTCGCGAAGGGCTCCCTGATCCATGTCACTCCCGGCTTGCCACTCAGCTCGGCGTGGGCCTGCCGCACGTCGTCGACCAGAATTTCGATTTCGGTGAAGGCATTATCGGGGTGATTGCTCAGCACCAGCTCGGAGCCGGCGTTTTGCGGAAATTTCAGCCCGATCAGCCGCCAGCTCCGGCCATTGTCGAGCGCACGCTCGATTTCCCAGTGTTTCTGCAGGCCGACCGAGGCATAAAACGCCAGCGACTGGTCAATATTGCGGGTGTGGATGCATACGCATTCGATTTTCTTGAACATGATCGGTCTTCTGCGCCAGCGGCCAGGCCGGGCGGTGTCGTCTGTGGGGTGCCGACCATAGCGGCAAGGCCGGTGCCGTGCTTGTCATTGCCTGCGCTTGTTCGCCAGTGCCGCCAGCGGATGCGCCAGCCGGCCATCGCCATACACGCCCTTCACCTCGGCAATCACGACCTGATAACCATTGAGCCAGCGCGCCTGTTCGCGCTTGGCAGCCAGATGGTCGGGGTGCTGCATCAGCTGTTGCAGCGCCGCTTCGTTTTCCCAGTAATAGACATTGGCGATCTGGCCGGTCTGCGGGTTTTCCCAGCTTTCTTCCCCCAGATAACCGGGAATGGCCCGCGCCATGCTGGCGATGCGGGCGTCGAGTTCATAAAAATCGGCGTCATAGTCACCGGCTGCAAACATGAAAGTACTACTGAGCATCGCGTGTTCCGGATCGGGTCATACAGGAAGGGGCCCATCGTGCGGCCGGGCAGTCGGCCATCTTAAGCCATACGCGCGCAGCAGCGTCGCCACTGGCAGACACCCGCGATCATTGCACCGCAATCTGAAACAGGATTGACTAAAATCTAATCAGCTTTGACAGCTGGATATCGAAATGCGCTGGATTTTCTCCCTGCTCGCGGCGCTGTGCTGCCTGCCGGCCATCGCCGCCGACGACATACTAACCCTGCATTATCACCACCGCCCCCCCTATCAGTGGCGCCAGGATGTCCATCTGGCCGGGCTGGTCGGTCAAGCAAGCGAGCGCCTGCTGCACAAGGCGGGCATCCGATTTGAACTGGCGGAAACACCGCCGGCCCGGCAACTGGCGCTGATCCAGTCCGGGCAAGGACTGGATTGCGGTGTGGGCTGGTTCAAGAATCCGGAACGCGAAGGATTTGCCCGCTTCAGCAAGGCCATTTACCGCGATGCACCGCTGGTGGTGCTCAGCCGCAGCGACAACCTGGCGGTCAGAAAAGCGCTCAGTCTGCCCGCCCTGCTGGCACGGCGCGACATCACGCTGCTGGTGAAAAAAGCGTATTCCTACGGCGCGCTGGATGCCCTGATTGCGCGCTACCAGCCCTTGCGCCAGGCGGTGGGCGTTGAAAACCAGCAGATGCTGAAGATGATTCAGGCGCGTCGCGCCGATTACCTGCTGCTGGCCCCCGAAGAAGCCAGCAGCCTGATCGAGCAGGCCGGCGAGGCAGGCGGGCAGCTTGCAACGCTGCAGCTACACGACATGCCACAGGGAGAGCAGCGCTACATCATGTGCAGCAAGGCCGTGCCTGCAGAATGGCTGGCGCGGCTCGACGCACTCAAGCCCTGAGGCCTCGGCGCCACGTGCCCGGCGGAACCACAATGCGGCTTAGCGTTTTCCGCGCACGGGTTCGGCCAACCCGGCCATACCGCGTGCAGTGAGGCGCTCGAAACTCTTGTCGGCCTTCATGCCGGACAGCGCCTGCCGCAAGCGCTGCAGCTTTTCGGGGGCGGTATTTTTGTTGCAGGCAATGTAATACTCGATGCGGTGAAACATCAGCAGGGGTTCGAAGCGGGCGGGGTCGACTTCGGCTTGCGCGGCCAGCTCCGGCAGGCTGTAAAGCCCCCCCCGGAAAGAGATCGAGACGCCCACTGGCCACCTTTTTCAAGCCCTGGCTTTCCTTCGCCGCGTAATCAAGGACAAAGCCCTGTGACTCCAGCCAGATCGCCTTGCCATCGTTGCGCTGGCCGGCAATCGTGTACTGACGCGCATCATCCAGCCCCTTCAGCTTGATCCGGCGTTCGCGCAGCGCAAAAAAAGTCCAGGGATTGACGGCAATCGGGCCGATCCATTCGTAGGCATTTTCACGCTCTGGCAAACGGCTGAGCGTATATACGCAATGCCCTGGCTCGGTTTGTGCCAGCTTCTGTGCGCGGCTCCACGGGTATTCGGCATACCTGACCGACAGGCCGGAGCGCTGCAGCATCACATCGACAATCTGCACCGCCAATCCCTCGGGACGGCTTTCGCGAAAGGAGTTGAACGGCGGATTGTCGCCGATCAGCATGGTCAGGTCGCTGGAATACGATGTCCCCAGGACGAGGGACAACAGCAGACCGGGGATTATTCGGGTCATGGCGACTCATTGGCAATGTGTTCTTGCAGCCAACACTACTACGGTGACAGGCCCGGCAATAAGGCTAGTCAGCTGAAGAAAGCCTAATGACGGGGATCACTGAAGTCAGCCAGACCACGTGCGGTGATGCGCTCGAAACTCTTGTCGGCCTTCATGCTGGCCAGCGCTGCCCGCAAACGCTTGAGCACTTCGGGGTTGGTCGATTTGCTGCAGCCCAGGTAATTGTCGACCCGGTTGAAGACCAGCAAGGGCTCGAACAAGGCCGGGTCGACCTCGGCTTTTTCCGCCAGTTCGGGCAGGCTGTACAGCCCGGCCGGATAAAGGTCGACCCGACCAGCCTGTACTTTTTTCAACGACTGGCTTTCCGTGGTGGCGTAATCGATGCTGAAGCCCTGCGACTCCAGCCACATCGCCTTGGCATCCTTGCGCTGGCCGGTCACCGTAAACTGCCGTGCATCGTCCAGGCTTTTCAGCGCCAGCCGCCGCTCGCGCAGGCCGAAAAAGACCCACTGGTTGACGGAAATCGGGCCGATCCATTCGAACAGCGGCTCCCGCTCCGGGATGCGGCCCAGCGTAAAGACGCAGTGGTTTTTTTCGCTTTGCGCCAGATTGAAGGCGCGCGCCCACGGGTAGCCGATGTAGCTTACCGACAGATTGGCCCGCTGCAACATCATGTCGACAATCTGCACGGCAACGCCTTCCGGGCGACTGCCCCGAAAGGAATTGAACGGCGGATTGTCACCCACCATCAGCGTCAGATCACTGGCATGCACCATGCCACACAGGCAGGCCAGCACACTGGCCGTCAGCATTCGCATCATCACGCACTCTCTTGTCGGCACAACCGGGGCCGACAATGCCAGTTTACGCCTGCGCCGACCAGCACCCGCCGCTTTTCAGATGGCCGGACGTGGCATCCAGGCGACATGAAACGCGCTCTTGTGCCAACTCGGTACTGCAGGCAGAAAAACCGGGCAGATAGGCCAGGCGCACGCACGGTGCCGGCGGCAGGTAGTGCGGCGCGGACGCGGGCACGGACGCCCCGGACGATGCCTGGCTGCGCGAGCCGCCCGCCTGCGTGAACAGCAATGCGAGCAGCGCCAGCCCGGTGCTCAGCAGCATCAGATAATCAAAACGTGTCAGCATTCCAGCCCCCTTAATGACTCATCAAAGTGGCCGCGACGGCGTAGTTGCTGGGTTCTTACAGGAAACGCACCGGAATGCAGATGTCGAAGCGATAGCGCGCGTCCGGTGCCAGATCCAGCGGCTGATAGGGCACCCGGTACAGCGCCGGCCGGTCATCGGGTTCGTAGGGATTGGCATCGAACCAGTGTCCCCACAACCAGGCCAGCGCCACCGTTTCCTCGAAAATCCGCCCGTGAAACTGCAGCACCAGATAACGGCCCGCCTCGGTATCCACCCGGCTCGTCACGCCGTCCGGCGGGTAATCCGCCGGCAATACCATGCCGGTATCCAGGCGCAACATGCGCTCGGGCGTGATGTGGATGTTGTCGTGACAGATGCACAGCCCCATCCCTCCAGCCAGCGGTATGCCCTGCAGCTCGGCCCAATCCAGCACCTCGCGCCAGTGCGCCAGCGGCTGTTCCAGCTCGTGCCCCATGCGGCGAAACACGGCCGCGTGATAACTGGGCAACTGGCAAATCTGCAGCCCGACAATGCATTTCGGTCGCTCACCCTGCTGCAATTCACGCAGTGCGGCAATCCGTTCGGCAGCATAGGGGCCGTCGATCTGATACATATGTCTGAAATTGCCGGGGATTTGTCCGGGATTGCGCTCCTCCTGCCAGGCCCAGCGATAGCCATTCCAGTGCCAGACATCGCGATCGGAGCGCCATTGCGTGGCCGAACGGCCGAAATGCTTGCGAAAGGCCTTGGCAAAGCCGTGCTGGGTTTCAAAGCCGTTGCACAGCGCGACATCAAGCACGCTGCGACGCTTGTTGACCAGCAACTGGTTGGCGGCGCGTTCCAGCCGCAGGCGCCGGATGTAGTCCTGCGGGCTTTCGCCCATCAGTGCGCTGAAAATGCGCTGGAAATGAAACGGCGAGAAATGGGCCACCGCCGCCAGCCGTGCCAGGTCCAGCGGCTCGGCCAGATGGGCTTCGATATGGCCAAGCACGCGCTGCAGGCGTTTCTGGTAGTGCACGCGGTCGGGGGCATTCATACGGTATGTGTCAGAGTCATGGCGGTGCCAGCTTGCGCCAAAGCGCGGCTTTTATCCAGCCGGAAGCGTGATTCGGCCGGCCTTGCAATCGGCCGGGGACTGGCCTTCACTGCAGGCATCCTTCCCCGCCGTGTCCGCCATGCGCCTGCCCCCCCTTTCGCTGAGCCGTCTGCTGGTTTGTGCGCTGCTTGCCGTGCTGGTGCTGCATGCGCTGGGCTGGCTGGCGCTGGCGCCCGTCACGCAGCTGGAGCGCTGGAGCGAGGACGCGCGCATCCGCGCCACCGCCACCGGGCAGCTGCCGGCCGACCGCGTCGCCGTCATCGCCATCGACGAAGCCAGCCTCGCCAGCGTCGGCCGCTGGCCCTGGCCGCGCGCGACGCTCGCCACCCTGCTCGATACGCTTGACGGTCATTACGGCGTGGCGCGCAGCGGGCTCGACATCGTGCTGGCCGAAACCGAGCACAATCCGTTGCAGGACCGCTGGGATGCACTGTGCCAGCGCCTGCCCGCGGCCGACTGCACGGCGCTGGCCAGCGAATGGCGGGATGCGCTGGCGCCCGACGCCGCCTTTGCCGAGCGCGCGCGCCGGCTGGACGTGGTCGCCGGTTACTATTTCACGCCGGATGCGGCCCGCAGCGGCGCGCTGCCGCAGCCGGACTGGCGCGGCCCGCCCGCGCAGCTGGCCTGGTTCGTCACCGCGCAGGGCTACGGCGGCACGCACGCCGCGCTGGCCGGCGGCCTGCCCAGGGCCGGCTTCCTCAACCCGGAGATCGACGACGACGGCATCGTGCGGCGACTGCCCTTGTTGATCCGGCTCGATGAGGCGCTGTACGCCAGCCTCGCCGCGCGACTCGCCAGCCGCGACACGATCAGCCCCGCCTGGCTGGGCGACAGCGGCCGGCTCGACGGCGTGCTGCTGGACGGGCGACGCATTGCCACCGACGCACACGGCCGCATCCGCATTCCCTTCTATGGCCCGCCCAATACCCTGCCCACCTATTCGGCTGCAGCCATTATTGAAAAAAGGCTGCCAGCCAATACCCTTAAAGACAGAATCGTGCTGATCGGCGCGACCGCGCCGGGCCTGCAGGACATCCGCGCCACGCCGGTGTCGCCGCTGTTTCCCGGCGTCGAGGCGCAGGCCGCCACGCTGCTGGGGCTGCTCACCGACACGCTGCCGCAGGAGCCGGCCTGGGCGCCGCTGTTTGGCGCGCTGGCGACGCTGCTGCTGGGCGCACTGATGATCTGGCGGCTGCCTGCCGCCGGCTTTGCCGCCAGCCAGGCCTGGGCCGGCGGCGCGCTGGCGCTGCTGCTGCTCGCTGTGGGCTGGGCGTGGTTCGGCCAGCGCCTGCTGCTGCCGCTGGTCGCGCCGCTTTTGGCCATCGCGCTGCCCTATCTGTGGTTCGTGGTTGCCGCGCGCTGGCTGGAAGGCCGGCAGCGCCGGCAGCTGATGAAGCTGTTCGGCGAATACGTGCCGCCCGAGCTGGTCGCGCGCATGCAGGCCGACCCGGAGCAGTTCGACATGAAGGCGGAAAACCGCGAGCTGACCGTGCTCTTCGCCGACCTGCGCAACTTCACCGCCGTGGCCGAGGCGCTGCCGCCGGACGCGCTGGCCGAGCTGGTCAACGCCTACCTCACCGCCATGACCGAGGAAATCCACGCGCACCAGGGCACCATCGACAAATACATCGGCGACGCGGTGATGGCCTTCTGGGGCGCGCCCTTGCCCGACGCCGAGCATGCGCGCCATGCGGTCGCCGCCGCGCTGGCGATGCAGCGGCGCATGGCGCTGCTCAATCGCGACTTCGCCGCACGCGGCTGGCCACAGCTGGCGATGGGGATCGGCCTGCATTGCGGCGAAATGCGCGTGGGCAATATGGGTTCGCGCTTTCGCCGCGCCTATACGGTGATGGGCGACGCGGTGAACGTCGCCGCAAGGCTGGAGGCGCAGACGCGCCATTACGACGTGCCGCTGCTGGTCAGCAGCGAACTGGCGCAGGCCGTCACGCCGGCCATCCGCTGCCTTGCCATCGACACCGTGCAGGTCAAGGGGCGGCAGCAGCCCGTCGGCCTGTGCCTGCCGCTCGACCCCGCAGCGCCCTGGCTGAGCGCGGAAGAACAGCTAGGCTGGGACGAGCTGCAACACGCGCTCGCCAGCGGCAGCCGCAACGCCGCGCTGGCGCTGCTCGAAGCGCTGGAAAGCCAGGCGCCGGAACGAAAACTGTATGGTATCTACCGCAAAGCCTTGCTGGAAAAAGGCTTGACGGCCATAGGAGGCACCCCATGAGCAAAGCCCTTTCCCGCCGCACACTGCTGCAATGGCTGGCCGGCAGCCTGCTGATCGTCGGCAACCGCGCGGTCGCCGGCGCGTTTTTCCTGCCCAAGCCGGGGCTGCAGAAGGTCAAGGGCACGGTGCGCATCAACGGCAAAGCCGCCGTGGTGGGGCAACTGGTCAGCTGGGGCGACGAGGTCAGCACCGGCGCCGACGGCGAGGCGGTGTTCACGCTGGATCGCGACGCCTATCTGCTGCGCGCCAACAGCAAGGTGACGCTGGGCGTGGCCGCCGCCGAGCAGTTCATCAAGCTGCACAGCGGCAAGATGCTGTCGGTATTCGGGCCGGGGCCGAAAACCATCAGCACGCAGGCGGTGACGCTGGGCATCCGCGGCACCGGCTGCTATCTGGAAGCGCACGGCCAGCGCAGCTATTTCTGCCTGTGCTACGGCCATGTGGTGCTCGCGCCGACGGCCGATCCGCGCAAGGCCATCGAATACAGCACCGTCTACCACGACCAGCCCTACTGGATCGACGGCAAGATCATCGTGCCGACCAAGGACGTCATCAACCACACCGACGCCGAGCTGATCATGCTCGAAGCATTGCAAAACCGCCGCCCGCCCTTTGCCCAGGAACAGCGGATCGGCGGCGGCGGTTACTGAGGCAAATCCGGCGCGAACACTCAGCCGGCGGCGTGGCGCAGATGACGGTGGCGACGACGCCAGCGCGTTTGCCATACCCACAGCTGCAGCGTCAGCAGATAGCTCAGCGGGCTGAGCACCACGGCAAACACCGCCAGCCCCAGCAGCAGCGGCAAACCCAGCGCCAGCACGCTGTCCAGCCAGCCCAGGCCGCCGATGGCCGGCAGGCTGACCTGCTCCAGACCCGGCGCCAGCGTGATGCCCAGCTGGTGGGCCAGATAATAGATGGGGGCGTAGGTCAGCGGATTGCTGACGAGCGTGCTGGTAATGGCGACCGGCAGATTGGCGCGCAACAGCAGGGCGCAGGCCGCCGCCAGCGGGCTTTGCCCCACCGGCACCAGCATGCCGAAAAACACGCCGATGGCCACGCCCAGCGCCACGGTACGGCGGCGGAAACACCACAGCCCCGGACAAAACAGCCCCGGCCCCAGCCAGCGCAGGAAACGGTTGTTGCGCAGCTGCTCACGGGACGGCAGCTTGGCACGCAGATAGGTCAGCAAGGCTCGCATGGTGCTCTCCGCCAGACGCGTAAGCGAATACTTTACACCACCGGCGACCGCGAGCAAGCCCTGCGCTACCAGCGGCAGTCGCACACAAAAAAGCCACCCGCAAGGGGTGGCCGGCAAGGATGAAGCAATTGCGGCTTTTACCGGTGTCCCGCCCTGCCTGGTCTTTGCCGGCATCGGGACGGGTGCGCACAACGGGCCGTTCACGATCTGCTTGCTTTTGCGGTGCCAGCCAAAATCCAGCTCTGGCGCACACCGCAGCCTGCAGTCTACCGCATCAGGGTTAACACTTATGCATCAGAAAACGCTGTTGTTGCTTTGCGTGCATGCATCACCCCGGGAATGACCAAATAATAGAACGATCGTACAATATCATTCTGCCCGTCCGAGCCGTGACCATGTCTCCCCAGCGCAAGATCATCCACATCGACTGCGACTGCTTCTACGCCGCCGTGGAAATGCGCGACCGCCCCGAGCTGCGCGAGCTGCCGATTGCGATTGGCGGTTCGCCCGGCCAGCGCGGCGTGATTTCCACCTGCAATTATGTCGCGCGCCGCTTCGGCATCCACTCGGCCATGCCCACCAGCTGGGCGCTGCGCCAGTGCCCCGATCTGGTGCTGCTGCCGCATGACTTCGCCCGCTACAAGGACGCCTCGCGGCGCGTGCACGCCATCCTGCGCGACTACACCACGCTGATCGAGCCGCTGTCGCTGGACGAAGCCTATCTGGATGTCAGCGGCCTGCCGCACTGCCAGGGCAGCGCCACCAGAATGGCGGAGGAAATCCGCGCACGCATCCGCGCGGAAGTCGGCATCACCGCCAGCGCCGGCATCGCGCCGAACAAATTATTGGCAAAAATCGCCAGCGACTGGCACAAGCCCGACGGCCAGTTCGTCATCATCCCTGCCGAGATCGACGCCTTCATGCCGGCGCTGCCCATCGGCAAGCTGTGGGGCATCGGCAAGGTCACCGCCGCGCGGCTGGCGCGCCACGGCCTGGTGACGTGCGGTGACGCGCAACGCTGGACACTGGCCGAGCTCGATACGCAATTCGGCCGGCTGGGGCGCTCGCTGTATCGCCAGTGCCGCGGCATCGACGAACGCCCGGTGGAAACCGAATGGCAGCGCAAATCACTGTCGGTCGAGCACACCTACCCGAAAGACCTGCCCGACCTCGCCGCCTGCCTTGCCCAAACCCCCACCCTGTATGCCGACCTGAGCCAGCGTCTGCAAAGGCAACAGCTTGATACCCAACCCAACAAAGCCTTCGTGAAAATCAAGTTCCATGATTTCACGCAAACGACGATGGAATGCAGCGCCAGCCACGCCGACATGGCGCTCTTTGCAAAACTGCTGGAACAGGCCTGGCAGCGCGGCGCCAAACCGGTGCGCCTGCTCGGCGTCGGCGTGCGCTTTGCCGATGCCCCCGCCGCCAGCAAGCCCGCACCTCCCCGGCGCCCCTACACGCTGCCGCTGTGGGAGGAACTGGATCTCAGGCAGGGTTGAGCGCGCAGGCGCGGCTCACACCGCCAGCAAGGCCAGCGTGCGCGCGTCGGGCGCCGCCCCGCAGTGCAGCAAGGCCGCCGCGAATGGCGACCCGGGCGGGCTGACAGCGGCAAACAGCGTCATTGCTGACACGAATTTCAGATCGTCCGGCCTGCCGAACAGCAAACGCAGATCCGGGGCGGGCAGCGCCAGCACTGCCTGCGTGCATTCGTTCAGCCGCGCCCCCAGGATGGGGTGGGCCAGATACGCCAGCGCCTCGTCCCGCCCCGAAAGCGCATAGAACCGCGCTGTCGCGCTGCGCCCCAGGCCGGCCAGTTGCGGAAAGACGAACCACATCCAGTGCGAACGCTTGCTGCCGGCGCGCAGCTCGGCCAGCGCGTCGGCATAGCAGCCTGCCTGTGCGGTGATGAAGCGCTGGAGGTCGAAGGGATCGGTCATGATGCAGGCGAAATTGACGGAGCTTGTTCAGAGTAGCCCGCTGATGCTTGAATCGTGTATTGGCAATCAGGTGGATCGCAAGCCACGCCAAACTGCCCGCCAGCTGTGCCCGGATAATGCCCGGCAACCCTACCCACACCGCCAGCATGCTCAAGCTCGAATCCCTAACCCTCGCCGGCCTGCACCCGCAACTGCTCGCCGGTTTTGTCCGCCACCAGCCGGTGACTGAGGCCTGGCGCGGCGAGCATGCGGACTGGCGGCTGCAGCCCGTGACATTTACCGAAGACTGGGATGACGCCACGCTGGCCGACATTGTCGCGTCCGATTTCCGTCCCTGCCTGATCGAGGGCGGCGCGGTGTGGCTGCTGCGAAGCGAAAGTGGCGTACAGGCCTTCGCGGCGCTGTGCCGCCCGCGCTTCGGCAGCCGGCAGCAGTATGTGCAGCTGATGCAGCTGCACGTCAGCCTGCCCTGGCGCGGGCAGGGGCTGGGGCGGCGCCTGCTGGCGGCGGCGGTCGACCAGGCGCGCGAATGGGGCGCCAGCCATCTCTACGCCTCGGCACACTCGTCGCGCGAATCGGCCGCCTTCTACTTTGCGACCGGCTGGGTACCCGCCGCCGAGCCGCGCGCCGATCTGGTCGAGAAGGAGCCCTGCGACCTGCAGCTGGAATACGCGCTGCCACAACAATACTAGCCATGGTATGACAACACGGCCATACACCATAAATGGCTGTGTGGTTATACCCTACTCTTCCGTGCTCGGGTTCCAGTATGCCTGGCTGACCAGCGCGGAGCCGCCGAGGCGCTGCACCAATGCATCCAGCTCCGGGCCTTCGACCGAGGTGGCGGCCAGCGTGGCTTCGATTTCCACCTCGTGCTCGCCGTAGGGGCGGATGTCGAGATCGGCGGCGGGGTAGTTGCTGGCGTCGAGTTCGGCTTCCAGCAACGCACGGGCGGTTTTCTGGTGCTCGCGCGGCACGATCAGGTGCACGGTGTTGGTGACTTCGACGGCGGCGCTGTCGAGCGGCTCGCGGTTCATGCGGTTGACGATGGGGCGCAACAGCGTGTTGGCCGCCAGCACGAACAGCGTCGCCAGCAGAGCCTCGACGATCAGATCGGAACCGGCCGCCGCGCCGACCGCCGCCGAGCCCCACAGCGTGGCAGCGGTGTTCAGCCCGCGCACATTGCCCTCGCCGCGCATGATCACGCCGGCGCCAAGAAAGCCGACGCCGGACACTACATAGGCAATCACGCGGATCGCGCCGTCGCCGCCGCCCAGGCGGTTGGCAATGTCGACAAACACCGCCGCGCCGACGGCAACGAGCACATTGGTGCGCAGGCCGGCGGTGCGCTGGCGGTATTGCCGCTCGTAGCCGATCAGCCCGCCCAGCACGAAGGCCGTGCTGAGGCTGAAGAGCGTATCGAGCAGCGAAACGAGGCTGATGTTCTGGATGGCCTGCATGGTGTTCTCCCTGTGCGCCGGGCCTTATGCGGCCGGTCTGTTGTCATGGGGCCAAGCGTTTCAGCCGGCCTTGCGTCGCGCCAGGTAATCGGGCTGGAAGATGCACATGCGGATCACGTCGCGGTATTCGCCGTTGACGAAAAACTCGTGCCGCAGGATGCCCTCTTCCTGAAAACCCAGCTTCTTGTAGATGTGGATGGCCGGAGCATTCTCGCAATCAACGATCAGCGACAGCTTGTAGAGGTTGAGCGTGGTGAAGGCGTAATCCTGCGCCAGCGCGGTGGCGATCGAGGCATAGCCCTTGCCCTGGAATTCCGGCGCGATGATGATCTGGAACTCGGCGCGGCGGTGGATGTGGTTGATCTCCACCAGCTCGACCAGCCCCGCACGCTGGTGCTCGCATTCGAGCACGAAACGGCGTTCGCTCTGGTCGTGGATGTGCTTGTCGTAGAGGTCGCACAGCTCGACAAAGGCTTCGTAGGGCTCTTCGAACCAGTAGTGCATCACCGATTCGTTGTTGTCGAGCTCGTGGACGAAACGCAGGTCTTCGCGCTCCAGCGGGCGCAGTTTCAAGGGGCTGTGCGGCATGGGCTTTCCTCGCGGGCAAATGGGAACCGACTCGCTGTCAGGGCGAGCGGTTCCGCAAGTGGCTGATTTCGTGACTTATTTACCTGCGGCAGCGGCCATGCCGTCCAGACGGGCACGGCGCAGCATTTCCTGCTGCATGCCCGCCAGCTGCGCGCGGATCTGCTCGCGCACGGCGCCGGCGCCCAGGCTGGCCAGCAGGCCGTTGCCCGGTTGCCAGACGGCCTGGAACACGATGCGCGTCGCCTCGCCCTGTCCCTGCAGGCGCGTGGTGCTGCGAAACTCGCCCTGGCTGGCCGCCAGCGACTGACAGACGATTTCCTCCAGGCCGCGCAATTCGACGCGGATCAGCGATTCCGCGGCCAGGCTCAGGAGGCCGAAACGGTAACGTCCCTGCTGGCTGACGCGCAGCACATTGCCTTCGCGCCCGACAATCCGGCTGCTGGCGAGCCCGGGTACAAAGGCCGGCATCGCCTCGTAATCGGTCAGCACCGCATGCGCCAGCGCCGGGGCAACCGGGGGCTGGTAGCGGGCTTCGATCAGCAATTGTCCGCCGTCTTCGCGCACCTCGACCTGCACGGGCGAAGGCTCGGCGGCCCGCAGCAAGGCGGACAGGAACAGCAGGGCAAACAGGGCAAGCAGGCGCGGCATGCGGCGGTCTCCGGATAGCCTGCCCATGCTAGGCCGGAGATGATGACAGAAGCGTGACAGCAGGCTGCGGCATGCCCGTCGTGCACACCCGGCCACATACCCAACCCTGTGTATTCCTACAGCCAAGCCCCCAAATGATTCAGCTGCGCATACCCCTGAGCAGCCGGCCTGGCGGCACGCCGAAATGCCGCGCAAAGCGCCGGCAGAAGCTGGCGACCTCCAGATAGCCCGTGGCTTCGGCAACATCGGCGACATTGCCCTGGCCCGCCAGCAGCAGCTCGCGCGCGCGCGCCATGCGCTCGTTGATGATCAGCTGCTGCGGGCTGGCGTGGTAGTGGCGCTGGCACAGCCTGGAGAGCGTCGCGACGCTGACCCCCAGCTGGGCGGCCAGCAGCGCCACCGTCCATGGCCGGGTGGGATTGGCGTGAATGTCGGCCAGCAGGGCGTGCAATTCGCGCTGCAGATCGGGTTGCTGGCTGGCGTTCAGCGGCGCCAGCTCGCGCTGCAGCAGGTCGAGCACCTGCCGCACGCCGCCACCGGTCAGGCCACCGCGTGGCAGATTGGCTTCGTGATGCAGTGCGGCGATCGCATGATAGAGGCTCTCGGCCGTGGCGGTATCCAGCCGGCGCGTGGCCGGGCCGTTGAGAAAGGCCCATTGCTCGGTGTTTTCGAGCAGGAACCACGCCAGCCGCCACTCCCCGCCGTTGAGGCGAAAGCCGCGCCGACCGCGTGCCGGCAACAGCAGCAACTGGCCGGGACCGCAGGGCAGGATGTCCTCGCCGTCAATGATCTCACCCTGCCCCTCCAGACTGAACAGCAGCACATGGAACGGCGCCTCGATGCGCTCGACATGGTGATGCTCGCGCAGCCGCGACACGCCCGCCATCAGCACGCCCTGCTCGCGCAGCGCCGGCAGATAGTTGAAGTAGAACACCCGCCCGCCGACGCTGAGCTGTTCGGAGGCCGGCGCGACATCAAAGTATTCGTAATAGATGGTTGCCACAGCCTTGCCCGAGTCGTGATGGATTTGAACAATTCGCAGCCCACATTCCGACATTTACCACGGCATGTCAATGGCTTAGCTTACTCGGGCGTTTCGCTGCAACACGAAGCGCAAGAAAAGGAAAAGATCATCCGGAGGAAGCAAAATGCAAGATGTGAAAACAAGGAAAGCGCTGCTGTTCGCGCTGCCACTGGCGCTGCTCATCGGTCAGGCGCAGGCCGCTGTCATCAGCTGGGCCGGTTATCAGTGGGATGTGCGCAGCGGCGGTGGCGGGCCGGGCCCGAACAACTGGGACGAGCGCAATGTCTGGGTCGACGCCGACGGCAAGCTGCACCTGAAGATCGCCAACCGCAACGGCGTCTGGTCATCGGCCGAGGTGCGGCTGCTCAATCCGGCGCGCACGCATTTCGGCCTGTACCAGTTCCAGATCGAGGCACGGCCCGAGCTGTTCGACAAGAACGTGGTATTCGGCTTTTTCACCTACCCAAGCAGCGACGTCGGCGCCGATGCCACGCACGAGATCGACATCGAATTCGCGCGCTGGGGGCTGGATAACGCGCCGTTCGGCAATTACACGGTGTGGCCAACCGTCAGCGGCGCGGCCAACAGCTGGCACGGCTTCACCTTCAGCGAGCCATCGGGCATCAGCACGCACCGTTTTGCCTGGCAGGCCGACCGCGTCGATTACCAGTCGCTCGCCGGCCGCGTGGATGCCGGCGCCAGCGGTCGCGTGCTGGCCGACTGGCGCTTCATGCCCAGCGACCCGGCTGGCAGCAGCGTCGGCAATACACGCTTCAGCTGCAGCTCCGGCATCACCAGCCAGTGTCTGTCGCAATCGCCGCAGCAGTTCCTGATCAACCTCTGGCAATTCCAGGGCCGCGCACCCAGCGACGGCAAGGAAGTCGAGGTTGTGCTCAGCGGCTTCAGCTACATCCCGAACGGCACGCTGCCGACCGGCGCGACGCCGACTCCGACGGCAACACCGACGGCCAGCCCCACTCCGACACCAACGCCGACCGCCAGACCCACCGCGACACCGACGCCAACGGTCACCCCGACGCCAAGCGCGACACCGACCGCCACCCCGACTCCGGGTAGCGGCTGTTACGCGGGCTGGAGCGCGCGCAGCTACGCCGGCGGCAGCAAGGTCAGCCTGAACGGCCGCAATTACGAAGCGAAATGGTGGGCCGAAGGCAACGAAATCCCCGGCAAAACCGGCGAATGGGGCGTCTGGAAGGACGTCGGCGCCTGCGGTGGGGCAATTACGGCTACACCGACGGCCACTGCGACTCCGACCGTCACGCCGACCGCGACGCCTACTGCCACACCGACTCCGGTCGCCACCGCGACGCCGACCTCAACGCCGACCACGACGCCGGCTTGTCCGGCCTGGCAGGAAGGCGTGGCCTACGCGGTGAACGCCTGCGTGAGCTACCAGGGCAAGACCTATCGCTGCAGCATCGCGCACACGCCGCCGGCGGGTGGCGGCTGGACGCCGGCCGTGGTGCCGGCGCTCTGGCAAAACTGACAAGGCTCGCGCCCGACCCGACCAGGGGCGGGCGCACCGCCAGCGATTTCGGGGCTGCACTCGGCCCCGGAAGGGGCCGTCTCCCCGGCCCGCAGGGCGATCACCCTGACCTCCTTGCGCAGCAGACGACCGTCTGCTGCGTTTTTTTCAACTGATCGGCAAGGCTGCCCGGCAAACATCAAAATCTTTCCCGATTAGGTAGCTACCTCAGCAAAGTACAGTTCGTCATTCCGGCGAAAGCCGGAATCCAGCTGCAATGCCTGTTCGAGCGTCGCTCCGGATGCCGGCCTTGACCGCAGGGAATCCCCGTGGGACGCCGGCATGACGAGTTGCTGAGCTGGCAGCCTAATCAGGAAAGCCTTTGAACCACAGAGACACAGAGAAAAACGGGAGAAAACCCCTGAATTGCTGAGGGTTTTGCCTCCTCTGTGCTCTCTGTGTCTCTGTGGTGAATGCGGGTTTGGCTTGCAAAGCCTTGCCAATCGAAAAGGCCATTCACGCCTTGAGCAGGAAACCGCTCAGTTCCGGCAGGTCGCTGGCGCGGCGGCCCTGCTGGCGGCGGTCGAGCCCGGCGCGGGTATCGAGCAATGCATCGGCCTGTTCCCGGCGGCGCTGCAGCTGGCGGCGGTCGTGACCCAGGCGGCGTTCCTGCCCGTCCCAGCTGCTGGCACGGGCAGCATGGCGACGTGATGGCAAGCCAGCGGCCGGCTGCGCGCCCTGTCCGCCTGCAGCCTGCGTTTGCTTGACAGCCTCGGCAGGCGTGGCAAGGCCAAAGCGAAATAAACTTGTCAGAATCATGGAGTTAATGCTTGATAATCAGGTATTTACCTTATTATCGGCACACTGTAGTGGCTCTTGAGGCGCTTGTCTTCCTGCAGCGCAGCATCGGCGTGAATAGTAGCGTGCGCTTGCCACGCAATACGCGCAAGATAAGCGAAGATTACCCCGGAGGCCGCATGCAGCACGGCGAACGCTTCAACACCCTCAGCCACCTGATCGGCGCCCTGCTCGCCACCGCGGGCCTGACGCTGCTCGTCGTGTTCGCCAGCCTGAACGGCGACGCGTGGCAGGTGGTGAGTTTCAGCATCTATGGCAGCACGCTCCTGCTGCTCTACCTCACCTCGACGCTGTACCACGCGCTGTCGGGGCGCGCCAAGGCGGTGTTCCAGCGACTCGATCACTGCGCGATCTACCTGCTGATCGCCGGCAGCTACACGCCGTTCACACTGGTGACGCTGCGCGGCCCCTGGGGCTGGACGCTGTTCGGCATCAACTGGGCGCTGGCGGTGATCGGCATCGTGCAGGAGCTGCTGATCGGCCGGCGCACGCGGCTGTTCTCGATGCTGATCTATGTGGCGATGGGCTGGCTGATCGTGTTTGCCGCCGGCCCGCTGGTAGCCGGGCTGGCCACGCCAGGCCTGGCCTGGCTGGTCGCCGGCGGCGTGATCTACAGCGCCGGCATCTACTTCTTCATCAACGACGAACGCATCCGCCACGGCCACGGCATCTGGCACCTGTTCGTGCTGGCGGGCAGCGTCTGCCAGTTCGTCAGCGTGATGTTTTATGTGAACTGATGGGTATCGGCCCAAACCCATTTATTTAAAATGGCCACAGAGCAATACCCCTCCAGGCTGGATTGTCCGACGGCCGGTTCAGGCGAAGTTGGTGGATCGATGCACGCTATGCTGTCGAGGGCAATGCAGAGGAAAATGCACGGCACACGACGCGGCCTGTTATGTAATCAAATTTGAACTAACGTATGCAGAAATGGATTGGTTCTCCCACAGGGAGCTGAACAGGAAATTCAAAAATCCAAATAATTAACCACCCACATCAAACTCAGACTTATTTAAGAAAGCCCTTCAACGACTGAACGGATTTCAGACAATCTTTCAGATTTCCACCCCATTGCTTTTTCCACAGCAAAGCTGCTTCAGACAGTTTCCCCGCCTGAACCAATCTCAAAAGTTGATCCCTCTTATCATCGGAAAATTTCTGCAGCCTTCGAACATCAAGGGAACGTGGTTCACCAGACCTTCCTGATGGGTCTCTCGTCATTACATCGCCATGCAAGCCATAAATTGGCAATGACGCCCCACCCATTTTCGTAAAACGGACATTAATCTCCGTTTCCAACTGTTCAGAAATACTCACATGCTCTGTTGGCCAATCAATAAGCTGGGCCATGTTATAGAGCATATCTACCTGAGTTTCGCGAACGACATCAACCAAATCCTCCACATCGTGGCCACTATCCAGCAACCTGCGTACTGTGGCGCCGCCTATTTTCGCAAGCAGCTCAGGCTTTGTTTCATCAATAACAAGTTTCCATAGCCCAGAAATCAACATTTCATGCAAAAGTGAACGAGCATCTTTATTCAGGATGTCATCTGCTATTGATTCAGAAACTACAGAATTCAATCCGAGGATTTCCAAGTCTTCTGCAATTTTGCTCTTCATCGCCAAGTGGCCTCAAATCAGTTGCGAAACACCAGCAACAATATGGGGTCCCGACTGTTTGTCAACAGTCTGTAGCGAATCGCACTTGTTCGTGTCTGCCTGAATGCTCAGTGCAGCTTCAGCGTCGGCCTGGCGACGCGGCGCAGCTTGTCGCCTATCCACAGGAGACCGGCGAGGATCCAGCCGTGCACGGCGGCCTGGTGCAGGCGGTAGAGCGAGGCGTAGATCAGCTTGGCGCCGCGCCCTTCCACATAGTAATTGCGCTGCGGACCGACGATGGCCGCGAGGCTGCCGACCGCCGTGTGCTTGCCCAGCGACACCATGATGCCCTGCGGCTTGAAGACGAAGGGCTTCACCTCGCGCCCGGCCAGGCGGTCGTTCAGCGCGCCGGCCAGCCAGCTGGCCTGCTGGTGGGCGACCTGCGCGGTCGCCGGCAGCGCCGGGCCGCCCTCGCCATTGGGCGCGGCGGCGCAGTCGCCAATCGCGAACACGTTCGGGTCGGTCAGCGTCTGCAGCGTGGTGGTCACCTCGATCTGGTTCAGACGGTTGGTGGCCAGCCCCAGCGTGGTCAGCCAGTCGGCGGCCTTCACGCCGGCGGCCCACACGCGGATGTCGGCATGGATGCGGCGTCCGTCGGCCAGCTCGAAGCCGTCCTCCGTCACTGCGGCGACGCGGCTGTTGCAGGCGACCAGAATGCCGCGCTCGGCCAGCGCGGCGGTGGCGTACTCGGACAGCGATTCGGGTGCGCCCGACAGGATGCGCGGCGCGCCCTCGATGATGGTGATTTCCAGCTGCGCGGGGCTGAGACTGGCGCCGAGGTTGTGCATTTCGCGGATGGTGTGGTCGATCTCGGCGGCCAGCTCGACGCCGGTGGGGCCGGCGCCGACGATGCCGATGGCCAGCTTCTGCACCGGGTTGCCGCCCGATGACACCGCGAAGCTCAGGTCAAGGATGCGGCGGCGCAGCCGTTCGGCGTCATCCGGCGTGTTGAGGAACATGCAGTGCGCTTGCGCACCCGGCGTGCCGAAATCGTTGGCGATCGCGCCCAGCGCCAGCACGACGGTGTCGTAAGTGATTTCGCGCGCGGCGGCCAGTTCGCTGCCGTCAGCGGCCAGCACCGGGGCGATATGGATCGCCTTGCGCTCGCGATCGAGACCCGCCATCCAGCCGAATTCAAAGCGGTAGCCATTGCGCCAGGCGTGGCCGAAATAATTGACCTCGTCCTCGCCGGTATTGAGCGCGCCGGTGGCCACCTCGTGCAGCAGCGGTTTCCAGATGTGCGTCGGCGAGCCGTCGACCAGCACGATTTCGGCGCGCTTGCCGCTGCCGAGCGTGCGGCCCAGCCGCGTTGCCAGTTCCAGTCCGCCGGCGCCGCCGCCGACGATCACGATACGGTGCAGTTTGCTCATGGTGCGATTCCCGTGCGGCTGCGCTCGTCCTAAGGACAGCGCGCAAGTGGTGGCTCACGCTACAGCGTAGGCCATTCGTGGCGGCGCCCGGCGCCTCGCGTGCAACGGCCGGGCAGGTGGCGCAGCGCTTATTCGGCGATGACGACCAGATCGCCGAGGTATTCGCGGGTTTTTTCGCCCCTGGGCCAGCAGACTTGCGCGAGATCGCCGTCGATCTTCAGCACGCGGCCGTCGATCTTCTCGGCGGAAGTGAGGCCGGCGCTGCGGTTGACGCGGGCGTTGACGGGAATCAGGTACTGGCGGCCGGAAACGGCGTCGACAAGCGATGAAAGCAGCTTCAGCATGATGGTCTCCTTGTGCTGTTGATGTAGTATTGCTACATATATTACTCTTCACACAAAGTAACTCAATTACGAAATGTGTGAATATGCACAAGGCATGCCGGGAGATCACGGAAAGGCTGCGGCCTCAGTCAACCCTGTTGGCGTAGGCTGCAGCGGACGCGCTCTTGGGCATGCGCGCGGCGCGGTTGCCCATTTCGCCGAGCATGGCGCGAAACTGCTGCTCGACCTGCTCGCGCAGATAGGATTCGGCAATGCTGGCCAAGAGGCCATTGGCCGGCACCCAGTCGGCCTGGAACTGCACCAGTGTCTGCCCGGCATCGTCGCTGAGCCGGGTCAGACTGCGGTACTGGCCGTTCGCGGTGTCGAGCGCCTGCGCGGCGATGCTGTCCAGTCCGTGCAGTTCGATGCGCCGCTGCGAGTCGAAGCTGAACGACAGCAGGCCATAACGGTACTCGCCCTGCTGGGCGATGCTGAACACATTGCCCTGGCGGGCCAGTACGCGGCTGCTGCGCAGATTGGGAACAAATTCGGCCATGTGGTCAAAATCGGTCAGCACGGCAAAGGCCAGGCCGCGCGGCACGGCGGCACGAAAGCTGGCCTTGAGCAGCACGTGGCCGCGCTCGCTGCTGCTTTGTACCTGAACGATGGCGGGTTCGGCGCGTGCAAGGTGCTGCGCCAGCAGCAGCGCAAGACAGGCGATGGTCAGCAGTCGCAGCACGGGCAGCCCTCCCTAGGCTCTGTTGAGGTTTGATTAATTTTTACGCGATGGGCTCTTTTGCCTCAGTGCAAGGCATTCGGTGCGCCGCAGTACCAGTACTGTCAGCGGCGAATAACGCCGCAATGAGGCAAAAGAGCCCATCGCCCGCAGGGCAGCCCCGCCATTCTTGCCGGAGGCTTTGTCACCAATGCTCGCAAGTACTCGTACTTGCTGTAGCGCTGTTTCGCACCCCGGCAAGCTGGCGGGGCTGCGTAAAAACTAATCAAACCTCAACAGAGCCTAGGTTCATGATCACCCCGCGTCAGCGGGTAGCGTGTCAAGGTAGCCGATTTGCCGCCTCAATGCACGACGATCACGCCATCCCAGTGGTAGCCGGCGATGATTGCCGCGATCCCCAGCAAGACCACGGCGGTTTCCAGCGGGCCATCCGGCCCATACCAGGGCGTGTCGTCCAGCGGGGCGCTGACTGCGGCCGGGGTGGGCAGCAGGGGGCGGATGATGTGCGCGAGGCTGCGCTGGTAGGCCTGCGGGCTGCCGTCGCAGGCCAGCCGCACGCGGTCGCCCTGCGGCGAGACGTCGAGCTCGGCGGCGCTGAGCTGGCCCTGGTGGTGATTGATGTGTTGCTGCAAGGCTTGCAGCGCGTCGCGGCAATCCTGGCTGGGGGCGGGGTTTGCCGCGCCGGCGTCACCGCTGGCCAGGGCCAGCGGCGCGAGCAGCAGAAAGGCCAGCAGGGCGAGAAGGTGTTTACAGTAGGCCATACAGCATTTTGCTCGCCAACACGATCAGCAGCCCGGCGAACAGTTTTTTCAGGGTGACCACCGGCAGGCGGTGCGCCAGCGCGGCGCCGACGCGAGTCAGCGGCATGCTGGCCAGCACGATCAAGACAAAGGCGGGTATATAAATGAAGCCCATGCTGTAATTGGGCAAGCCGGCAATACCCATGCCACTGATCACATAGCCGACCGAACCGGCCAGCGCGATCACCACGCCGATCGCCGCCGAGCTGCCGATCGCCTCGCGCAGCGGCACGCCGCACCAGCTCAGGAAAGGCACCGACAGCGAGCCGCCGCCGATGCCGACCCAGCTCGACGCGACGCCGATCACGCCGCCGGCCGCGCCCAGCCCCGCCGTGCCGGGCAAGCTCCGCGCTGGGCCGGTCTGGCGCTGCGCCAGCATCTGCCAGGCGACCAGATAGGCGAACAGCACAAAGATCCATTGCAGCAGCGCGCCGGACATCCGCCCGGCCAGCTGCGCACCGGCGAAGGTGCCGACGACGATGCCGGGCGCGATGCCGCGCACCACGGACCAGCGCACGCTGCCGCGGCGGTGATGCGCGAGCATGCTGGCCGCGCCGGTAAACATGATGGTTGCCAGCGAGGTGCCCAGCGCCACGTGCTGGATATGGCTGGCCGGCACACCGGCCAGCGGCAGCACCAGCAGCAGCGCCGGCACGATGACCAGCCCGCCGCCGACGCCCAAGAGGCCGGCCAGCACACCGGCGACGCCGCCGACAGCCAGGCAGGCGAGGATCAGCGTCAGCATGCCAGCAGCTCGCGGATGAACGACCACTCGGCCGGCGTCACCGGCGTGATCGACAGGCGATTGCCGCGCTTGAGCACCTGCATGTCGGCCAGCTCGGGGTAGCGGCGCATCTCCTCCAGCCCCAGCAGGCGCGTGCGCGCGACAAAGCGCACGTCGACCTGCTGCCAGCGCGGCGCATCAAGCGTCGATTTGGCGTCGAAATACTTGCTCGCGGGGTCGAACTGCGTCGGGTCCGGGTAGGCCAGCCGGCAGACCTCGGCCAGCCCCGCCACGCCGGGCTCGGCGCAGCTGGAATGGTAGAACAGCACGCCGTCGCCGATCTGCATCGCGTCGCGCATGAAGTTGCGCGCCTGGTAGTTGCGCACGCCGTACCAGCCCACCTCGCCCAGCCGGGCCAGATCGGCGATGCCCACGTCATCCGGTTCCGATTTCATCAGCCAGTAGTTCATGCGCGCTCGTCCAGGCAAACAATCCGTCGTTTTTACCATAGAAAAGGGCTTGCGCGCCGGATGGCGGGCAAGCCCTGCGTGCGGGAGGGTACAGGCTTACAGCAAGAGTGCGCTGACATCCAGCGTGGTCACGCCCAGCAGCTGGATTTCGTACTCGGCGGCCAGATCGGCGTCGTTGCTGATCTGCAGCACGCCGTCGGCAAAGCGCACCTGGCCGGTGGCGTTGCCGCTGAAGGCATTGCCGCCGATAAAGGTGAAGGCATTATTGACGGTCGTGGTGGCCGGCACGGCATCAAGCGCCGAAAGGTCGATGCGGTCGCCTTCGGCGGCATTGAAGTCGAGGATGACATCGCGCCGGCTGCCAAGGCCGAGTTCGGCATAGGCCAGGAAGACAAAGGCATCGGCCCCCAGCCCGCCCTGCAGCTGGTCGGCGCCGCCGCCGCCAATCAGGATGTTGTTGCCGTCATTGCCCTGCAGGACATTGTTGAGCGTATTGCCGCGGCCGGTCAGTGCGGCGCTGCCGGTCAGCAGCAAACGCTCCACCCCGGCGGCCAGCGTGTAATCGACACTGGCATGGACGGTGTCGATGTCGGTCCCGATCTCGACGATCCTGTCCAGCACGTGGTCGACATGGTAGGTGTCGGCGCCATAACCGCCGTTAAGGGTATCGGCGCCAGCGCCACCGTCCAGCACGTCGTTGCCGTTTCCGCCATTCAGGATATTGTTGCCCGCATTGCCGGTGAGCGTATTGGCCAGGGCATTGCCGGTGCCGCTGAGGCTGGCGCTGCCAAGCAGTGTGAGGTTTTCCAGATTGGCGCCCAGCGTGAAGTTGACCGAGCTGAAGACGCTGTCGATTTCGCCGGCAACGCTGCTGGTTTCCTGCACCTTGTCGCCAATATTGTCGACAAAGTAGCGGTCATGGCCGCTGCCGCCAATCAGTACATCGGCGCCGGCGCCGCCATCCAGCGTGTCATTGCCGTTCTGGCCCAGCAGCTTCTCGTTCTGCGCGCCGCCGTTCAGCGTATCGTCACCAGCCGTGCCTTCGATGGTTTTCAGGCCGGTAGTGAATTTCAGCGCGGTCGTGGTATTGAGCCCGGCGTAGTTGTTGCCGGCCAGGTCTTTCACCACGCCACTGGCCATCTTGACGTAATAGACGGTGCTGGCGTCCAGATCCTGCACCGGATTGATCGTCAGCGTGCTGCCGCTGATGCTGACCTGACTGCTGTCGCTGATATTGATGCTGTGCACCAGTTCGCCGGACAGCTTGAATATCTGGATCTGGCCACTGCCGGCCTTGATTGCCTCGCTGAAGGTCAGCGTGATGTTGCTGTTGGTCGCGACATCGGTGCGGCCATTGTTCGGGCTGGCGAGCGTCAGCGTCGGGGCGACGAGGTCGGCCAGCGCGGCTTTCAGCGTGTAGTGGCCGGTGCCGGCGCCGGCATCCCAGGCAGCCAGATAGTAGTTGCCGGTGAGGCTGACCTTGACGGTGATGCGTGCATTGCCATTGCCGCCGCCATCGTCGTTGTAGGCGACAAAGCTCAGATAGGGGCTGTAAAGCTCAAGGTAGGGATTGCTCAAACCGGCGTCGCCACTGCGCTGCAGGTCGAAGACATAGGTCTTGCCGGCAGTCAGCGCTACCTTGAAGACATCGACATCGTCGGTGTAGTTGATCGCGCCGCTGCTGGCCGCGCCATTGACCAGCACCACGCCGGTCGTGGCGGTGCTGTTGGCGTAATCATCAACACTGGAGACGGTGGTGGTCGTGCTCTTGGTGCTGAAATTCAGCGTCGCGGCATCGGCAATGCCGGCAAAACCGTTGCCGCTGAGGTCACGCAGCGCGCCCTGCTCGACGGTGACGTAGTAGGACTGGCCACCCAGCAGGTCATTGGCCGGATTGATGGTCACCGTGCTGCCGCTGATGGCAACCTGGCTGGCGTCATTGGCGGCAATGCTCATTGCCACGCTGCCATCGGCCTTGTGCACGCGAATCAGCCCGTTGCCGGCAACGACGGCCTCGCTGAAGGTCAGCACGATATTGCTGCCGACCGCAACATCGCTGCCATTGTCGGCCGGCGAGGAGCTCAGCAGTGTCGGTGCAAACGTGTCGGTACTGCCCGACGAACCACTGCCACTGCTGGCCAGCAGATCCTGCACGGTTTTCAGTGCGTCGCCAAATTGCACGTATTCAAAACCGAAGAGCCAATCCAGCCCGGTATTGCCGCCCTGCATCGAGAAACCCTGGGTTTCCGGATCATAGGTGAAGGAGTATTGCGCGTAGTAGCCGGTCACCAGCGCGGTATCGATGCCAGCGCCGCCATAGAGCCAGTCATTGCCGCCACCACCTTCCAGCCTGTCGTTGCCGCCGCCGGCTTCCAGGCGGTTGGCCACGTCGTTGCCCTGCAGGAAGTCATTGCCATTGCCGGTTGTGGCGTTCTCGATCACGCAACCGTAGGCGATGGCGATGTTGTTGCTCATGTTGTTGCACGAGGAATACTTGCCGCTTTGCAGGTAGACGGTCGAATTGCTGCTCCAGCCGGCGAGGTTGAGCGTGTCGGTGCCGCCCGAGTCGAAGATCGTCAGGATGGGGTTCTGGTTGAAGCTGAAGTCGTAGATTTCGCGCGCCGTGCCGCTGACATTGCTGCCAAAGCCGTAAACGGTGTCGCCCAGCCGCGTGGTGGTCGAGACGCCATACATGGCCTGGATGGCCATGATGTCGTGCAGCATCGGCGTTTGCGCCGAATAGGTGACGCCGTTGGCGGCCGTCCAGTCGGCCTGCATGACCTCGGCGCTGTACAGTGGCGCAGCCCCCTGCGGGCCGAAGTAGGACATGATCGAAAAGACGGCCGAATCCTGGTAGGACGACGGTGTCCAGCTGCCGCCGCCGTTGTAGTTGCCCATGTGCTCCAGCCCCATGGCATGACCGATCTCGTGCATGGCGGCCATGTAGCCGTAGGAACCGACCGTGGTGCTGGTCAGCGATGTGTGGCCGGCATTGAACCACACGCTGCCGATGGTGGGATGGTAGGCGTGGGCGTAGCTGATATTGGTGGTGGTATAGGCGAGCTCGATGTTCGAGCCGCTGCTGACTTGCGCAAAGCTCTGCGGAATCAGTTCATCCCAGCTTTGCAGCGCCAGCTTCAGCCAGACTTGCTGGCTGGCCGTTGCCGCCTTGAATCCGGTCGCCTCGCCCTGCGAAAACATGCCCGAAGCCAGCGTGGGGAAGGCATAGGTGATGGTGGAGCCGGTCCATTTCTCGCCAGAATTGAGCTGATCAATCACCTGCTGATTGGTCCAGTTGGCTGCAGTCATGGCGTACCCCGTCGGTGTTGGCAAAGAGCGGATCGGGCTGGCTTGTGCTTACAGCGCGACCGTAAGTAATGCTAACACACTCTTTTTTCAGGGATTAATACCGTTCATTAGATTTTCATGATATTCGGATAAACGGTGCCGCTACCACTGCGCGGCCAGCCCCAGGCTACTGCATTGCGCCAGCGCACGGGCGGCGCGATAGTCGTCCAGCGGCAGCACGACAAAGGTCTGGAAATCGGCCAGCTCGCTGCCCAGCGCCACCAGCATCAGCTCGGCCTCGTCCAGATAGAGGCGGAAGTAATCGAACATGGCGGCACGGGGATCGTCGGCATCCAGCACGGCGCGGCGGGCGCGGCCATCGGGTTCGGGGATGTGGATGTCGCGCGCGGCGACAATCGGCAGGGTATTGAGCAGGGCCACGCCTTCATCGTGCCAGGCCTGCCACTCGAAGCTGGTCAGCTGCCCCGCTTCGTCGAGCACGTCGGCCAGCAGCGCCCAGCGCAGGCGGACATCGGCGGGAAAGCTGCCGATGCGCGCATCAAACAGCCGTGCAGCCTGCTCCTCACCAATGCAGTGGCCCAGAAAGGCCAGCAGCTCGCTGTAGCCCGGCCGGCAGGCGGGCAGCAGGCTGGCGGCCATGCGCTGCAGGGCCGCGCTCAGCAGCGCCTCATCTTCCTCATCCAGCAGGTAATAGCTTTGCCCGCCCGCCTCGGCCTCGTCGGGCAATGCACAAATACCCTTCACTGTATTGCTCTCCAGCCAAATCTTGTATTCGCGCTGATCAGCATACCCAGGGTCAATAATCAGGACATCCGGGTAAATCGTGTGACGGGTGGCAAACTGGCCATCCGGCCAGCTCAGGCCATCGTCCGCACCCAGCGCGAGCAGCTCGTGCAGCGCGGCTGCGGTAAGTGAGGAATAGGAAGGAAAAGCGGGCATGGTTCATCCGGCCTGGCAGGAAGTCATCATCATGCCCGCGCGCCGCGGGCACGCCAACCGGCAAGCGGCATCGTGTATCGCGGACGTCTGGTCAGGCCCACTGCAGCCAGACCAGCCGCGTCAGCAGCAGCAGGGCCAGTACGAGGAAAAGTTGCCGGATCCAGCGGTTGCCACCCCGCAGCGCCAGCCAGGTGCCGCATTGCGCGCCGGCCACATTGGCCAGCGCCATGGGAATGGCAACGCTGAAGAGCACCAGCTTGGCCGGAATGAAAAAAGCCAGCGCCGCCGCATTGGTGGCGAGATTCACCACCTTGGCGCAAGCGGTGGCGCGCAGGAAATCAAAGTGGAAACAACGCACGAACAGGAAGACCAGAAAGGTGCCGGTTCCTGGCCCGAAAATGCCGTCGTAGAAGCCGATTGCACCACCCAGCACCATGCCGGTGAGCACATCGCGCCGGCTTAGCGGGCGGTCGGCATCGGCGGCGCCAAATGCCGGGCGCAGCCAGGTGTAGACCAGCATCAGCAAGAGCAGGCCGATCACCAGCGGGCGCACCCAGTCGGCCGGCAGCCAGTGCACCACACGCGCCCCCAGAAAGCTGCCGGCAAAGGCGCACAGTGCCGCGGGCAACACCAGTCGCCAGGGAATGCGGATACGGCGCACATACGACCAGCACGCCGATGCCGTACCCCAGATGGAGGCAAATTTGTTGCTGCCCAGCAGCAGCGCCGGCAATTCACGCGGCAATGCGGCAAAGAGGGCGGGCAATTGCACCAGCCCGCCACCGCCGGCGGCGGCATCGATCAGGCCGGCAACAAAGGCCAGCGGCACCAGCAGCAGCAGGGTTTCGGTCATCACCGCAGCCTCCAGGTTCTGTTGACGTTTTGTTTGCGTTCCCGCTGGAGTGATTTTTGCGCCGAATCAAGGTGTTGCGAGCGCCGCATAACGAGTTATGTCAGCGAAGCAACAACGCGGAGTCGGCGCAAAAAGCGCCCAGTCCTCCGGATTTGGCTGTTTTTGGCCTGACCCTGCGTTGCAAAGCCCTTGCATAGAACGACTATGCGGCGGGCTTCGCGCCTTGTTTCAGGCCAAAAACAGCACAAACGGGCAGCGCAAACAAAACGTCAACAGAACCTAGGCAAACGCTCAGCATGCCGCAGCGTGAACAGCAGGCCAAGCGGGGAAAACCTGCAGCACGTCAGACGGAAAGCGCGTGCCGGCGCCAACCCGCACCTGACTGGCAAGACGCCGGACCGTCATGCCCGCGCAGCCAGGCATACAGCATGCAAGGCGCCTGGCCGGCTTCCCGCCTGCGCCCGCAGCAAGTTCGCGCGGGGCACGGAAACAACGGCCCTGACCCTTTGCCGCTTGCCCATCAGGACCCGGAATGACAAAGCCCGCCGGATGGCGGGCTTAGCGGAGCTGGCGCTTACTGCTCTTGCGGCAGGGGCGGCAGGCTGATGCTGTTGTCGCGGCTGTACTGATAATCCTTGAACACATGCTCGGCGGTCAGCAACTGGTAGCTGCCATCCGCCAGGACATTGGTCGTGTCCTTCAGGCGATAGGTGTAATGACCGCAGGTCCAGCAGTCGAAGTTGCGCATGTGCGTGCACAGGCAGGTCTTCTCGTAGACATGAATCTCGGAGATTTTCTTCACGCCGGGATTGTCATCGAGCACCTTGTTGTAGGCGCTGACATAGGAGCAGTTGCCCTTGGCGTCGAGCAGATAACCATAGGCCTCGCAATTGGGCTTGAGGCCGGAGCCGATGGCCGGGCTGCTCTTGATCATGCGCATCGGGTAGCCGGTCGGGGAAATCTCGTTGACTTCGATCTGGTCTTCGCTGGCCTTGAAGTATTCCTGCTTGACCTTGTCCGGCAGCCCGCATTCACGGGTGACGGTGAAGCGGGTTGCCACCTGCACGGCGCCACAGCCCATTTCCAGGTATTTGACGGCATCGCTGCCGGTGAAGATGCCGCCGGCCGGAATCACCGGGATGGCCAGGTTTTCCGCCTGCAGCCACTCCAGCACTTCCCTGACGATGGTTTCGAGATCGTACTTGTCCCAGTCCATGCCAAAGCCGAGGTGGCCGCCGGCCAGCGGGCCTTCCACCACCACATAGTCGGGCAGACGGCCGGTGCGGGCCGACTTTTTCAGGAACAGCTGCAGCGCGCGTACCGAGGACACGATGATGCCGAGCTTGGCATCACGAAAGCGCGGGTGATCTTCCATCAGCGCAAAGGAGCCCAGATGCAGGCCCGCCGCCAGCGTGATGCCATCGATGCCGGCATCCAGCGCGGCATGCAGGCGCACGCGCAGCGTGTCCTTGGGCGAGTTCATCGTCAGCTTTTCCATGACATTGATGAACACCATGCCGGCGCCCTGCTTGCGCTCCATGGTTTTCAGCACATGCATGCGCTGCGCGTCGGCCAGCTGTTCAAGGTCGAACTGCACGACGGACTTGTCGGCGTTGTTCACGTTGAACTTGTACTTGGCCAGCTTTTCCTTGACGTATTTCGTCTGATAGCGGCGGTCGGTGACCGTCTTGATCATGGCGTCGGAAATATGCCCGATGCCGCCGAGCCGGCAGGCTTCCAGCGCCAGATCGGCCGTTGAAATATCCACACCCATGCCGCCGATCATGATCGGCACATATTCCTTGTCGCCAAATTTCAGACGAAAATCATCAACACACTTCATTCAGGCTATCTGCTTGCACTGCACGGCCAGGAAGTCGCACGAGCGCCATAATGTAAAGGCTGAATCATATCCTGAATTGCGCTCCGCCGTGCAGTCCGTAAGGGACATTCCGACGGACTACTGCCGGTCATATTCACGCCCACCGGCTGTTTCCCCAGAGCAACAAAGGGGGCGCAGTGGTTTCGGGGGGCGACACCGTGTTGCAGGAAATCACGCCGCCCGGCTACGCCGTCAATGCACACGCCGCAAGCAATCGCCAGAAGAGGCCTTCCTGAGCCGGCAGCGGGGGGCTCTCAGCCCAGCAGATTCAGCAGAAACGGCAGCAGCAAGGCGGCCAGCACGAGGCCACACAGTAGGCGGCGCACGCGGCGGCTGCGCAGGCCGGATTCCGGCAGGTCCGGCGCCGGCACAACCGGTCTGGCCGGTGCAGCGGACTTGTGCTGGGTCCGCTTGCGAAACGGCACGATCTCACCCATGTGATGCTCTCCGGAAGCTGCCCTGCAATGCGCGCGCGGGCAGAACAATCATGAAATGCTTGCTATACGTGCACAGCCATACGCCGGCAACCCTTGCGCCACTTTGGCTTGCCGGGAATACCCACCGGCAAAAGCAAACGGGCAGCCTGGTGGCTGCCCGTTCTTGCTACTTGGACTTGCTGGCTTCCGCTCAGTGACCGCGATGCTTCATCTTCGACAGCACACCCAGCTTGGCGACTGCTTCGATCAGCTCGGCCTGCGCCATTGCGAATTCCATCGAACCGGAGTGGTTCTTCAGCGCTTCTTCTGCCTTGCGCTTGGCCTCGATGGCCTTGGCTTCGTCAATGTCGGCACCGCGAATCGCGGTGTCGGCCAGTACGGTCACCACGTGCGGCTGCACTTCCAGCAGGCCGCCGGAAACGAAGAGAATGACATCCTCTTCGCCGGTGTTCTCGGCTCGCTTGATGCGCAGTGCACCGGGGCGGATACGGGTGAGCAACGGTGCGTGGCGCGGCAGGATGCCGATCTCGCCCTTGTCGGCCGGCGCCGAGATGAACTCGGCGGTGCCGGAGAAGATCAGCTCTTCGGCGCTCACAACGTCCACATGCATGGTCATCGCCATGGCCTACCCCCTTATTGCAAGGTCTTGGCTTTTTCGATTGCTTCCTCGATGCCGCCAACCATGTAGAAGGCTTGTTCGGGGAGGTGGTCGTAATCGCCGTTGAGAATGCCCTTGAAGCCCTTCAGGGTTTCCTTGAGCGGCACATACTTGCCCGGGGAACCGGTAAAGACTTCAGCAACGTGGAACGGCTGGGACAGGAAACGCTGGATCTTGCGAGCGCGGGCGACGGTCAGCTTGTCTTCGGCCGACAGTTCGTCCATACCCAGAATCGCGATGATGTCCTGGAGTTCCTTGTACTTCTGCAGGGTGGATTGCACGCCACGGGCAACGTAGTAGTGCTCTTCACCAACGACTTGCGGATCCAGCTGACGGGAAGTGGAGTCCAGCGGATCAACGGCCGGGTAGATACCCAGCGCGGCGATGTCACGGGACAGTACCACGGTCGCGTCCAAGTGGGCGAAGGTGGTCGCCGGCGACGGATCGGTCAAGTCATCCGCCGGTACGTATACGGCCTGGATGGACGTAATGGAACCGGTCTTGGTGGAAGTAATACGCTCTTGCAGGGCACCCATTTCTTCCGCCAGCGTCGGCTGATAGCCTACGGCGGACGGCATACGACCCAGCAGCGCGGATACTTCGGTACCGGCCAGGGTGTAACGGTAGATGTTGTCCACGAAGAACAGGATGTCACGACCTTCGTCACGGAAGTGTTCCGCGATCGACAGACCGGTCAGGGCCACGCGCAGACGGTTGCCCGGCGGCTCGTTCATCTGGCCGTAAACCATCGCCACTTTATCAAGAACGTTGGAGTCCTTCATTTCGTGGTAGAAGTCGTTACCTTCACGGGTACGCTCACCAACACCCGCGAATACGGACAGACCGGAGTGGGCCTTCGCGATGTTGTTGATCAGTTCCATCATGTTTACGGTCTTGCCGACACCGGCACCACCGAACAGACCAACCTTGCCACCCTTGGCAAACGGACAAATCAGGTCAATAACCTTGATGCCGGTTTCCAGCAGATCGATGGTCTGGTTCAGCTCATCGAACTTCGGGGCGGGTTGGTGAATGGCGCGAACAGTTTCTGCGTTAACCGGACCGGCTTCGTCGATCGGGTTACCCAGCACGTCCATGATGCGGCCCAGCGTGGCATTACCAACCGGCACCGAAATCGGGTTGCCGGTATTGCCCACGCTCATGCCGCGCTTCAGACCATCGGTCGTACCCATGGCAATGGAACGCACTACGCCGTCGCCAAGCTGCTGCTGGACTTCCAGCGTCAGATCCTGGTCAACGAGCTTGAGTGCGTCATACACCTTGGGCAGGGAGTCACGCGGGAATTCCACGTCGACTACCGGGCCGATGATTTGCACGATTTTACCTTGGCTCATCGTCGTTTCCTAAATTCTCATCAATTCGGGTTGGCTAACCATCAAACCGCTGCAGCACCGGCTACGATTTCGGACAGTTCCTTCGTAATCGCAGCTTGACGGGTCTTGTTGTACAGCAGTTGCAGGTTGCCGATCACCTTGTCAGCGTTATCGGTTGCGGCCTTCATTGCCACCATCCGGGCTGCGTTCTCGGACGCCATGTTTTCCGCTACGGCCTGGTAAACCAAGGCTTCCAGATAGCGGTTCATCAGATCGTCAATGACGGTCTTGGCATCCGGCTCGTACAGGTATTCCCAGTTGTAGCCATGTTCCGGCTGGCCGAAGGACTCGCCCGACAGCGGCAGCAGCTGCTCGATCACCGGTTCCTGCTTCATCGTATTGATGAACTTGGTGTAGACGATATGCACTTCGTCCACTTCACCGGCGACATAAGCATCCACCATCACCTTGATCGGGCCGATCAGTTGCTCGAGGTGCGGGGTGTCACCCAGACCGATCACGCGCGAAATCACATTCGCACGGCTACGGTTCATGAAACCCAGACCCTTGCTACCGATCGCAGTCACCGCACAACCGATACCTTTCTGGTCGAGATCTTTCATGCGGTTCACGGCCAGACGCAGCATGTTGGTGTTCAAGCCACCACACAGGCCCTTGTCGGACGAAACCACAATGATACCGGCCTTCTTGACGGTATCGCGCTTCTGCAGGAAGGGGTGCACATAGTCGACCAGCGCCACGCTCAGGTGGGCAGCCACATTACGGATTTTTTCACCGTAAGGGCGGGCTGCCCGCATACGTTCCTGAGACTTGCGCATTTTCGACGTGGCAACCATTTCCATGGCGCGGGTGATCTTCTGCGTGTTTTTTACGCTTTTGATCTTGGTGCGAATTTCCTTACCGCTTGCCATGTTCTGATCCTCGTTTCAACGTCGATCAGTAGGCAGCGCTGGACTTGAAGCTTTCCACCGCCTTCATGATGGCAGCTTCATCTTCGCCAGACAGTTCGCCCTTCGCGTCAACACGGGCCAGCAGATCTGCATGGTTGGCCTTGAGGTTGGACAGGAAGGCAGCTTCAAAGGCCAGAGCCTTGTCGACCGGAACATCGTCGTAGGAACCCTTGTTGATCAGCAACAGGGTCACGCCGAGTTCGGAAACCTTCAGCGGGCTGTACTGGGCCTGCTTCATCAACTCGGTCACCAGCTTGCCGCGCTCGAGCTGCTTGCGGGTGGCTTCGTCCAGATCGGAAGCGAACTGCGCGAACGCAGCCAGTTCACGATACTGGGCCAGGGCCAGACGCACACCGCCACCGAGCTTCTTGATGATCTTGGTCTGGGCTGCACCGCCGACGCGCGATACCGAGATACCGGCGTTCATGGCCGGACGGATACCGGCGTTGAACAGATCGGTTTCCAGGAAGATCTGGCCGTCGGTAATCGAGATCACGTTGGTCGGAACGAAGGCCGAAACGTCACCAGCCTGGGTTTCGATGATCGGCAGGGCGGTCAGCGAGCCAGTCTTGCCCTTCACGGCGCCATTGGTCAGCTTCTCGACTTCCACGTCGTTGATGCGCGCAGCGCGTTCCAGCAGACGGGAGTGGAGATAGAATACATCGCCCGGGAATGCTTCACGGCCCGGCGGGCGGCGCAGCAACAGGGAGATCTGACGGTAAGCAACGGCTTGCTTGGACAGGTCATCGTAAACGATCAGGGCATCTTCACCGTTGTCACGGAAGAATTCGCCCATGGTGCAACCGGAGTAGGCAGCGATGTATTGCAGCGCAGCGGACTCGGAAGCGGAAGCAGCAACAACGATGGTATGACCCATGGCGCCATGCTCTTCCAGCTTGCGTACGACGTTGGCAATCGACGAAGCCTTCTGGCCGATCGCAACGTAGATACACGTAACACCAGTACCCTTCTGGTTGATGATCGCGTCCAGCGCAACGGCAGTCTTGCCGGTCTGACGGTCACCAATGATCAGCTCACGCTGGCCACGACCGATCGGCACCATGGTGTCGATGGACTTGATACCGGTTTGCAGCGGCTGGGATACGGATTGACGGGCAATTACACCCGGAGCGATCTTTTCGATCGGGCTGGTCTTGCTGGTACCCAGCGGACCCTTGCCGTCGATCGGCTGGCCCAGGGCGTTCACCACGCGGCCAACCAGTTCGCGACCAACCGGTACTTCCAGAATGCGGCCGGTACACTTCACAACGTCGCCTTCGACGATGTGCTTGTATTCACCCAGTACTACGGCACCGACGGAATCACGCTCGAGGTTGAGCGCCAGACCAAAGGTGTTGCCCGGGAATTCCAGCATTTCGCCCTGCATGACATCGGACAGGCCGTGTACGCGAACGATACCGTCGGTTACGGAGACTACGGTACCAGTGGTGCTGGACTGTGCGCCTTCCGACAGATTCTGGATCCGAGCTTTAATCAGTTCACTGATTTCGGACGGATTGAGTTGCATTAAAAATCTCCTAGCTCTTCAGGCTTGTCGCCAATTCTGCCAGCTTGCCGCTAACCGAGGCATCAATCACCAGATCGCCGACCGTCACCTTGACGCCGCCGATCAGTTCCGGATTGATACTCACGCGGGCAGTAACCGAGCGCTTGAGTTGTTGCTTCAGAACGGCAGTCAGCTCGGTGAGCTCGCTGTCGGACAGTGCAAAGGCGGTTTCAATGCTGGCTTCAACTTCGCCCGCATCGGCAGCCTTGTAGGTCTCAAACAGTTCGGTGATCGCCGGCAAAACGGCGAAACGACGGTTTTCCAGCAGTACGGCGAGGAAGTTGTTCACTTCCGCAGTCGCCGCACTACCCAGAATCTCCGTCAGCAGGGTTTGTGCCTGAGTAGCGGAATACTTGGGATTGGCCACCACGTCCAGCATCTGCTCGTTCTGCGCAATGAGCGCGAGCGAGCCGAGCACGTCGGACCACTGGGTCAACGTGCCGTTTGACTTCGCCAGACGAAAGACAGCCTCGGCATAGGGTCTTGCGACGGTGATGAGTTCTGCCATGACTGTCTTACAGTTCCGCTTTGATAGATGCCAACAATTGGCTGTGCTTGTTTGCGTCGACTTCGCTACGCAGAATCTTTTCCGCACCTGCCAGAGCCAGTTCGGCGACCTGCTGACGCAGCGTCTCCTTGGCCTGATGCACCTGCTGGTCAACTTCGGCCTGGGCGCCGGCCAGAAGGCGTTCGCCTTCGGACTTGGCGGCAACCTTGGCTTCTTCAACCAGCTGGGCAGCACGTTTTTCTGCTTGGGCGATGATCTCGGCAGCTTGCTGCTTGGCTTCGCGCAGCTTGTCGGCCGATGCCTTTTCGGCATTGGCCAGATCCTGCTTGGCGCGATCGGCAGCAGCCAGACCGTCAGCGATGCGCTTGGCGCGCTCTTCCATCATCTGGGTCAGCGGAGGCCAGACAAATTTCATCGTGAACCAGATCAGGATCCCGAAAGTGATCATCTGACCCAGCAAGGACAAATTGATATTCACGCTGAAAATCCTCCTTTAAAGGCTGATCGGATGATTAGTTGGCAGCGGCAGCTACAACAGCGTTCAGGAACGGGTTGTTGAAGGTGTACAGCATGGCAACACCAACACCGATCATGGAGATCGCGTCCAGCAGACCGGCGATAATGAACAGCTTGGTTTGCAGAACCGGGATCATTTCCGGCTGGCGAGCGGAGGACTCGAGGAACTTGCCACCGAGGATTGCAAAGCCCAGAGCGGTACCGATGGCGGCCAGACCGATGATGATCGCGGCAGCGATAACGGTAAAGCTTTGTACGGAAGCGATTTCAGCAACAGCCATTTAAAAATCTCCTAAAGAGGATAGTTGAGGTTGAAGTAAAACGAGGTTGGGATTACACGTGCCCGGCTGGCCAGGCCAGCCAGGCTCGATTCTTTACAGAATTCTTTGCGGCTTAGTGGTCTTCGACCGCCAGGCTCAGGTACACGATGGTCAGCATCATGAACACGAAGGCCTGCAGCGTGACGACCAGAATGTGGAAGATGGCCCACGGCGCACCCAGCACCCACTGGATCCAGAACGGCAGCAGGGCGATCAGGATGAAGATCAGTTCGCCGGCATACATGTTGCCGAACAGACGCAGCGCCAGCGAAATCGGCTTGGCAGCCAGTTCGATCAGCTGGAAGGCGAAGTTGACCGGAGCCAGAATGATCTTCATGAAGCCGTCGGCATGGAAAGGCGCGGTGAAGAGCTCCTTGATCCAGCCAAACAGGCCCTTGGCCTTGATCGAGAAACCGATGATGAACAGCACCACGGTCAGCGACATGCCGAAGGTCTGGTTGGCGTCCGCAGTCGGGACAACGCGCAGATAGACATGGTGCGGATCATGACCCAGCGCGGCGCCGATGTGCTGGGCAATCAGCGGCAGCAGGTCAACCGGCAAGAAGTCCATGGAGTTCATCAGGAACACCCAGACAAAGATGGTCAGCGACAGCGGGCCGATGACCTTGCTCTTGGCGTGAAAGGCATCCTTGATCTGGTTGTCGACCATTTCGACGATCAGCTCGACGAAATTCTGCAGCTTGCCCGGCACACCGGAGGTGGCCTTGCGTGCGGCATAGCCGAAAACAGCGAGGAAAACAAAACCGAGAATCAGGGCAACCCAGAAGGTATCCAGGTGAAAACCCGATTGTGCACCAGCATGAGTCAAGTGGTGCTGGATATACTCGGTAGCGGTAGGTCCGTTCGAAGAAGCTGCCATTTTTATTTCTTACCGTCTAATTTAAACAAAAGCCCGAACCAGTAGGCGCTGGCAGCTGCCAGGTATCCTGCGAACACCCAGAGCGCGGCAACCTGCCGGAAAAAAACAAACAGTGCAGCAAAAGCAAGTAGCGTCATGCCGAGCTTTGCCATTTCTGCTGCAAAATGCATTCTTAATAGTGCGGCTGGCGGTGCGAATTGCACCCGGAAGGCGATCCGGGCATAGAGCAGGCTGCCCGCCAGCGCGATGGCCCCGCCGACGAAACCGGACATGGCCGCATGTTTGCCGATCAGCAGCAGACCGAGGGTCAGCGCCGCGGTAATCCATGCTTGCAGACGGATAACCCCGTAAACCTGCGCTTTCTTGACCATGTGCCACCACCAGCAAAACCCGGCGATTATACGGAGCTCGCTTGAGTTACGTCAATTTTGCACATTGACGGAACACGCTTTTTTTACTTGCCAGCAGCATTGCACCAGTTTGGCGCAGCGTTTCGGATGTTACAGAAAATTACATGAAAGAATAAGGTAAAACCCTGATGAAAATCCGTCAGAATTTGGCGATCAGGGCATCCAGCTGATCAAGGCTGCCGTATTCGATGGTCAGACGGCCCGAGCCCTTGCGGCCGGGCGCCAGCGTGACCTTGGCGCCGATTTTTTCCGACAGCATCTCGCACAGACGCGCGACATCGGGGTCGGGCTTCTTCTGCGGTTTATCCCGTGGCGCGTCGAGCAGGCGCTTGACCAGCGCTTCGGTTTCGCGCACCGACAATCCCTTGAGCACCACCGTTCTGGCGGCCTCGACTTGCGCCAGCGTATCCAGCGGCAGCAAGGCGCGGGCATGCCCCATATCGAGCTGCCCCTGCATCAGCAGGTCGCGCACCGGCTCGGACAATTGCAAGAGGCGCAAGAGATTGCTGACCGCACTGCGCGACTTGCCCACCGCATCGGCCGCACTTTCGTGCGTCATGCCGAATTCGTCGATCAGGCGCTGAATGCCGCTGGCTTCTTCCAGCGCATTGAGGTTTTCGCGCTGGATGTTTTCGATCAGCGCCATCGCCAATGCCGCTTCATCGGGGATTTCGCGCACCAGTGCGGCGATTTCATCCAGACCGGCCAGTTGCGCCGCGCGCCAGCGACGTTCACCGGCGATGATCTCGAAGCGCTCGTCACCGAGCGGGCGCACCAGCACCGGCTGCATCAGACCCTGGGCGCGGATCGAGTCGGCCAGCTCCTGCAGCGCTGCGGGATCGAACTGACTGCGCGGCTGATACTTGCCCGGCACGAAGGCGCTGACAGGCAGTGTCTGCAGTGTTTCTGCCGGCGCACTGTCACCCATCAGCGCATCAAGCCCGCGCCCGAGTCCCTTGAATTTCTTGCTGACCATCTGATCTTAAACCGCTTGTGCCGAATGCTGCGGATTATGCCTTGCCAGCAGCTCTTCGGCCAATTGCAGGTAGGCTTGCGCGCCCTTGGACGACTTGTCGTAAGCCAGAATCGGCCGGCCGTAACTGGGGGCCTCCGCCAGACGGATATTGCGCGGAATCACCGTGTGATAAAGCTTGCTGGTGAAGTGCTTGACCAGCTGGTCGGACACCTGCTGCGACAGCGTCGAGCGCGGGTCGAACATGGTGCGCAGCAAGCCCTCGATTTCAATCTTGCGATTCAGATTCTGCTTGATGCGCTTGAGCGTCCCGACCAGATCGGACAAGCCTTCCAGCGCGTAGTACTCGCACTGCATCGGGATCATCACCGAATCGGCGGCGACCAGCGCGTTCAGCGTCAGCAGGTTCAAGGCTGGCGGGCAATCCAGAATCACGAAATCATACTGCCCGGCCACCTGCTCCAGCGCAGCCTTGAGGCGTGACTCGCGCGCATCGGCATCGACCAGTTCGACCTCGGCGCCAGCCAGCTCGCGATTGGTCGGCAGCACATCGAAGCCGCCGGTTTCGGATTTCAGCACCGTAGCGGCGACATCCGACTCCCCGATCAGCAGCGTGTACACCGTGTTCTTGAGCCTGGCCTTGTCGATGCCGCTGCCCATGGTGGCATTGCCCTGCGGGTCGAGGTCGACCAGCAGCACGCGCTTGTCCAGATGGGCAAGGCTGGCAGCCAGATTGACCGTGGTGGTGGTTTTGCCCACCCCGCCCTTCTGATTGGCAATCGCCAGAATTTTCATCGTTTGAACCTGTTTAATATTACTGTTGCTGCAGCTTGACCAGATGCCGCTCGGCATCCAGTCCGGGTACCGTGAGCGCATCCACCTGCAGGACGGTGACACCAGCCGGCAGATGGGCGATTTCCTCGTGCGGGTACACGCCCTTCAGCGCTGCCCACTGTCCGCCCGCGGCCAGCAGGTGGCTGGTCCACTGCACGAAATCCTTCAGCTCGGCAAAGGCGCGCGAAGTGATGCAGGCGAAGGGTGCTTCCGGATGATACTGCTCCACCCGGTCCGTCACCACCGTGACATTGTGCAGTTGCAGTTCCATGACGGCCTGGCGCAGGAAAGTGGTTTTCTTGTGATTGGAATCGAGCAGCGTCAATTGCCAGTCCGGCCGGGCAATCGCCCAGGGAATACCGGGGGTACCAAAGCCCGAGCCAACATCCAGAATGCGCGTGGACGTATACCCCATTACCATTAGCGGGGCCAGCGAATCGAGCAGATGGTGCGTCACCATGCGCTCGGGCTCGCGGATGGCCGTCAGGCTGTAGGTCTTGTTCCATTTGCCCAGCAGGGCAACGTAGTCGAGCAGCTTTTGCTGCTGGTTGGCGTCAAGCTCCAGCGACAGGGCGGACAGGCCGGCGGCCAGCTGTTGGGCAAGTGCAGTCATTGCGGATCACCATTCATTGTCAAACCGGCCTGAATACAGTGCCGTGTATAAAACTGCAAGCAAGGCAAATTCATGGCTGCATGAATATACGGCCTATTGATTTGCTTCAGGCTACCTGTTCGCCGAGCTGGCGCTTCTTGATGTGCACAACCAGCAGCGCAATCGCCGCCGGCGTGATGCCGGAAATGCGGCTGGCCTGCCCCAGCGTTTCCGGACGGTGTGCATTGAGCTTTTGCTGGACTTCCTTCGACAGCCCGACCACCTGGCCGTAATCAAAATCGTCGGGCAGGCGGAAATGCTCGACGTCGGCGCGCGCCGCAACCTCGCTCTGCTGGCGGTCGATATAGCCCTGGTATTTGACCTGGATCTCCACCTGCTCGGCGACGAGTTCATCGTTCACCAGCGCTTCGCCATCGCTGGGCTGCGCGCACGCCAGCGTCATCAGGCTGGCGTAGCTCACCTCGGGGCGGCGCAGCAGGTCCGCAAGGTTGTACTCGCGCTCGATCGCGCGACCCAGCACGCGCTCGGCATCCGCGGCGTCCAGAATGCGCGGGTTCACCCACGTGGTTTTCAGCCTTTGCAGTTCGGCTTCCACCGCGTCGCGCTTGCGGCAGAACATCTCCCACTGCGCATCGCCGACGAGGCCCAGCCTGCGGCCGTGCTCGGTGAGGCGCAGGTCGGCGTTGTCCTCGCGCAACTGCAGGCGGAATTCGGCGCGGCTGGTGAACATGCGGTAGGGCTCGGTCACGCCCAGCGTGGTCAGGTCGTCGACCAGCACGCCCAGATAGGCCTCGTCGCGACCCGGGGTCCACGGCGCCTCGTCGCGCGCGTACAGCGCCGCGTTCATGCCGGCGAACAAGCCTTGCGCGGCCGCTTCCTCGTAACCGGTGGTGCCGTTGATCTGGCCGGCAAAAAACAGCCCCTTGATCGCCTTGGTTTCGAAGCTGGCTTTCAGTGCGCGCGGGTCGAAGTAATCGTATTCGATCGCATAGCCGGGGCGCAGGATGCGTGCGTTTTCCAGCCCGGCCATCGAGCGCAGCGCGGCATACTGGATATCGAAGGGCAGGCTGGTCGAAAAACCGCCCGGATAGTATTCGTGCGTATCCAGGCCCTCGGGTTCGAGGAAGACCTGGTGGCTGTCCTTGTCGGCAAAGCGGTTGATCTTGTCCTCGACCGACGGGCAGTAGCGCGGGCCGACGCCCTCGATCTTGCCGGTGAACATCGGGCTGCGGTCAAAGCCGCTGCGCAGGATGTCGTGCGTTTGCGTGTTGGTGTGCGCGATCCAGCACGGCAGCTGGCGCGGGTGCATGCTGCGGTTACCACGAGCGGAAAACACCGGCTCGGGCGTGTCGCCGGGCTGGCATTCGAGCACGGCGAAATTGATCGTTCTGCCGTCGATGCGCGGCGGCGTGCCGGTTTTCAGGCGCCCTACCGGCAGCTGCAGTTCGCGCAGGCGTTGCGACAGCGTGATCGACGCCGGGTCGCCGGCGCGTCCGCCGACGTGGTTTTCCAGGCCGACGTGGATCTTGCCGCCCAGGAAGGTGCCGGCGGTCAGCACCACGGCGCTGGCCTCGAAGCGGATGCCGATCTGCGTAACGGCGCCGGTAACGCGCTCGCCGTCGAGCAGCAGGTCGCTGACTTCCTGCTGGAAAATGTCGAGGTTTTCCTGGTTCTCCAGCATGTGGCGGATCGCCGCCTTGTAGCGCACGCGGTCGGCCTGCGCGCGCGTGGCGCGCACCGCCGGGCCCTTGCTGGCGTTCAGCGTCTTGAACTGGATGCCGCTCATGTCGGTGGCCAGCGCCATCGCACCGCCGAGCGCGTCAACCTCGCGCACCAGATGGCCCTTGCCGATGCCGCCGATGGACGGGTTGCAGCTCATCTGCCCCAGCGTTTCGATATTGTGCGTCAGCAAGAGCGTCTTGCGCCCCATGCGCGCGGCCGCCAGCGCGGCTTCGGTGCCGGCGTGGCCGCCGCCGACCACAATGACGTCATAGCGGGTGGGATAGTGCATAAAGAAGGCGCTCGATGATCAGCAAAGGGCAAATATTCTACGCGAAAACAGGCACTTGCGCCACGCCACTGACCAGCAAGGCCGGGCTGTCCGGCAAGCGGCACACGGAAAAGCCAATGGGCTGCACGCTTGCGCGGTCAGCCCGTTGCCATCGAAATACTGTCCAACCCATTAACCTACAGCCCAACAAGCGCAAAGGCTTCAGGGATATACCCTATCAAACACCAAATGTGGCAGCCGCTTCCAGCGCCGCACCGACAATCCCGGCCTCGTTCTTCAGCTCGGCTGCGACCAGCTCGAAGCGCAGGCCCTGCATTTCCGGAATGAATTTGTCGGCCTTCTTGCTGATGCCGCCGCCAATGATGACGAGGTCGGGCGAAAAGAGCAGCTGCAGGTGTTGCAGATAGGCGTTCAGGCGCGGGTTGTAGTCCTTCCACTTCAGGTCGAGGTCTTCCTTGACCTTGGCCGAACAGTATTTCTCGGCGATGGTGTCCTGCGGGAAGATCAGGTGGCCGAATTCGGTATTGCTGATCAGCTTGCCATCGACGATCAGTGCGCTGCCGATGCCGGTGCCCAGCGTGATGACGATGATCTTGCCCTTCTTGCCGTGCGCGGCGCCAAAGGTGACTTCGGCCAGGCCGGCGGCGTCGGCGTCATTGAGCAGCTTGAGTTTCAGGCCGGTGGCGGCGGCGAGGATGGCTTCGGCCTCGGCATTGATCCAGCTCTGATCGACATTCGCCGCCGACAGCGTCATGCCATTGTGGACGATGGCCGGAAAGGTGCAGCCGATGGGGCCCTGCCACTGGAAATGATCGACCAGCTGCTTGACCACCCTGCCTACGGCTTCCGGCGTGGCCGGCTGCGGCGTATCGATGCGGTGACGCTCGGCCAGCAGTTCGCCGGTATCCACATTGACCGGTGCTCCCTTGATGCCGGTGCCGCCAATATCGATACCCAATACCGCACGCACTGTCTTGCTGGGCTGCTGCTCGCTCATTTTCTACTGTCTCCGCCGGGTCAGATGGTGTTTGGGGTGGAAGTTTGCCAAGCGACAGGGCAAAGTCAAGAGAGGTGAAACCCGCACACAAGGCCTGTGCAGTGTGCCGGCTGCAAGCTGTACCGGCACTGCGCAGCATCAAACGCTTGCAAGCTCGTGAATGGCAAAGCCGCCCGGCAAAACCCGAATCAAGCCGAGAGCACGCAGGAGCAAAGCTCGGTATTCCTCAGGGCTTGCATGCCTGCCGGGAAGGCTTTCTTTTCTAGAATCAGATGCATTCTGTGATCCAGACGACCGAGGTCTGCAGCAAGGGCCGGATCAGCGCGGCTTGTCCTGCTGCTGCTTCAGCTCGCGCCAGCGCTGCTTGTCCGCCTCGCTGCGCTTGCGGATGTCTTCGATGTCCTGCTGCTGCTTGGCGATATTGCGGTCGATATCGGCCATTTCCTTGCGGGTCAGCTCGATTTCGGCCTTCAGATCATCCGGCACGGGCCGTTTGCGCTTTTCCAGCGTCTCGACCTGGCCCTGCAGTTTCTTCAGGCGCTCGGCCACCGTCTGCTTGCGCAACTGGTTGCTGGTGATGCCGGCCTGCACCGATTCGATCTGCAGGTCACGGCGCGCATCGAGTTCTTCCGGTTTGGAATAGGTCTGCAAGAGCGCGCGGTCGCGGCGCTCCTGCTCGATCTGCCGGCGCTTTTCCTCGGCCAGCTGCGCCTGCTCTTCCTTGCTGAGCGTGCGCGTTTCGGACGGTGTCTTGCGCACGCGCCCGCTGCTGTCCATTTCGGCTGCCGTCTGGCCCGTGACGGGGGGCTTGTCGCTGTACTGCACCTGGCCCTTTTCATCGACCCAGCGATAGAGTTTGGCGTGTGCAATCGACGCAACAGAAATCAGGATCAGTACGCTAAGCAGCCGGGTCATGCGGTGCAACTCCGTAGTTTCAGGGCTGGCTGATGCCATATTGCTCGCGGTAAGCCGCGACTTTGGCCAGATTGTCAGCCATGCCGTTCTTGTCAGCAAGATAGCCCAGCAAATCATTCAGTGTAGCAATCGGAATCACCGGAATGCCGAATTGCTGCTCGACCTCCTGCACGGCGCTCAAGCTGCCCTGGCCGCGCTCCATGCGATCCAGCGCGATCAGCACGCCGGCCGGTTCGGCGCCGGCATTGCGGATCAGGTTTACCGACTCGCGCACGCTGGTGCCGGCCGAAATCACGTCGTCGATGATCAGCACGCGCCCCTTCAGCGGTGCGCCGACCAGCACGCCGCCCTCGCCGTGATCCTTGGCTTCCTTGCGGTTGTACACGAAAGGCACATTGGTGCCGGCCTCGGCCAGCTTCACCGCGGTCGCGGCCGCCAGCACGATGCCCTTGTAGGCCGGCCCGAACAGCACGTCGAATTTCACCTTCGAAGCCAGCGCGGCCTGCGCGTAAAAGCGCGCCAGTTCGCCCACCGAAGCCCCGTCGCTGAACAGGCCGGCATTGAAGAAGTACGGGGAAGTACGGCCTGCTTTGGTGATAAACTCGCCAAAACACAGCACGTTCTGGGCAACGGCAAATTCGATAAAGTCGCGGCGGAAGTCGGACATCGTCAACAAATCCTGTACACAAATGGAAAGCAAGTTTTACAGGATAGCATTTCTGCAAAAGGGGTAGGACGTGCGCGCCATCAGTGCGAATCTGAACGGTATTCGTTCCGCGGCAAACAAGGGCTTTTTCGACTGGCTGGCCACCACCGGTGCCGACGTGGTTGCGCTGCAGGAACTGAAGGCGCAGGAAGCTGACCTGTCCGAACTGATGCGCGCGCCGCACGGCTACACCGGCTTTTTCCACTATGCCGAAAAGAAGGGCTATAGCGGCGTCGGCATTTACAGCAAGCGCGCGCCCGACGAGGTCATCATCGGCCTGGGCGTCGAGGAATTCGATCTGGAAGGACGCTATATCGAGCTGCGCTTTGGCAAGCTCAGCGTCATTTCGGTTTATCTGCCTTCGGGCTCCAGCTCGGATGAACGCCAGCAGGCCAAGTTCCGCTTTCTCGACGTGTTCGAGCCGCATCTGCTGGCGCTTGAGCAATCCGGGCGCGACATCCTCCTGATGGGCGACTGGAATATCGCGCACAGGGAAATCGACCTGAAGAACTGGAAGGGCAATCTGAAAAACTCGGGCTTTCTGCCCGAGGAACGCGCGTGGATCGGCAAGGTGTTCGGCGAACTCGGCTTTGTCGACACCTGGCGCACGCTCTACCCGGACGCGCCCGGCTACACCTGGTGGAGCAACCGCGGCCAGGCTTATGCCAAGGACGTGGGCTGGCGCATCGATTACCAGATCGCCACGCCGGCGCTCGCCGCCACCGCGACTTCGGCCAGCATCTACAAGGACGTGAAGTTCTCCGACCACGCGCCGCTGATCACCGATTACGACTACCCCTTCTAACACCCCCGCCTGTCGAGCCGCGCCGTGCCCACTTCCTGGCTGTCCACCTCCCTTGCCGTGCTGAAAAGCCGGCGCATGCTCACCATCCTGCTGCTCGGCTTCGCGTCCGGCCTGCCGCTGGCGCTCACCGGCCAGGCCATGCAGTCGTGGCTGACCGCCGACGGCGTCGACATCAAGACCATCGGCCTGCTTGCGCTGGTCGGCCTGCCCTACACCTACAAATTCCTGTGGGCGCCGCTGATGGACCGCTTCGAGCCGCCGCTGCTGGGGCGGCGCAAGGGCTGGCTGTTGATCACGCAAGTCGCGCTTGCCGCACTCTTGCTGTTCATGGCCGGCGTCACGCCGGCGGGGCACATCGGGCTCTTTGCGCTGTGCGCGGTCGGCGTGGCGTTTTTCTCGGCCTCGCAGGATGTGGTCGTCGACGCCTACAAGGTCGATGTCAGCAATGACGACGACCGCGGCCTGATCGCCGCGCTGGGCGTCACCGGCTATCGCATCGCCATGCTCACCTCGGGCGGGCTGGCCTTCCTGCTCGCCGAAGTGATCGGCTGGGGGCCGACCTGCGCCTGGCTCGGCGCGCTGATGGCGGCCATTGCCGTGCTCACCCAACTGCTCGCGCCGCGCCTGCCCTATCTGCCCGATCACCACAGCGGCGAGTTCCTGCGCTTTGCCCTGTCGCTGCTGCTGATTCTGGGCGCCGCCGCCGCCGCGCTGTGGCTGGTGGTGCCGCGTCTGGGCCAGGGCTGGGGCGTGCTCGCGGCCTTGAGCGCGGCGATTGCGACAACCTGGCTGGTCGCCGCGCAGCTGTTCGCGCACTGGCGCGCGCTCGCCGGTTTCATCGCCATGCTCGCCGGCGCCTGGCTGGGCTACGTCATCGCGCAGCAGGGCCTGCTGCTGCTGGGGCTGCTTGCCGGCTGGCCCGATTTCACGCCGGACAGCAAGAACAACTGGATCGGCCTGCTGTTCGTGCTGCTGGAGCTGGCACTCGCCGTGCCGTTTGCGATGAAGGCGGCGAAACTGGCGCGCTTCGAGCTGCTGCTCACGCCGATGCAGCAGTATTTCCGCCGCGAATACGCCTGGGCCTTTCTGCTGCTGATCATCCTCTACAAGCTCTGCGACGCCTTTGCCGGTGTGCTGTCGGTGACCTTCCTGCAAAAGGGCATCGGCTTCAGCATGGCCGAGATCGGCGTCGTCAACAAAGTGGTCGGCATGGTCGCCACCATCGTCGGCGGCATTTTCGGCGGCCTGCTGATGCTGCGCTGGCGGCTCTACAAATCGCTGCTGGTGTTCGGCATCCTGCAGATCGTTTCCAACCTCGGCTTCTGGCTGCTCGCCATCCACGGCCAGGACGCGCTGGGCAGCCTGCAGCTGCCGCTGTCGCCCGAGGCGCTGCGCGTGTTCATGAACGGCAAGTCGCTGACCGCCTGGGACGGCGGCGTCGACATCCTGCTCGCACTGGCGATGACCATCGACAATTTCGCCGGCGGCATGGGCACCGCCGCGCTGGTCGCGCTCTTGATGGCGCTGTGCCGCCGCGAAGCCAGCGCGACGCACTATGCCTTGCTGTCCGCGCTCGCCGCGGTCGGGCGCATCTACGTCGGCCCAAGTTCAGGCTACCTGGTCGCCGAAATCGGCTGGCAGCATTTCTTCGAGGTGTCGATGCTGATGGGCCTGCCCGGCATGCTGCTGCTGTGGCGGATGAAAGCGCAGGTCGGCAAGCTCGACCACCCAAATACCTGATGATGTACTTGCCTGCAGCCGTTTCTGGCAAATGACTGCAGTCCCATACCCAAGGACAAGCATGAAAGCACGCGAAGTCGCCCCCGAAGAAATCCTCGCCGTCATCGAAAACCAGATCCGCGACAGCGAACCGCCCATCACCCGCCAGACGCTCAACCGCCTGCTGCTGGGCCAGATCCCGCGCGAGGAAGCCGTCGAGCTGATGGCCGTCGTGCTGGTCGACGAAATCGAGGCGATGATGAGCGAGGATCGCGGCTTTGATCTGGAACGCTACACGGCGCTGCTCAAGGCCTTGCCAACGCTTCCGGATGACTGAAGCGTGTCAAGAAGGTGTCACAATGCTGCGGTATTGTGCCGCCATCCCTTGTGGATGACTCACGCAAGGCTGAGTCCGAGATGCCTTGCACCAATACCGAAACCCCGGCTCATGGCCGGGGTTTTTCCGTTGGGTATCTGCCTGCAGCCTTTTATGAAAAATGGCTATGGCCATATACCCTTTGTGCGATTACAGCACGCGATACACCTGCCCGGTCTGCGCGCCTTCCACGCTCTTGCTGTAGGCCAGCGCCACGCGGGCGGCGGGGACGGATTCGAAGCCGCGGAAATAGGGGCCGTAGCCTTCCAGCGATTCGGTCAGCACGGTCGGGCTGACGACATTGATGCGCAGGCCGCGCGGCAGCTCGATGGCCGCGCTGCGCGCGAAGCCTTCCAGCGCGGCGTTGACCATGCTGGCGCTGCTGCCATAGGTGATCGGATCGTCGCTGAGCACGCCGCTGATCAGCGTGAAGCTGCCGCCGTCGCGCAGCACCTTCTGGCCGGCGAGCACCACATTCACCTGGCCCATCAGCTTGTCGTTCAAGCCGATCGCGTACTGCTCGGGAGTGAATTCGGCGAGCGGGCCGAAATGCAGGTTGCCTGCGGCGATGGCGACAGCGTCGACGGGGCCGACGCGGGCAAACAGCGCCTCGACGCTGGCCAGGTCGGTGAGGTCGACGTGTTCGTCGCCGCTGTTGCCCCCGGCGCTGATGACGCGGTGACGCTGGCCGAGTTCGGTGGCGACTGCCTTGCCAATGGTGCCGTTGGCGCCGATGAGAAGAATGTCCATGCTGTGCTCCTTGTGTTTGCTTTGTTGACGTTCACAGCTTAAACCGGCACGCTGGGCCGATAAATCCGGCAACTTTCACTTCTTTGTCAAACCAATGGAAACAATGACACCCGGCCAGCAGGCCCAAGAGCTGCAATGGGCGATGGCCTTCGCCAGCGTGGCCGAGCAGCGCAGCTTCACGCGCGCGGCCGAGCAGCTGGGCGTGTCCAAGGCCTTGCTCAGCAAGCAGGTGCGCCAGCTCGAGCTGCGGCTCGCCACGCAGCTGCTGTACCGCACGACGCGCCGGCTCGACCTCACCGAGGCGGGCAAGCTCTATCTGCAGCACTGCCGGGACTGGCTGGCGCGCGTCGATGCGGCGCGCCAGGCGCTGGCCGCCATGCGCGAGGAGATCGGCGGCAAGCTGCGCATCACCGCGCCGAACAGCTTTGGCGGCGTGTTCATGGCCGAGGCGCTGCTGGCGTTTCGCGAACGGTTTCCGGGAATCGAGGTAGAGCTCGACCTTGGCGCGACGCTGCGCGACCTGGAGGCCGAGGGCTTCGATCTGGCGATCCGCGCCAACCTGCCGCCGCCCGAGCACCTGATCAGCCGGCCGCTGGCGGAAATGCACGACTGGCTGGTCGCCAGCCCGGGCTTTCTGGCCGGCCATCCGCCCGTCACCAGCCCGGAACAGCTGGCGAGGCTGCCGTGCATCGCCAACAGCCGCTTCGCCCAGTCCACACGCTGGCTATTGAATCGCGACGGCCTGCTGAGCAGCATCGACGTGCAATCGCCGATCAGCAGCAACGACTATTACCTGATCCGCAATCTGGCGCTGCACGGCGGCGGCATCGCACGGCTGCCGGCCTACCTGGCCAGCGCCGACGTCGCCGCCGGCCGGCTGATCCGCCTGCTGCCCGATTGCCGGCTGCAGGGCATGCAGCTCTACCTGCTCTACCCGCAGCGCCAGCCGCAACCGGCCAAGCTGCTGGCGCTTGTCGATTTCCTGCGTGACTGGTTCGCGGCGCCCGAACAGGCGGCGATGCTGGGTTGAGTCTGCATCAGGGCAACGGCAGGGCTTCTTGATCCGCCCTTTTGAAGAGTGAGCTTTCCCCTGCGGCTTAACACATCAGCTTGCCTGATCAGGCTGCTGTCTCAGCAAAGCCTGTGCTCGTAGAACACATGGCTGCCGATCACGCCGCTGCGCTGCAGCTGGCGTGACGCCGCCCAGACCGGGCGCACTGATCGGGCGTGATAGAGCAGGTTTTCGCCGGCTGGTGCGCCATCGGCGATGTAGCGGTCGACGATTTCCTCGACGCGTTCCAGCGCCTCGGGTTCGCGGGCGCGCGCGGTGGCCAGGCTGCGCGCCGTGCCGCGAATGTGCGTCCATGAAAACTGCCTGGGCTGGTAGATCACCTCGCTGACCGTGTCGGGGAAGCAGGCCGATTCGACCCGCGCCATCGTCACTGCCAGCACCGCGCGGATGGCGATTTCCGGATCGCCGCGTGCCTCGTTGTAGGCATTGAGCACCAGCAGGTCGCGCTCGCGCGGTGTCAGCACGATGGCCGGACTGCTGGCCGCCGGGATGGCGGGAGCAGGGGTGCTGGCCAGCGGGGGCGCGGCGGAAGCCACGACAGGATGTGCTGCAGCCTGCAGACGGCTCGTACACGCCTGCAGCAGGGCCAGCAGCAGTATGGAAAGGCCAAAGAGTGCGATGCGATAGTTCATCCTGGCTGCCACAGCGTTGGCGTGGCTGACCAAGAACAGGGGCCATCCTCGCTGAATGCTGCGGATTGATTGTCGAAAAGCCGCGATTATCAGCAATCGTGCGTGCAATGACTGTGTACTATTGCCAATCACGCTTGCCGTTCGTCATGCCGACAAGCTGCGTTTCGGCTCGCCCAAAAACAATACCCCCGATGTACGGGGGTATTGTTATCAGGGGTATAACGGTAAAGCCAATGTTATTATTAGGCTGTAGGGCAATACCCTTCCAAAATCAATGCAAGGCACCGGCCAGCTGTTCGGCCTGGCTGCCAGCAATCAGATGGAAGACATTGCTGCCCTGCGACACCACGGCTTCCACGCCCTGTGACTTGAGCGCGGCCTCGTTCAGGCCGGCGCCGTCAGCGAGAGCCACACGCACACGGGTGCCCGCCACCACTTCGGCATTGAGGATGTTGGCCTTGCCACCCAGCGCGGCGATCAGCGCCAGCTTGTCCACGCCGGCTGCGGCACTCGCCGGTGCGGCTGGCGCACTGCCGCCAGACTTCAGGTATTCCTGCATGTCGGTTTTCAGGTTTTCCGACTGGGTACCGAAAATCGCCTGGGCATTGTTGCCGACAATCATCACGCCGGCAGCACCGAGTGCCTTCAGGCGCGGCTGGTCAACCTTGGCAATGTCGCCCACGCTGATGCGCAGACGGGTGATGCAGGCATCCAGGCTCTTGATGTTGGCGGCGCCGCCAAACGCGGTGACCAGATCGCGCGCCTTGCCCATCTTGTCGCTGCCGGAACTCACGGCAACGGCGGCGCCTTCGTCGTCCTCGCGGCCCGGAGTTTTCAGGTTGAGCTTGACGATGGCGAAGCGGAACACGCTGTAATAGATCGCCGCATAGATCGGGCCGAGGATCAGCACATAGGCCCAGTGCTTGGCGTTGCTGCCAAAGGCGTTGAACAGCAGGAAGTCGATGCCGCCCTGCGAGAAGGTGAAACCCATGTGCATGTCGAGCGTGTTGGCGACGAACTGCGTGGACGCGGCCAGCACGGCATGGATGACATACAGCACCGGTGCCACGAACAGGAAGGCGAACTCGATCGGCTCGGTAATGCCGGTCAGGAACGAGGTCAGCGCGGCCGACACCATCATGCCGCCGACCTTCACGCGGTTTTCCGGCTTGGCCGAATGCCAGATGGCGATCGCGGCGGCCGGCAGGCCGAACATCTTGAACAGGAAGGCGCCCGACAGGATGCCCGCGGTGGCATCACCGGCAAAGAAGCGGTTGATGTCACCCTTGACCACTTCGCCTGCGGCATTGGTGAAGCTGCCCATTTCAAAGAAAAACGGCACGTTCCAGATGTGGTGCAGACCGAAGGGAATCAGCATCCGCTCGACGAAACCGTAAACGGTCGCCGCCGTGCGCGGGTCGGAAACGGCAGCCCAGTGCGAGAAGCTGTTGATTGCGTTCTGCACCGGCGGCCAGATGAAGGACAGGATGATGCCGACAAAAATCGCGGCAATGCCGGTCACGATCGGCACGAAGCGCTTGCCGGCAAAGAAGCCCAGATACGGCGGCAGCTCGATGCGGTAGTACTTGTTGAACAGCGTCGCCGCCACGGCGCCGATGATGATGCCGCCGAACACGCCGGTTTCCATCGACTTCATGCCCATGACGGTGGCGGGCTCAACACCCAGCGCCGCGGCCATCACGCCCATCGTTGCTACCATCACCACAAAACCGACGGTGGCCGCGATGCCGGCGACACCGTCGTTTTCGGTCAGGCCCAGCGCCACACCGATGGCGAAGATCAGCGGCAGGTGACCGAAAATCGCCCCGCCACCCTGCGCCATGATCTGCGAGACCACGGCCGGAATGAAGGAAAAGTTGGATGCGCCAATACCCAGCAAGAGGCCGGCAACCGGCAACACTGCTACCGGGAGCATCAGCGCCTTGCCGATCTTCTGCAGAACTGCAAATGCATGCTTGAACATGATGACTGACTCCTGTTCGCCTGGCACCGGGGCTGCTTTGGCACCCTGGCTCAGGACGGGATCCTCGAAATTTTGCCTGGTCGATTCTCCGCTCATCACCATCGCTGACAATTCGGACATCACCGCAAGGTAATGACCTTACGACTTGATCCAGATCAAACCCATGATTTCTGAGCACGCCGGCCTGAATTGCATCTTCCGCTTGTCATCCTAGCTTGCTTCCCAGTAAGTTTCCCAACAAAAAAGCCCGTCGATGACGGGCTTTTCTGCACATGCGCAAACCGGCTTCAGTCAAGAAACTGCGACAGACGCTGACGCACAGCGCTGGCCGTGCCCAGTTGCAGCACTTCGCCGGCCAGTTTTTCGCACTCGGACTTCGACAATTTGCGCACCAGCGCCTTGATCGACGGAATGGTCGGCACCGAAACCGACAGCTCATCGACCCCCATGCCCAGCAGCAATGGTACGGCCAGCGGATCGGAAGCGATGCCGCCGCACACGCCAACCCACTTGCCATGCGCATGCGCACCCTTGACGGTCATGTTGATCAGGTTCAGTACACCCGGATGCATGGCATCGGCCTGCTTGGCCAGTTTTGGATGGCCACGGTCCATCGCCAGCGTGTACTGGGTCAGATCATTGGTGCCGATCGAGAAGAAATCGACCTCGCGGGCAAACTGTTCGGCCATCACGGCGGTTGCCGGTACCTCGACCATGATGCCGACCTGCACTTCGCTACTGATGCCCAGCGCGAGCTTTTCGGCTGCCACGACGCGCTTCACTTCACGCACTTCTTCCAGACTGGTGATCATCGGGAACATGATCGCCAGCTTCACGTCGCCGGCGGCGCGCAGGATGGCGCGCACCTGCGTGTGCAGGATTTCCGGCTCTTCCAGGCACAGGCGCACGCCGCGCACGCCGAGGAAGGGGTTTTCTTCCACCGGCATGGGCAGATAGGGCAGCGGCTTGTCGCCACCGACATCGAGCGTGCGCACCACCAGCGTGCGCTCGCTGCCCAGTGCGCGGGCAATATCGCCATAGATGCGGGTTTGCTCATCTTCGCTGGGCGCATCGGTGCGTTCCAGATAGAGGAATTCGCTGCGCAGGAGCCCCACACCCTCGCCACCCAGCTTTACCGATTCCTGAGCGTCGTCCAGGCCACCGATATTGGCGACCACTTCGACATGATGACCGTCGCTGGTTACAGCCGGCTGGAAGGCGGCGGCCATTTCCTCGGCACGCTTGCTGGCCAGCCTGGCCTGGCGCTCGACGATGTCGGCGATCTCGGCATCACTCGGGTTCTTGCGCAAGGTGCCCTTGCTGCCGTCCAGAATGACCGGGGTGCCATTGGCCAGCCCCAGCACATTTTCATCGATGCCGCAGATGGCCGGAATGCCCAGCGAGCGCGCCAGAATGGCCACATGGCTGGTCGCACCGCCACCGGTGGTGCAGAAACCCAGTACCCTGGTGCGGTCCATGCTGGCGGTATCCGAAGGAGTAAGCTCTTCGGCGATCAGGATGGCATTGTTGGGCACCTGCAATTCGGCTTCCTTGGTACCGGTAATCAGGCGCAGCACACGGCGGCCGACATCGCGCAAATCGTTGGCACGCCCGGCGAGCACTTCGTTTTTCAGCTTCGACAGCAGCTCGGCATGGCGGGTGAAGGCCTCGCGCCAGGCGTAACCGGCACTCTTGCCATTGCTGATCGCGGCAATCGCGATATCAAGCAGATCCGGATCCTGCAGCAGCTCCTGGTGAGCAGCAAAGATTTCGGCCTTCGAGGCATCGGAAATCTCGCTCTTGAGTGCTTCGAGCTGGGAATGCGCCTCCTTCAGCGCATCATCCAGGCGGCGACGCTCAAGCTGCTGGTTGTCCGCGTGTTCTTCAACCTGGATTTCCTCCAGCTTGATCTGGAATACCTGGCCCACCGCCAGACCCGGCGAAGCGGAAACACCAGTCAGGACATCGGGATTTTCCGACTTGGGTTGCGGCTTGGCCGGCTTGATCGTATCGAGCGGCGCGGGCTTGTGCTTGGCGTCGGTAACGACACCGACGTCCTCGCCGCAACCGGAGCGCAGCAGCTCGACCAGGGCATTGACGGCATCCTGGGCATCAGGGCCGGTTGCGCGCACGCGGATTTCATCGCCGTTCTTCACTTCCAGACCCATGATGGCAACGACCGACTTGGCATTGGCTTCCTCGCCCTGGCGCACCAGCTTGACGTCGGACTTGTGGGTTTTGGCGGCATTGGACAACACGGCAGCCGGGCGGGCGTGCAGACCGGTCGGGTTGGGAATGCGCACCGGGTCGGACCATGCTTCACCACCCGCGCTGGCAAGGCTGACATTTTCCACGCCCTCGGCCAGTTGCACGGTCAGCGCTACCGTCTTGCCGGCGGTGACCAGACCGGTCGCCGGCATGTACTTGGCGACCAGCTCGCCATTGGTGATGACGATCTGCGTCAAAAGGCTGCGCGCCTTGGTGGCAACCGGGTCCATATCGAATTCGATCAGCGCCTGGCCGGCGTCGACGATATCGCCTTCCTTCACCCTGGCATGAAAACCCTGGCCCTTGAGCATCACGGTATCAAGGCCGATGTGCATCAGCACTTCCAGCCCGTTGGCCGCCGTGATGGTGATGGCGTGCTTCGAGGAATGCAGCTGGGTGACCTTGCCGGTCAGCGGTGCACAGAGCACGCTGGATGTCGGATCGATGGAAATGCCGTCACCGACCATTTTCTGGGCAAAGACCGGATCGGGAACCATCTCGATCGGGAACATGACCCCGGACAAGGGGGCGAGCAGCTCAAGTTGGGAAGAAGGACTGGCCATGGACAACCTCATCATTGCGTGATCTGGATTTTCTGGAGAATCGACTTGTGTATCCGGTTTCCATGTACGCGGCCGCTTGCCGTCGTCATGGATTTTCTGCCTACCAGTGTAGTGCCGGGCGTACTTACTACACAGTAATTTTTTCTGGCCGGATTGGGTACTTGTTTACGGAAAATCACCCATTCCGGCATAAAGCAAAAATCGCTCAAGGGTTTGGCAGCGGGATGGTCGCAAGGTTTTGCAACATTTCCCGGCCATCAGCAAAAAGGGGTGGCTTGACGCCACCCCTTTTCAATATCGGAATCCCGGGAATTATTTCTCGCCACACCCTCCGGCGATGGCGGCCGCAACCGCTTTCATTGCCGCGTCTTCATCGCTGCCGCTGGCCTTGACCTGAATCTGGTCACCCTTAGACACATCAAGACCCATTACACCGACCACCGATTTGGCATTGGCTTCAACACCCTTGAATACCAGCTTGATGTCAGACTGGTATTGCTTGGCCACATTGACAAGATTGGCGGCCGGGCGGGCATGCAAACCGGTTGCATTGACAATCGTAACCGGGGAAGAAAGTGCTGTCATTGTGCTGGCCTCGAAACGGTAATCGGAATGAAATCTTGCGGCAACCAAGCGGATTTGGTCAATTGCGGCATGCATGGTGCTACAAGCCACAGGCATCGTCACTCAGGCCTTTTCCCAAGTGACCGGGCTGCCTGCAAACCATTTTGCCCATGCACTGGCTGTGCTTTCTTGCGAAAAATCAGTTTCCGTCTTCAAGGGCGGATGAGGGAATCCGGGTATTGCCAACCGGCTTCGGTCAGTATGGCGTCGAGTCGCATGTCCCAGTGATCGGTCGGCAAGTGCTCAAAACGCTGGCATTCAAAGCCGACGCCAACAAGGCGCGGCTTGCGCCAGTGGCGACGCTGCCGGCGAAAGGCAAAGGTCGTGTCGTAATAGCCACCGCCTTGTCCCATGCGATAAAGCTGCGCATCAAACGCCAGCAGCGGCACCAGCACCAGATCCAGGTCGCGCGCAGCGCAGGTTTCGGGATGATGCGGTTCGGGAATGCCATAAGCGCCGGAGCGCCAGACCGTGTGTTGGTCAAAACGACAGAATGCCAATCGGCGTCCGCTGGCCGGCACCACCGGCAGATAAATCCGGCAGCCGGCCTGCAGTGCTTTCAGAACCAGGGGCCAGACCGGAAATTCGCTGCCGTGCGGCACATAGGCGGCAATCTTGCGGCCCGGACGCAGCATCCGTCCTGAGCGCGCATGACGAATCAGTGCCAGCGCCGCATCCAGCCGCTGTTTAGGCGAGATGGCCGCTCGCCGCGAGCGGGCCAGCTTGCGCAGTTCATGCTTGGGGGATGTGCTATGCATCGGGTGTTTTCAGCGCCAAGCGCCGGAAGGGGATGCAGGGAAGGAAGGGCTTTCCCGCGAGTGCCGTTTCGACTCGCATCTTGAACCCTCAGGTTCAAGGGGTCGCCGGCCTGTGCCATCAGGTGCATTCGACAGAGGAATGCGCACAACAGGCAGTAAATGGCTGGCAACCGGGGTATGTGAATCGGTTCTAAGAATATGAGCCGTCTCGAACACCGCAGGAAAGCGAACCGTGGATCGCTGCCGCTCAGAACAGCTGCTGCTGTTCACCCAGTACGGCATCAATCGTTGAATTCATGTCCCGGATTCTACGCTGAATCGTACCGATGTCAAAACCGTCACCGACACGTGTATGCAGGTATTCGTGGGTCAGGTTGAGCGCCGCCATGATGGCGATTTTCTCGATGCCGATGACCTTTCCAGCATTGCGAATCTCATGCATGCGCTGGTCCAGAAGATGGACAGCCTGCAGCAAGGTTTGCTCCTCATTGGCCGGGCAGGCAACACGGAATTCGCGCCCCATGATGCTGACATCCAGCTGCTTGATGGTCTGTTCACTCATCGCTGTGCTCCGGCAGTTTGGCAAGGATGGCGGCAACGCGCTGTTTGCTGCCCTCGACCTTGTCGGCAAGCCGCGCGTTCTCTTCCTGCAGGGCCAGCACCTGCTGGCGCAGCGTGCGGTTTTCGGTACGCAGACCACTGGTGAGCCGCACAAGCTGGATCACTTTTTCTTCCAGGCTGGCAAGTTCAGCTTCCATGAGACTTTCCGTTTCGGGTGGACCGTTCTGGATTGTATGCCATTTTGCCGGCAGGCAGACGGCCGCCATCCCCTGCTGTGGCAGGCAAGGTTCAGTCTTCCTCGTCCTCAGCCGGCTCGACATCCAGATCGGCCAGCTTCTGGCTCATCGTCGGCAGGCCGGTGAATTCGTCGGGACGTTCCAGAGTCAGGCGACCCAGATTGCCGCTGCGAAAATCGGTGATGATGATTTCCGCAGCCTTCTGCTCATCGATGCGCCCGCCACTCATGACCGCGCCGCGCTGACGGGCAATGGCGTTGAAGACGTCTTCAACTTCACCTTCCAGCGTTTTCAGCTTGTAGCGCTGGAGCAGCACATCGGGGTAACGCTCGCGCAGGGTTTCCAGCGCAAACCAGGCCACGTCGACCTCGTCGTAGGCATTGCGGCCGATCGAGCCACCCAGTGCCAGCCGATAGCCGGTCAGCTCGCTTTCCAGCTTGGGCCACAAGAGGCCCGGCGTGTCGTACAGGATGGTGCCATCGGCCAGTTCGACGCGCTGCTGGCTCTTGGTAACACCCGGCGTGTCGGCGACATTGGCGATGCGGCGCTTCATCAGCGCATTCATCAGTGTCGACTTGCCCACATTGGGAATGCCAAGGATCAGCGCCCGGATCGGTTTTTCGGCCCCGGTGCGGTTGGGAACAATCTGCCGGCACATTTCGGCAATCCTGCTGCCTGCCGAACCGCGACTTTCCTCGCCCAGCAGCATGGCATTGGTTTGCGGCTGCTGGCGAAACCAGTTCAGCCAGGCCTGGTTGAGCTGCGGATCGGCCATATCGGTCTTGTTGATGATGACCAGCGACGGCCGCTGCCGGAAACTGCGCAGCTTGTTGATCATCGGATTGCAGCTGGAGTGCGGCAGGCGGGCATCCACCACTTCGATGACCATGTCCACCCTGGCCAGGGTTTCCGCCACTTTCTTCCGGGCCGCGTGCATGTGCCCGGGAAACCATTGAATTGCCATCTAGCTCCCCTGCAAAACGGCGGATTATACAGCTTGTTCACAAACTGCAAATCAAATCAATCACTTGGCTTGTGGAGAAATGCCGGTGGGCATGTGGAAAACCGGCGGCACGACGGCAGAGGAAAAACGACTGCCAAACTATCCACAGGCAGAAGGCAACTTAACCCCACAGCTTGTTCGTACGCAAGTGCATGAAAAAAAAGGCGAATCAGGCTTATCCACAGGACAGCTCCGCCTCTATTATCTGTTCCTATCCTTTCTTATCCAACTGTGTAGATAAGCGGAACATTCATCGGCGCAGGCAATCTGAAGCCCGCAGCTGCAGTACACTGCCCACCTTGTTACGGAGTCGTCCCATGAAACAGCGCCTGTTTCTTGTTCTGGCACTGCTTGCCATCACAGCCAGCATGGCTGCCTTGTTGCTGCTGAACCGGCAATCACCTGCGCCCGCCTTGCAGCTGACACTGCTCGACCAGCGCCAGCTGGCCTTGCAGGACTTGCGTGGCAAGGTCGTGCTGGTCAATTTCTGGGCCACCAGCTGCAGTGGCTGCATGGCGGAAATGCCGGACCTGACGCGCATCCAGAACAAATACGCGGCACAGGGTTACCAGACCGTGGCGATTGCCATGAGCTACGATCAGCGCGAATTCATCGACACCTATCAGGCACGTGCGCAACTGCCATTTCTGATCAGCCACGATGTCAGCGGCTCCGCAGCAGAAGCATTTGGCGGCGTCAGCCTGACTCCCACCACCTTCCTCATCGACAAGGAAGGCAAGATCCTGCAGAAATACGTGGGTACACCGGACATGCAGGAACTGGAAAACCGCATCGGCAAGGCGCTACGCATCTAGTGATGCATGCTATTGGGTATAGGCTTGCAGCCAATTTGTAGAAAGGGTTGCAGGCATATACCTGCATATGTACTAAAAAAGGGCAGCGTCAATCGACACATCGCCGGCTTGCAGGATGAAAAACCGGTGCCGCCAGCGGCCCGTACACATTCCGTGGTGCGGCAGGCAATCGCTATACTGCCGGCTTTCCCGCCCTGGAATTTGCCATGATTGGTCGCCTCACCGGCCTGATTGCCGAAAAGCAGCCGCCGCATGTCCTGCTGGACGTCAATGGTGCCGGCTATGAACTCGATGTGCCGATGAGCACCTTCTATGTGCTGCCGCATGCCGGCGAGCAATGCACGCTGTACACCCATCTGGCCATTCGCGAAGACGCCCACCAGCTTTATGGTTTTGCCACACGCCAGGAGCGCGACACCTTTCGCGAGCTGATCAAGATCACTGGGGTCGGCCCGAAAATCGCTCTGGCCATCCTGTCCGGCATGAACAGCGAGGAATTTGCCCAGGCGCTGGCCAGCGAGGATGTGGTGCGGCTGGCGAAGATTCCCGGCATTGGCAAGAAAACGGCTGAACGTCTGGTGCTGGAGTTGCGCGGAAAACTGGGCAAACTCGTCAGTGCCGGGCCGCTATTCGATGCCGCCGGCAAACCAGACAGCAAGGAGCAGGAGCGGGACGATGTGCTGCAGGCCTTGCTGGCACTGGGATACAACGAAAAGGAAGCCAGCAGCGCGCTGAAAACACTGCCGGCCGACTGCGATGTCAGCAGCGGCATCCGTCTGGCCTTGAAGGCGCTGGCCAGGTAATCCACAGCAAGGGCAGGCAAAGCACCGGCTTGAGTGTGGATAACCGGCAGACAAAACACCTCCGGCATTTTTTCCGGCATTGCCTGCACAGCCTCGTCACGCGTTTTACCGGATGTTGCTCCTGAGGCAAGCCACTGTTTTTCATGGCTGATTCCGGCTTATCCACAGCTGCTGGGCACCTCTATTATCTGTTCCTATCTTTTTCTGAAGCGTTAATCTGTAAAGAAAACACGGAAGCCGTTTGCACGAGTGCTGCTGAAGCCACAGTAAGCTGACGATCTCTTCCGCAATTTGCCTGTGGCGCTCCTGTCCATGTCTCTACCCGTTCTCAGTGCTGTTTTTCTTGGCCTCTTCATGCTTCTGCTGCAGGGGTATCCCGCGCTGGCCAGCCTTGATGCGCTGATCGGCATGGCACTGTATGGCGGCAATAGCCTGCTGGTAAGCATCAGCCAGCTGCTGGCCGTGCTTGGCAGCCCGCTGGGTTCACTGCTGCTGGTCACGCTGTTTGCCAGCTGGTTTTACCGCAAAAAGGACAGTGCGGCAGCGCAAGCCTTGCTCGCTGGCATGCTGCTGTGCGGCATCAGCAACTGGGTGACCAAGCAGCTGGTAAACCGCCCTCGCCCGGAACTGGAACACTTGCTGGCAGCATCGGGATCATCGTTCCCCAGTGGCCACGGCATGAGTGCCTTCACGCTGGGTTTTTTGCTGGCGTGCCTCTTGACGCGGCATTATCCCCGGCTGCGTATTGGCTGGCTGGTGCTGGCCGCCAGCTGGATTTTGTTGTCCGGTTTGGGCCGGCTGGTGCTTGGCGTGCATTATTTCAGTGATGTGCTGGCGGCTTATGCGCTCGCAGCCGCATTGAGTTGCGCCGTTTATGACTGCTATCGACGCCGGGTGTCCGCACAGCATGCCGCGCTGCGCGGCTGATGGCGGAAAATGGTGTACGATCGTTCTTTTTCCGCCCGGTCCGGCCAATGATCGAAACCGATTCCCTTTCCGCATTGCCGCCCAGCGAACGCATGGTGACGGCCAAGACGCTGTCACAGCAGGAAGAACAACTGGAACGCGCACTGCGTCCCAAGCTGCTGGACGAGTATGTCGGGCAGCTGAAAGCGCGCGGGCAGCTGGAAATCTTCATCGAAGCGGCGAAAAAGCGCGGCGAGGCGCTCGATCACGTGCTGCTATTCGGCCCGCCGGGCCTGGGCAAGACCACGCTGGCGCACATCATCGCCCGCGAGCTGGGCGTGAACCTGCGGCAGACTTCCGGCCCGGTACTGGAACGCGCCGGCGATCTGGCCGCCATCCTCACCAATCTCGAACCGCACGACGTGCTGTTCATCGACGAAATCCACCGGCTGAGCCCCGTCGTCGAGGAAATCCTCTACCCCGCACTGGAAGACTTCCAGCTCGACATCATGATCGGCGAAGGGCCGGCGGCGCGTTCGGTCAAGCTTGATCTGCCACCGTTCACGCTGGTTGGCGCCACCACGCGCGCCGGAATGCTCACAAATCCGCTACGCGACCGCTTCGGCATTGTCGCGCGGCTGGAGTTTTACACTGCAGAAGAATTGGCACGTATCGTCGTGCGATCCTCGGATTTATTGGGTGTAAAGATGGATACCGAGGGGGCGTATGAGGTGGCGCGCCGCTCACGCGGCACGCCGCGCATCGCCAACCGCCTGCTGCGCCGCGTTCGCGACTATGCCGAGGTCAAGCATGACGGGATGGTCACCCGCGAAGTGGCGGACCTCGCGCTGCAGATGCTCGACGTCGACCATGCCGGCCTGGATGTGATGGACCGCAAGCTCCTGTCGGCCGTCATCGAGAAATTCGGCGGCGGGCCGGTCGGGCTCGACAATGTCGCGGCCGCCATCGGCGAGGCGGCGGATACCATCGAGGATGTGCTGGAACCTTACCTGATCCAGCAGGGTCTGCTGCAGCGTACGCCGCGCGGGCGCATGGCGACGCTGTCGGCCTATCAGCATTTCGGCCTGCCGGCGCCCGATGCTTCGCGCTGAGGGCAAGCGCTGACAAGCTGTGACATCCAAACAATGACAAATGCCGCATAAAGCAGCGACAATGCCGGGCACTGTTGCACCGCAGCCTGAACCGATTTTCCTGGAGAAACACGCGTCATGAACGCCCCTGTCGAAGACATGTCCATCATTTCGCTGGTTTTGCAGGCCAGTTTTGTCGTCCAGGCCGTGATGGTGATCCTGCTTGTGCTGTCTTTCCTGTCCTGGTGGCATATTTTCAGCAAGCATTTCACGATCGCCAGCGCGAAAAAGAAAAGCGAGCTGTTCGAGGAGCGCTTCTGGGGCGGCTCGGACCTGGCCGCGCTCTATGAGCAGGTGCGCCGCGAACACGGTGTGGGCATGGAGAACATCTTCGAGGCCGGTTTCGCCGAATTCCTCAAGCTGCGCCAGAAGGCCGGCATGGAATTGTCCGACGTGATGGAAGGCGCGCGCCGTGCAATGCGCGCATCGTGCCAGCGCGAGCTCGATCACCTCGACAAGCACACCTCCTTCCTGGCTTCCGTGGGTTCGGTTTCGCCCTATATCGGCCTGTTCGGCACTGTCTGGGGCATCATGTACGCCTTCAAGGGCCTCGGTAATGTCGGCGCCGCCACGCTGGCGACCGTTGCACCGCACATCGCCGAAGCGCTGGTGGCCACCGCGATCGGCCTGTTTGCCGCCATTCCGGCTGTCGTTGCGTACAACCGCTTTGCCGCCGACGTTGATCGCCTGGCCAACCGTTTCGACACCTTCATCGAAGAATTCAGCAACATCCTGCAACGGCAGAGCGTTCGCTAAGGAGCAAGCATGCGCAGCCGCCGTCCCCGTCGCGCGAAAAGCGAAATCAATGTGGTGCCCTATATCGACGTGATGCTGGTGCTGCTGGTGATCTTCATGGTCGCCGCGCCGATGATGCAGCAAAGCACGATCGAGCTGCCCAGCGTGGGCAAGGTCGCCAGCCCGGAAAGCAGGCAGCCGGCGCTCTATGTGCTGATCGACAAGAACGGCGGCCTGCAGCTGCGCGACAGGCAGGAACAGACTCCCGAAGCGCACGCCGATGCGGCTGCGCTGGTCAGCGCGGTCAAAAACCTGGCCGGCAGTGGTGAAAACGCGCGCCCGGTGGTGATTTCCGCCAACAAGGCCGTACGCTACGAACAGGTGATGCAGGTGATGGATGCTCTGAAGCAGGCCGACATCGCACGCATCGGCTTGCAGGTTCAGGCCCGATAAGCAATGCAGATGCACCGTCACGGCCTGCTTGATCGTGAAGAACGCAAGGGCCTCTCGCTGGCGCTGGCGCTGGCCATGCATGTCTTGCTAGCGCTGGGCTTGCTGCTTTCCGTGCAGTGGAAAACCCAGCAACCCAAGCCCATGCAGGTCGAGTTGTGGGGGGGTCCACCGCCGGCGCCGGTCCCGGAACGCGTGATCGAGCCGGAAATCGTCAAGCCGGTGAAAATCAAGCCTGAACCGAAGGTCGAGGAAAAACCGGCCGACATCGGCGAGAAGGTCAAGCCGACACCGAAGCCCAAACCCAGCGCGACCCCGACTCCAACACCCAGGCCCACCGCTACGCCGACTCCGGTGAAGGCGACGCCCAGGCCGACGGCTGTTCCGGTCAAACCGACTCCGGCAGCGAAGCCGTCGCCCAAACCGAAACCGAAGCAGGACGACGGCGATCTGGCCAGCATCCTCTCAACCGACAATCTGGCCAAGAGCGACAGCACCGTCAAGGCACAACCAGGGGGTAAACCTGGTGGAACCGGCACCAATCCAAAGGCGCAGGGCAATACCGGTACGGGTACTGGCAGCGGCATCGGCAAGGGCTACACGGACCAGATCGGCAACCAGATCCGTTCGCGGATTGTCTACAGCAATGACAAGGCCAATCCGGAAGTCGTTTACCGCATCCTGCTCTTCCCCAGCGGGGAGATTCGCGACATCAGCCTGCTGCGTGCCAGCGGTGATGCGCAGTGGGACAAGGCTGTCGAAGACGCCATTCGTCGCAGTGCACCCTTCCCGAAACCGCCGGGTGGTGCGTCATTCAGCGAATTCAATGGCATCGAGTGGAAATTCCGCCCGAAAAACTGAGCGGTATTGCTCCAAGGCATTGCCCAAGCAATGCCAATTCGCTGATTTTCTGGTTTTCAGGCATTTTTTCGCTGCTCGCGGCAAGAAGCGATGCAGGCTGCAGACCAACAACCTGCCAAGGAGAACGTGATCCATGCGTGGCTTGAAACAGTTATTCGCTTTTGTGCTGACCAGCCTGCTGCTCGGCGGCCTTGCGCGTGCCGACATGACGGTCGAAGTGGTTGGCGTGGGCAGTCAGCAATTGCCGATTGCCATCGTGCCCTTCCAGAACGAAGCGGGCCTGAAGCAACCGACCAGTCCGGTCATTGCCAATGACCTGAACCTCTCCGGACTTTTCAAGGTTATTGCTGCGGCTGATCTGGCGCCGCAGCCCTATGCCGCTGCCGACATCAATCATGGCCTGCTGCTGCAGCGTGGTGCGCAGACGGCGCTGGTGGGGCGCACCGAACTCAATGGCAACGAACTGGTGATTCGCGCCTCGCTGGTTGATCTGGCCGCGAAAAAGGAAATCCTGGTGATCGAGAAACGCGGCTCGGTCGGGCTTGCCCGCCGCATGGCGCATCAGATTGCCGACCAGGTTTATGAAAAGCTGACCGGCAAGAAGGGCGCCTTCGCCTCGCGCATCGCCTATGTGCTGAAAACCGCGCCGAACCGTTATGAACTGCAGATTGCCGACGCCGACGGCTATGGTTCGCAAAGCGTGCTGACATCCAAGCTGCCCATCATGTCGCCAAAATGGTCGCCCGATGGTGGCAAGCTGGCTTATGTATCCTTCGAGCTGCAGAAACCGGTGGTTTACGTGCACGAACTGGTCACCGGCAAGCGCTGGCAGGCGGCCAATTTCAAGGGCAGCAATTCGGCGCCGGCCTGGTCGCGGGATGGCCGTCAGCTGGCTGTGGTGCTCACCAAGGATGGCGGCAGCCACATTTACCTGGTCAATACCGATGGCAGCGAAGCACGCCGGCTGACCACCAGTGGCGAAATCAACACCGAACCTGCCTTTGGTCCCGATGGCCGCATCTATTTCACCTCGGATCGCGGCGGCAGCCCGCAGATTTACCGCATGAACCGCGATGGCAGCAATGTCGAGCGCGTGACCTTCAATGCGCCATACAATGCCGGCGCGAAGTTCTCGCCCGATGGCCAGAGCATGACCTACATCACCCGCGACGGCGGCTATCGCGTGGCTGTCATGAACCTCGCCACGCGCCAGAGCATGACGCTTACCGATTCCGGGCTGGATGATTCGCCGAGTTTTGCTCCGAACAGCCAGATGATTCTCTACGAAACCGGCGCGCGCGGTTCGCTGGCGGTGGTATCCGCCGATGGCCGCATCAAGCAGCGCCTGAAGTCGCAAAATGGTGATGTGCGCCAGCCGGCCTGGGGCCCGATGCTGCCCTGAGTCATGCGGGCAAGTGTTAGCCGATCAGCCTCAGCCGATCAGCCCTTCGCCGATCGACACCGATCGGCAAGTTTTTCAGCCAGATCCGCAGCAGGAAGAGAGGGCGCAAAGCAGGACAAGCGGCATGTCGCCAGGCTATCCCGCCGCATCCTGCACTGCTGCTCCGTGCTTCAGCAGGTGTGCAGCTGTGCGCCGAGAGGGATTTCCTTCAGGGGCTGGCAAGTGTCATGATCCGCAATTTCGGGAACTTGTCCCCATTTCGCGGCTCTTTTTTCTGTTTTTGCAGCAAATGACAAACCACGAGGAGTGTGCAACATGAAAAAAATTGGACTGAGTCTGATTCTGGCCGCGCTGCTGAGCGCTTGCGCAAGTACTCCGGCACCGGTGGCCAACGGCAACGCTGGCAAGGATGCCAGCACCAGCCAGGGCAGCGGTACGGAAGTGAAGCCGGTTGATGTTTCCGGCACTTCCGGCAAGAGCTACAGCCCGCTGACCGACCCGAGCAACATTCTTTCGACCCGCCGTGTCTACTTCGATTACGACTCCTTTGTCGTCAGCCAGAACTACAACGAGCTGATCGAAGCGCATTCCAAGTACCTGCTTGCCAACAAGGATGCCAAGGTCATCCTGCAGGGCAATACCGATAACCGCGGTACCGCCGAATACAATCTGGCGCTCGGCCAGAAGCGTGCCGACGCCGTGCGCAAGCTGATGAACGCGCTGGGCGTGCCGGACAGCCAGATCGAGTCCGTCAGCTTTGGCGAGGAAAAACCGATTGAAATCGGCGATACCGAAGAAGCCTGGGCCCGCAACCGCCGTGCGGAAATCGTCTATCAGGGCGAAATGCCGAAATAACAGTGACTTCCGGACGCCGATTTAGCCACTGACAGCAGGCACCGGGCAAAGCCCGGTGCGCATTGCTGGGCGCAAAAGCAAAACCGTGCTTGCCCAGCGCCTGGCGTTTCCGTATTGTCTTGCCGTCTGACAGGCCCGGGAAGGCCTGTTTTCTTGCCGAGTTCGAGGATGTGCTCATGCGTAAGTTGCTTGTTTCCGTATGCCTGATGGGCGCTGCCGGCATCGTGCATGCCGGTTTGTTCGATGATGAAGTGGCCCGCCAGCAGGTCAATGACCTGACCAAGAAGGTCGAGCAACTGCAAAAGGACAACCAGCAGCGTCTGCAGATGCTGGAGGCCGGCAACAAGCGCGTGCTTGATCTGGTGCGCCAGATCGACCAGCAGCGTGAAGAGATCGCCCAGCTGCGCGGGCAGATCGAAGTGCTGCAGTTCAACCAGGACGAAGCCGGCAAGCGGCAGAAAGACCTCTATGTCGACCTCGACAACCGCGTGCGCACGCTGGAAACGGCGCCGCCGCCGAGCGCGCCGGTGCTGAGCGAGCAGCAGGTGTTCGACAGTGCCGTGGCGCTGGTCAAGGGCGGCAAGCACAAGGAAGCCATCGCCAGCTTTGACAAGTTCCGCACGGATTTTCCCGACAGCAAGCTCGCCAGCAGCGCCCAGTACTGGCAGGGTGTGAGCTATGCCGGCAGCAAGAATTACAAGGCGGCCAACGCAGCCTTTGGCGCGGTGGCCAATAATCCCGAAGCCGCCAATGCGCCGGATGCCCTGCTGGGCCTGGCTTCGGTTGCGGCGGCGACCGGCGACAAGAAATCCTCGCGCAAATATCTGGTCGAGATCCTTGAGCGATTCCCGCAGACCCCGGCTGCCGAAACCGCCAAAAAGGCGCTGACGGCGGTGAACTGAGCGGCAAGCCTCGACGCAAGCCACTGAAAAGACTAGAATTTGTCGCGGCGCCGGACTGCTGTTCCGGCGCCGTTTTATTTTCCTGATCAGTAAGATTCGTCAGCAAATTCCAGATCCACCACAGAGACACAGAGTCACAGAGCAATTCACAGACAGATTTTCAGCCCTCATTCCGGGCTTGTTTCTGTAGCGGTGTTTTTCCCCTGTGCTGAATGGGTGTCAGTTTTTGCCGGATAATCTTGAGAATCAGGTTTGTTTTTGGCTTGTCTCAGAAACGTGTTGCACGTGTTGGTTGTGCCACATGGCCGTGTAAGAGCCACTTTGTCATACCGGCGCAAGCCGCTATCCAGACTGCAGCATCAATTCAAGTCACTGGATTCCGGCCTTCACCGGAATGACGAATGGAAGGCCGCAGCACGGCTTTGCGGCATAGCCTTGTTTTTCATCCCCCGGACTGTTTTCCGGCAAGGAGACCATCATGCGTGAAACCTTGCGCATTACCGAAATTTTCCACTCGCTGCAGGGCGAGACCAGCCGCATGGGCCTGCCCACCGTCTTTGTGCGCCTCACCGGTTGTCCGATGCGCTGTACGTATTGCGACAGCGCCTACGCATTCACTGGTGGTGAAACCCTGCATCTTGACGACATCATGGCGAAAATCGCCGCATTTGACTGCAAGACGGTGTGTATTACCGGCGGTGAGCCGCTGGTGCAGAAGGGCGTGCACCTCTTGTTCAAGCGCTTGTGCGACGCCGGCTACTCGGTCAGCGTCGAAACCGGCGGCGGCGAGCCGATTGCCTGTGTCGATGCGCGCGTGTCGCGCATTCTCGACGTGAAAACGCCGGGATCGCAGGAAATGCAGAACATGCACTGGGCCAACCTCGACGAGGTCAACGAGCATGACGAGATCAAGTTCGTGCTGGTTGATCGCGCTGATTACGAATGGGCGCGCGCGCTGGTTCTGGAGAAGAAACTCTACGAACGTGCACCGGTGCTGTTTTCGCCGGTCTGGGAAACGCTGCCGCCGCAGGAGCTGGCCGCCTGGGTGCTGGCTGACCGCCTGCCGGTGCGCATGCAGGTGCAGCTGCACAAAATCCTCTGGGGAGAAAGACAGGGGGTATAAGCCTGTAGCCATTTTTAATGATGGGCTGTGGCTGTATACCCTATGTTAATTCCTGATTATGTTTTTCTTTCAGGAAGCTTGAGCAACACAACCGTTGATTAGTAGGTTCTGCTCTGAAAACCGCTGAGAAGCGCAGGTTTCCCCGCAGGGGGAGGATCAGACGCGGGACGTGTCTGGGGGCGAAGCCCAAGTTGTCCCGCGTCCCCGGAAAAACGAGTCCCCCAAGGGGATTTCCTGCGGGGCACATCGCAAGGCACCCCGCGGAGCGGGGCGGCTGTCACCGCAGAGCTTGGCGGCTTTGCCGCCTAGCGCCGCGCGATGCCGGCTTGCTGGCACCGGGCGCGCCTTGGGGGTGTCGGAGGGCTTGGCAAGCGCGGGGTCCCCGCAAAGTCGCAGACTTTGTGGGGTGCAATAGAGCCCCCTGACGTGCCGCCGGGCACATCCGGCATCAAAACATCGCGCCGCAGGCGCTGAAAACCTTGCTTCCTGAAGAAAAGACATAATCAGGTGTTAGCAGGCTGTTGAAAAACAGCCTGTGGCCCGTTTTTTACGGCCTCGCCGTAAAAAATGTATGAAAAACAAAAAATAAGTTCTTGATTTTACAGGTGGTGATTTGCGCCGGGCTTTGCCCGGTGCTTGATGTCGGCCAAAGAACCGACTTTTTCAACACACTGTCAGGTTCACGGTTCTGCGGTCGCTCAAAATCAATCAGACATCAACAGAGCCTGGGGCGGGCAGTGTAACCAGATAGGCGCGCTGCCCGGCGATGGCGTACCAGCGTGCCTGGCTGGCGTGTTCGGGTATGCGCGGCGGTGGCTGGCGAAACCCCGCATCCAGCCAGGGCAGCAGGCCGGCCAGCCACGAAGGGGCCGGTCCCCGGTGCGCCAGCCGGTCGCCCCAGGCCAGCATGCCGCCGGGGCGCAGGCGGCGCTGCAGGCTGCGGATCAGCCAGGCCGGATCCTGGCGCTGGCGCCAGCCCCCGAAGCAGACGATCAGGTCAAAGCTGCGGTCTTCATCCGGCGCCAGATTGGCGCTGCCCTGGTAAATGCGGCCATGCTGGCCGCATTTCTGCGCCAGCAAATGCCCCAGTTCTGCCTGCAATTCGCCCAGCAGCAGGATGCGTGCGCCGGGCCGGCATTGCAGCAGTGATACCATTTCCGCACAGCTGGCAGCCAGCTCCCACCGGTGCAGCCAGCCGGCCAGCCAGCGCAGCATGCCGGATTGGCGGCGTGGCGCCGGCGTCAGCCGGCCGATGATTTCGTCGCGCTGCATGGCCGGATTCACCACTGGTATTGCAGACCGCTGCTGGCGCTGACCGAACCCTTTTTCTCGACCAGCGGGCTGTCGGCGGCGTCACCCAGCAATTGCGTGTAGTTGACGGCAGTGATCCAGTTCAGCTGCTTGCCCACCGGCATGGCCAGCGCCAGACCCACGCTGCCTTCGTGCAGGCCGGCGCCCGGACGATACTGGCGGTGGCCGCTGTTTTGCGACTGCAGCGCATCCACACCGTACCAGCGCTGCAGGTACTTGCTGTCGCCGCCTACCAGATTGCCGTTGACCGACAGTTGCAGCATTTCGCTCTGGTACACCGGCAGGCTGGCCGACAGAATCAGCGTGTTGCCGCGGTTTTTTTCCGCGAGACCCGTGGTCCAGGCCAGCTCCATGCCCACCGGTCCGAACTCGTGGGCCACCGACAGGCCGAATTGCGCGCCGCTGCTGATCTTGCCCATGCCTTGCAGGCGATTCTTGTCGCCATCCTTGCCGTCTTTTTCCTCGCGGCTGCCGCTGGCCGAGATATTGGCAAACAGCTCCCAGTCGTCCAGCTGGCGCAGGTAGCCGATGCCGCGGCCGCTGCCCAGCGTGAAGCCGCTTTTGTGCACCACGGTCACATCGACCAGCGGGCCGAATTCCAGCTTGCCGCCACCGGAATAATTCGGGCCGACCACGGCCCCGACGGCGGTGGATACCTGCCAGTTCTTGCCATCGGTGGTCTCGTCCCACAGCTGGCCGAGCGCATCAAGACGAATGGTGTCCTTCCACCACTCGGTACTGGTCAATGTTTCGGCGGCCAGGCCGTGGCCGCTGAGGGCGAGCAGGAGAAGGGGGCTAAGCAGGGTAGTGCGCATGATGCTCCTTGGAGGGCGACGGAATCCCGTGGCGGGACGACGCTGCCGACTTTAGGAGTCAGACCAATGTCATGAATCGCAAAACTGTGTGCAGTTGTGAAAATCTGTAAAACCGGCTGTTGCACAAACACGACGCCGGTACGGCTGTTCAGGCCGGCAGGCGGATCGTGAAACGCACGCCCTGCCTGGCAAGCTGGGCATCCTCGGCCTGAACCGTGCCGCCATGGCGCTCGACAATACGCTTGACGATGGCCAGGCCAAGGCCGATGCCGCCGGTATCGCGGCTGCGGCTGTCATCAAGCCGCACGAAGGGCTCGAAGATGCGCTCGCGCTCGGCGGGCGGCACGCCAGGGCCATCGTCTTCGACATAGAGCAGCGTTTCCGCAGCGCCGCGTTCGCAACCCAGCGTGATGCGGCTGTGGGCATGGCGCTGGGCATTGCGCAGCAGATTGGCCAGCGCGTGCTCCAGCAGCGTCGGGTCGGCGGCGAGCGTTGCGGGCGCTGCGGACAGCGCAAGCGCCACCGGATGCGGCTGCGCCGAGCCCTGGGCCAGCTCGGCAAGCCAGATGGCTGCCGGAATCGGCTCGCGTTGCGGCGGACCGCTGCGTGCGTCCAGCCGGCCATAGCCAAGCAGCTCGCGGATCAGTGTTTCCATTTCCTCCAGATCGTCCAGCGCGCTCTGGCGCAGGCTGGCCTGGCGCTCGGGGTCGGCATCGGCCTGCAGCGTGACGGCGAAGCGCGTGCGCGCCAGCGGCGTGCGCAATTCATGCGCCACGGCATTGAGCAGCTCGTTCTGGCCACGCATCAGTGCTTCAATGCGTTCGGCCATCTCGTTGAGCCGGCTGGAAAGGGCATACAGGCTGGACTTGGGCTTGAGTTCCACCCGCGTGTCGAGCCGGCCCGCGCCCAGCTCGCCGGCGGCGTGCCGCAATTTCTGCAGGTCGCGCCAGAAGGGCCGCACCACCGCCAGCAGATAGCACGGCGCCAGCGTGGCAAGCACGCAAAACACAAAGAGGATGTTGATCAGCGTCATGTCCGGCGGGTCCGGCGGCTCGAGGCTCAGCACCAGCTCGCGCTGGCCGATGCGGCGGTAAAAATGCTCGCTGTCGGGATTGAACCAGACCTGGCCCGCACGCAGCACCGGCCGGGCCTCGGCGGGCAATTCTTCCAGCTGGTAAAGCCGGATTGGAAATGCCCCGAACTCGTTCTGCAACAGCAGCATGTTCTTGCGCACTTCCGCATCGCTGTTTGCCATGCCGGCTGGCTCCAGCAGCCGCGTCAGCGTCTGCATCGGGCCGCTGTAAAGCGTATTCGCATGATTCTGGAAATAGGGATTGAGCACCACGGAGGATACTTCTCCCCAGGCGTAAACCAGTGCGATCAGAAAGGCGAGCAGCAGGAAAAACTGCCGGAAAAACAGGCGCCACATCAGTTGGGCTCCACAGCCGTGGTCAGCAGATAACCCTTGCTCCACACCGTCTTGATGCGGTGTGCCGGGCAGGCGGCGTCGCCCAGCTTGCGACGCAGCCGGGAAATGGTGACATCGGCCGAGCGGTCGAAACCGTCGAAATCGATGCCGCGCAGATGCAGCAGGATGTCGTCGCGGCTGACCACCTCGCCGGCACGCTCGCACAGCAGCCATAGCAGCTCGAATTCGCTGGAGGTCAGGTTCAGCGCTGTTGCGCCGATACTGGCGCTGCGTGTCGAGCGCTGGATGTTCAGCTGCGCCAGCGCGATCACGTCGCGCTGTTCGCGGTTTTCCTTGTGGTTGCGGCGCAGCAGCGCCTTGATGCGCGCCAGCAGCAGGCGTGGCTCGACCGGTTTCACCACATAATCATCGGCGCCGTTTTCCAGGCCGACGATCTGGTCGATGCTGTCGCCGCGCGCCGTCAGCATCAGGATGGGCACATCGCTGTCGCGGCGGATCTGCTTGCACACGTCAAAGCCGTCGCGTCCGGGCAGCATCAGGTCAAGGATGACCAGATCGACCGGGTTTTTCTCCAGCCAGCCCTGCACCACATCGCCGCGCGCCAGCGTGCTGACGGCAAAGGCATGCTGCAGCAGGAATTCGGCCGTCAGCGCGGCCAGCTTGCGGTCGTCTTCAACAATCAGAATGCGGTTCATCGCGCCGTTTCTCCTTGCCCAATGGCAGGCAGAGTGGGCTTTGCCGTGCAGCGCGTCAAGCCGCGCCGCGGGCCGGTCCGGCTGGCTTTTTACACTTTTTCACAGCTGCTTACCGCCCTGCAAAGCCTCGGGATGCACGCCTGCCTAGAATGCCGCCGTGTTCAGGTCCGGAAGGCTTGCCATGACTACAACATTCTCGCTGCTTCCCCATCATCCCGGCCGTCTGGCCCGTGTGCTGGCCCATATCGACGCCAATCTGGATGCGCCGCTCGAGCTGGCCGAACTGGCCGAGCTGGCGCATTTTTCGCAATTCCATTTCCAGCGCCTGTTTACCGCTGCACTGGGCACCAGCCCCTATCTGTATGTGCAGCGCCGCCGGCTCGAACGCGCGGCCAGCCAGCTGCGCGGCGAACCCCGGCGCAAGGTCGTCGATATTGCCCTGGCCAATGGTTATCAGTCGCAAAGCGGTTTTTGCAAGGCCTTTCGCCGCCAGTTTGGCGTGAGCACGCGGCAGTGGCGCGCGCAGGCCCGGCAAGCGGCATGAAGCTTGCCAATCAGCAGGGTGTTGAAAACACCCTGCTTCTCGTTTTTTCCGGCAAAGCCGGGAAAAATGCATGAAAAGCAAATCCTGATTAGGTAGCTACCTCAGCAAAGTACAATTCGTCATTCCCGCGAAAGCGGGAATCCAGCTGCAATGCTTGTGCAAGCGGCGCTCTGCATACTGGCTTTGACCATAGGGAATCCCCCTGGGACGCCGGTATGACGAGTTGCTGAGCTGGCTACCCAATCAGAAAGCAAATTGTAAACCATTGATTTTTCAAGAGGCCGTTTGCACCTGGCTTTGCCCTGTGCTTGATGCTGCCGGAAAACCGACTTTTTCAACATTAGGCCTGTTGCAATAAGCGGGCTAGAATTCGCTTTTGTCCACGCCGCCGCAATCGCTGCGCAGAAGGCGTGCAGAAGGAATTTCCATGACCCGACCCGCAGTTGTCCTGCTTTCCGGCGGCCTTGATTCCGCCACCTGCCTGGCGATGGCCAGGCGCGACGGTTTTGCGCCCTATGCGATGTCTTTCGACTATGGCCAGCGCCACAACGCCGAGCTGGCCGCCGCACGGCGCGTCGCCGCCGCGCTGGGCGCCGTCGAGCACCGCGTGGTGAAGATCGACCTCGCCGCCTTTGGTGGCTCGGCGCTGACCGATGCGAACATTGATGTGCCGGAAGGCGGTGTGCAGGAAAACGAGATTCCGGTCACCTATGTGCCGGCACGCAACACCATTCTGCTGTCCTATGCGCTGGCCTGGACCGAGGTGCTGGGCGGCAGCGACATCTATATCGGCGTGAACGCGGTGGATTATTCCGGCTACCCGGATTGCCGTCCCGAATACATTTCGGCCTTCCAGGCCATGGCGCGGCTGGCAACCAAGGTGGGCGTGGAAGGCGCGTCGATCGCCATTCACACGCCGCTGATCCGGCTCACCAAGGCTGAAATCATCCAGGCCGGCCTCGCCCTTGGGGTGGATTACGGTCTTACCGTCACCTGCTACCAGGCCAGCGAAGAGGGCCTCGCCTGCGGCAAATGCGACGCCTGCCGCCTGCGTGCAGCCGGTTTTGCCCAGGCTGGCGTGCCGGACCCGACGCGCTATCGCTGAGCTGTTGCTCCTTTCACCTGCGGTGCAGGCGACCATGCTGGTCTACAGTGCCTGAATGAATGACATCACGGGCCAGGGAGAGTGACATGGACAGGCGGAATTTCCTCAAGGGGCTGGGAGCGGGCATTACGGCCAGAGCGGCGACAAGTCTGGCGATCACGGCCGGCAGTCTGCCGGTGCTTGCCAGCGCCGGCGAGCGCAAGGATGCGGGCAATCGCGCCGGAATCCGCACCGGCGTGCTGGTGCGCCCTGCCGCGCGTGGCGGCAAGTATCTGGGCCATGACGCGGCCAACGCCGCCAATCACAGCGCCCTGATTGCCTTGCAGGATCCGCGCAGCGGCCGCATCGTGGCCCATGCGCTGGCCAGCGCGCCCACGGCCGAGAGCGCCGGGCCTGGCGACCTGATGGCACCGGTCAGCCGCAGCATGCCCTTTGCCAGTGACGGCCAGACCGTCGATGTGCTGCTGCACGCCCGGATCAGTGAACCCACCGATTTTCGCCTGCTGGTTTTCGGGCCATTGAAGCACCCCGGTCAGGCCAGGCTGGTACAGACCGACATTACCCTGCTGCCGGGGGTGGACATCGGCCTGTCGCCGCAGCATCCGCAAGGCCTGGTCATCGAAATTGCCGGTTTGTGCATCAGCGATGTGGTGGCGGACTGGCAATCGGCCCAGCTCAGTTGCACTGCGATGGTGACGATGATGTGCGGCTGCCCGATTCGCAATGAGGCCAACTGGTTCTGGCCGGACAGCGATTTCACCATCCAGCTGGTCACCCGGATGCAAAGCGGCGCCACGCACATCTATCCGCTGGCCTTTGATCCCGCACCCGGCCTGGTGAGCACCTTTAGCGGAAGCTGGCCCACGCAGGCTGCGCGCGGCGACCGTGTTGTCCAGGCCTGGGTTTACGCCAGCGAAGCCAAGCTCGGCAATCAGGGCAAATACCGCGTGCATCCGCGCGCGGAAACCCTGCCGCCGCTGCCGCCCGAAGTGCGCGCCTTGCTTGGCAAGGTGTTGGCCTGACCTGATTAGGACTTTTCTGCAAAACCCAAATCAAGCACAGAGACACAAAAGAAGACAGAGAAAAGCGGGAGCAAGTCAGAGGCATTTCTCTGGGTTTAGCGTCCTCTGTGCGCTCTGTGTCTCTGTGGTTCAATAGGTTTTGTTGTTTGCTGAACAGGGTTTCCAATCAGGTGGACTGATGCGGGCCAGCAGGTCTGGCATGGCAGTATCAACATAAGGGTATTACTTTCCAGCCCTTTTCAGTAATGGCTTTGCTGGCTATACCTTTGATAATTATTCAACGGCAAGCAATGAAATCAGCCTATCGCAGCAGCAGGGCGCATGAACGCCGGCCAAATCGTCCGGGCAATCGGCTGGATTCCGGCAAGCTCGATCGACTGCGCCTTGCCGTGCCGCGGCTGCCCAAGGGCCGGCTTGCCGACACTCTGGAGAACAGGATGAACGATACATTTGCCGCCCGCTGTGAAGCCTGCCGCGCTGGCGCGCCGCAGGTCAGCGATGGAGAACTCGCCGAGCTGATTCGCGCCATTCCCGACTGGACGCCAGTCAGTGTCGATGGCGTGCTGCAGCTGCAGCGCGAATACCAGTTTGCCGATTTCGCCCAGGCCTGGGCCATGCTCGACCGGGTTGCCCGCCTGGCCGAAGCGCATGGCCACCATCCGGCGCTGTTGCTGGAGTGGGGCAAGCTGACGGTGAGCTGGTGGACGCACAAGATCCGTGGCCTGCACCGCATCGATTTCGAGCTTGCCGCGAAAACGGATGAGCAGTATCCGGCGCAGGGCGAGGGCTGACCGGCCGAGCGGCGCTGCAATAAGCCCCTTGGCTGGCCCGTCTTCTGGCAAAGTGGCGGGCTTGTTCCTGTTTTTACCGCCATGAGCACTCTTTCTCCCGCCGGCAAGCCCGGCCTGCACCCGCGCAACCCCCACCAGGGCCGCTACGATTTCGCCGCGCTCACGCAGGCCGTTCCCGAGCTCGCACGCTTCGTGAAGCGCAATCCGCTCGGCGAGCCGACCATCGATTTCGCCAATGCGCACGCCGTGAAAACGCTCAATCGCGCGCTGCTGGCGCTGCACTACGGCATCGCGCGCTGGGACATCCCGCCAGGCTATCTGTGCCCGCCGATTCCGGGACGCGCCGATTACCTGTGCCACCTTGCCGATCTGCTGGCTGGCGACTTTGCCGGTACGCTGCCGCAGGGCGAGGCGCTGCGCGGGCTGGATGTCGGCGTTGGCGCCAATGCCATCTACCCGATGCTGGGGCGCGCACTGTTTGGTTGGCAATTTGCCGGCGCCGACATCGATGCCCCGGCGCTGGACAATGCCGCGAAGATTTTCGCCGGCAACCCGGTGCTGTCCGGCGGGCTGGATTGCCGTTTGCAGCGCGACCCGCAGGCGATCTTCCGCCACATCATCCGCCGCGGTGAACGCTTCGATTTCACGCTGTGCAATCCGCCGTTTCACCGCTCGGCTGAGGAAGCTGCGGCGGGCAGTGCGCGAAAGTGGAACAATTTGGCCAAGGCCGGGCGCAACCTGGGCAAGGCGGCCACGACCAAGCCGGTGCTCAACTTCGCCGGTCAGGCCCGCGAGCTGTGGTGCCCCGGTGGCGAGGCTGCCTTCATCCGCCGCATGATTGCGGAAAGCCGCCAGTTTGCCCGCCAGTGCCAGTGGTTCACCACGCTGGTCGCACGCAGCGAAAACCTGCCGGGACTGAAACAGGCCTTGCGCGCCACGCCGGCGGTGGATGTGCGCGTGATCGACATGGCGCAGGGCCAGAAAAGCAGCCGCATTCTGGCGTGGACCTTCCACGACGAAGCCGCAAGGCGCGAATGGGCGGCGCGGCACTGGGCCTGATCGGACATGCTGTTGAGCCGGGTTTGACCTTGCCTTTTCCCCGTTGCAAAGTACGGCAACAAAGCATGGAGAGACCGCCATGGCCCTTGCAGAGTGGAAATACCAAAGCCCCAGACAAAGCGTCTTGCCTGGCTGGGGCTGGCCGGGCTGCTTGCTTGCCGCCGCTGCCGTGATTGGCGGCTGGCTGCTGGGCCTGGGGCCGGTCGGCGTGCTGCCGGTTGGGGCCGCTTGGTGGGTATCCGCCCGCAACTCAGGCAAGTTATTGGTTTCCAGCAGATACCTTATATCGGGTACTGAGATTGTCTATTTCGCCAATGTCAGCCGTGCGCTGTGCGAGGAACGTCGTTTGTCGCTCACGCATCTGGACGGCAAGGTGTTCGTGCTGGAAGCCGGGCGCTTCCCCAGCAATGCGCGCAAGGCCGACAAGATCGCCAGGCATCAGGCCGACAAGTTCGCGCGCGTGGCCGAGCGGCTGATCGAACACGTTCGCGCCGCCGCGCCGGCCGCCGAGATTCGCCCGCGGGATGGCCGATGAACGCCAGCCCGCGCCTGATCCATCTGCTCTATGTGCCCACGCTGAACTGCAACCTGGGCTGCCGCTACTGCTATCTGGGCGAGCAGACGACCACCGCCAGCCTGAAAAGCGACGCCGCGCGCGCGGTGAACACCCTGCAGACTGCGCTGCAGCGGCTGGACGAGGTGAATGTGCTAGCCTTCAATGTGTCGCTGCACGGCGGTGAGGCAACGACGATGCCGCCGGCGGTGCTCGATGGCCTGTTCACGACAATCCGTGCGCATTACCTCAAGCACTTCGACGTGCTGCAGGCCAATGGCCACCGCAAGTCGGCGCCGCACATCAAGACCAATCTCTACAATTTCCACCAGCTCTGCGACTTGTTCGATCGCCACAAGGTGTCGGTGAGCGCCAGCATCGACCTGCCGCTGGCGCTGCACGGCCAGTATCGCGTGACGCGTGGTGGCGCAGACTGGCTGGCGCGCACGCACGCCAATCTGCGCCTGCTGGCGAAGTATCCGCACGCGAAGAAAATCTCGGCGACGCTGAGCCGCGAGCACCTGGCGCGGCCTGACGCGCTGGTTGCCGACATCTGGCATATCCACCGCGAGCTGGGCTTCGACATGAACCAGCTCAATCTGATGTTCGCCTTTCCCTCGCAGCTGAACCGCGCGCATCAGGGCGAACAGATCCTCACCCCGGCCAGCGAAGCCGAGCAGGTGGCGCTGTTCGAGCTGCTGCAGCGCGAATTCACCGGTACCGAGCTGGAAGAAGGGCTGCGCCGCCACTGGTTTGACGAATTCACCCCCAGCTACTGCACCAATGCGGTCAACTGCGGCGAGAAGTTTTATCTGCTGCAGGGCGATGGTGAGGTGTATTCCTGCGTGCGCGGCCAGGGCCTGCCGGAGTTTCGTTATGGCAACCTGCTGAGCGACCCGGTGCACGAGGTGCTGGCCAATGGCGCGGCGAAAATCCGCGCGATCCACGAGGAGCAGGGCTTTGCCAGCGATTGCCAGGGGTGTGGCCACCTGTCGCGCTGCAATACCGGCTGTGCGGTGGTGAAATTCCACAACCGCAGCGGCAAGTCCTACACCTGTACGCTGCAGCAGACCATGTACTCTGCCGCACCGGCGTTGTACCCGCTTGAAACGCCGGCCGAACAACAGGACTACGCGCGCTGGTATCAAGCGACCAACCATCCGGCCAGCGCGATCACCGCGCCGCTGCCGGCTGCTCCGGTGAACGAGGTGCTGCTGCCGCGCGACCTGCACGACGACAAAAACGCACTATCGCAGCTGATCGCCGCTGATGATCGATTGAATGCGCTGTTTTCGCCGCAGATGTTCGCACTGCAGATTGACGATGACATCGTGCCGCTGGCGTCGCAGCTGCTGAAAAGCGCGTCCACCTGTTACACGCTCGCGGCTGGCGACACGCTGCGCCTGCACATCAACGAGGCGGTGTGGGACGCGGCCTGCGACGAGCCGGTGCGCAACACGCTCTACCTGCAGCTGCTGCGCGATACGCCGGTGGTCTACGGCGACGAGCAGCGCACGAAGCAGGAGCATCTGTTCAGCTACCAGCTGTTCCGCCGGCTGATCACTGTGCCTTCCGCCTTGGGTGAGGGCTGGCGCACCGTCGATCTGGCGCCCTTGCTGGCGCTGCACGCTGGATTGTTCATGCGCGGTGTACTGAACAATTGCTTCGTGACGACCGGCTATTTGCGTGATTATCACTACCAGAAGCAGAAGAACAACGCCTTTTATCACATCCAGGCGCTCAATCTGCCCTTTCCGAATTTCGAGTTTTACTACCTGCCGGAGGCCAACGATGGCGACCGCGACGCTTGAAAAAACCGCCTTCACGCTCGAGCAGTTCCTCAATGCCTGCGGCCTGCCCGACGGGCCGGCGCGTACCGCGATCGAAGCCCAACTGGTCGACTACCTGCAGCAGGGGCAGCCGAAAAAGGACTATGTGGTGTTTCACGCGCAGCAGCTGAGCTGTTATCACGCCGGGGTGCAGAAAAAGTATTTCCTCACGCCCGAGGCAACCAGGACGCAGGTGATCTGGACCGACGGCAGAAAGATATCCCGGCTCGATGGCGCGGCATTCGCCAGGAATGGCCAGCTGGTGATGCTGGGCGCGGCGGGACTGGGAATCAGCGCGGCGGCGACCGCGCGCGAGAAGGGCAGGAACAGCAACAACAACAATAACAACAACAATAATAATAACAACAATGGCTAGGGTATAAATCTGTAGCCATTCATGGGATTGCGTTCTGGGCAGATGGCATGGTGGGTATAGGTTGAGCTGTGTGCTTCATGGCGGCAGCCTGCCTCGCAGTACTGCTGGCCATTCCGCTTACCAACTGTGTGCAAGCCGCGACGCAGCGGTGTTTTCCCGGCATGTCGTGCGGGCATTACAGCGTGGCTGCCGGATTCCAGACAACAAAGTGCGCTGCGCCTTCGAAAGAGCGGTCCCTGTCGGACAGGTGTTCGTGTTGCCACGCCTTGCCGCGGCTTTCCATGCCTTGTGCGCAGTGCTCGAGAAAGCGGGCGATGCGGCGCAATTCCTCGGGTGTGGCGACCAGCGTGATTTCCGCCAGTTCGGCCGGAACGATGTCTTCAGCGGGCAGGCCCTGATCCGCATAACCATGGATTTTCATGCTGTGCTCCTGTGGATGGCTGGCAATCAGCGCAGGCTGAAGCTGTCGAGCACCAGTGCAAAGCCGTCACGCACGCTGTCGAGGTCTTCGCTGGCGCTTTGGGCGATCAGGTAGGCCACGCGCTTTTCGCCGTTGAGCATGCGGTATTCGCGCTGGTGCGGCACCTTGACGCTTAGGTTCTGTTGATGTTTTGTTTGCGTTCCCGCTGGCGCGCTTTTTGCGCCGAATCAAGGCGTTGCGAGCGCCGCATAACGGGTTATGTCAGCGAAGCAACAACGCAGAGTCGGCGCAAAAAGCGCCCCAGCCCTCCGGGTTTGGCTGTTTTTGGCCTGATACGGCGTTGCAAAGCCCTTGCATAGAACGACTATGCGTCGGGCTTCGCGCCTTGTTTCAGGCCAAAAACAGCACAAACGGGCAGCGTAAACAAAACATCAACAGAACCTTACAGGCTGATGTCGAATTCCTCGCGCAGCGCTGCCTTGCCGACGGGGCTGAAGGCCCGCGTCCTGGATTTGGCCATGGGCGTGCTGCTGGCGGCCTCGGCCGAGAATTGGCGCGCAAATTGCGCCAGTGCCGGCGCTTGCTCCCGGGGCCGGACGATGACGATCACCAGTGCCTCGCCGGGGCTTTCGGCAAAGATCACCCTTTGCCCGTCGTGGCCGGTTTCCTCACTGACTGTCCAGTCTTGCGGGTGGTTGAAACGCACGCCCTGCCGTTCGTAGACGAGCGGCGCGCCTTGCGCCACGCCGGCGAGCAGGAGGCCGGTCAGCGCGCCGAGCAACCAGTAGCGGGTGGCTTGTGTAATCCGTGGGTATATGCTTGCAAACATTATTTTGAAAAGGTCCTGTTGGTATGGGTATGCATGTATATCGGGCGCTGCGGCTTGCGACTCACAATGTGTCCTGGCAGCGTTGCACGATGCTGCTGCTGGAGATGCCCGGGGTGTGCGGGGCGTAGCTGACGGCGATGCCGGCCTGTGTCAGCAGCGGCTCCAGCGTTTGCCAGCGCGGGCTGCCTTGCCAGTTGCCGCCGACGACCACGAGCTCGCAGCCCCAGTCGCGAATCCAGCTGGCGGCGCCGAGACAATCTGCGGTGGAGCAGGGCGCAAGCGCTGCGGCATCGACGCAGCGCAGTGCGGCGACGATTGCCAGTCTTTGCGCTTCGGGAATGACGGGCAGCTTGTGCTTGCTGGCCAGCACGTCGCGATCGCGAACCACGCCGACGTTGAGCACTTCGCCCTGCTCGCTGGCGTAGTGCAGATAGCGCAGATGCCCGATGTGAAACAGGTCGAAAACGCCGACGGCGAGCACCCGGCGCACCGTCATGCGCCGCTGCCTTGCGCGGGCTGTTGCGAGCGGGCCAGCGCGCTGTGCAGCTGCTGTTGCGCCTGCCGCAGCAAGGCGTCCTCGGGCAGGCGGCGCAGGCAGTGTTCGAGCAGCGCGGTCGCCTTGTGCAGCTGGCCGCTGCGCCAGTAATGGTTGATGCGATCCAGGGCGAAGCACTCGGTGAGCAGGGCAAAGCCGCGCAGATTGTAGGCGGCGATGACGGTATCAAAGTTGGGATCCGGTGTTTGCCAGTCACCGTATAGGGCTACAAGCCATTGCTGTGGCTGGTTCAAAGCCCATACGCTGCCTTCCGGGCGGAGCTGTTGCTGCAGTTGCAGCGGGGCGGGGTACTCGGCGATGCGCTGCCATTCCCAGGGCGTGCCCGCTTGCCAGAAGCCACCGATCAGCATGTCGCCCTCCTGTGCGATGCCGCACAGATCGAGGATCAGGCCGCTGGCGGCGTGGCGAAAGCTGCGCGGATTGAGCAGGCGCATGGGATTGCTTTCTTCCTGCCAGCCGTTTTGCAGCAGGCAGGCGCAGGCCGTGGCCATTTCGCTATAGGGCAGCGCGACATCCAGATCCTTGTCAAAGGGCAGCAGCCGGCCTTCGCGCTCCAGGCCGAGCAAGGTGCCGGCAAAGGGAAAGGCATGTACTCCCGCTGTGGCCAGCAGGGCCAGCGTTTGCCAGAGCAGGCGTTCGTGGCTGGCCTGGTCGTAGCCGCTGCTTGGCGGGCGGGGCCGGGCGACGGGTGGGCTGCCCAGTCGCAGGCGCAAGGCCTCGCGCAAATGGTGGCGCGCGCCGGGCAATTCGCCACTTTGCATCTGCAGCGTGCCCAGGCCTTCGTGCGCGGCGATCTGGGCCGGATCACTGGCCAGCGCGCTGCTGAACGCGGCGCGCGCCGCCTCTGCATCGCCCAGGCTGACATGCAGGATGCCGCTGAGGCTGAGCGTGGGGGCATGCGCGGCGTGCCGCTCCAGCAGTGCATGGCATTCCTGCAGCGCTGCGGCCAGCTCGCCGCCTTGCCAGAGCAGGATGGCGAGGCTGTAGCGGGCCTCGCTATTGTCCGCCTGCAGGCGCAGGCAGTAGCGCAGGGCATGCATGGCGGGTTCGGGCCGGCCCTGCTGCTGCCAGCACAGGCCCAGCAGCAGCCAGGCTTCGGCGTCGTCCGGCTGCAGGGCCAGCACTTGCGCCGCCTGCATGGCGGCGCTGCGGTAGTCGCCCTGCGCAAATGCCGCACGCATCAGATGACCTGCAGCGCCTGCAGTACCGGCAGACGCTGTTCGGCGAACACCTGTGCCTGCCTGAGCAGTTCGGCCCGGCTTTGCGCCGCATCCTTCAGCGGCTGGCCATCCTTGACGATATGGCGGCCCAGCGCCTGCAGGATCTCGCCGGCCTGCTCGCCCCACTGTTCCGGCGTGTTCAGGCCTTCCTGCCGGGCCAGCAGGAAGAGTTGCTGCGGCAGATCGACGGGCACGCCGCCACCGGTGACCGGGCTGGCCAGATGCTGGATTTCGCTGCCCAGCCTGGCCTTGTTCAGCAGATAGCGGTTCAGCTTGTGGCTGGCGGGCGCAGCCCGGCTGATCGCGGCCTCGTCCTGCGCCGGCCCCAGCTGCCCGTTGCTGGCCAGAATCAGCACGGTTTCAATGATCTGCTCCAGCGTGATGCCGCGTCCGGCGAGCGCCTGCTCCAGCTCCGCCAGGCTGTGCGCGCGCAGATCGGCCAGCAGATCAAGCACCGGGTCATAAATCGCCGCGTTCATCGTTGCCTCGCCCAGCGCCGAGCGGACGGTCAGCGAGACATTGGCACGGGCGATCTGCAGAACAACGCGCAGGCTGCGCAAGGCCTCCTGACGCGCCAGTGGCGAGAGCTTGCGTGCGCCCTTGATCCAGTAATCGCGGCGGAACTGCTGGTTGAGCAGGAAATCGCGGATGGTTTCGCGAAACACCGGGTCCGGAATGCCGTTGAGCAGCGCCTGCTGCTCCTGCGTGAAATTGGCCGGAATGATGTTGTCCAGATAGCCAGCCTGGCAGGCAAAGCTCAGCTTGGCCTGCTGCAGCCAGCCCGCCATGTCGGCGAAGTGCATGGGTTGCCAGTCGCGATTGAAGAATTCATGCGCGAGATAGTTGCGGTTTTGCCCGCCAAGACGCTTGAGGCGCTCGGCAATCTGCGGGTTGGCGCGTGCGAAGGCGGGATTGCAATCGAGCAATTGCTGGCTGAAGGCCAGCGCGCCGTTGACCCGATCCACCAGACCCTGGCCCGGTGCTGCCAGCGTATCGGCATAGGCATTGAACAGGTGGCGCATCGGAGCAAAGGCGGCCCAGCCGGGCTGCGTGTTGTAGCTGATGTAGAGCACACCGCCCACTTTCAGCTTGCGGCGGATGAAGTCGACCAGCACGCGCCGGTTGTCATCCGAGACCCAGCTCCAGATGCCGTGCAGGCCGATGAAATCGAAATCCGGCAGGTCGCTGCGCCGGGCAAAGTCGGCAAAGGCGTCATCGTGCAGGTCAATGGCCGCGCCGCTGCTGGCTGCCAGTTCCTGCGCGTGGCTGGCCTGGGCCGGGTTGAAATCGGTGCCGTACCAGTGTTGTACCGCTGCAGCGGCATGAATATTGGTGCTGACGCCCTGGCCAAAACCCAGCTCGCAAGCCTGGCCAAACTCCGGGCAAACCAGCCCGGCCTGCAGAAACGCCAGCTTGACCCGCAGGGGATTGAGTTCCGGGTAATAGCCATAGGTGTAGTCGATGTCGGCCACGTAGCCGGCGGTCCAGTCGAAGTCAGGCATGTTCGTCACGATAAACCCACTCAGTTCATAAAAAAGCAGGCCGGGATGCTACCCAGCCTGCTGCTCTTCAGCTCACCGCCTCAGCCCCTTCAGGGCAGGAAGCGGTCGTGATATTCCTCCGTTCCCATGAACGCACCGATCACCTGCATTTCCGGTACGCCGTCCGCCAGTTGCCCAAGCCAGTAGTCAAACCCCGCCTGTTCCGGTGTCCGGCCCAGCAGGCCGATGTAGTTCAGCGCGACCGTTACGGCATCATCCTGTCGGGCCTGGTGTTCTGCCGACTCGCTCAAGCCCAGCAGCACCGTACCGCGGCTCACGCCCTGATCCAGCTGGCCGGCCCAGTAATCCAGCCCGGCCGCATCGGCCGTCCGTTCCAGCACGCTCTGATACAGCCGCTCGACATACTGCCGGTTGCCCAGTCCGCCATACAGGCCCTGGAATTCCGCCGTCGCCACCAGTTGATCCGCAATCTGTGGCAGCGTGCTGCCTTTCAGTGCCTGCGTCATCCAGGCATTCAGCCCCGCATCGTCCGGCAGGCGCTCCAGCGCACCCAGATACAGGCGGCTGATGCCCCCCGCTGCCTGCTGGAACTCTGGCGAGTCCAGGAAGATCGCTGCCGTTTCGGCCCGGGTCAATACCCCGCGATCCAGCTGGTCCTGCCAGTAGGCCAGCCCAGCGGGTTCCGCTTCGCGGAACAGCAGATCGCGGTACAGCTGCATCACGAAGAATTTGCTGCTGGCAAACACGTCATTGTCCTTGACGCCCACCGCCAGGCCATTGCCTGCTTCCAGGGCGTCCGGGAACTGGTCGTTATCGCTGTCTGCTGACGGCGGTTGCTGGCGCAGGCCGACCGCACCGGGGTCGGTGATGATGCCATCCGCCTTGCCATCATCATCAAATTCGCCGCCATCGGTCAGTACGAAGTCCAGCCGTGTCTTGCCGCCTTCGCTGACCACCCGGCCGCCATATGCACTGCTGGCCAGATTGACCCATTCGCCTTGCTGGTTCTGCTTCCAGTAGCCATTGACGGGCAGGGTGCCGTCCACATACAGACTGAATGTTTCGCTGGCGCCATTGCTGCCCACTGCCGCCTTGAAGCTCAGCAGGCCCAGCGGCATCGCCAGATCGGCTGGTGCAGCGGCCGGTTTGTCCAGCTGCCGGATGTCCGAAAGGGCCGCAGTGGCACTGCCTCCGGTTTTGCCTTCGCTTGAATCCGAAACCAGTGTCACAAAAACTTGCTCGGCATTACCCGGATTACTTTGTGCTGTGCTGGTATGCAGGATGCCCAGCGAAGCCACATTGCCCTGCTTGTTATCAGCCAGCCCGTCACCGTTGCCGTCACCAAGCACGCTGAGCCCACCTGTTCCGGGCAGTACAGGTACTTGCTCCTCCTCCGTACCATCAATGCCGTCTTGATCATCCGTTGGCGGCGGCGGCGGCGGCGGCGGCGGTGGCGGTGGTGGTGGCGGTGGCGGCGGCGGTGGCGGTGGCGGCGGCGGTGGCGTTTCCGTATTGATGGAGTAATTGGCCGACGCCGCCGAACCGCTGCCAGCATTGCCGGCCAGATCGCTGACGCCGGCCAGATTCAGCGTAATGACATTGCTGCTGTCGCTGATCTCCGCTGTCGGGGTGAAGGTACCCGTCCAGGTCAGGCCGCCGTTCGTGCTGCCGAGCGTGCCAAGTTTGCCGTTCTCCACGGTGAAATCAGCAGCTTCAACGCCATAAACCTTCTCGGCAAACGTCACGGTCAGCATTGCGGTCTCGCCAACGCTGAGAGTGGAGTCGGAGAGCGTCAGCGTGGCGGTACTGGGCGCGGTGGTGTCAACGGTATAAGCCTGGCTCTTGACGGGGCCATCGCCACCGTTACCAACCACCTTGACCTGCAGGGTATTGCTGCCGGAGAGCAATGAGCGCGTTTGAGTCCAGCTGTCACTGCCAACCGCGCTGGTGGCTGCGATCCAGCCGCTGCCCTGATTGACCCAGACCGCTTCCCCGGCCGCCAGCTTGCTGCTGAGCGTGCCACTGATGGTCTGGCTGGCGGTATTGGTGATGAAATCGCTCGCTGAAACGCCGGTATCGGCCGAGAGCGTGATGCCGCTGACGGTGGTGGTTGGCGGCGCGAAGGTGTTGATCGCGAAGTTGTTGGAATCCTGCGTTCCGCTGCCGGCATTGCCGGCCGCATCCTTCACGCTTGCCAGGTTCAGCGTGATCACATTGTTGGCGTCGTTCAGCGGCGTATCCGGGGTAAAGGTGGCCGTCCAGGTGACGCCGTCCTTGCTGCTGACGCTATCGAGCTGGCCGTTGGGTACGGACAGATCGGCATTGTCAAAGTTGCTGATCGCTTCGGAGAAGGTAATGGTCAGTAGCGAGGTTTCCCCGACGCGCAGATCGTTATCGGTGATCACCAGCGTGGCGGTTGGCGCGACGGCGTCGATCAGTACGCCGGCGGTCGAGCCCACGCTGTTGAGCGACAGCGTGGCGTCGTTGCCTGCGGCATCCTTGAGCGTGCCGCTATTGGCGGACAATGCGCCGACGGTAATGCCATTGCTGTCCAGATTGCCGCTGGCCACGGTGTAGCGGAACACCAGTGCCGAGGAACCGCTGCCGCTCAGGTAGTCGGCATACACGGTGCCGCCCGTATCAAGGGTCAGGGCAATGCGTGGTGTGCCGCCGGCAGTATCGACGGTGACCGCCTCGTTGAAGTTGACGGTAAAGTCGAGATTTTGCCCAGTGAGGTAGGTGGCATCTGCCGGTACGTTGACCGAACTGACAGCGGGGGCGGTCGTGTCAATGACCAGCGCTTGATTGGCGCCGAGCGAGTTGGTGGCTCCCGGTGCTGGCAAAGTCAGCGTCGCTGCCGTACCGCCCGATGTGGCGTTGATCGTGCCGCCATTGAGCGCCAGCGCTGCCGTGCTGAGGTAGTCCAGATCGCTGCTGGTGTCGCCGGCCTGCACGGTGTAGGTGAAGGTGAGCGTGGTCGTGCCGCTGCCGCTGCCGTAGTTGATGGTGCGGTCGTTAGCGCCGGTTTCCAGCGTCAGTTGCGGTGTGCCGGTGACGGTGACGGCTTCGCTGAAGGTGATCTGGATGCTGATGGTGTCGCCGGCCTTGTAGCTGCCATCGGCGGTCGAGGCGCTGACATTGGTTATGGATGGCGCGGGGGTGACCGTAATGGTCTCGGCGATGTAGCTGACGTTGCCGGCGGTATCGGTTGCGCTGAGATACACCTTGTAAGTGCCGGCAGTCAGTGTGGCGCTGCTGCGCAGGCTGGTGCCGCTGATGTTGAAGCTGCCGTTGTCGGCGTCGTTGGTGCCATTCCCGGTTGCCAGCGCATAGCTGATGCTCTGGCTATCCGTTGCCGACAATGTGCCGATTGCGGCGTTCACGCCCGTGCTGCCGGCAGTGATGCTGTTGCCGCTGAGCGCCAGGCTGGTTGGTGCGGTGGCATCGATGGTGATGGCGAGCCCGCTGGAGACCGTACTTTCATTGCCGGCCGCATCGGTGGCCTTGGCGGTCACGGTATGGCTGCCCTCGCTGAGCGCCAAGCTGGTGATGCTCCAGTTGCCACCCGTAGCCACACCTGAGCCGATTTCAGTTACGCCGTCATACAGCTTCACTGTGCTGCCGGCTTCCGCCGTCCCGGTGAACGTAGGCGTGGTGTCACTGGTGATGTTGTCGGTACCCGAGCTGCCGGAATCGGTGCCGGAAGTCATGTCCGGGGTACTGGGGGCATTGGGCGCCGTGGTGTCGATGATCAGCGCCTTGTTGGCGCCAAGCGAACCGGCTGCACCGGGGGTGGGCAGCGTCAGCGTAGCCACCGCGCCGCCGGACGTGGCGGTGATGGTGCCGCTGTTGAGGGCCAGCGCGCTTGTGCTGGTGTAATCCAGATCGCTGCTGGTGTCGCCGGCCAGCACGGTATAGCTGAAGGTGAGCTCGGTTGTGCCGCTGCCGCCGGTGTAGTTGATGGTGCGGTCGGTGCTGCCGGTTTCCAGCGTCAGTTGGGGCGTACCGGTGACGGTGACGGCCTCGCTGAAGGTGATCTGGATGGTGATGACCTCACCAACCGTATAGCTGCCGTTGCTCTTGCTGGAACTGATGTTGGTTACGGTTGGTGCAGGTGGTATGTAGTTGGTGTCCAGTGTGCCAATGTTATGGATGTTGTTGGCTGCAGTCGGGCTGTTACCTGTTACTCCAGCGCCGCCCTCCAATCCACCCGCACCACTACTCCCCGTGTTGCCGGACATGGCGGCGAAGTTGGCACTGGTAATGTTGAAGGTACCTTTGTTATAGACTCCACCAATACCGAGACCGCCATCACCACCGTTTTCATCGTTGCTTCCGCTACCACTGCCACCGCCACCGCCGCCGCCAGCGCCGACATTATTGCTGATGATTGATGTGCCAATTACGGTGATGATGCCGCTGCTGGCATTGTAAATGCCACCGACGGCATCACCCCCATTTTTACCAACTGCATCCCAGCCGGAGCCGCCGCCGCCGCCGCCAATAGACAGCGCGCCGCTAGTGGCAGTGGCGCCTGCGCCACCATCTGAATAATTAAATGTACCGGTACCGCCGGCACCCCCGGTTGACGTTCCGCCTCGCCCTCCCATAACAGTTGCGCTATAGCCACCCCCTCTACCACCTGCGCCACTGCTACCGGCAACCCCCGCATAAGTTCCGGATCCCGAACCGGCCAATCCGCCTGTTCCGCCGATACCGGTTGAGCCGCCATTATGCAAAGGACCACCACCGCCGCCACCGCCGCCAACATTGGCGCCAGCGACACCACCGCCTCCTCCACCGCCAGCTGCACCATTGGCGGTAATTGTCGTATTTTTTATGGTCAAGGAGCCGGCATTACGGATGCCCGCGCCGAGCGCATCTGCACCATCTGTCGCGCTAATGCCGCCGTTGCCACCTTGGCCGGACAAGGTGCCATGGGTAATGACCAGACCATCCAGGGTTACCGTGCCGCTACTAATCTCCAGTACTCGGCTGGTGTAGTTGGCATCCAGCGTCACATCCGCCGTGCCGTTGTTGTCCAGATCGCCATCAATCGTCAGGTTCTTGTTGATGAGCAACTGCCCGCTCGACAAACCCACCGTCATGCCGGCATTGAAGGTGATGGTGTCACCCGAGGTTGAGCTGGCGATAAGATTGCGCAGGGTACCCGCACCACTGTCGGCATTGCTGTTGACGGTGAGGGTTGCCAGTGTGTGCTGGTAATCGGCCAGTTTTTCCGGGGTAAAAACCAGGCCGGCCTCGATCTGGCCGCTGGTAATTTCCAGTTCGAGATCGTGGCCTGCGCCGGTGCGATCATCGGAGGCGGCAACATCGGCGCCGGTAAGCGCCGCCAGTTGCTGCACGAAAGCCTCGCCTTGTTCCCCGGCGCCCAGGCTGCAGGAATACACCAGCAGGTCACCATCCGGAGTCAGTGCCTCACCGATGGCCGCCAGCTCGGCACTATGATTGGCCAAGGCCGCCTGATCGACATAGCTGCTGCCCAGCCAGAGATCGCCTTCCCAGCCGTGCGCCACCAGGCTGATGGCGGGAATGTCCTGCATGCCCTGCAGCGCGGCGGCGATCTGGGCAAAGCCGTCGCTGTGCTCATCGAGCACCAGAATGGCGGTACCCGGTTCGGCTGCGGCAATCAGCTGTTCCTTGTCGGCAACGCGCGCGTCAATGACCAGGATGTGCTGCGGTGCGGGATTGGTACTTGCCGTACCGTCTGATGTCATGAGCGTGGTCATCGTGCGATCTCCAGTTTTATATACAGCATGTGGTATTGCTGAATTACTCAATTTGGCATTGGGTTATACGGATATACCCATGCTTATTTTGCTTGGCTGCCGGGCGTGATGGCATGACAGCGGCTATTGCTCAGGTCTTCCCAGAACGACAGCTGGGCGTAGCGGGCAAACAGGTCCGGCGGCAGGATGGTCTGCCGGGCCTGCAATTCCACTTTGGGCCTTACCTTGTGCAGCCCGTGCAGGCCAAGACCGCTATCAAATTCGGGGGTATCGAATTCCAGCCGGCCAAAATCATGTTCAAACGGCGGCTCACCCAGAAACTGGTAAATCAGCGGTATGACTTTTTCCGGCATTTGCGCGAGAAGTTCGTAATCGAGCAGCAGCATGCGGTCGGCATGCTCGCCATAAAAGGCTTCCTTCAGCGCGCTCCAGGCATAACCGACCAGCCGGTTGTTCAGCGCCAGGGTATCTACCCGGCTCTGCACGGTATTGCGCTCGGCATCATCGTTGAAAAGCCGCGTGATTTCGTAGGGATTGGCGCGATACAGCCGCTCGATACTGTCCATGATCCAGGCGACATTGCGCACGCAGGCAATGATTTTGGCCTCGGGAAACTGGTCTTTCAGCAAGGGCAGGTGGGCACACCACATGCGATTGGTGTCGAAAATGACGGCCTTGTCGGCCTGATCGGCGTAATAATTGTCGAACACGCCACGCACCAGCCGCTGCCGCTGCTCCGGGGTCACCACGCTGCTGAATTCGCTACCGGCTCCCAGCTGGTTGATCATGGTGCGCACCAGCGGGCCAACCGGACTGGAAATGCCGGCATGAAAGCGCGGATTCTGTCGCAGGATGGCCGAAAGCAGCGTCGAGCCGGAGCGCGGCAGGCCGCTGATGAAGTGAAAGCGCGGTGACATCATGGGTTTTGAGTGGCAATGGTTTGACATGGATCAAGCATAACTTGATTTTGCGTATTGCTCAGTATTTGAGCAAGAGCAAGTTCAATGTTTGTAATACTGGTGTCAATGGTCAGTTCTGGCCGCTGAGGGGCTTCATACGGGGCGGAAACGCCGGTCAGCGCGAGCGCGGGGTCGATTTCGGCTCTGGCATACCAGCCCTTCACATCGCGCTGGCGGCAGACCGCCAATGGTGTGGCGAGGTAGACCTCGCTGAACCGGGCCGTACCGATGATGTCGCGTGCCAGCGCTCGGCCGGAGCGGGTGGGCGAAACCAGCGCGACAATGGCGTGAATGCCGTTGCGGTTGATCAGCCGGGCCATCTCGGCGGTACGGCGGGCCTGTTCTTCACGATCGGCCGGGCTGAAGCCCAGATCACTGGCCACGCCAGCGCGCAGCACATCGCCATCCAGCACGCAGACTGCCTGGCCCTGGGCGCGCAAGCGTTCCGCCAGCGCGTTGGCCAGTGTGGTCTTGCCGGCGCAGGGCAGGCCGGTCAGCCACCAGGTATGCGGGGTGCGGATCATGGCAGGGCTAAACCGTCGGATGCATGGGCGAAATGCCAGAATAGCAAAGCACTATGACTTTAGCTCTGGCCATTCATCATCTGATGCTGATATGCCAACAGCATTGCAGAAATTGATGCAGGAAGGTCGACAGCATTCACGACAGCCAAGTCAGGCCTGCGCAAGAGAATGCCTTGCCCAAAGGAGCCGCCAACGTTGCGGGCCCAGTATCTGATTGACCTGTTTAGGCAGCCAGCTCAGCACTACAGCTTCAATGCCGTTGCGCGCCAGTACCACGGTCTGCTGGCTGTCAAAGGCCAGCATTTCGGCATTCTGCAGGCTGAACATCGCCCCATCGCTGTAGCGGGTGATTTCCAGTGCGTTGCCGTTTTTGCCCAGGTGGTAATCGCTGCTTTGCCCTTGCAGCTGCAGCAGGTCATGGCCGGCGCGGCCGTCGATGGTCACTGCAGCCAATGTAGTCATCGGCTTGCAGAGAGGTATGCCGTGTTGGGTATATCAGGCTGGCTGCTCATCCGCCAGTTCGGCCAGCACATGCTGCAGCATCAGCTGCTCCAGCTGGTAAAAGCCGGGGGCTTGCGTGAGCAGGCGCTGCAGGGCGAAGACCGCGCCGGTGCCAAAGGCATGGCGGCTGATCGAGTCGTGCACCAGACGTACGGTCTGGTGCGGAAAACCGAACACCACCTCATGATGGCCAACCACGCCGCCCAGTCGCAGCGAGGTGATGCTGGCTTCGTCCACGTCCAGTGCATGCGCCAGCCGTCTGGCGGTGCCGGAGACTTCGTGCTTGGTGCGAAAATGTTCTTCGACGATGGCAATGTCGACCCAGGGCGCGATCTTTTTCAGCGCCTTGGCGGCGATCAGCAGGAAATTGATGCCCAGGGTGATGTTGGGACTGCACAGCACGCGGGTGCTGCGGCCCAGTTCGCGGGCCAGCGCCAGCTGGGCGTCGCTGTGCGCCGAATTGGCCGAAACGATGGCGATGCCGCGCGCGGCGGCGGCACTGCCATAAAGGGCAATGCTGTCCGGGCTGGAGAAATCGATCAGCGCATCGACCGGCTGGCAATCGAACAAGTGCGCGTAATCCGTCTGGCTGGTGCAGCTTTGCTGCAGATGGGGAAGGGGATCGGTGGGGCGAGGGGGCGAGCGGCGGGCAATCCAGGCCAGATCCAGATCCGGGTGTTCCTGAAGTACCTCGGCCACGGCCCTGCCGGCTTTGCCAAAGCCGATGAGTCCGATGCGTAGCACGGGCGTCTCCTGTTACAGGCTGCAATATTTGCAGCGAGGCCGGTTACAGTCGGGGAAAACGGCGGAGCTGTCAAGGCTGCACGTAAGTATTGGCTGTAAGCCAGCCGCAAATCGGCCTTGCCGCCGGCCCAGCGCAGGATGTGCAGCGCTTCGTCCTAAACTGCAAGGGCAGGGTCGCCGCGCCGGCGGCCCGCCGCCATGCGGAGGATGGGATGACAGCAGCCAACGGTGTAGCCAGTGAGCAGGACAGGGGCAATGCCCATGACTGGCATGCGCTGGCGGGCGAGCAGGTGCTGGCCATCCTGGCGAGTGACGAACACTCGGGACTGAGCAGTGCCGAGGCGCAGCGCCGGCTGGCGCAGCACGGGCCGAATACCCTGCCCGCCGCGCCACACAATCCGGCATGGCGGCGCTTCTTGCTGCAGTTCCACAATCCGCTGATCTATGTGCTGCTGGTGGCGGGCGTCATGACGCTGCTCCTGCAGGACTATGTCGACGCCGGCGTGATCTTTGGCGTGGTGCTGATCAACGCGGTGATCGGATTCATCCAGGAAGGCAAGGCTGAGCGGGCGCTGGATGCGGTGCGCACGCTGCTGGCACAGCAGGCCACGGTGCTGCGCGATGGCGAACGCCGGCAGATCGATGCCGCCCTGCTGGTGCCGGGCGATCTGGTATTGCTGGAGTCGGGCGACCGGGTGCCGGCCGACTTGCGGCTGCTGCGGGTGAAAACCCTGAGTATCGGCGAGGCGGCGCTGACCGGCGAATCCCTGCCGGTGGAAAAACACCTGCATGCGGTACCGGCCAATGCCGCGCTGGGTGATCGCAGCTGCCTGGCCTATTCGGGCACCATCGTTGCATTCGGTCAGGGACTGGGTGTGGTGGTGGGCAGCGGCGCCGCGACCGAAATCGGCCGCATTGGCGCCATGGTCAGCGAGGTGCAGACACTCGCCACGCCGCTGACCCGCCGGCTCGACCAGTTTGCCCGCGCCATCACCTTCTGGATTCTGGCGGTGTCGGTTCTCACCTTCGTCTATGGCTACATCTGGCGCCAGATGCCGCTGCTCGACATCTTCCTTGCCGTGGTCGGACTGGCGGTGGCCGCCATTCCGGAAGGCCTGCCGGCTGTCGTGACCATCGTGCTGGCCATCGGCACGCGGGTGATGGCACGCAAGCGGGCCATCATCCGCCGTTTGTCCGCCGTGGAAACGCTGGGCTCGGTGACGGTGATCTGCTCCGACAAAACCGGTACGCTGACCCGCAATGAAATGACCGCCGTACGGCTGCTGCTGCCTGGCGAGGACATTCTTGTCAGCGGCGTGGGCTACGCGCCTGAAGGTGGCTTGCGGCGGGCCGGCCAGGTGCTTGATCCGCTCGAGCATGCTGGCATTGCCGCGCTGGCGCGTTGCGCCCTGTTGTGCAACGACGCCCAGCTGCAGCATGAGGCCGGCCTGGGCTGGCAGTTGCAGGGTGATCCGACCGAGGGGGCGCTGCTGACGCTGGCCCGCAAGGCCGGGCTGGAGCCCGCACTGCTGCAGGCGCGCTACCCGCGCAGCGATGCCATTCCCTTTGCCGCACAGCAACGTTACATGGCGACGCTGCATCGCGATCACGAACAGGCGTGCAGCCTGCTCTTGCTCAAGGGCGCACCCGAAGCGGTACTGGCATTGTGCGTGCAGGAACTGGACGGGCGAGCGCTCGATCATGCGGCCTGGCAGTTGCGCGTCGAAGGGGCGGCGGCGGCAGGCGAGCGGGTGCTGGCACTGGCGCACTGCACGCTGCCGGCCGACCGGGTGGTGCTTGCCCAGGACGATATCCGTCCGCAATTCACCCTGCTGGGCCTGGTCGGCATGATCGACCCGCCCCGCGAAGAGGCCATCGCCGCCGTCGCCGAATGCCAGCGTGCCGGCATTCGCGTGAAGATGATTACCGGCGACCACGCGGTCACCGCTGCAGCCATCGGCATCCGCCTCGGCCTGCACGCCGGGCCGACCCTGAGCGGCGAAATGATCGCCGCCATGGATGAACCCGCGCTGCAGCGGGCCGCCGCTGCCACCGACGTGATCGCCCGCGCCAGCCCCGAACACAAGCTGCGCCTGATTGCCGCGCTGCAGGCGCAGGGCGAGCTGGTGGCGATGACCGGTGATGGCGTCAACGACGCGCCGGCGCTCAAGGCCGCCGACATCGGCGTCGCCATGGGGCACAAGGGCACCGACGCCGCGCGCGAAGCATCCGATCTGGTGCTTACCGACGACAATTTCGCCACCATTGCCCGCGCCGTGCGCGAGGGACGGGTGGTCTATGACAACATCAAGAAATCGCTGCTGTTCATCCTGCCCACCAATGTCGGTGAAGCCGGCGTCATCCTGCTGGCGGTGCTGGCCGGGCTGGCGCTGCCGGTGACCGCCGGGCAAATCCTGTGGATCAACATGATCACGGCGGTCACGCTGGCCATGGCGCTGGCCTTCGAGCCGGCCGAGCACGGCATCATGATGCACAGGCCGCGCCCGCCCAGCCAGCCGCTGATCACCCCCGCGCTGGCCTTGCGCATCGTGTATGTCAGCCTGCTGATGATCGTCGTGTCCTTCGGCATTTTCGAATGGGAGCTGGCGCGCGGCAGCAGCCTGAATACTGCCCGCACGGCCGCGGTGAACATGCTGGTGATCGGCGAGCTGGTCTACCTTTTCAATGTCCGGCACTTCACGCGCTCGGCGTTCACCGCCGAAACGCTGCTGGGCAATCCGGTGGCCCTGTGGGTCAGCGGCATCCTGGTGGTTTTCCAGCTGTTGTTTACCTACGCGCCGCCGTTGCAGGCGCTCTTTCTTACCGAAGCGCTCGACTGGGCCTCCTGGGGCATGATCCTGCTGCTGGGCCTGCTGAAATTCCTGGCCGTGGAAGTGGAAAAAGCGGTCTGGCGTTACCTCCGGGTGCACAGCATGTAGTTCACTAATCTGCTGCCTATTGTGGTTGCCTGATGCAGAAAAATGTGTCGAACTTACTTCAAGTATCGAGGACCCCACCATTCAAGTCGGGCAATATTTTGGCAGAGTACAGTTGCAAGCTTGGCGATGTTCAACCTAACTCCGGAAAATGCCATCTTGCAATGTGCGAAAGAGCATTAGCCGCACAGCCCGAAACCCTGCTCGGCGCTGGCTGTTGCGATACAGGTGGTGGCACCTGAGTGGCAATGCGTTTTACTCCGCTGGTTTTACCCAGCCCTGCCGAGTGGTATTGCGTGCGTACTCAGGACTTTCTCTTACCCCGCACGCAGTTGTTCCATAAGCCTGATTATTGCGACACGAGAAACAATTTATTGATCAGCATGGCGATTCTGTTTATTCGCTGCAGGGCGCACACTGGCGGCAGTTGATCGCTGGTGCTGCCTGTTGCGGCGCCGGATTTGCAGGAGACATGCCATGCCGCGCGCCTTTGCCGCCATTACCTTTACCGACAGCGTCAAGGCTGCGCAGTCGCGATACCACAGCCGCGAGAGCAATCAGGGCTTCGAGCTGGCCGAGGACAGCCGCAGCGAAATCACGCCGCGTGAGGCCGAGTTCATCGCCGCGCGTGACAGTTTCTACATGGCCACGGTCAACGAAGACGGCTGGCCGTATGTGCAGCATCGCGGCGGGCCGGCCGGGTTTCTGAAGGTGCTGGACGAGCACACGCTGGGCTTTGCCGATTTTCGCGGCAATGTGCAATACCTGTCGGTCGGCAATCTGAATGCCAACGACAAGATTTCCATCATCCTGATGGATTACCCCAACCGCCGCCGGCTGAAACTCTGGGGGCGGGTGCGCATCGTGCACGAGATCGATGATCCGGCGCTGATCGCCGCACTGGAAAGCCCGGCCTACCGCGCGCGCATCGAGCGGGCGATGGTGATCACCGTCGAGGCCTGGGACTGGAACTGCCCGCAGCACATTACGCCGCGCTATACCGACGCCGACATCGAGCAACTGATGGCGCCGCTGCAGGCTGAGCTGGCCGACTTGCGCGCACGCAGCGCTGCGCCGGCGGCCATGTCTGCCACGCCGGACGCGCTGGGCGAGGGTGAACTGGCGCTGGTAATCAGTGGCATCCGCCAGCTGACGCCGCGCGTGCGCGCCATTGAATTGCGCCACCCCGACGGGCTGGATCTGCCGGTGGTGAGTGCCGGCGCGCATCTGAAAGTGCCGGTGCGGCTGGCCGATGGCCAGCCGGCGCTGCGGCATTATTCGATTGCCTCCAACCCGGCACGGCGCGACATCTATGAAATCGCCGTGCTGCGCCATGACGACGGCGAGGGCGGCTCGCGCTTTGTGCACGAGCACTATCGGTTGGGGATGACATTGAACTGCGCACTGCCGCAGAACGATTTCGCCCTGGCAGATCGTGAGGCTGGCAGTGAAGCAGACCGTGGGGCGGGCAGGGCGCCGGTGCTGCTGATTGCCGGCGGCATCGGCATCACGCCGCTGAAGGCGATGGCGCAGACGCTGAAGGCGCGTGGCCAGGATTTCGAGCTGCATTACGCCGCGCGCAACCGCCGCGAAATGGCCTACGGTGACCGCCTGCGCCGCGAGCTGGGCGAGCAGCTGCACTGCTATTTCAGCGAGGAAGGGCAAAGGCTGGATCTGGCCGCGCTGCTGGCAGCCAACACAGATACCCAAGGGGTGTATGTGTGCGGACCCAATGGCCTGATTGACGCGGTGCGTGATACTGCCGAACACATTGGCATCGATGCCGGGCGGATTCATTCCGAGCGCTTTGCCGCGCCGGCCGGCGGCGAAAACACGGCATTCGAGGTGGTGCTGCGCCGTTCACAGCGCATCATTCCCGTTGCCGCTGACCAGAGTGTGCTGGCAGCGGTGCAGGCGGCCGGTGTCGATACCCTGTCCGATTGCGGGGTGGGCAATTGCGGCACCTGCGCGGTGAAGGTGCTGGCCGGCGAGGTCGAGCATCGCGACAACGCGCTGAACCGCAACGAGCGCGAACGCGCCGGGCTGATGTGCATCTGTGTGTCGCGCGCCCGCTCGCCGCGGCTGGAGCTGGATCTGTAAACAGAGACCTGCTTAGGTAGATATCTCAGCAAAGAACAATTCGTTATTCCCGCGAAAGCGGGAATCCAGCGGCAATGCTTGTTCAAGCTGCGCTCTGGATACCGGCTTTCGCCGGTATGACGAGTTGCTGAGCTGGCTACCTGATCAGGAACGGAAATGGCCCGCCGGGCCGGGAGAACGACGATGATCAAACTGTACGAATTTGCACTATCGGGCAATTGCCACAAGGTGCGCCTGCTGTTGTCGCTGCTGGGCCTGCCCTATGAAAGCATCGCGGTGAACGGCGCGGCGAAGGAGCACAAGTCGGCGGAATTCCTCGCGCTGAACCCGCTGGGCCAGGTGCCGGTGCTGGTCGATGGCGACGTGGTGATTCGCGACAGCCAGGCGATTCTGGTCTATCTGGCGCGCCGCTACGGCGGGACGAATAGCCACTGGCTGCCTGACGAACCGGCGGCGCTGGCCGAGGTGGTTGCCTGGCTCGCCACCGCCGCCAACGAGGTTACGCGCGGGCCCAATGCGCTGCGCCTGCTGCACAAATGGGGCCGCCCGGTGCCGCAGGCCGACGCCGAGGCGATCACCGCGCAGCTGCTGGCGGTGCTGGAAACCCGGTTGAGCCGCGCGGACTGGCTGGCCGGCGCGGCGCTCAGCATTGCCGACATCGCGCTCTATCCCTACCTCGCGCTGAGCCCCGAAGGGCAGGTGGTGCTCACGGATTACCCGGCCGTATGCCGCTGGCTGGCGCGCATCGAAGCGCTGGATGGCTATGTGGGCATGCCGGGGATTAACTTGCTGCGGAAGTGATCTCCGGGCAAGGTCTGGTGGAGGTGCGGGGCATGGATTTCGCTGCGCGGGATAGGGCTATGCCGCTCCAGAGATCTCTTACGCCCCAAGCCAATACACCAGCGCCCAAGATGCTCAAAATCCAGGATTGAAGGCCGTAATCCACCCTGTCCAATCCGGAGGGCAGCCGAGACCATGCCAGCAAGACTGGAATCTGCAGTGCTACATACGCGCCGCCCGACATGCTCAGCACCAGATGCGTGACCCGTTCGCCCGGACTCAGCCTTCTTGTCTTGTCTTCCTCTACGAAATCCCAGGCGGTCAATAGGATTTCGATTGCAATGACGACGAATAGTACCCATGCCCAGACGCCATTCCAGGAAAACCACGCCAAACCGAGAAAAATCACGGCGTAAAGCAGCTCGCGGACACCATGGATTTTTTGTTCAAGTGCTGCCGTTGGCGTTGAGGGTAGTTTTTCTTTCCACTCGTGGTTCCAGAAAACATCAAACCCACCCAGCAAGCCTTGAAAGATCAGAAGATAAATGACGATATCCATGAGCGTTCCTTGTGCAATTGGATTGATTGTAGGGCGTGTTCAGGCGGTTTTTTGAGCGCGCAGCACAAGCGCAGGTATGGCGATGGCGACGACGACCAGCAGATCAACAATGACGTGTAGCCAAAAGTCGCGCATGAGCGAGATCGCTATATCTGCCGGAGCCCATGCCAGTAGCGAAAGAAGAAGGGCATTCCAGGGCCAGGGATCAGCCTGGCGCATGCCGGCGCGCACCAGGCAAGTCATCAGAACGCCCCAGCTTGCGACGGTAGGGCCGAATAGCGCCACAATCCAGCGTTGAAATGCTTCTGCCTCGGGGGGGATGAGTGCGCCGGACCAGAATGACATGCGCAGTTTTTCTGCGTAGAAGTCAAACCCACTGGAAAACGCCACAAACGGGAGTGCTACTCCAACCGCGATATGGCCAAGCGCAACCATGAGTAGCCACTTTTCCAGTTTTTTGGTCACGTCATTACCGCTCAGTAGTTTGGACATGCGTTTGCCTTGTAATGAGGAGCCTGCTTTTTGGGTGCGGTATGGTTAGCGCAGTTGAAATACGCAAGCAACAAAAGCTTTGTGTAAGCTTTGCAGCTTAAAAGCCTTTAGGCAGAACGTCAATGCAGTGCGTAGCAGGCTTGGCAGTGGCGGTGCTCTCTCCTGGTGTCGCCAGCGCCAGCGGTAATGTGGATTTTTTTTGGAGGGCTTCCTGTCAGAAATCCGCCATGCACGCGACCAAGCTTCAGAGGACTCATCCTCGACACTACCTAACGATCTGGAGAACACCATGAACAAGACTGCCCTGCTGAGCGTTGCGCTGGCATCCGTACTGGCTGCCGGTGTGAGCACCACGGCTGCCGCTGCCGAGAAGGAAAAATGTTTCGGCGTGGCCAAGGCCGGCCAGAACGATTGCAAGGCCAATGGCCATGCCTGCGCCGGCCAGGCCGCCAAGGACAATGATCCGAAGGAATGGAAGTACGTGGCCAAGGGCACCTGCCTGGACATGAAGGGCACCCTCAAGGCTATGTAATCAGGGTATAGGCCTGCAGCCTTTTCAGTAATTAGGCTGCAGACCAATTCCAGTGGGGGTATCAATGGATGTGAATCGTTTTCCCGCCGTAACCGGCCTGGGACTGCGCGCGCCGCATGTCGAGGCCGTGCTGGCCAGCCGCCCGGATGTGGCGTGGTGGGAAGTCCACAGCGAAAACTACTTTGGTGGTGGTGCGCCGCTGGCGAGCCTGCTGGCGATCCGCCGTGATTACCCGCTCAGCCTGCATGGCGTGGGTTTGGGGCTGGGGCGGGTGGGCGAGCTGGATGCGCGGCATCTGGCGCAATTGCGCGAGCTGGTGCCGCGCGTCGATGGCGTGATTGCGCATCTGGCCGACCGCATTGCGCAGGTGCAGGACGTGCTGCAGCGCCCGCTGCTGATCGAGAACGTCTCGGCCTATGTCGGTTTTGCCAACGAGGTGATCGGCGAGGGCGATCTGATGGCCGAGCTGCACCGGCGCACCGGCTGCGGCCTGCTGGTCGATCTGAACAATTTTTACGTCAACGCGCTCAATCTCGGCGTTGATCCCTTGCGAGAAATCGCCGCGCTGCCTGCGGCGGCCGTGGCGGAAATCCACGTTGCCGGCTTCGAATGGTTCGACGGCACGGCGGTGGATACGCACGGCGCGGCCGTGTCGGTCGAGGTGCTGGCGCTGCTGGATGCGGCGCTGCGCCAATGGGGGCCACGGCCGGTGCTGCTGGAGCGCGACAGCAATCTGGGCGAGTTTGCCGAGTTGTATCAGGAGTATCTGCAGCTGGCCCTTCATGTGAAAAGGCTTGAGAGCAATACCCTGGAGGTAACGGCATGAGCTACGCCACCGCCATCACGGCCTTTGCCGCACTGCTGGATAACGAGAGCGCCGCGCCAGCCGGCCTGCTGCACGCGGAACGCATGCGTCACTACCGCGCCAACTGCCGCATCAATCGCGTGGCGGCGCTGGGCAATACCTTTGCCACGGTAGAGGCGCTGGTGGGCGAAGATTTCTTTGCGGCGATGGCGCGCGTGTATGTCGATGCCACGCCGGCCACGTCCGCCAATCTGCACGCCCTGGGCGCGGATTTTCCTGATTTCATTGCCGGCTTTGCCCCGGCAGGTGACTTGCCCTATCTGGCCGACGTGGCGCGGCTGGACTGGGCGTGCTGGCTGGCCTTTCTGGCCGACGATGCCGAAGCCGTACCGGCTGCCGCGCTGGCCGAATTAAGCCCCGCTGCACTGGAAACCCTGACCGTCACGCTGCACCCGGCGCTGCAACTGGCGCAATCCGCGCACTGGCCGCTTGCCGACCTGCTGGCGATGCATCAGGGCGGCGCGGCGGCGGACATCAACGCTGGCGGGCAGGCGCTGCTGGTGCTGCGCGCCGAATGGCAGCAGATTCCGCCGGCGCGCTTTGCCTTGTACCGTGCGCTGCAGCAGGGCGAATCGGTGCTGGCGGCACTGGAGGCCGCGCTGGCCGTGGATGACCGCGCGCCGGTGGGCGAGTGGCTGGGCTGGCTGTTCGCCAGCGCTGCGGTTTGCGGGCTGCAAACCGTAAACGGAGAATTGTCATGAAGCTGATCAACATGCTGCCGGTGGCGTATCGCCAGTTCGAGCGGGGGATGGTAGTGCTGCAGCCGCTGGCCGCACTGCTGGCGCGGCTGTATGTGGCCAAGGTGTTTTTCCTTTCTGGCCTGACCAAGCTGCGCGATTGGGATACCACAATCCTGCTGTTTACCGAGGAATACCGGATGCCGCTGCTGCCGCCCGACGTTGCCGCCGTGATGGGTACGGCGGGGGAAATCGTGCTCCCGGTACTGCTGGTGCTGGGCTGGCCGGGGCGTTTTGCCGCGGCGGGGCTGTTCGTGGTGAATGCGGTGGCCGCTGTCTCCTATCCGGCGCTGGAGCTGCTGGAGTTGAAAGATCACTACCTGTGGGGCGTGCTGCTGGGCTATCTTGTGCTGCATGGCGTTGGCCGCTGGTCACTGGAGGGCTGGCTGGGCTACCGGAAACGCACTCCCCACAAGGAAAGCGATGAGCAAACCCGCACTGCAATGGCTGGATGAGCACGGCGACATGCTGTACGCCTTCGCGCTGCGCCGCCTGCGCGACCCGCATCTGGCAGAAGAAGCCGTGCAGAACACGCTGCTGGCCGCGCTGGAAGGCGCCGAGCGTTTCGCCGGCCAGTCCAGCGTGCGCACCTGGCTTACCGGCATCCTGAAATTCAAGATCATCGACGTGCTGCGCGAGCAGCAGCGCTGGCAGCAGGCGCCCGACGAGGCCGAGCTGACAAACAGCGTCGGCGAGGACGATCTCTTTGCCGAGAATGGCCACTGGGCTCATGCGCCGGTGGACTGGCGCGATCCGTCGCGCGAGCTGGACAACAAGCAGCTGCGCGCGCTGATCGACGCCTGCCTTGCCAGGCTGCCAAGGCGCATGGCGCAGCTGTTCTGGCTGCGCGAACTCAATGACGAGCCGGCCGAGTCGGTTTGTCGCAGCCTTGGCATCAGCTGCGCGAATCTTTACCAGCTGCTGTTTCGTGCGCGGCAGACGCTGCGTGTGTGTCTGAGCGAGGGAGGCCGGGATGGCAGGCTGTCGTGAGGTGACCCGCGATCTGACGCTGGCGGCCGAAGTGCCGCTCGGGCGCTATCGCCGCTTGCAGATCGGCCTGCACATGCTGATGTGCAGCCACTGCCGCCGGCACAAGGCGCAGCTGGAGCAATTGCAGCGCCTGCTGCAGCAAACTGGCGAGACCGGCAACCCGGACGAAACCCAGACCAGGCTGGACGCCGCCGCCCGCGCGCGGATCGCCCGGCGGCTGCAGGAAAAGGCGGGCGAGCCCGATCAATCGTGACCGTCCAGAACCTGGCGAGCCACGGCGATGAATATGGTGCTGCAGCCGGCGGCCCGCCCGCGCGGGTTGACGGCGGTTCAGCCGGACAGCCCTGCTGATTCGGCTAACCGAGGGCCTGTGCCTTGGCCAGATGCCGGGGGGCATCGATGGCGTTGCCGCGCAGTACGGCACAGTGATAGGCCAGCAATTGCAGCGCCACCGCGTAAATGATGGGGGTCAGCGCGCTCAGGCCACCGGGCATGTGGATGACATGCTGGCGGTCGGTGCTGGCGAGGATGCCGTCGGACAGGATGTAAAGCTCGCCGCGACCGGCGCGGATTTCCTGCAGGCCCAGCAGCGTGCGTTCGGCCTGCGTATTCCATGGCAGGCACAGCACGATGGGCAGGGTGTCGCCGAGCAGCGTGACCGGGCCGTGCTTGAGCTCGCCGGTGGCGTAGGCGACCGCATGCTGGTAGGCCACTTCCTGCAACTTGAACGCGCCTTCCTGCGCAATCGGGTAGACGGCGTGGCTGCCGAGCATGAAGACATTGGCCTGACTGTGCAGCGCGCTGGCCCAGCGCCGCAGTTCGCGGTCATGCGCCAGGACGGCCCTGACGGTAATCGGCAATTGCTGCATTTCGCCCTGTGCGGCCTCCCAGGCTTCGGCGTCGATCTTGCCCCGCGCCCGCGCCATGGCCAGCGCCAGCTGATACAGCAGCAGCAGTTGCGCGGTAAACGATTTGGTCGCGGTCACCGAATGTTCTTCGCCGCTGTGCGTGAGCAGGGTGAAATGGGCGAGGGCGGCCAGGCTGCTGCCGGGCGCGTTGCACAAGGCGACCGTCAAGGCATCGCCGCGCTGGCGCGCGTGCTGCAGCGCCAGCAGGGTATCGGCCGTTTCGCCCGATTGCGAAATGGCCAGCACCAGTTCACCGGTCTCGCTGAGCACCGGGCGTTCGCGGTATTCGCTGGCCAGTGCGATCTGCACGCGCAGTCCGGCCAGTGCTTCGAGCCAGTAGCTGCCGGTGAGCGCGGCATGGTGGCTGGAGCCGCTGGCGACCAGCGTGATCTGGCGGATGCCAGCCAGTTGCCGTTCAAGATCGGCGGGAATGAGCTGGCCGCCCAGAAAATCGCTGACCTGGCCGGCCAGTGCATCGGGCTGAGCCAGGATTTCTTCCAGCATGTGGTGCGGGGTGCCGCTGAGCCGCGTTGGTGTCATTGGCAGTGATTGCGCCTGGCCATCGGCGCCAAACAGCAGGGGTGCATCCAGGCCGAAGCGCACGACCTCATTGTGCGCCAGGGCATGATATTGCGTGGTGCGCTGGCGGATCAGCCGCTCATTGCTGCAGCACAGCTGGCGCAGGCCGCTTTCCAGGCCGACAAAGAGCGGCTCGCCCAGGCTGCTGGCAAAGGCATGCTGCGGTTGCTGCCGGGTATGGCAGATGTAGGCGAGCCGGCCCTGCAGCAGCGGATTGACGCGCTGCATGGCCTGGCTCAGTGACAGGCCGCGTTGCTGCTGGGCCTGCAGCAGTGCGGCCAGCAGGCTGGCCAGCGAGCACTGCGCGGGCAGCCCGGCCAGCCGGGCCAGTGCGGCATGGTTGTCGCACTGGCCGCTGCTGGCGACGACCAGCGTTTGCTCGTGGATGAAGGGCGCCGTGGTGTCCTGGCCGGCCAGCGTGGCAATCAGCCAGCGGCTGGCGAAGGGAAAGACCAGTTTCTGGGCGGGCGCAGCCAGCACGACGTGCCTTACCTGCCACTGGCTTTGCTCGGCCGCGACCAGCGCCAGATGACTGGCATTGCCGGTGAGCCCCTGCAGGCTTTCGGCAAGGGCGGGCAGCACGTTCTGTGGCGCGAGGTAGGCGATCAGTTCGGTCATGGCGGTCCGGAAGTGGCGGCAGGCGGGGTGGGCGTGGCCGGGAGGATTATTGCTCGCGGTGATCCAGTTCGATGTCGGAGAGCAGCACATTGAGCGCCTTGTCCGACAGCATGACTTCGATCAGGCAGAGGATCAGCGAGCCTATCATCAGCACCAGGCTGGCGATGAACATCCACTCGGCCAGCAGGATGCGGTCGGCGGCGGTGACAATCATCGAGACGATGCACAGCAAGAGGCTGGAAACGCCAAAGGCCTGCATGTAGCGGATCAGCCACACGCGTTTGCGCAGATTGCCCAGCTGCAGAAGGATCTTGTCGTGCGGCTCGTTGCGCTGGTGATCGTAGAGCTGGCGGATGATGCTCGACAGCGCGAGAAAGCGGTTGGTGTAGGCGAGCATCAGCAGGGAAATGGCGGGAAACAGCAGCGATGGCGTGTTGATCGTGAAGTTATCCATCATGGAAGTGGGCACGGAATTCCTTGATCACATGTTGTTGGCGACGGCTGACGGCCAGCCGCTCGGGCAGGTCGCGCAGCAGCACGACCCAGTGGCTTTCACCCCCGCCCGGTACGCGCTCGAATCCGGCCACGGCTTCCCGCGCCACGAGGCAGTTGCGGTGGATGCGCACGAAGCGGTCGGCAAATTCTTCTTCCAGCCGGGTCAGCGAGTCTTCCAGCAGGTACTCGCGCTCGCGGGTGCGCAGCGTGATGTATTTCTGCTCGGCTTTCAGGTAGCAGGCGTCGGCGACCGGCACCAGATGCACGCGGCCGCGTTCGCTGACGGTGAAATGCGTGCGCCCGTGCTCGTCGGCATCCTGCCTGATTCCGCTGGCGCGGGGTTGCTGCAGGTCAAGAACCCGGTGCAGGGCAACCAGCAGCCGGTCGTGGCGGATGGGCTTGAGCAGGTAATCGACGGCCCGCACGTCAAAGGCGGCCACGCCGTAGTCTTCGAAGGCCGTGGCAAAGATCACCGCCGGCGGGTGGGGCAGTTCCAGCAGCTTGCGGGCCACCTCGATGCCGCTCATTTGCGGCATCTGGATGTCGAGAATGATGACATCGGCAGGGTGTTCGACCAGCTGGCTCAGCGTGGTCATGCCATTGGTGGCGGTACCCACCACGACATGCGGAAATTCATGCTGGCAGTCGGCCAGAATATCCTGCAGTCGGTTCAGTGCCGGCAGCTCGTCATCGACGAGAAAGATGCGCAGCGGATTGCTCATCAGGTGACTCCTGGTAGGGCAACACGATATGTACTTGATAATAGTCGGTGTTCGCTTTTGTGCTCAGGCTGGCCTCGGCATCGAAATACAGCAGCAGGCGTTCGCTGACATTGTCCAGCGCCATGCCGTTGCCGCGATGCACGGGGCGGCCGCCGGGGAAGACGGGGTTGCGGATGTCGATGTGCACGTCGTTTTTTACGCGGAACACGTTGATCTGCACCACGCCCGCTTCCACCCTGGGCTCGATACCATGATAGACGGCGTTTTCGAGAAGTGGCTGCAGGATCAGTGGCGGGATCTGCGCCTTGCCCGGCATGTTGGCAATGTGCCACTCGACCTGCAGGCGTTCGCCGAGCCGCACTTTTTCGATGTCCAGATAGCCGCGCGCCAGCTCCACCTCGCGCTCCAGCGTGGAGAGGCGCTCCTGATTGCCCATGGCGACGCGGAACAGGTCGGAAAGGTTGATCAGCAGCACTTCGGCCTTTTTCGGGTCGCTGCGGATCAGCGACAGCACGGCGTTGAGGCTGTTGAAAAAGAAGTGCGGCCGGATGCGCGCCTGCAGCGCCGCGAGCCGCGCTTCGGAAAGCCGCGGCGACAGCGCGCGCAGCCACAGGCGGAAATAACCGAGCAGCAGCAGCGTGCTGCATACCGCCAGCAATTCGTAGCGCAGAAAGAGGCTGGGCATGTCCGCGCCCAGCCCGAGCAGGGCACGGTGAATCAGGAATACCAGCAGCATCACCAGCGCCAGCACCAGCAGCACGCCAGTGCGATAGCTGAGCTGCTGCAGGCGCGGTTGCAGCAGCGCCAGCAGACCCAGCATGGGCAGCAGCACCGGCTCGACCCACAGCAGCGCGGTGGCGAGCTGGCTGTGCCATTCGCTCCAGCGTTCGATGCTGGCCAGGACGCCGAGCATGGCGCCCAGGTGCACCAGCACCAGCGCGCGCAAGACCACCCCCAGATTGCTGAAATCCGGCAATTGCGCCGGGATGCGCTCATTCATGCTTACCCTTTAATGGCTTATGGCTTACATTGATATTTTCTTGGCTGGCCGGAGTAGCGGATGTCTCTTGCTGTGGTGCAATCCCGTGGCCTCTCGGGCTGGCATGCCGCGCCGGTCAGTGTTGAAGTGCATCTGGCCAATGGCCTGCCTGCCTGCACCATTGTAGGCCTGCCGGAAGCCGAAGTGCGCGAAGCGCGTGACCGGGTGCGTGCGGCGCTGACGGTGGCGGGTTTCGAGTTTCCGGCGCGCCGCATCACCATCAATCTGGCGCCGGCCGATCTGCCCAAGGCCGCGGGCCATTTTGACCTGCCCATCGCCATCGGCATTCTGGCCGCCAGTGGCCAGTTGCCGCTGGCCGGGCTGGACGCCTACGAATTTGCCGGCGAGCTGGCGCTGACCGGCGAATTGCGGCCGGTACGCGGTGCGCTGGCGCTCAGTGTCGCGGCCCGTCAGCACGGGCGCAGCCTGTTCATTTCCGCTGCCAATGCCGATGAAGCGGCGCTGGTGCCCGAATCCACGGTCTTTCCGGCCGGGCATGTGCTGGATGTCTGCCGGCATCTTGGTGGGGTATCCAGTATTGAGCCTTTTCCCAGAAAGGGCTCTGAGGCAATACCCTCTTATCCGGATCTGGCCGACGTCAAGGGCCAGCAGGCTGCCAAGCGGGCGCTGGAAGTGGCGGCGGCCGGCGGGCATTCCCTGCTGCTGATCGGCCCGCCGGGTACCGGCAAATCCATGCTGGCCCAGCGCCTGCCCGGCCTGTTGCCCCGGCTGGCGCTGCCCGAAGCGCTGGAAAGCGCCGCCCTGCAATCGCTGGGCAGCAGCGGCCTGCGCCCCGAGCAGTTTGGCGCCCGGCCCTTTCGTGCGCCGCACCACACTGCCAGCAGCGTGGCACTGGTCGGTGGCGGCAGCGTGCCGCAGCCGGGCGAGATTTCGCTGGCGCATCATGGCGTGCTCTTTCTGGACGAACTGCCCGAATTCGACCGCAAGGTGCTGGAAGTGCTGCGCGAGCCGCTGGAAAATGGCCGCATCCATATTTCGCGTGCCGGCCGGCAGGCCGAGTTTCCGGCGCGCTTCCAGCTGATTGCCGCCATGAATCCCTGCCCCTGCGGCTATCAGGGCCACCCGCACAAGGCCTGCCGCTGCACGCCGGAGCAGATTGCCCGCTATCGCGGACGGATTTCCGGGCCGCTGCTGGATCGCATCGACATGGTGGTCGAGGTGCCCGCCGTGCCCCAGGCCACGCTCAGCGCCGCCGGCGCCGGTGAAGCAAGCGCCGAGGTCGCCGACCGGGTGGCGCGCGCCCTTGCCCTGCAGCAGCAGCGCCAGGGGAGCAGCAATGCCGCGCTGGCGGTCAATGTGCTCGACGCCCATTGCGGGCTGGGCGACGAGGCGCGCACCCTGCTGGCTGGCGCGATGCAGCGCCTGCAGCTCTCCGCCCGCGCCTATCACCGCATCCTGCGCGTGGCGCGCACCATCGCCGATCTGGCCGGCGACACGGCGATCGCCAGCGGCCACATTGCCGAGGCGATCCGTTACCGGCGCGGGCTGGAGTAAGCGGGGGAGGGCCAGTGGCTGTGCGTGCCGGGCTGAGCAAACATCCCGTGCAATCCTTGGGTATGTGGATGCAGCCTTCGCTGTCGATGGCTTGTGTGGCAATGGGGGTTGGTGTATTGCCGGTTTTACAGTGACAGCGTCAGCGGCAGCTCGATGTGATAGCTCAGCCCGGCGCCGGGCTGGCTGGCGGGCTGGATGCGGCCTTGCAGCAGGCCGGTGACAAAGCTGTAGGCCATGAAGGTGCCAAGCCCGTGGTGCTGGCCGAACTGGCTGGTGTAGAAGGGGTCGAAGAGACGCTGCAGTCCGGGCCCGTCGAGGCCGCGGCCATTGTCGGCCAGCGTGATGACGACTTCGCTGCCGTCGCTGCGCACGGTGATGTCGACCAGGCCATCCGCACGCTCGCGCAGGCCGTGCAGCAGCGCATTGTCGAGCAGCAGGCCCAGTGTCTGGCTGAGCACATGCTGGTAGGTGAGCAGCTCGAGGTCTGGCGGGCACTGGATCTGCAGACGGTGCCCCGCCGCATCGAAGCGGGCGCGGTAGGCCTGTGCCAGTTCGGCCAGCAGGCCAGCCAGCCGCACGCGCTGCGGCAGCTCGTTGTCCTGGGCCTGGCCCAGCTGGCGCAGGTTCTGGATCAGGCCGATGGCGCGCTGCACATTGCGCAGGATCAGCGTGTTCGTTTCCTGGCTTTGTTCCAGTTCGCGCAGCACGGCGGCCTTGCCGATGCGGTTGTCGGCCAGCGCGGTGCTCAGTCGGGATTGATCTTCCAGCAGGCTGCTGACCGCCGTGAGCACGACGCCGAGCGGCGTGTTGAGCTCATGGGCCATGCCGGATGTCAGCCGGCCCAGCGCCGCCATCTTGCGGCCTTCGACCATGCGTTCCTGCGTATTGCCCAGCTCCTGCAGCGCCCGGGCCAGCTCGGCGTTGACCGATTGCAGCGAGTGCGTGCGTTCGGCGACGCGCTCTTCCAGCTGCTCGGCGTGTTCCTGCATGCGCGCCAGATAGCTGGCGCGCTCTTCGGCCGTTTGCGCCACCTGCCGGAACCAGGGCGTCCATCGTGCCGGTACCGGCGGCATGTCGCTGCCGGCCTGCTCGTTCACGGCAAACACATAGTCGGCCAGCTGCAGCGCGGGACGGGTGTAGTAGCGGTGCAGCAGCCATACCAGCAGGATCAGCATGCCCATCACCAGCAGTGACAGTCGCAGATAATTGTCGAGCACGGCGCTGGTCGCGGCAGTGAGCTCGCGGTCTTCGACATGACCGAGCAGCTCCCACGGCGTGCCGGCGATCGGCAGGCTGAGCCAGTAGCGCTCGCCGATGCGGGTAAAGCCGCCCTGCTGCGGCAAGGCCTTGATGGCCAGCCAGTGGTCGAGCCGCTCGGCAGCCTGCAGGGCATGGCTGCGTCCCTGCAGCGCGCCCTGGCTGTCGGCGATGACCTGGCCGGAATTGTCGATGATCAGGGTGTTCAGCAGCGGTGTGGCGGAATCCTGCAGCGCGCGGTCGAGCATGGACAGGGTGAGGTCGGCGCCGACCGCTCCGATGTATTCGCCGCCCCGATACACCGGAGCCAGCAGCGACACCATCATGCCCTTGCCGCCACTGTCCATATAGGGGGTGGTCCATTGCTTCTGGCGCAGCGGATTGCGCTGCGGGCCGGCCAGCTGCACCGGCAGCGTACCGCCGGCATCGAAGATGATGCCCAGCGCGCTGTCCATGTCGCGGCTGTCGGTGGCGCCCAGCACCTCCTTGCGGCTCAGCCCGGGGTAGAGCAGGCTGTAGCGGCCGGCGGCGTCGTAGTAATAGCTCCATTGCAGATCGCGATGGCTGCGGTGGGCGTGCGCGGCAACTGGCAGAATGGCAAGGCTGGCCGCCAGGCGCTGGCGTTCGGCCTGCGGCAGCGCGGCAGCCAGGGCCGGGCGGTTTTGCGGCCAGAAATCCCGCCGCACATAAAAGCTGCCGAGCTGGCCGGCAAGCCCGGCCGGCAGGCTTTCGAATACGCTGTCCGCCGGCAGCACGCCCGGCAGGCGCTGCAGCAAACCCGGATCGGCCAGCTGCGGCTGGGCAAGTGCGCGATTCACGGTCTGCTGCATGGCCGCGACGTGATAGGTGGCCAGCTCGACCTTTTGTTCCAGCATTTTTTCCGTCTGGATGGCGGCCAGCTTCAGTGTCGCCAGCTGGTCGGCATGCAGCTTGCCGCGCAGCTGCACATTGAGCAGCGCCACGGCGGCAGACAGCACCAGTGCCATGCTCAGCAAGAGCAGGAAGTAGGGGCGCTGCAGGGCGGTAATGCGGGCCGGGCTGGTCATGGCGGAGGCGGTCTGGTCCAGTTCCCGTTCGCGTGCCAGGCAAGGCCAACGGGAGCACATGGGTGATCACATAACAGTAAACAGGATTTGCCCGCCGGAGAACCGGCACGTGCAGGGCAAGTGACGAAATGCACACTGCGCGCGCAGAGCGTCCCTGCTCCGGGGTTTGGCGAAGTGGGCCTGCGCACCGTAAAATCAGCGGTTTTCCTGTCGGGAAAATCCTTCCCGCTCGCCCCAACCCGGAGAAGCTTCATGCACCAGTCCACCCTGATCCAGGATCTGCACGATCGCGGCCTGATCGCGCAGACCACCGACCTTGCCGCGCTTGACGAATTGCTGGCCAAGGAAAGTGTGACGCTGTATTGCGGCTTCGACCCGACCGCCGACAGCCTGCACATCGGTTCGCTGGTGCCGATTCTGGTGCTCAAGCGCTTCCAGCTGGCCGGCCACAAGCCGATTGCGCTGGTGGGCGGCGCCACCGGCATGATCGGCGACCCGAGCTTCAAGGCGACCGAGCGCAAGCTGAACACGCCGGACGTGATCGCCAGCTGGGTTGACAAGATCCGCGCGCAGGTGTCGCCCTTCCTGAGTTTTGACGGCGACAACGCCGCCATCATGGCCAATAACTACGACTGGTTCGGCGGCATGGGCGCGCTGGAATTCCTGCGCGACATCGGCAAGTATTTCTCGGTCAATGCCATGATCAAGAAGGAAGCCGTGCAGCAGCGCATTGCCCGCGAAGACCAGGGCATTTCCTACACCGAATTTTCCTACAGCCTGCTGCAGGGCTACGACTTCACCGAGCTGAACCGCCGCCACGGCTGCAAGCTGCAGATCGGCGGCTCGGACCAGTGGGGCAACATCACCGCCGGCACCGACCTCACCCGGCGGCTCAACCAGACCCACGTCTTCGGTTTGACGCTGCCGCTGGTGACCAAATCCGACGGCACCAAATTCGGCAAGACCGAGACCGGCACCATCTGGCTGGATGCGAAAAAGACCTCGCCCTACGCCTTCTACCAGTTCTGGCTGAACACGGCGGATGCCGACGTGTACAAGTTCCTGAAGTACTTCTCCTTCCTGTCGCCGGCCGAGATCGACGCGATCGAAGCGGCCGACAAGGCCAGCGGCACCAAGCCGGAAGCGCAGCGCATCCTGGCGGAAAACGTCACCCGCACCGTGCACGGCGAAGCGGCAGTGGAAGCGGCACAGCGCATTTCCAAGCACCTGTTCAGCGAATCGCTGGCGGCACTGACCGAAAACGACTTCGAACAGCTGGCGCAGGACGGCATGCCGAGCGTGCAGCTTGGCCGCGACGTGGCCGGCCTGATCGACGCGCTGGCCGCTGCTGGCCTCGCCAAATCCAAGAGCGAGGCGCGCACCTTCATCCAGAGTGGCGCGGTAACGGTGAACGGCGCCAAGGTCGACAGCCTGGAACACGTGTTTGCGGACACCGAGCGCCTGTTCGGCCGCTACACGATGCTCAAGCGCGGCAAGAAGAACTACGCGCTGGTGGTGTGGCAGTAAGTCTTTACGCCATCTGAAAACAACAACGCCACCCGTCGAGGTGGCGTTGTTGTTTCACATGAAACCTTGCCCATACATTGCCTATTTACTGGCCAATAATGGAAAGCCGGCAGGCGATCGGCGCGCCATGCCGGCGCTTTCCTGCAATCAGCGAGCGAGGTGTTATGCAGACCTGTGTATTCATTCTGCTGTCTGCGGCCATGGCTAGTGGCACCGTGGCGACAGACAGCTACCCGAAGGATGTCGCGCAATTCATCGAGCAGCGCGACGGTTGTGATCACTTTCGCGGTGAAGAGGCCTACGATGCGGAGCGCGGCAAGTTTCTCGCCGAACAACTGCAGCAACTCTGCACGGGAACGGACAAAAAACTGGCCCGCCTGAAATCAAAATACCGGGCCAACCGGCAGGTGATGGCCAAGCTGGGCGAATACGAAGAGCGTATCGAATCTCCGTCCCGCTAAATGCCCGCGCGTGCAATGGCCGCATTTACGCCATTCGGGATTCATGTTTCACCGTGAAACACGGCGGGCGCGCCATACCGGCATTGCTGCCGCAAGCATCCCGGCAAGGAGCGAGGCCGTACTCATGGCGGCAGAAAGGCTTGCAGGTATGCCTCCACCATCGAGGCAGATGAAAGGCTGCATCGCTATACATGTAGGTGCAGCCAGTTTGCCCTGGCACTGGCGATGGTGCATCATCATGGCATGCCGAATTTCTCTCATTCTCCCAAATGGCCGCAATGGCTGTGGCCCGTTCTGGCTGGTGTGCTGGGCCTGTCTGCACCGCTGCACGCAGGCTGCACACTTGAACCCGTCTCAGCCACTGCGCCGGAGGTATCGACCGTCGCCGGTGCGCTGCGGCTAGAGGGGGCGGATCACGATGCCGACAATCCGTCCTGGCTTGGCCCGATCCGCGCAGGAAGCTGCGTGATCGACAGCGATCTGTTTCGCGGCCCGCTGGCGCTGGCCAATTCACGCTATCTGCTGGTGGTGAACTATTCCGGCAGCACGCAATGGCTGACGGCCTTTGACCTGCAGCGCTGTCGTGAGCACTGGCGCAGTCCGGTGCTGCACGGCAGCGTGTCATGGCAGGCCGACGGCTACCACATCCGGCCTGGCAATGCCTCGCGACGAGATGTCCCTTGGGTTGCCGATCCGCATTGCCGATTGCGGCCACAATCGGCTGAACTGCAATAAAGACGGCATATCGCCGGTAATCCGCTGATCGTCGTCATCCCTTACAAGGGGGTGGCCAGAGCTGGTATAAATGAAATCCGCTGATGCAGGAGGCGCATATTCATGGCGCAATGGCTGTTTACCTTGCTGATGGTGCTGGTCAGCACCTGTGCGCAGGCGGAAACCATCATCATCAATGCCGAGGACGACTGGGCGCCGTTTTCCAGTCTTGATCGCAAAAACGGCGCGCCGCAGGGCTTTGCCGTGGATGTGGTGCGTGCGGCCTTTGCCAGCCAGGGCATCACCGTGCAGTTTCGCGCGGTGCCGTTCACGCGCTGTCTGCGCGAGGTGCAGGCCAATCAGGCGCTGGCCTGTTTCAATATCGAGAAAACCGGCTACAACGCGCAGCAGTTTCACTGGCATGCCACGCCGCTGCTTGAAGAGCCGCTGGCCATCTTTGCGCGGACACCGTACAAGCGCCGCTTGACGGCTGACGATCTGGCCGGACGGCGTGTGGCGCTGACGCGTGATTACACCTATCCGTCCAGCCTGCTGAACCAGCCGGGGCTGGTGAAGGATTACGCGCGCACCGACGAGCAGCAGTTGCGCAAGCTGCTGGCCGGACGTGTCGACTTCGCCATCATCAATGCGCATCCGGCGCGCTTGCTGCTTTTTTCCAATCGCGACTTCCTCACGCAAGTGCATGAGGTCGGCCAGGTGAATGTCGCGCAGTTCTATGTCGGGTTCGCACCGCAGCATCCGTCCTCGCGCCGTTACGCCGAGCTGCTCGACAAGGGCCTGGCGACGCTGCGTGCCAATGGCCAGTACGCGGCGATGCAGCGGCAGTTGCAGCAGCAGCTGGCAACTGCACCATAGTCCATGGGTATTGACTGGCAGCCCTTTTGAATAAAAGGCTGCGTGGCGATACATCCTTATCCATTGCAGTGCCTGACAACTGCTCCAGCTGCGATCATGCGCTTGCTCTGCGCTTGGCCGGGACGATGCCTGCGCCGATGCCTGGATGTTTCATGTGAAACATCCATCCCTGCACCTCATTCGGCACGCCGGATTTGCAGCGGTGTTTTGCGGGCGCTGTGCCAGTAGTCGAACATCTCCTCGCCCTTTCTCACCTCGTCGGCCGGCAGCGCGCTGGTCAGGCTGTCGAGATCGGCCCGCGCGTAGGCCGCGCTGCGCACGCGGTGGATGGTGGCCGGCGTGCTGCCGCTGCCTTCGCCCAGATTGAGGCTGACTTCGTCGCGGCAGTGCAGCTCGCTGCGGTTGACCCGGGCGTTTTCTTCGTAACCTGCGGCGGCCATTTTCAGGTAGGCATAGGCGGTGGATTTGTTGGCATAGGCAAAGCCGCTGTCGCGCAGCTCAGGCGAGCTGTCGGCGCTGGCGTAGATCACGCCGATGCTGTATTGGCCGAAGCAGCTGCCGCGTTGCGCCGTCTGATCGTACCAGGACAGTGCCCGCTGCATGTGGCGGGGCAGGTCGGTGGCGAATTCGTAAATGAAGCCGATTTCATTGGCCGCCGCCGTTGAACCGCGTCCCGCCGCTGCGGTGAGGATTTCCAGCGCGCGTTCGCGATTGACCGGCACGCCTTCGCCATCCAGATACATGTGCGCCAGCACCAGCCGCGACTCGTTGAAGTAGCCGTCCTTGCCACCCGCCCGGGCTTCCAGCAGCGTGCGCGCTTTTGCGGTCTGGCCGCGATCCAGCAGTGCGCGCGCCTCGGCGGCGAGCTGGCGATCCTGTTTCAACTCTTCAGCGGTGGTGACAAAGTTGCCCTGCCTGCCTTCGCCGGCTGGCGCCACAGCCTGCGTCTGGCCGAATTCCGCTTCGCGCTCGGCGCGCCATTTCTGCTTGTAGTAAACCAGTGTCAGGCTGGCGATCAGCGCAAAGCCGCCCATGAACAGTACGGCAAACTTGCGCGGTGAAATTCTGCGCTCCTGCCGGCGGACGTGCCGCGCCTGCTCGTCGTTGTAAACCATCAGGCCTTCGGGCAACTCCGCGCTTGCCGTGCTGGCCGTGTGCGCAGACTGGGGGCGCGCGGCCGGTGTGGGCGCGGGTGCTGCGCCGACTTTTGCGTAGGCAACGCCGCAGGACGGGCATTGCCAGTCGGGAGCGCTGTCGGTCGCCTGGCGCTGGTAACGGCATTTCGGGCAGGTGATGGTCATCGCGTGTGTGCAGAACTGTCGGAGATAGTCAGTGTAGCGCCGCGCCATCGTCCTGTCCGTCGCCACCCGGGCCGCTGCGGCGCTGCAGCAACAGGGCGTGCGATACGCCAGCCCGGCTGGCAAGTCACGGCGGCCCGAGTCCGGCTGGCGCCAGCACCCGCTCAGGCTGATGCGGTTCGTGTCGTCAGCAATAACATAAGGTATTGCCTTGTAGCCTATGCAAATAAAAGGCTTCGCCGGTACCCATTGCCGGGTATGTGCTGCTTCAGCAAATCCGCAAGCCCTGACAAATCCCGGTCTGCGTCTGCGGCCATGCTGACTTTATCCGCTACCGGGAGAACCGCCATGCCACGCTGCCTGCTCGTCATTCCGCTGCTTGTGCTCGCCGCCTGCCAGGGCGATGCGCCGCCGCAGGTGAAAACCGGGACGGGCGGCGGCGTGCTGTTCGACGACTTCAGTTATGCCAAGACCGGCGAACTCGCGCCGCACGGCTGGATCATCCGCAGCGCGCGCGGCTGGCCCGGCGTGGAAAACGCCGGCTGGGGCGAGGTCTCGTTCAGCCTGCACGACGACCCGGACGCATCCGGCAACCGCCTGCTGCGCATGACATCGCAAACCGACGGCACGGCGGCGGGAACGCGCCAGTCGCAGCTGTGCCACGCGCGCAAATACCTGGCCGGCACCTACGCCGCGCGCGTGCGCTTCACCGATGCGCCGGTCAGCGGCCCGAACGGCGACGAGGTCGTGCAGACCTTCTACACGATCAGCCCGCTGGAGAAGGACCTCGACCCGAACTACAGCGAGCTGGACCACGAATACCTGCCCAACGGCGGCTGGGGCGCGCACGGGGCTACGCACTTCAACACCTCGTGGGAAACGGTGCGCCTCTACCCGTGGAAGGCCTACAACCAGTTCGCGCGCCGCCCCGGCTCGCTCGCCGGCTGGCATGTGCTGCTGATCCAGGTGGCCGACGGCAAGATCGATTACTACCTCGACCGCGAGCTGCTCGGCACGCACGACGGCAAGGTCTACCCGCGCGTGCCGATGTCGCTGAATTTCAACCTCTGGTTCACCCGCGAGGGCATCCAGCCCGGCAATGCGTTGCGCGTGTGGGAACAGGACATCGACTGGGCCTGGCATGCGCAGGGCCGCATCCTCGACCACGACGCGGTGCTCGCCGAGGTGGCCGCGCTCAGGAAGTCGGGCGTCGCCTACCGCGACACGGTACCGGCGACCACGCCGCCGCTGGCGTCGCCGTGCAATATGTAGTCGGCATGGAAAAGCACGCCGCCACCCGATTGGAAACCCTTCTCAGCAAAAAAACCCATTGAACCACAGAGACACAGAGACACAGAGACACAGAGGAAGCAAAACCCTGAGAAATGCCTATGATCTGCTCCCGTCTTTCTCTGTGCTCTCTGTGTCTCTGTGGTTGATTTGGATCTTGCTGATCAGGCGCCGCCATGATGAAGATGGGGCCGGACTTATCTACCCAAACCGCTGCCGGTAATCCTGCGGCGTGACGCCGTATTCGCGCAGGAAGGCGCGGCGCAGTGCCTGCTCGTCGCCGAAGCCGCACTGCTGGGCGATCCGCTTCAGGCTGTCGCCGGCGAGCAGCTGGCTGCCGGCGGCTTCGAGCCGCAGCGCGGCAATCGCCCGCGCCGGCGTCTGGCCGGTGGCGGCCAGGTAATGCCGGGCGAAGCTGCGCGGGCTCATCGCCATCTGTGCGGCCAGCGTGCCGACGTCCAGCCTGCGGTGCAGATTGGCCCTGATCCAGGCGTGCAGGCCGGCAAAGCGCGCGTCGCGGCTCTGGATCGCCAGCGGCTGGCTGAATTGCGATTGCCCGCCTGGGCGCTTGAGAAACACCACCATCTGCCGCGCGATGCGCATCGCCACCGCGTGGCCGAAGTCGTCCTCGACCAGCGCCAGCGCCAGGTCGATGCCGGCGCTGATGCCGGCGGCGGTCCAGACGGCGCCGTCGCGCACATACAGCGCGTCGGGAACGACGTCGATCCGCCCGCCCAGCGCGGCCAGCCGGGCGGTGTAATCCCAGTGCGTGGTGGCGCGGCGGCCGGCGAGCAGGCCGGCTTCGGCGAGGATCAGCGCGCCGGTGCACACGCTGCACAGCCGGCGCACGCTGCCGGCCAGCGCCTGCAGCACGGGGGTGAGCGCCGGTGCGCTGGGCTGCCCGCCGGGGACGATCAGTGTGTCGATGGGGCGGGCGACGTCCGCCAGCGCCACGGTCATGAACACCGCGCCGGCCGAGGTGGCGACCGGCCCGCCGGCGAGCGAGGCGAGCACGATGTCGTAGGGCGTGGCGAACGGCGCGAAACCGTTGCGGTTGGGCTGGGAAAACACTTCCAGCGGCCCGGCGACGTCGAGCACGTTCACCTGCTCGTAAAGCAGGAAGACGATGCGGCGCGGCTCAGCCAAGGGCCACCTCCCGCGCGCGCAACCGCCACAGGTGATTGAGCGTCAGCGCCACCGGCAACAGCAGCAGCCAGGGCGCGACGGCATTGAGCCTTTCCCAGCCCAGTGCCTGCAGCAGCGGCGCGGCGGCCAGCGAGGCGGCGGCGGCGAGCAGGCTGGTGCCGAATTCGCTGCTCGCCTGCGTCTTGCCGCGCTCGCTGGGGCGGTAGCTCAGCGCCAGCAGTGTCGATCCGGCGACGAACATGAAATTCCAGCCCACGCCGAGCAGCAGCAGCGCCACATAGAACGCCGGCAGGCTGCTCGACTGGCTGGCGAGCAGCGCGGCGGCGAAAAGCAGCGCGCTGCCCAGCAGCGCCAGCACCGGCGCACCCAGCCTTTGCACCAGCCAGCCTGCAGCCAGCGCCGGGGCGAACATGCCGAGCATATGCCACTGGATCACGCCGGCGCCGTCGGCCAGCGTGAAGCCGCAGGCAACCATGGCCAGCGGCGTTGCCGTCATCAGCCCGGCCATCAGTACATAGGCGATGGCGCTGTTGGCCAGCGCGGCCAGGAATACCGGCTGGCCGACGATCTCGCGCAGCGGGCGGGCAGGGGCGTGATCCTGCGCCTCGGATACAGTCATGGGTGTTGTCCTGTAGCCAAAGTAGATCAATGCTGCTGTGGCTATACCCATCGCACTGGCCAGCAGGTAGGCACCGCCGAACAGCACGCCGGGCAGCCAGCCCTGGGCGCTTTTCGCCAGCCACGGCCCGAACAGCGCGGCGAGCACGCCGCCGGTGAGCACGGTGGCGATCGCGCGGCCCTTGGCGTCCGCGCCGACGCTGTCGGCGGCGGCCAGCCGGTAATACTGCGCGAAGGCCTGGAAGCCGCCGGTGAACAACGCCGCCGCACAGAGCAGGCCAAAGCTCTGCCGCTGCATGGCGACAAAGGCCAGCGCACCGCCCACTGCGCCCAGCGTCGCGCCAATCAGGAAACCGCTGCGCCGGCCCACGCGCTGCAGCCAGTGCGCGGCGAACAGCGTGGTGATCGCGGCGGTGAGGATGATCAGCGAAAAGGGCAGCGTCGCCCAGGCCTTGTCGCTGGCCAGCTGCAGGCCGGCGAGCCCGGTGAGTGTCAGCTGGATCGAGATGCCGACGGTGTAGAGCGCCTGGCACAGCGCCAGAACGCGCACGGAGGCGGGAAGCGGGATGGTCATGGCATGCGCCTTGTGGTGGTGTTGCTGCAGTGTGGCAGAAGCTGCTTATGGCAGAAATGCCAATAACCAATCATTTTCTGCCAGATCGCCGGCCGGGGTAAACGCGCGCCGGCTGGCCCATACTGCAGTCAGTTCATAGCCCGGGGAGTGTGCGATGCGGATGATTCTGGCGGGATGCCTGCTGGCCGGCGCGGCCGTGGCAAGCGAGCCGGTGATCGGCCCGGACGGCTTTGGCAAGCTCAGGATAGGCATGAGCGAGCGCCAGGCGGCCCGCGCGCTGGGCGTGCCGCTGCTTGTCGGCGGCGAGGGACGCAATGCCGATTGCTACCACGTGCAGCCGGCGCGCGGCCCGGTGGCGCTGGCCATCATGCTGCAGAAAAACCGCGTGGTGCGCGTGAGCAATTACGGTGACGAAGGGCCGATGCGCAGCGATCACGGCATCCGCATCGGCGACAGCGAAGCGGTCGTGCTGCGCGCCTACGCCACGCCGCCGCAGCGCAGCCTGCACGCCTATGGCGACGGCGTGCATGACGTGTACCTGACCTGGTGGCGCAAGGATGGCCGTGGCGTGCGCTATGAAATCACCGGCGGCAAGGTTACAGCGATGCACGGCGGCAGCGATGCTATCGAGCTGGTCGAGGGATGTTCGTGACGCTGCCGGCTGCCGGCCCATCTGCTAGACTGCGCGGCATCTGATGTTCCACGTGAAACGCCATGGTTGCGAAAACCCAGTACGACGAATCCTCGGTCAAGGTGCTCAAGGGTCTGGACCCGGTCCGGCACCGGCCCGGCATGTATACCCGCACCGACAATCCGCTGCACATCTGCCAGGAAGTGATCGACAACGCCGCCGATGAGGCGCTGGGTGGTCATGCCACGCAGATCGATGTCACGCTGTACCGCAACCAGACCATGCGCGTTTCGGATAACGGCCGCGGCATTCCGGTCGGCATCCACCCGGAAGAGGGCGTGCCCACCGTGCAGGTGGTGTTTACCCAGTTGCACGCCGGCGGCAAGTTCGACAAGAAATCCGGCGGCGCCTACGCGTTTTCCGGTGGTCTGCACGGCGTAGGTGTGTCGGTGACCAACGCGCTGGCAACGCGCCTCGAAGTCGAGGTGAAGCGCGACGGCGAAATCAATCGTCTCGTGTTCTCCGGCGGCGAGGTGATCGAGCCGCTGCTGGTGACCGGCAAGGTGGCGAAGAAGGACACCGGCACGACGGTGTTTGTTGCGCCCGATGCGCAGTATTTTGATTCGCCGAATATCCCGCAATCCGAGCTGGAACATCTGCTGAAATCCAAGGCGGTGCTGTTGCCCGGCTTGGTGGTGAACCTGAACGTGGAGCTCGCCAGCGGCGAATTCCAGCAGAAAAGCTGGTGCTACCCTGATGGCCTGACCGGCTATCTGAACGAGCAGGTCGCCGGCTACACCATGCTGATCCCGATTTTCCAGGGGCAGAAATACATTGAGGGCGAGGATGACACGTTCTCGCCAGGCGAAGGCTGCGCCTGGGCGCTGACCTGGACCGAAGACGGCCTGGTCAGCCGCGAGTCGTATGTGAACCTGATTCCGACGCCGGCCGGCGGCACGCACGAATCGGGCCTGCGCGACGGCGTGTTCCAGGCGGTGAAGACCTTTATCGAATTCCACAGCCTCTTGCCCAAGGGCGTGAAGCTGCTGCCGGAAGATCTGTTCAGCCGCTGTACCTTTGTGCTGTCGGCCAAGGTGCTTGATCCGCAATTCCAGGGCCAGACCAAGGACAAGCTCACCAGCCGCGACGGCCTGAAGCTGTGTTCGCAGATGGTGAAGTCGCCCTTCGAGCTGTGGCTGAACGAGCACGTCGAACTGGGCAAGAAGCTGGCCGAGCTGGCGATCAAGGCGGCGCAGGCGCGGCAGAAGTCCGCGCAGAAGGTCGAGAAGAAGAAATCCGGCGGCGTCGCCGTGCTGCCGGGCAAGCTCACCGATTGCGCAAGCGAGGAGAGTGCGCGCTGCGAGCTGTTCCTCGTCGAGGGCGATTCGGCGGGCGGTTCGGCGAAATTGGGTAGGGATAAAGATTTCCAGGCGATCCTGCCGCTGCGCGGCAAGGTGCTGAACACCTGGGAAGTCGACAAGGACCAGATTTTTGCCAACAACGAGGTGCACGACATCGCGGTGGCCATCGGCGTCGACCCGCACCGGCCGGGCGACACGGCCGACCTCAGCGGCCTGCGCTACGGCAAGATCATCATCATGTCCGATGCGGACGTGGATGGCTCGCACATCCAGGTGCTGTTGCTGACGCTGTTCTACCGCCATTTCCCGGGGCTGGTTGCCGCCGGCCATGTGTATGTGGCGCAGCCGCCGCTGTATCGCGTCGACGTGGCCGGCAGCGGCAAGAACAAGCCGCCGCGCAAGTTCTATGCACTCGACGAGGGCGAGCTGACGGCGATTCTCGACAAGCTGCGCGCCGAGAAGGTGCGCGAAGGCGCGTGGAGCATTTCCCGCTTCAAGGGTCTGGGCGAGATGAACGCCGAGCAATTGTTCGACACCACCATGAACCCCGACACCCGCCGCGTGCTGCGCGTGGGCGTGCCGGACGATGTATCGGAAAACACCCGCGAGCTGATGCACATGCTGATGGGCAAGGGCGAGGCCAGCAGCCGGCGCGCCTGGCTGGAAGCGCGCGGCAACGAGGTGGAAGCCGACCTTTAAGGGTATGGCTCTGCAGCCCTTCAGCGTGTTTGGCAGCAGGGCAATACCCAACAAAAAAGCCTGCATGCAGCAGGCTTTTTTGTTGGCATGAATGCGGATCAGGACAGCTGGTGCAGGCGTTGCCGCAAGGCTTCGAAGCGCTGCAGCTCGTGCTCGCCCATGCCGGCGTTGTTGCTGATGAGTTCTTCCATCTCCTGCGAGACTTCGATCAGCAAGCCCATATCGCTGGCGGCGGTATTGCCCTTTTCGCTGTATTCCAGCGTCTGCTGCGCCAGCAGCTCCATATCGCCCTTGACCGCCTGCGTTTCGCTGCGAATCGCCCCGACCAGATTGCTGATGTCCTTGGTTGCCGAGCTGGTGCGCTCGGCCAGCTTGCGCACCTCGTCGGCCACGACGGCAAAGCCGCGACCCTGCTCGCCGGCGCGCGCGGCCTCGATGGCGGCATTGAGCGCCAGCAGATTGGTCTGGTCGGCGATTTCCTTGATCAGCTGCACGATGCCGCTGATCTGTTCCGATTGCGTATCCAGCCGGTCAACCTGTGAAACCGATTGCGCGGCGGTTTGCGACAGCGATTGCAGATTGTCGGCGATATTGGTGATGGTCTGGCTGTTGTCGCTGGACACGCGGGTCACTGCGGCGGCGCAGCGGCGCTCTTCCTTGAATTTGCCCACCAGCTCGCCGAGGCCCGCCAGTGCATTGCTGAACTGCTCGCCGAAATCGCGCACGGCCGACTGCACGTTCAGGCTGGCCTGGCTATCGGCGCGACTGCGCGACAGCTCGCCCTCCAGCTGGCGCACCTGATTCTGCAGCTGATTGTTCTGCTGGCCGAGCTGTTGTTTTTCATCTTCCAGTTTGCGGATGCGTGCTTCCAGCTCAGCAATCCGTTTACCATTTCCGAACATGACGACTCCTAGCGGTTCAGGCGTAAGCCAAGGAGTATAACCATTTACTGAATTTCCATCTTGTGAAAAGGCAAAGGCAATGGCGCGCAAACAACGCATTTATCTGGCTGGCCCCGGCGTGTTTTTCCCCGACCCGGCGGGGTGGGGGAGGCGGCTCATCGTGGCCTGCGATCAGGCCGGCATGGAAGGTCTCTATCCGCTCGATCAGGCCGCCCCGCCGGGCCTTGACGCCATTGCACTGCGTGGCTGGATTTACCGCATCAATTGCCAGTTGATCCGCGATGCCGATGCGGTGTTTGCCGATCTGCGCGCCTTTCGCAGCGCCTGCGAGCCGGATTCCGGCACGGCCTGGGAGGTGGGATTTGCCCATGCCCTGGGCAAGCCGGTATGGGGCTGGCTGCCCGATTGCACGCCGGGGCAGGTGATGACGCAACGCATCCCGGGCGTGGCCGGCCAGCCGCCGGTGGCGCCGGATGGCCTGTATGTGGAAGATTTCGGCGCACCGCTGAATCTCATGCTCTGGGAGTCCCTGGCGGGCATCAGCTACGCCGGCGAGCCGGAAGAGGCGCTGCAGGACATGGCCCGCGATCTGTGTTTCACGTGAAACAGTAAAACAGCATGAACTGCCAGATTAGCAAGATTTGCCAGTAAAAACCGAATCCACCACAGAGGCACAGAGAGCACAGAGAAAAGCGGGAGGGCACTTCTCAGGGGTTTGTATCCTCTGTGTCTCTGAGGTGGAAAAGGCTTCCTGCTTTCATCTTGACTTCAGGAGGTCTGAGTACAAAGGCCCTGAAAATCTTGCTTCCTGAAGGAAAGACATAGTCACGAAACCCTTAGAAATGCCGATGACGTGCTCCCGCTTTTCTCTGTGCTCTCTGTGCCTCTGTGGTGGATTCGGGTTTTGCAGAAGAGTCTGGTTAATCAGATAGGTTTTTGCCGGCCCGTCTTTTACAATGCGCGCAATTCCTCCATTGAAAGAGCGCTATGTCTGACGATCTGATTACCCGGGCAGAAGAACAGGACGTCGTACCGGCAGCGGGGGGCGGGGGCAAGTTCGTGTCGGCCCAGACCTCGCAGCTGGCCGTCGACGATGGCGAATCCGTCCAGCTTGGCCTGTATGCCGAAAAAAGCTACCTCGAATACGCAATGAGCGTGGTGAAAAGCCGCGCCTTGCCGCAGGTCGAGGACGGGCAGAAGCCGGTGCAGCGCCGCATTCTCTACACCATGCACGAGCTGGGCCTGACCGCCACGGCCAAGCCGATCAAATCGGCGCGCATCGTCGGGGATGTGCTGGGTAAATATCATCCGCATGGTGACCAGTCGGCCTATGACGCGCTGGTGCGCATCGCGCAGGATTTCTCGCTGCGCTACCCGCTGATCGATGGCCACGGCAATTTTGGTTCGCGTGATGGCGACGGCGCTGCGGCCTACCGCTACACGGAAGCACGCCTGACGCCCATCGCCGAGCTGCTGCTCGGCGAACTCGACAAGGGCACAACCGATTTCATCCCCAACTACGATGGGGCGTTCGAAGAACCCGAGCTGCTGCCGGCGCGGCTGCCCATGCTGCTGCTCAATGGTGCCTCGGGGATTGCCGTCGGCATGGCCACCGAGATTCCTTCGCATAACCTGGGCGAGGTCGCAGAAGCCGCGGTAGCGCTGATTCGCAAGCCGCAGCTCGCGGTCGCCGATCTGCTGGGCTACATTCCCGGCCCCGATCTGCCCGGCGGAGGCCAGATCATTTCACCGGCGCGAGATCTGCAGGCGGCCTATGAAACCGGTCGCGGCAGCCTGAAGGTGCGCGCCCGCTGGGAAAAGGAAGACCTGGCGCGCGGCCAGTGGCAGCTGATCGTCACCGAGCTGCCACACGGCACTTCGACGCAGAAGGTACTGGAAGAAATCGAGGAGTTGACCAATCCCAAGATCAAGAAGGGCAAGAAGGCGCTGACCCAGGAGCAGACCCAGACCAAGCAGCTGATCCTGTCGATGCTCGATCGCGTGCGCGACGAATCCGGCAAGGATTTTGCGGTGCGACTGGTGCTGGAGCCGAAATCCTCGCGGCAGAATCCCGATGAGCTGATGAATGTGCTGCTGGCGCATACCAGTCTGGAAACCAGCCTGTCGCTCAATCTGGTGATGATCGGCCGCGATGGCCGCCCGGCGCAGAAGAACCTGAAGACCATTCTGGAAGAATGGATCGATTTCCGTTTTGTGACGGTGACGCGCCGTTGCGAACACCGGCTCGGGCAGGTGAACGACCGCATTCATATTCTGGAAGGGCGGATGATCGTCTTCCTGAATATCGACGAGGTGATCCGCATCATCCGCGAAGCGGACGAACCCAAGACCGCATTGATGGCGGCTTTCCGGCTGTCCGAGCGGCAGGCCGAGGATATTCTCGAAATCCGCCTGCGTCAGCTGGCGCGTCTGGAAGGCATCAAGATCGAGCAGGAACTGGCCGCGCTCAAAACCGAGAAGGACGAGCTCGAAGAGCTGCTGTCCAATCCGCAGAGCATGCAGCGCCAGGTCATCAAGGAAATCGAAGCCGATCGCAAAAAGTTTGCCGATCCGCGCCGCACGCTGATCGAAGAAGCCGAAAAAGCCACGCTGGAAGTGGCCGTGGTCGATGAGCCGGTCACGATCATCCTGTCCGAGAAGGGCTGGCTGCGCGCACGCCAGGGTCACGGGCTCGATCTGCAGAATCTCAGCTTCAAGGATGGCGATGCGCTGCTGGCAGCGCTGGAATGCCGCACGGTGGACAATCTGGCGCTGTTCGGCAGCGACGGGCGCGTCTATACGGTGGCGGCCTCGGTCATCCCGGGCGGACGCGGCGACGGCGTACCGGTGACAACGCTGGTCGAGCTGGCCGCCAAGACACGCATCATGCAGATGCTCACCGCAGCGGCGCAGGACTGGCTGGTGATTGCCAACAGCGCCGGCTATGGCTTCGCCTGCCAGTTTGAAAACCTGCTCAGCCGGCAGAAGGCCGGCAAGAGCTTCATTTCGCTGGAAACGGGGGAAATGCTGCTGAAGGTCAGCCGTTTTGTTCCACGTGAAACTTCCGTCGTGGCCTGTCTTTCTGCCGGCGGCAAGCTGCATCTCTTCCCCTATGCCGAGTTCAAGCAGCTGGCAGGCGGCGGGCGTGGCGTGATCACCATGGCGCTGGACGACAAGGACAGCCTGGCCGCCATCACCATCAGCGCTGGTGATTCGCTGAAACTCAATGGCACGGGGCGTGCAGGCAAGCCGGTCGAGTGGGTGCTGGATGCCAACGAAATGGCGCCCTATATCGGCAAGCGCGCGCGCAAGGGCAAGCCCATCAACGCCGGCTTCAAGTTCCCCGGTTTCTGATCGGCTTGCAGCCGTACTGCCCGGCACGCAGCGGCGTGTCGGGCAGGTGTGACACGCGGCTGCCTATCGCCCGCAGGGCAGCCCCGCCACGCCTGCCAGAGACTTTGTCACCCAGGCTCGCAAGTACTGGTACTTGCTGTAGCGGAGTTTCGCGCAGGCTACGCTGGGCGGCTGCGTAAAAACAATCAAACAGCAACAGAGCCTGGTGCAAGCCGACCGTTCGTCGCTCTGGCTCAATGATTGCTTCTTCCGGTACGAAGACCCCTTCATGCAGTACGCGGGAGAACCATCATGCGTTATGCCATTCACCCGGTCTGGGTTACGACCCATCATCCCCAGCAGATTCGCTATGGCCTGTATGTCGTTGGCCCGCAGGGCGAACGCGAGCTGGCCAGTTCGGCTTCGCTGGACATGATCGAAGATGCACGCGAAGCCTTGCTGCAGGCGGCGGGCAATGACAACAAAGATAATCCGGATTGTGGTGGCGGGGGTATCTGATTGCAGCCTTTTAACCAATTGGGTTGCATGGCAATACCCTGTTAATTGATGTGTGCCTGGTGCACTTGGCTCCAGGTGCGGGGCAGCTCAAGGCCCTATCTGGCAAGGCATGGCGGCGAATTTAGCGAGCGGCTCGTGACACTCTTGATCCGGACTTCAGAAGTTTGAATTTCCGTAGGAGCGAGCTTGCTCGCGAAGCCTTGCTGATCGCGAACAAGTTCGCTCCTACGAGTCAAATCATCAGAGGGGTGGATCAATAGGCTAGATGCTCAGTTCCTGCAGGCTGCTCCAGGCCGCGCTGCCACTGGCCTGCGGCAAGAATTGCACCATCTGGGCGGCAAGCTGCGGCAAATCACTCCCGGCGGTCAGCCGCCATTCCCCGTCATACGTCCACCCGGCATGCAGCTCCGGTGCATCGTCGTCCTGACAGAGGCCGAACAGCAGGACATCGTAGCCGGCCAGTTCGGTCAGCACTTCCCGCTTGGCCGCGCGCGTTAGCCAATCATGCACGACCAGCACCTGCATGCCGGCCTGCAGCAGGGCAGGCAGGCAGTAATGCATGGCGCGTTGCCGGCAGGCGGCGTCAGCATTGCCCGTGCCGGCCAGCAGGTCGGTGGAAAACACCAGCAGCTGGGGCAGCGCGGGCTGCAGCGCCTGCAGGAGGCGCTGGCGCAATGGGGTCTCGCCGGCATTCAGCAGCAGGATTTGCTGTTTCACGTGAAACTCACTGCGGCTTGGCGGCGGTGTCTGCTTCGTCTTCGGGCGGACGTGCCCAGAACAGCCGGTCGGGGACCAGCAGGCCCATGCCGGGGCGGTAGGCGTGCGTGAGGGTTTGCTGCGTGTATTCCTGGGCTTCCTGTACGGCGACATTGATGTCGGCGCCATTGGCGAGCGCGCCGACCAGCGCCGCAGACAGCGTGGCGCCGGCGCCGTGAAAACGGCCGGGCAGGCGAGTCCAGCTGTCATTGCGCATGCGCCCCAGGCTGCTGTAGAGGCTGTTGCCGGTCTTGCTCGACGTATCCTGCGAGCCGGTGATCAGCACGAATTCGCAGCCAAGGGAAATCAGGCGCTGCGCGGCGACATCCAGCGGCAGCTCGGTTTGTTCATCCGGATCGTCGCTCGCCAGCATGCGCGCCGAGCGCACGTCCGGCGTGCAGATGGTCGAGTGCGGCAGCAGCAGGTCGCGCATTGCCGCAGCGATTTCTTCGGACTCCATGTCGTCCTGGTCCTGCACCATCAGCTGGGCATCCAGCACCAGCGGCACTTCGGGATAATCGGCGGCGATTTCGGCGATGACGGTGAGGTTTTCCACACTGCCGACCATGCCGACCTTGATGGCATCGATGCGGATGTCTTCCAGGATGAAGCGTGCCTGTTCCTCGACCTGTTCCGGGTCGATGGCGTGAAACTCCTGCACGCCATTGGTGTCCTGTACGGTGATGGCGGTAATGACCGGCAGCACGTGGCAGCCAAGTGACGACAGCGTCAGCACATCGGCCACCACGCCGGCGCCGCCGGACGGGTCGTTGGCTGTGAAGACAAGCACCACGGGGGGTGTAGGATTCATGGCTGGGCTGGAAGGTTGGGGTAAAATTGCATGGTATCGCACATTGCAAGGGGAAACGTATGAAGAAGTATATGTGCCTGATTTGTGGCTTCATCTATGACGAGGAAGCCGGTCGCCCCGAAGACGGCATCGTGCCGGGTACCCGCTGGGATGACGTGCCGCCGAACTGGACCTGTCCGGACTGTGGCGCGCGCAAGGACGATTTCGAGATGGTGGAAATCTGAAATGGTCCGGACGCGGATTATCACTTAAAATCCGCGTCAGCTTTACCCCTTATCGGATGAAAACAAACCATGAAAATCAATAAAGTATTGCTCGCCGTCCTGTGCGGCCTTGCCCTGAGCGGCTGCCAGTCCGTCAAGACCACCAAGGGTGGTGCGGTGGGCGCCGAGCGCTCACAAAACATGAGCATGCTGGTCAGCAGCGCCGAAGTCGAAGCGCAGGCCAACCAGACCTACCAGCAGATTCTTGCCGATGCGCAGGCGCGCGGCATTCTGAACCGTGATGCCAAGCAGACGGCGCGCATCCGCGCGATTGCCAATCGCCTGATCCCGCAAACCAAGGTGTTCCGCGACGACATCCAGAACTGGAAGTGGGAAGTCAACCTCATGACCAGCAAGGAGCTGAACGCGTGGTGTGCGGCTGGCGGCAAGATCATGTTCTACACCGGCATCATCGATACGCTGAAACTCACCGATGACGAAATCGCTGCCATCATGGGCCACGAAATGGCCCACGCGCTGCGCGAACACAGCCGCGAACGCGCATCGGACGCCGCCACCCAGAACCTGCTGTTCCAGACCACCTCGATTCTGACTGGCGGCAAGTACGACAATGCCATCGGCCTGGCGCAGGAAGGCACCAAGTATTTCTGGACTCTGCCCAACAGCCGCGAGCACGAAGCCGAGGCTGACCGCATCGGGGTCGAGCTGGCCGCGCGCGCCGGCTACAAGCCGGAAGCTGCCGTGAATGTCTGGCGCAAGATGCAGCAGGCCACCGGCAGCCAGCCGCCGGAATTCACCTCCACCCACCCGTCGGCCGAGTCGCGCATTGCCGACCTGACCGCGCAGATCGCCAAGGTGCAGCCGCTCTACGAAGCCGCGATTGCCCAGAACAAGAGCAAGCCGGCGCCGCAGAAAGCCACCACCAAGAGCAAGAAAAAGGCCAAATAAATGCCGTGGGTAAAAGCCTTGCACATCATCATGGTCGTCAGCTGGTTTGCCGGCCTGTTCTACCTGCCGCGGCTCTTCGTCAATCACGCGATGGCGAGCGAGCCTGCCGAGATCGCGCGCCTGAAGCTGATGGAGCGTAAGCTCTACCGCTTCATGACGCCGATCGGCGTGCTGGCGCTGGCGAGCGGCATCTGGATGTGGGGCTTTTACGGCTTTTACATGGGCGAAGGCTGGCGCTGGATGCACGCCAAGCTCTTGCTGGTGGCGCTGCTCGCCGCGTATCACGGCTGGTGCTGGAAGATTTACCGCGACTTTGCCGCCGACAAAAACACCCGCAGCCATGTCTGGTACCGCTTCTTCAACGAAGTGCCGGTGTTGATCCTGATTGCGGTGACGATACTGGTGGTGGTGAAGCCGTTCTGAGTGCTAGTACAGATTTGCGAATTTTCGGTCACTCAACTCTAACTCTCGCGTTTGATAGAACAGTGATGCAAACGGACTTCATGCAAGCATTTTTGAACCATGACCCCATCGAGGGTCTTGAGTTCGAGCACAATGACTATGTTTTGATAGTCAATGGTGTACATGCCGGTAAATTGGGTTCATTGGTCATGGTGCTTGAGCTATTGCCGGAGCCTAAATTTATTGTTGAGCTTGAAAGTGGTTTTGATGTTGAAGTTCTTCAATCTGAGTTGAGGTTGGCTCATAGTAGATAAGCCTGCCTGTAAAGTCGCAGGATGCCTCTGACAGCGGTGACAATTCTGGTGGTGATACCGTCCTTTCCGCCTAGCAAATCCCCGCACGGCGCGGCGCACACGGGTAAAATGCAGCCCTGGTGCGCCGTTTTCTTTGGCGCGACGAAAATCAGTAAAGCAAACGTTCCCGCGCTGCGTTGCTTCGCCTTGCCGTACTCTGGGTACTGTCTTCGGCTTTGCGCCTTGCGCGAACTCGTTTGCTCACTCGAGACAGCATGGCAACCGAAATCGAACGCAAATACCTGCTGGCCAGCGACGCCTGGCGGGCAGATGTCACCCAGTCCACGCGCATCGCGCAGGGCTATCTAAGCACCGAGCCGGGCCGCACCGTGCGCGTGCGCATCAAGGGCGATGGCGGTTTTCTGACCATCAAGGGCGCCAGCCTCGATGGCATGAGCCGCGCCGAATTCGAATACTCTGTGCCACTGGCTGACGCCGAAGCGATGCTGGCGCTGTGCCCCAGCGTGCTCGACAAAACCCGCCATCTGCTTGACGCTGGCAATGGTCTGGTCTGGGAAATCGACGAATTCCATGGCGAGAATGCCGGGCTGATCGTTGCCGAAATCGAATTGCCCAGCGTCGATGCCCCGGTGCCGCAGCCGGGCTGGCTGGGGGCAGAGGTCACCGGCGACAAGCGCTATTACAATAGCCAGCTGACCTTGAAGCCTTACTCGCAGTGGTGAGTTTCATTTAACACCCAACGCAGAGGCGCAGAGGCGCAGAGAAATGCGATCGGTTTGGGAAGGCCGTTCTGGCTCATCCAGCAAGGTGCTTTCCAGGAAACCGGATTTTTTTCTCTGCGTCTTTGCGCCTCTGCGTTGAGATTTTCAGGAGTTGCACATGTCACGTAACGAAGAACTGTTTGCTGCCGCGCAGCGCCATATTCCCGGCGGCGTGAATTCGCCGGTGCGGGCCTTCGGCTCGGTGGGCGGCACGCCGCGCTTTTTCGCCAAGGGCGAAGGGGCTTACGTGTGGGATGCGGACGGCCAGCGCTACATCGATTACGTCGGCTCCTGGGGCCCGCTGATTCTCGGCCACTGCCACCCGCAGGTGATCGAGGCAGTGGAAAAGGCCGCGCGCAACGGCATGAGCTTCGGCGCGCCGACCGCCGCCGAAATCGATCTCGCCGACCTCTTGTGCGAGCTGCTGCCATCGATTGAACAGGTTCGTCTCGTGTCCAGCGGCACCGAGGCGACCATGAGCGCGATCCGTCTGGCGCGTGGCTACACCGGCCGTGACAAGCTGGTGAAGTTCGAAGGCTGCTACCACGGCCACGCCGACAGCCTGCTGGTGAAGGCTGGCTCCGGTCTCTTGACCTTCGGCAATCCGTCCTCCGCCGGTGTGCCGGCCGCCGTGGCGGCCGACACCCTCGTGCTGCCGTACAACGACGTCGCCGCGCTGGAAGCGCTGTTTGCCGAGCAGGGCAGCCAGATTGCCGCGCTGATCGTCGAGCCGGTGGCCGGCAATATGAACCTCGTGCCGGCAACGCCCGAGTTTGTCGCCGCGATGCGCAAACTCACGCAAGACCACGGCGCGGTGCTGATCTACGACGAAGTGATGACCGGGTTTCGCGTTGGCCTCGGCTGCGCGCAGGGGCTGCACGGCATTACCCCCGACCTGACTTGTCTGGGCAAGGTGGTCGGCGGCGGCATGCCGCTGGCGGCCTTCGGCGGCCGGGCCGACATCATGGCCAAGCTCGCGCCACTCGGGCCGGTGTATCAGGCCGGCACGCTGTCGGGCAACCCGCTGGCCGTCGCTGCAGGTCTGACCACGCTGAACCTGATCCGCCAGCCGGGCTTTTTCGACGCACTGACGGCGCGCACCGCGCAACTGGCGGCCGGCTTCAACGCAGTCGGCCAGGAGCTGAATACGGCGTTTACCGCGCACAGCGTCGGTGGCATGTTCGGTGTGTACATGAGCGCCACTGCGCCGCAATCGTATGCCGATGTGATGGCCAGCGACCGCGCGCGTTTCAACGCCTTCTTCCACGCCATGCTCGGCGAAGGCGTGTACCTGGCGCCGTCGGCCTTCGAGGCGGGCTTTGTGTCTGCCGCGCATAGCGATGCCGACATCGCCGCGACCGTGGCGGCGGCGAAAGCCGTTCTGCAAAAGCTCAGTTAAAAGCCATCCACCACAGAGGCACAGAGCACACAGAGGAAAAACGTGGGACGCCGGTATGACGAGTTGCTGAGCTGGCTACCTAATCAGGACGTGAGAACAGATTTTCTCAGTGCCCCTCTGTGCCTCTGTGGTTCAACGTTTTGAGAAAACCATGCTGCAAGACCTGATCCGCCAACGAACTAATGGCATCGTGCTGTACGGCATCACCCCGCCCAAGGCGCAGAACACGCCGGAAAAAATCGCCGAGATCGCCGCGACGCAGGTCGAGCGCATCCGCAGCCTTGGCGTTGACGGACTGGTGCTCTACGACATCCAGGACGAGGCCGACCGCACCAGCGAAGCACGACCGTTTCCGTTTATCGAAACGCTCGACCCTGTAAGGTATGCGGCTGAACACCTCGCCAGTCTTGAGCTGCCGAAGATTAGCTATCGCTGTACCGCCAAATACTCGCCCGCGAGCTTCACCGCTTATCTGGAGGAACAGCAGCAGGGGCTGGCGGTGTTTGTCGGCGCCGCCTCGCGCCAGCAGCGCGTGACGCTGACCATGAACGACGCCTACGCGCTGCGCCAGCAATTCAATCCCGATCTGCTGCTGGGCGGCGTCGCCATCCCCGAGCGGCATCTGGTGAAGCAGGACGAGCATCTGCGCGTTGCCGCCAAGATGGCGCAGGGCTGCAGCTATTTCATTACCCAGTGCGTGTACAACGTCGAGGCGGCCAAAACCTTCCTCTCGGATTACTACTACCACTGCCGCGAGCATGGCATCGACATGGTGCCGATCATTTTCACCATCACGCCGTGTGGCTCGGTGAAAACGCTGCAATTCATGAAATGGCTGGGGATCAGCATCCCGAAATGGCTGGAAAACGACCTCAGCCACTCGGTCGACATTCTTGGCGATTCACTGCATGCCTGCCGCAGTATCTTCGCAGAGCTGATTGATTACGCGGCATCCAAGCTGATACCCATAGGCTGCAATGTGGAAAGCGTCGCGATCCGCAAGGACGAAATCGAAGCCTCGCTGCAGCTGGTGCGCGATGTGCAGGCGATGCTGGGGCGGGGCACAAGCAGCTAGAACGGGTGTTTGTGCCAGGCTGCCTGCACAGCGGTTTGTGCAGAATTTCCGCAGAAGTCGTTCACTTCATTGCAAGGCAGGTGGCTTGTCTCTCGACCATAATGGCTGCACCCGCCACCCCTGCGCGTGGCCTTAACGGAGGTGTATCCATGAGCAAGCCCCTGAAATTCGTCGGCCTGTGCGGCAGTCTGCGCAAGGCGTCCCGCAATGCCGGTCTGCTGCGCTATGCCGGCAGCCATGTGCCCGAAGGCGTACTGTTCGAAGTTGCCGAGATCGGCGATCTGCCCTTCTACAACGGCGACATCACCGAGAAGCCGGCGGCGGTGCAGCGGCTGGTCGAGCAGTTGCGCGGTGCCGATGCACTGGTGATTGCCTGCCCGGAATACAACTACTCGATGGCGCCGGCGCTGAAGAATGCGCTGGACTGGGCGTCGCGCGAGGCGGAAAGTCCGCTGGCCGGCAAGGCCGTGGCCATCATGGGCGCCGGTGGCGGCATGGGGACTTCGCGTGCGCAATATCATCTGCGGCAGACTTGCGTTTTCCTTGACCTGCATCCGCTGAACCGTCCGGAAGTATTTGCCAATGCCTTCAGCGCCAGTTTCAGCGAGTCGGGCGAGCTGGTGGACGAGAAAATCCAGGGCTTGATCGTGCAGCAGTTGCAGGCGCTGCAAGCCTGGGCGCTGCGCCTGCGTTGATACGTCATTTTCAAGGCGAAGCCGGGAAAACGGCATGAACGTAAAACGTGCTGCTGACGATGATGGGTACCGGGCTAGGCCTGGTGCTTGAGATCAGCTGGAAATCCGGCGCTTATTGATCCGGCCTTCCGAGGTTTGAATTTTCGCAGGAGCGAGCTTGCTCGCGAAGCGTTGCTTATCGCCAGCAAGCTCGCTCCTGCGCATGAAACATCAAAGGGCCGGATCAATGGTTGATTTACTGCGGGCTGATCCCGGCCAGCCCGTATTTCTTGCGGATGGCCGGCAGTGTGCCGTCCTGCTCCATGGTCTGCAAAGCCGTTTGCAGCTGTTGCCGCTTGCTGGCATCCAGCCGCTTGGCGGCGAGGAAATACAGCGCTTGCCGGTGGAATACCGTGGGCAGCATGCGCAGCCGCCTGTCGAGCCCGTCTTGCCGGATCAGCGCCTGCAGCAGCAATTCATCGCCATAAAGATAGCGCCCGCGCTGGGCGAGCAGCTTGCGCAGCATGACCTCGTTCTCGTTGCTGTTGTCATCGACGGCGATGCCCTGGCTTTTCAGCTTGTCGGCAAAGGTGGACATGCGGCGCGCCAGCACCGGGCTGGCACTGGCTGCCGTGCGCAGCTCTTCGAGACTGCTCACGTTGCCCGGATCGTCCTTGCGCACCAGCAGCCGGTGCCGGCTTTCCCACAGCGGATGCAGCAGGTCGGCGGCGGCCCGGCGCGCATCGGTGGCGCCAACCCCGCAAAGTATGTCCAGGCTGCCTTGCTGCAGCTCGACATCATGCAGCGCCAGCGACAGCGGCCGTTCCTTGCCGATGACATTCAGGCCCGGCAGCTTGCGCTCCAGCGCGCTCAGCAGCTCCGGGCAGGCGCCATGTGCCTGGTGCTGGGCATCGAGCGAGTAATAAGGCGGGGTATCGCGGGCGGCGGTGCGCAGCGTCCAGTTTTCGGCGTGCGCCACGCTGGTGAGGGCAAGACAAAGCAGCACGAAACTGGCACAACGCATGAGCGGCGCTCCGGAAATCATTCCGTCAGTATAAGCTGACGCGGCCCGCGACGCGTCAGCTTGCTGCGGCAAGCCGGCTCGTGTTGTATACGGTGACTGGTATTTTCTTGCAGATCAACGCCTTTTTGAGTTCATGGCATATACCCTGCATTATTCGTCCTGCTTGTCACCAGGGTCCAGGGCGTATTTCAGCTGGATGGCCCGGAGTCTGCCCGAAGCGCGCACTGCCTCGAAAGCACCTTGCAGTGTTTGCCGCGCCGTCGCCGGCAGGGCCTTGTCGACCACCAGATAGAGTGTTTCGCTGTGCAGGCGGGCGGGCAGAATGCGCAGCCGCTCCGCCATGCCCGGCTCGCGCTGCAGCACGGCCAGCTGCTGCTGGTCGGTGTAAATGAAACGCCCGCGCTGGCCGAGCAGCTTGCGCAGCATGCCGTCGTTGTCGCTGCTGCTGTCGTCGATGAGCACGCCGGCCAGGCGCAGGCGATCGGCGTACACGCTGCTGCGCTTGACGATGACCGGCTGCTCGCGCGAATGGGCTGCCAGCTCCTCAAGGCTGGCGATGCTGACCGGATCGTCGCGGCGCACCATGACCTTGTGCTGTGTTTGCCAGACGGGAATGAGGAAGTCGGCGATGGCCTCGCGCTGGGCGGTACGCCCGAGGCTGCACACCACATCAATGCGGCGCTGGGCCAGTGCTTTCTCGATCAGGCTCAGTGACATCAGCGTTTCGGTGCCAGTGAACACCAGGCCCGGTCTGGCATCGCTCATGGCCTGCAGCAATTCCGGACAGGCGCCGCGTGCCTTGCCGTCGCTGCCGATTTCATAAAACGGCGGCGTATGGCGGCCGTGGGTTGCCAGGGCAAGCGGATCGGCAGCCAGAGCCGGCAGCCAGCACAGCAGGGCGAGGCAGGAAGGAAGCAGGCGCATCGCGGATTTCTCCTGTGGATGGCTGCAGCCTAGCCGTTTTCGGCCGCGATGCTGACAGCGCCCGGCAAACGGCGGCGCGATCAGGCCATGCGGCCGCGCTTCATGCTCAGCTGCCGGTGGCCGGCCAATTGCCTGGCGGCACCGCCGCTGTGCTGCGCATGCGTCAGCGCCACGCCCAGCGCATCGGCGGCATCGGCCTGCGGGCGGCCGGTGAGGCGCAGCAGGCGCTGCACCATGTGCGCGACCTGGTCCTTGTCGGCGTGGCCGTTGCCGACCACCGCCTGCTTGACCTGCAGCGCGGTGTATTCCGCCACCGGCAAACTGGCCGCGACCAGGCCGGCGACGACGGCGCCGCGCGCCTGCCCCAGCATCAGCGTCGATTGCGGGTTGACGTTGACGAAGACGATTTCCACCGCGGCGATGTCGGGGCGATAGGTGTCAACGACCTGGCGTATGCCGTCGAGCAGGATTTTCACGCGTTCGGGCAGGCTGCCGCCCTGCGTGCGGATGCAGCCGGAAGCGACATACACCTGCTGGCTGCCGGCGACGTCGATGACGCCAAAACCGGTGATGCGCGAGCCGGGGTCGATGCCGAGGATGCGGGTGGGCGGGGCGGGGGTCACGATTGCGTGTCCAGAACAAGGGCGCTGGCTGCTGCCGGGACAGGCCCTGCCCTCATTGCGTATCGAAGCCGCCGCCCTTGGCGAAGGTCCAGGTGCGGGTGATGACCAGGTACTGCGCGGGCATGCCGGACGAATCGGTCGCCTTGATATCGGGCGGCAGCGGCGGGAAGGGCGAAGACAGCTTCAGAATGCGCAGTGCCTGCGCATCCAGCTCCGGATTGCCGGAAGACTTTTCGACGCTGGAGGACGCGATGCTGCCGTCGGCGGCGATTTCCACCGTGATGCGCAGCGTGCCGGCCAGCTTCTGGCCGCGGCTGTCGGTCGGGTAGGTCAGCGTACCGACGCGCTCGATCTTCTGGCGCCAGTTGTCGACATACATGGCGACGCTGGTCTGCTGGGCGCGCACGCCGACAAAGGCCTTGCGCGGCTTTTGCTGGTAGGCGTTGTAATTCTTGTCGATCTGCGCGGCCATGCCGGCAAGGTCGCGCGCCTGCTGCTTCAGCGTTTCCTGATCGATACCGCTGCCTTCCGGCTGCGCCTGTTGTGTCTTGTTGTCCTGGGCGGGAGCGTGGTGTTCGGATTTGATCCGCCGCATCAGCTCGGCGGCCTTTTGCTCAAGCTGTTTCTGCTCCTGCTGCTTTTGCTCGAGCTCGGTGGCCGGTGGGGCGTCCTTGGCCGGCAGCGGCGAGGTGGCGCGATGCTTGGCGTCGGTATTGCCGCCACCGTCGAGATTGCTCTGGGCGAGCACTTCGGCCTTGGCCGGGGCGGTATCGGTGCGCTGGTTGACCAGCACGACTTCCAGCGATTCGGTGGCCTTGGGGCGCTTGCGGCCCTCCAGGCCCAGACCGCGCAGCATCTCGATGCCTAGCACCGGCAACGCATGCACCACTGCAGAAAGCAGCACTGCAGCCACCATGATACGTTGCGAGCGATCCATACCCCGTCTTGCCAATCCGCCAGAATAACGGGCGAGTGTAGCACAGCTGGCACGCCGGCCAAGACCGGCTGACCGCTTGTAGTCAGGCCGTGGTATAAGTCCGACAAATGGCAAAAGTCCTGTTTACCCTTATTGCAATCGGGTGGCGACTTGATTAAGCTCCCTGCCCATTTAGAGCTTGGCAGACCGTGTAAGGAATGCCGGCGATTTCCAAGCTTTTCACGCGCGAGAACGATCCATGGCCAAACTGACGGAACAAGATATCCTCTCCTGGAACGGCCCCGAAGACGATTACATGAACGCCGATCATCTGGAGTTCTTCCGTGAACGCCTGCTGCAGATGAAAGCCGAGCTGCTGGCCAATGCCACGCAGACCAGCCAGCACCTGCAGGAGCAGGAAGCCACTCCCGACCCGGCCGACCGCGCCACCCTCGAAGAAGAGTATGCCCTCGAGCTGCGCACGCGTGACCGCGAGCGCAAACTGCTGCAGAAGATCGACTCCACCGTGCGCAAGATCGACTCCGGCGAGTATGGCTTCTGCGAGGACACCGGCGAGCCCATCGGGCTGGCGCGCCTCTTGGCCCGCCCGACCGCCTCGCTGTCGCTGGAAGCCCAGGAACGCCGCGAACGCCTGAAAAAGCAGTTCGCCGACTAAGGCATTCCGATGCCGCAATCCGTGCCGGACCGGCAGGAAGAGGCGCATCGCCTCGTTGCCGCCGTTGCCGGCCGCACCACCGCCATGCGCGTCAATGTGCTGGCCATCCTGCTTGCCACGCCCCACCCGCTGTCGCACCTCGACGTGCTGGCCGCGCTGGGCGAGGGGGTCGACCGCGTCACCGTCTACCGCGTGCTTGACTGGCTCACCGATGCCGGCCTCGCACACAAGCTGGCCGGTGATGACCGTGTCTGGCGTTTCGCCGCCGCTCACAGCACGCCCCATCATCACGCCCATTTCCACTGCCAGCACTGCGGCCGTTTCTACTGTCTGGATCAGATCAGCACCGAGCTGCCGGTGGTGCTGCCCAGCGGCTTTGTTGCCGAGCAGATCGAAATCACCATCAAGGGCGCCTGCGCCGATTGCCGGCGCTGATCGCGGCGGCTGCGCCGATCAAGATGGCCTATCACACCGATTGCCCGTGCAAACTGGACGGCTCAGGCCGAAAACGCTAATCTCGTTGCTTTGAAGAACAAGCTTGCCGGGTTGGCGCGATTGGCATTAACCCGTACCCGGCACCCAGCCGCAGAGAGACCAGCATGCACTACCAGACCGACGACGTACGCATCCGCGAAATCAAGGAACTTCTCCCGCCCGTGGCCGTGATCGAGAAGTTTCCGGTCAGCGAGCTGGGCTCCACCACCGTCTTCAATGCCCGCAATGCCATCCACAACATTCTGGCCGGCGACGACGACCGCCTGCTGGTCATCATCGGCCCCTGTTCGATCCACGATGTGAAATCCGCGCTGGAATATGGCGAGCGCCTGCTGCCCTTGCGCGAGAAGCTGAAAGACCGCCTCGAAATCGTGATGCGCGTGTATTTCGAAAAGCCGCGTACCACGGTTGGCTGGAAGGGCCTGATCAACGACCCGTACCTGAACGGCAGCTTCGCGATCAACGACGGCCTGCGCATCGCGCGCAAGCTGCTGGTCGATCTGAACAGCATGGGCCTGCCCACTGCTGGTGAATTCCTCGACATGATCACCCCGCAATACGTGGCGGACCTGATGAGCTGGGGCGCCATCGGCGCGCGCACGACCGAATCGCAGGTGCACCGCGAGCTGTCGTCCGGCCTGTCCTGCCCGGTCGGTTTCAAGAACGGCACCGACGGCAACCTGAAGATCGCCATCGATGCGATCAAGTCCGCCGGCCAGCCGCACCATTTCCTGTCGGTAACCAAATACGGCCACTCCGCGATTGTCGCCACCGGCGGCAACAAGGATTGCCACATCATCCTGCGTGGCGGCAAGGAGCCGAACTACGACGCCAACCACGTGCGCGCCGCCGCTGCCGACCTGGCCGCCGCCGGTCTGCCGCAGAAAATCATGGTCGACTTCAGCCACGCCAACAGCCGCAAGGATTTCCGCCGCCAGATGGAAGTCTGCAGCGACATTTCCGCCCAGCTGCGCGATGGCAACGACGCCATCTTCGGTGTGATGGTCGAAAGCCATCTGGTCGAAGGTCGTCAGGACGATGGCGCCGGCAAGGAGCTGTGCTACGGCCAGTCCATCACCGACGCCTGCATCGGCTGGGACGACACCGAAAAACTGCTGAACGAGCTGGCCGACGCCGTTGCGCATCGCCGTGCGCAGGCCAAGGTTGCCGCCTGATTGGCATTGCTGCCCTGAAAAAAACCCCGCTGCGGCGGGGTTTTTTGTGGCCGGAGGCGGGCCACTGAATGTCATGACTTTGATGGTATAGGGCTGCAGCCCTTTTTGATAAAAGCGTGTAGGCCTATACCTTGACTTCTTGGGGGCTAAGGGTTTTGAACAGTACCAGTGCGTCGACATAACCCAGTCGCGCATGGCGGAAGGCGCCGGGCAGTACGCCGACCTGCTCGAAACCCAGATGCCGCCACAGTCGCACCGCGCGGGTGTTGGTCGCGACGACCAGATTGAACTGCATCGCGCGAAAGCCCAACGCCAGCGCCGTCGCCTGCGAATGCACGCACATCGTCGTGGCAATGCCGCGCCCGCTGGCCGCCGGCGCCACCACATAGCCGCAGTTGCAGACATGGCTGCCAAGGCCGGTCTGGTTGGGCTTGATGTAATACGTGCCGACAATCGCGCCGTCTTCAGCGCAGGCGACAAAGGTTTGTTGCGGCACATCCAGCCAGGCATGGCGAATGTCTGCTTCGCTGCTGTCAGGCGGGAAGGGATAGCTGTCGCCGCTGGCAAAGGTCTGCTGCAGGATGGGCCAGACAGCGGGCCAGTCGGTGGCGGTAATGGGGCGGATCGTGATGGGCATGCGGCACCGGCGTTCGGGGAGGGAAACACCAGCATGGGGGCGAACGCCCGCGATCTCAATCCCGGCCCCGCAGGGAAAAGCGGGCGCCAGCCTTCACGGGCGCGTCAGGCAGGGCAGCGCGCCGGTCTTGGCCTTGTCTTGCAGCGCCTGCAGCCCTTGCAGATCGACCGGCTGCAGCTTCTCCTTGCGGAGCAGTTCCTGTATGGCCGGGTTGCGCCATGCATCGTAATCGGACAGGCGCAGCGTGAGGTCGGCAATTGCCCGCTCGGCGGCAGGGCTGTGCTCGGCCGGGTGGATGGCAATGTGGTTCAGCCCTGCCGGCAGCTCGGCCAGCAGGCGTGCATAGCCCGGATAGGGCTCGCCGCGCACGCGCTGCGCCGGGTTGTAATGCATCGAATAGGTATCCGGCGTCAGCACACCCTCACGCTGCAATTGCGCCGTGATCTTCTGCTGCCCGGCCAGCGCTTCGCGGTGGATTTGCGTGATCACCGGGTAGCCGGTTTCCCGGGGCAGGCTGAAGTAGAAGTCCAGCAGATCCGGGCGTGCCGCCCAGAACAGCATGTGCGCGTCGAGATGGCTGATGCGCAGCCCGGCGGCCTTGACCCTGGCGATTTGCGCACGGATTTCCTGTTTCACGTCATCCAGCTTCGCGTGCTTGCCGACTTCCTCGGTCGTTGCCCACAGCCGGCCTTGTGCGTTGTACAGCGAAGGCACTGCGCTTGCCGGCAGCACGCCGCCCCAGCCCTGTGCGGCCTGCCACTCGTTGGTCAGCGTCAGATGGACGCCGACGGCCTGCTTGCGTTCGGCCAGGGCCCGCGCCGTTGCCGCGAAATTGGGGGCGGGTGGCATGATGGATACCGACTGGATCTGCCGCGCATCGAGCAGCGCCAGCGCGGCGCGATCAAGATCCGGGTGCATGCCCAGATCATCGGCGTTCACCGTTATCAGTCGCGCCCCAGCCTCGTAACCGAGACATTCGGCCAGTGCGGTGGCGTGCGCGGCTGGCGACAGCAGCAAAGGGGCAAACAGGAGCGGAAGCAGACGGCGCGGCATGCTCGGCGTGGTGGCTGGGAACGGTGCTGGCAGTGTGCCTTGCCCTTGAAGTGCTGTCCATATTCTTACTGTTTCCTGATTGTGTCTCTCCTGCAGAAACCCTTTTTTCGTCATGCCCGCGAAGGCGGGCATCCAGAGCAACGCTTGATTTCACACCGTCATCTGGATTCCCGCGTACGCGGGAATGACGATTCTGAAGCAGAGACATAATCAGGTACTGTTTTGCCCGGGCTGATGAGCAAAACCGCCAGCCAGGAAAAGTTTCTGCGCCCGGGCCGGCTATAACGGTGAAAGTCAGGACGCAGGAGGGGGCAGATGACTGGCATTCTGGGCTGTACGACGCGGCCATATCAGCAGCTGGCGTTTCCCGCCGCCTGTGCCGCCATTGCCGCAGCCGGGATCAGTGAGCTGGCGGTGTATTACAGCGCCCGGCCCGGCGGGCCGGACGCGATTGTGCTGCATTCCGGCAGCACGCAGTCGGAAGTCGCGCAGGTGCGCGCGGTGGCCGCCGATGCCGGTTTGCGCCCCTCCATGCTGCTGGGGGGCTGGCATCCGGAGGCCGGCTTGCCGGCAGCCATCAGCGACTACTGCCGGCTCATCGATGTGGCGGCGGCCCTGGGCGTGCGCTGGCTGCTTGACTGCGGTTGTGACGAGCCGGCACTGCGCGCCGACTACATCGTGCTGATGCAGGCGGTGCTGCCGCATGCGGCACAGGCCGGTATCGGCATCACCCTCAAGCCGCATGGCGGCATTGCCCTGGGGCCTGCTGACTTGCTCGCGCTGCACGCGGCCATCGCGCATCCGGCTTTCAGCCTGTGCTTTGATCCCGGCAATTTCCTCTATTACAGCCAGGGCGCCATCCGCCCCGAGACGTGCGCGGCGCAGCTGGCGCCGTATTGCAGCAGCGCCATCATCAAGGATTGCACGCTCACGGCGGCCGGGCCGGATGTCATGATCACGCCGGGCGAAGGGCTGGTCGATTTTCCGCGCGTGCTGGGCGATCTGGTGCAGCACGGTTTTGCCGGCCCCTGCTATCTGGAATGTGTCGGGGGACAGTCCCTGCCGGTGATTGATGCCAATGTGCGTGCCAGCCGGCAGCTTGCGCTGGGCTGGCTGGCGCGGGCGACGACCGGCGACCGATGAATGGCCGCTCCTGCCGGGCGGCAGCTGGCCGTTCCACGTGAAACCGCGCTCACCCCATCGGCATGACCGAGCAGCATGATGCAGGGTATAGCCTTGCAACCATTGTGCTGAATTGCTTGCTGGCTATTACTTTGCCATGTATACGGCTTGATTCCTCGATAAGACGGGCAGGCGATGTGTTCCCGCCATGGGCAGGGCATGCAAGGTGATTTCTGGCAGCAAGGCGCGGCCTGCGAGGAAAAACCCTGCCAATAATATGGTTGTTTCTTGCGGCATTCTTCACTTAAGTGCAAATGACTCTGCTTATTGATTGTGTCTGCAGACAATCACCCGAAAGTCAGTTGAAATCATTCCTTCCGGCCACGCCTGTGGCCGGGATGCCTGCCGGAGATCGCCATGCCGCCTGCCGCCACTGCCGCGCTGCCCGGCATCAGTGAAAGCGAGGTCTGCTTTCGCCTGCTGGTGAATTGCGTGGAAGACTACGCGATCTACATGCTCGATCCGGAAGGCTGCGTGTGCAGCTGGAATGGTGGCGCGGAGCGGCTCAAGGGCTACAGTGCCGACGAAATCATTGGCCGGCATTTTTCGCTGTTCTACCCGCCGGATGGCGATGCACAGGCCCGCGCCATGCAGGAGCTGGCGATGGCCCGTGCCGCCGGCCGCTTTGCCTGTGAAGACTGGCGCATCCGCAAGGATGGCAGCCGCTTTCTGGCCGACATCGTGCTGACCCCCTTGCGTGACGAGGCCGGCGAGCTGCGCGGCTATGCCAAGGTCACGCGCGACATCAGCACGCGCAAGCGGCTGGAAGAGCGTTTTCACCAGGTGGTGCAGGAAGCGCCGAACGCGATGATCATGGTGAACGCCAGAGGGGCCATCACGCTGTTCAACCGGCTGGCCGAATCGCTGTTTGGCTATCGGCCCGACGAACTGCTGGGACTGCCCATGGAAAGGCTGGTGCCCGAGCGTTTTCGCCAGCAGCATGGCGCCCTGCGGCAGAACTTCCTGCACCACCCGGAGGCGCGACCCATGGGCGTCGGGCGTGACCTCTTCGGGCTCAGAAAGGATGGCAGCGAATTTCCCATCGAAATCGGCCTGAATCCCATCGATACGGAAGAAGGTCCCATGGTGCTCGCCGGCATCGTCGACATCACCTCGCGCAAGCAGGCCCAGCACCAGCTGGAGATGGCGCTGCAGGAAAAGACCACGCTGCTCAACGAAGTGCACCACCGGGTGAAAAACAATCTGCAGGTCATCATCAGCCTCCTGAACATGCAGACGCATTTCGTCGAAGAGGAAAGCACGCGCCACGTGCTGCAGGACAGCCAGGCGCGTGTCCGCTCGATGGCGCTGATTCACCAGCTGCTCTACGAGCGCCACGATTTTTCCAAGGTCGATCTGGGCGAATACCTGCAGCGCTTCAGCCAGCTGCTGCTGAGCAGCTACGGCTCGCTGGCGCGCAATATCCATTTCGAGCTCGATGCGCCGGTGGGTCTCGTCTGCATCGAGCTGCAGCGCGCCACGCCCTGCGGCCTCTTGATCAACGAACTGCTGACCAATGCCTTCAAGCACGCCTATCCGGATTCGGACGGCACGATCTGGATCACGCTGACCCTGCTGGACGACACCCATGCCAGCCTGGTGGTCGCCGACCACGGCGTGGGTCTGCGGCCCGATCTGTCGGGCGGGGCGAAATCACTGGGACTGCAATTGCTGCCGCTGCTCGCGGAGCAGATGGGTGCCGAGCTCACGCTCAGCGACAACCGGCCCGGCGTGCATGTCGAAGCCCGTTTTCCGATTTATGGCGCCGGAGAATGACCATGCAGAACATCCGCGTCCTGATCGTCGAAGACGAACGCATCATCGCCATGGACCTGAAGCTGCAGCTGCAGGCGCTGGGCTATACCGTGTGCGCCGTCGTGCCCAGCGGCCAGCAGGCCATCGACACGGCGGCCAGCACCATGCCCGATCTGGTGCTGATGGACATCCACCTCGAAGGCGCGATGGATGGCGTCGAGGCCGCGCGCACCATTCACCAGCAGCTGAAAATCCCCATCATCTTTCTGAGCGCCTATGCCGAAGACGCCACGCTGCAGCGTGCCGAAGAGGCCTTGCCCTACGGCTATCTGGTCAAGCCGGTATCGCCGCGCGAGCTGCACGCCACGCTGCAGATGGCCATGGTGCGCTTCAATATCCAGCGCCAGGCCGACGAGCAGGTCGAGCGTTTCTGCAAGGCCATGCAGGCGGCGCAACTGGAAGTGTGGGAGTGGCGCGTCGAAATCGACCAGCTGCAGGTCTATCCGCTGAACGACGGGCATGCCGCCAGCCTGGTGTCTCCGCTGAGCGAGCCCATCCGGCGCTTTCTGGCGCTGGTTGACGAGCGTGATGTCGATGACGTCGCCCGCGCGATCGAGCAGACCCGCGTCGAGGGCGGCAGCTTCAATGTCGTCTTTCGCGTGCGTGGCCAGGACACGCAGCAGCGCTGGATGGAGGCCCACGGCAAGCGCTTCGAGAATGGCGGCAGCTGCGATCGCATCATCGGCGTGATGCAGGACATCACCGAACGGCGGCTGACCGAAGAGCGCCTGCGCCAGGCCGTTACCGTGTTCGAGTCGACCGCCGAAGGCATTGCCATACTCGACGCGGCGCGCCGCGTCGTATCGGTGAATCCGGCGTTCACCCAGCTCACCGGCTATACGGCCGAGGAGGCCGAAAGCTGGCCCACGGTCGATGTGCTCTACCAGCAGCCGCACAGCCCGCAATTCATCGAGCAGCTGCAAAAGCAGGGCCGCGAGCAATGGCAGGGGAATGTCTGCTACCGCCACAAGAACCAGTCGCTGATCAATGTCTGGGAAAGCATCAGCGCCGTGCAGAATCCCGATGGGCAGCTCAGCAATCATGTGCTGGTGTTTTCCGACATCAGCGCCGTCGTTGCCGTGCAGGAGCAGCTTGATTTTCTTGCCAAACATGATCCGCTGACCAGCCTGTGCAACCGGCGCATGCTGCATGACCGGCTGGAGTACGAACTGGCGCAGGCCCTGCGCCGGCGCAAGATGGTCGCCGTGCTGCTGATCGACCTCGACCACTTCAAGACCATCAATGACACGCTGGGTCACGGCAATGGCGATCAGCTGCTCATGACCATTGCCGTGCGCCTGCAGGGCTGCGTGCGCGCCAGCGATACCGTGGCGCGGCTGGGCGGCGACGAATTCTGCATCGTGCTGGGCGACATCGCCGCGCTGGGCGATGTGGACCAGGTGGCGCGCACCATTCTCGCGCGGCTGGCCGAGCCCGTCACACTGGCGCGCATGACCTGTTATGTGACCGGCAGCATCGGCATCGCCATGGCCCCGACCGATGGCATGGAGGTGGATGCGCTGCTGCGCAATGCCGACCAGGCCATGTACGGCGCCAAGCATTCCGGCCGCAACAGTTACTGTTTCTACGCACCCTTCATGCAAAAGGCCGCCGAAACCCGGCTGCGCATTTCCAGCGGCCTGCACGAAGCGCTCGAGCGCGAGCAGTTCTGTCTGGAATACCAGCCCATCGTCGATCTGGCCAGCGGGCACGTGCACAAGGCCGAAGCGCTGCTGCGCTGGCAGCACCCCGAGCATGGCAGCATCAGCCCGGCAGCCTTTATTCCGATTGCCGAGGAATGCGGGCTGATCGGCCGCATCAGCGACTGGGTGCTGGGCCAGGTACTCAGCGACCTTGCCCGCTGGCGGCACGAGCTGCTGCCGCAGCTGCAGATCAGCATCAATGTCTCCGCCGTGCATTTTCGCGACCCGCGCAACCATGAGCGCTGGCTGGCGCAGATCGCCGCCGCCGGGCTCGGGGCCGGGGCGCTGGTGCTGGAAATCACCGAAGGCCTGCTGCTGGATGCCGACAGTGATGTGCAGCAGGCCCTGCAGCGCTATCACGCGCAGGGCCTGGCCATTGCACTGGACGATTTCGGTACCGGTTACTCGGCGCTTTCCTATTTGAAGAATTACGAGCTGGACTATCTGAAGATCGACCAATCCTTCCTGCGCCAGATCGCCCAGAACAACAAGGACCATGCCCTGTGCGAGGCCATCGTCGTCATGGCGCACAAGCTGGGCCTGCAGGTGGTCGCCGAAGGCGTGGAAACGCCGGAGCAGGCAGCGATCCTGCAGGCTGTGGCCTGCGAGTATGTGCAGGGTTTTCTCTACTCCCGCCCGCTGTCGCCCGCGCGTTTTGCAGCCTTGCTGCACGAACAGGCGCAGCAGGCTGCAGACGCCGGGCGTTGAGTGCGCTTCACCGGTGGCGCGTATCCGGCAGCGCCAGCGCGATCAGCCCGCTAAGCGGCAGCCAGGCGCACAGCTGGTAAATGCCGACGATGCCCCAGCGGTCGGCCAGCCAGCCCAGCAGCGCGGCCGCCAGCCCGGCGATGCCAAAGGCCAGCCCGAAGAACAGCCCCGAAATCGTGCCGACCTTGCCCGGCACCAGCTCCTGCGCGAAAACCAGAATTGCCGAGAACGCCGACGACAGGATGAAGCCGACCGCCATGCTCAGCAGCAGTGTGCCGGTGAGCCCCGCATGGGGCAGCAGCAGCGCGAAGGGAATGGCGCCCAGTACGGACAGCCAGATCACGCTGCGCCGGCCGATGCGGTCGCCCAGCGGCCCGCCCAGCAGCGTTCCGGCTGCCACGGCGAACAGGAAGCCGAACAGGTAGAGCTGCGCATTGCGCGCGTCGAGCGCAAAATGCTGCATCAGGTAGAAGGTGAAGTAGCTGTGCAGGCTGGCCAGATAGGTGTACTTGCCGATCACCAGGCCGATCAGCACGGCCAGCGCGAGCCGGGTGTTGGCCGGCGACAGCGGTGGTGTGCTCGGGCGTGCCGAGCGCGGCGCCGGCGCGGCCAGGTGGGCGCGATACCAGTTGCCGACCTGCCAGAGCACGACGATGGCCAGCAGCGCCGCCAGCGCGAACCAGGCCACGCTGTGCTGGCCCCCGGGCAGGATGATCAGCGCCGCGAGCAGCGGCCCGGCCGCCGTGCCGCCATTGCCGCCGAGCTGGAACAGCGACTGCGCGAAGCCGTGGCGCCCGCCCGAGGCCAGGCGCGCCACGCGCGACGATTCCGGGTGAAAGATGGCCGAGCCGGTGCCCACCAGCGCGGCGGCCAGCAGCAGCAGCGGCAGTGTCGTCGCCTGCGACAGCAGCAAGAGGCCCAGCAGCGTTGCCCCCATGGCGAGCGGCAGCGCACGCGGCATCGGCCTGCGGTCGGTCACCAGGCCCACCAGCGGCTGCTGCAGCGAGGCCGTGCACTGGTAGGTGAAGGTCAGCAGGCCGATTTCGGCAAAGCTCAGGTGGTAATTGCCCTTCAGGATGGGATACAGCGCCAGGATCAGCGACTGCATCATGTCGTTGAGAAAGTGGGCGAGGCTGATAGCCGTCAGCACCCGGTAGCGGGTGTCGCCGCGACCGGATGCCGCTGGCAGGGTGGCGCTGTTGCTGCTCATGATGGCGGTGCTCCGTGCAATGAACGGGAAAAGGAAGCGGGCCTGCGCAGGGACATATCGCTTGTGAACACAGGCTAAATGGTATGCTCATGCCTGTCTTGCCGGATTGTGGCGTCAACTATCGAGAAAGCGGCATGAGCCAAGCCCAGAATTCCCCCATGGCGCCGATTGCCGACATTGGTCCGCCCCCGGCCATGGCCGATGGTCTCCTGATCGGCAAGTCGGAAACCTACCCGGCCGGCACCGCGACCATTCGCCACACGCATCCGGTGGCGCAGCTGCTGTTTGCCATCGAGGGCGTGATGAAGGTGGAAACCCCCGCCGGCCAGTGGGTGGCGCCGCCGAGCCGCGCGATCTGGATTCCGCCGGGCGAGTGGCACGAGGTGCACATGCTCAGCCGCGTGCAGGTGCGCAGCGTCTATGTGCGTTCCGACGCGGTGCAGGCGATGCCGGGCGAATGCGCGGTGCTGGCGGTGACGCCGCTATTGCGCGAGCTGCTGCTCGTCGCCGTGCAGCTGCAGCCACCGCACGCGCCGGGCAGCCGGGCCGAGCGGCTGATCCATGTGCTGCTGGATGAATTGCAGGTGCTGCCTACCGTGCCGCTGGCGCTGCCCGTTCCCGACGACCCGCTGCTGCGACCGCTGTGCGAGGCGCTGCGCGCCGCGCCCGACGATGCGCGCACGACGGCGGACTGGGCCGCGCGGCTGGGCATCGACACCCGCACGCTGCAGCGGCGTTTTCAGAAGGCGACCGGAATGAGCTTTGGCGAATGGCGGCGCCAGGCGCGGCTGCTGTTCGCGCTGCAGCAGCTCGCCGCCGGCCGCCGCGTGCTCGACGTGGCGCTCGACGCCGGCTACGCCAGCCCCAGCGCCTTTACCGCGATGTTCCGCCGCCAGTTTGGCGCGACGCCCAGCGCCTTCTTTGCCGTGGCCGCTTAGCGCAAGCAAGGCCGCATCGGGCCGGCACACCCGGGCGGCTGTTGCTTGCCGGGCAGTGACGGTGTTGTTCCGCTCAGACCCGCAGCCGGCCTATGCCCTGCTGGATGCGGTCGACGGTGCTTTCAATGTCCAGCGCCAGGCTGGCCACACGGCCGACCAGTTCGTCGTTCTCGCGCGCTGCAGCGGCCACATCACCCACTTGCGTGCCGATGTCCTGCGCCGCATCGGCCTCGCTGGCCAGACCGTTGGCAATGCTCGAAACCACGCTGACGGCTTCCTGCGCCGAGCCGGCAATGGTATTGACCGCCGCGCCGGCCTGGCCGGCCAGCGTGACGCCGCGCTCCACCGAGTCCACCATGCTGCCCATGCTGGCTACGGCCATTGCCTTGCTGTCCTGGATGCCCTGGATCACCCCCTGGATTTCCGTCGTCGCCTGGCCCGTGCGTTCGGCCAGTTGCCGAACCTCGTCGGCGACCACGGCGAAGCCGCGTCCCTGCTCGCCCGCGCGCGCGGCCTCAATGGCGGCATTGAGCGCCAGCAGATTGGTTTGCGCGGCGATGCCCTGGATCACGCTGACGATGCCGGCTACCTTGTCGGTGGCCGCACCCAGTGCTTCAATGCGCGTCACCGTGTCACCGATGACGGCAGACATCGCCGCCATTTCGGCCATCGTGGCCTGGATTTCCTGCTGGCCTTCGCTGGCCATGTGTTCGGTGGCCGTGGTGATCCGGTCGGCATGCTGGGCATTGTCGCTGCTGACTGCCACGCTTTGCACCAGGCCCTGCGCACGCTCGGCCATCTGCACCGCCGTGCGGCTCTGGCGCGCGGAGTGCTGTTTCACCGTTTGCGACAGGCTGGACAACTCGCCGCAGCGTGCGCGAATTGCCGTCGTCTCGCGTGCGACGGTGCCAATCAGGGTTGCCAGCGACTGCTGCATCTCGACCACCGCATCGAAGAGCGGGCTGTGTTCTTCATTGGGCAACTCGATGCGGGTGGCCAGATCGCCCTTGCCGATGGTTTCCGCCAGCATCGCCACCGCCGCCGCTTCGATGCTCTCGTTGCGCATGCGCCGTGCGAACAGCACCAGCACGCCCGTTTCGGCGACGACAAAGGCGGCGTGGATCAGCACGATCCAGAAATTGCCGGTGGACGGGTAGGCAAACACCGGCAGCTGGTTGAGCTGCAAAAAGTAGAAGCTGACGTGATGCACGGCAATCACCGCGGCCGCCAGCACAATCGGTTTCCAGTCGCGGTAGTACAGCAGGAAAGCCAGAAAGCAGAAGATCGCGAAATGGAATTCCAGCATCCCGCGCGCCTGGTGGATCATCAGCGCCGCAAACATCATCAGAGACACCGCGACGGCCAGCCGCGTCGTCAGTGCACCGGGCGGCGACATGCGCTGCAACAGCGTTGGCACCAGAGCGGCCGGCAGCCCGACCAGCACCAGCTCCAGCCAGCTGCCGTACCAGCCGGCCAGCCCGGTACTCAGCAGCAGCAGGATCCACAGTGCAATGATCAGCACCTGGTCGGCCGCACCGCGCAGCAGGCCGACGCGCTGCTGGATGGACATGATGGATGCGCTCATGGCTTGCTCCGGCAATGAGGGAAAACGGGGAGGCGCTTCACGCACCGCACAGGCGCAGCCCGAAGCGCTGCACAGCTTGCCAGTTCAGCAGCAGCAGCAGGGCGAGTGCATACAACAGCCAGCCCCAGAACAGCAGGCGGGGCAGCCAGACAGCGGGCGCGGAATCGGGCGTCATGGCGGCAGTGTCGTGAAGGGATTGTTGCAGTGTAGAGCGCGGCACCGCGCTTGTCAGAATTGATCGGGCGTTTGCTTACAATTCCGCCGTGCGGTGGCGCCAGCCGGTGTGCCGGCATCTGGCCGGCCATACAGACTGGATACGGTGCCATATATGACGCTGCAGGCATTCAAGACGTTGGCTTCGCGGTCTATACCCTTGATGATTGGCGCTGTCTTCTGGATTGGCACAGTACTGGCCTGTCCTGGCGTTCATTCCGGCAGGCGCACCGTGTCGGCCAGATGCTGGTAGACGGTGTTGATGCGGCGCAGGTGGCGCGCCTCGGGATGGGTGAGCAGCCACAGCTCGGTGCGGCATTCCGGCAGTTCCTCGCTCAGCCGCTGCAGGCCCGGATGCGCGTCGGCCAGGAATTGCGGCAGCACGCCCACGCCCAGGTCGCGAACGACCAGCTCCAGCACGCTCTGGATGCTGCTGACGCGGTAGGCCGGGTGCAGCTTCGGGTAATGCTTCTTGCGCCACAGCACCGACGGATGCTCGGGCAGTGCCTCGTCGGGCGCGATCCAGTCGGCCTGCGCCAGCGCGTCGGCCTGCCAGCGGCTGTCGCGTGCGGCGTACAGCGCGGCGCGGATGACACCCAGGCGGCGGCCGATCAGGTGCGGTGGCGGCGAGCGCGTGGCGCGTACGGCCAGATCGGCGTCGCGGCGCGTCAGGCTCGCCAGCTCGTTGCCGGTGTGCAGGTCGAATTCCAGCAGCGGATGTTCGCGGCGCAGGGCGGCCAGCGCCGGTGCGATCAGCGCATGCAGGATGGTGTCGGTGCTGGTGATGCGCACGCTGCCGGCCACCTGGCCGGGTTGCTGGCGCAGCGCCAGCCTGGCCGTATCGAGCGCGGCCTCGATCTGTTCGGCCTGGGCGGCGAGCGCCAGCGCCAGTTCGCCGGGCTGATAGCCGCGCCGGCTGCGCGCGAACAGGGCCTGGCCCAGTCCGCGCTCGATGCGCTGCAGGCTGCGAAACACGGTGGATGCATCGACGCCGAGGCGTTCGCCCGCATCGGCCAGCTTGCCGGTACGCACCAGCGCCAGAATCAGCTCAAGCTCGCTTGCCCCCAGTTTGTATTGCAGTTCTGCAATCATGATTTGCCTTCGTGCGCATTTTTGTTGCGTGATCGCAAGAATAGACTGGCCGCTCCAATCACTCAAGCCAGGAATTTCCGATGTCCGCCACGCCCCTCTCGCCCGGCCAGTCCTGGGGGCTGACCCTGTTGCGCGCCAGCCTCGGCATCATGTGGATCGCCCACGCACTGCTGAAGCTGCTGGTGTTTACCCTGCCGGGAACGGCGCAGTATTTCGCCAACGTCGGCCTGCCAGGCTGGCTGGCCTACCCGGTATTCGCACTGGAGCTGCTCGGCGGCATTGCCCTGCTGCTCGGGGTTTATGCGCGGCAGGCCGCGCTGATGCTGCTGCCGGTCATGCTCGGCGCCGCCGTCGCGCATCTGGGCAATGCCTGGGTGCACACCAGCCCCGGTGGCGGCTGGGAGTACCCGGTGTTTCTCAGCATCAGCCTGATCGTGCTGTGGCTGGCCGGCGACGGGGCGCTGGCCCTGCGCCGCAGCTCGCGTTTCGTGCCCGCCTGACCGTTTCGTCGCCAGCAAACAGGAGACCATCATGAACACCAACCTCACCCTGATCAGCCACCGCCTGTGCCCCTTCGTGCAGCGCGCCGTCATCGCTCTCGAAGAAAAAGGCGTCGCCTACACGCGCCGCGACATCGATCTCGCCAACAAGCCGGACTGGTTTCTTGCCGTCTCGCCGCTGGGCAAGACGCCGGTGCTGCTGGTCGGCGACGAGCCGCTGTTCGAATCGGCGGTGATCTGCGAATACCTCGAGGAAACGACGGAGGACGCGCTGCATCCGGCCGACCCGCTGCGGCGTGCGCAGCATCGCGGCTGGATCGAGTATTCGTCGGCCCTGCTCAATGCCATCGCCGCCTATTACAGCGCACCGGACGAGGCCGCCCTGCAGGCCGCGGCCAGCGATCTGGACCAGCGTCTCGCCAGGCTCGAACAAGCGCTCGGCGACGGGCCTTACTTTGCCGGCGCGGCATTCTCGCTGGTCGACGCCGCCTTCGGCCCGGTTTTCCGCTATTTCAGCGTGTTCGAACGACTGGGCGTTTATGCGATCCCGCCGGAATTCGCCAGGATCCGCGCCTGGGCGCAAGCGCTGGCCGCGCGCGAATCGGTGGCCGCCGCCGTGGCGAGCGATTATGCGGAGCAGCTAGTGCGTTTTCTGGAGGAGAGGAAGTCGGAGCTGGCGCGGCGCATCACGGCAGCGGCGCTCGCGGCCTGATCAGGCAGGCTTGCCAGTGCACTGCGGTAAGCGCGGTGTACTGGCAACCTGTGATCGCTCTGGCTAGTCCCAGCGAGGTGGAAAACAGTCCGGTTTCAGCAGGGGATAAGCCCGGCTGCGATCCTGCTGCTGCTGGCATTTCCAAATGATCGCGTCGCCATCGTCGTAGGCGCGATAAACCAGCCGAAAGCGCTGCAGATCACCGGTGAAGTGCAGGGTCAGCTGGGGTGTTTGCGGCTGCCAGTGCAGGCGGACGACGTCGGAGCCGAGCACGCCTGGCCTTGTGATCTCGCTGCCCAGCCCGGCTTGGGCCAGATTGGCGGGCCAGTGGCCGTTCTTGCTCCGGTACTGAGCCAGTCTGGGCAGGCTGTGCTCCGTGGTTTGCATATGGGCCCAGCTGGCAAGCTGCTGGTTGCTTTGTTGCCGGAAAATTGGGTAGGCCTGAGTCAGCAGGAGTAGCAAAGCCACAGGCAGCAGCACGCCGACCAGCAGCTTCTGGCCCAGCCCGATCCGGCGCGGGGTGGCAGAGAGATAGACCAGCTGCCAGCGCAGCGGGCATGGCAGGGGGCGAAAACAGAGCAGTGCGGCTTGCCACAGCAAGGCCAGCACGCCTAAGCCGGTGAAGCCTAACTGGTCGATCAGCAAGATCGCGAGTGCAGGACTGAACCCGGTCAGCAGCATCCAGCGCAACAGTTGCTGCCAGCCGCGCACGGGCACGCCTTGCTGTTGCTGCCAGGCCCAGCCCAGCAAGCCCGGCAGCAGCAATTGTCCGCGCAGGCAGAGGCTGATGCTGTTCCACAGCAAGGCTGGCGCCAGCAGCAGCCATAGCGCCTGGGCCGAATGTGATTCGAGCATGTACAAAAGCGCTACGCCGCAGAGCATGGAAGCCAGCAGCTCACCACTCCCTGCCAGACAGCGACTGGACAAGGGAACGGCAAGGGTATTCGGGTCACTCGGCATGGGTAATCGGGCTGGCAGGAGGAGAGCTGGCATTCTAATCAGATCGCCATTTGCTTACCACTTACTGTTTCCATGCTTTCTATTGTTCTGTTTTAAGTGCGGCAGCATTCATCATGCTGCGGCCGGAGTGCCTGGCGCATTTTCGCTGCATCGCAGACAGATACATTGCAGTGTATAAGCGTATGGCCTTTCAAAATGAAAGGCCATGAGTCGATACCTGCTAACCGCCTGCCCCCGCATAGCGCCGCATCCCCGCCCGCCACAGCCACATCAAGAGCAGCACGCTGCCGCCGGCGATCAGCGTCATCACCCCCAGCACCGGCAGCAGCGGCTGGCCTTTCAGCAGCACCTGACACGGCCACCAGACGATGCCGGCCAGCGGCAGCAGCATGAAGGCGCCACGCGCGATGCGCGGGAACAGTTCGAAGGGGTAGCGCGACATGTCGGTCAGCTTGCCCACGGTGTGAAACACCGGGAAGTACTCGCCGAGAAAGAAGCTGCTGGCAATCGCCATCTGGTTGATCGCGTTCAGGACGATGGCCGCCAGGGGCAGCAATAGCGCCATTTGCAGCACGAAGGCGACATCGAAAACGCCCGGTAGATTGGCCAGCGCAAAGCCGCAGAAGGAAAGCCCGGTCGCCGCCACCACCACGCCCTGCGGGTGGAAGCGTTCCAGCACCAGCATCTGCAGCGGGTGCACCGGCCGCAGGTAATAGCGGATGAAGTTGCCGTTCTTCAGCCAGGTTTCCAGCATGTACATCGCATTGCAGCAGCTGCTCTCGAACACATAGGCGAGAAACATGAAGCCCTGCATGAACAGCAGCTCGTAGCGCGAATAACCGGCAATGCTGCCGCCTTGCCCCAGCATCAGGTACAGCGTCGCCCCGCTGGCTGCTGAGGTGAAGAACATCCCGGCGATGATCAGGCCGAAATCGGCGCGGTTTTCCAGCTTGACCTTGCAGTCGGCCACGGCCATGCGCCACCAGGCGGTGAGAAAGGCAGTCATGCTCAGTCCGCCACCTTTTCCCAGATCTCATGCTCGACCTGCACGCCGTTCTCAGAACGCTTGTTGTGCCAGAGGCCGTCGATGAATTCGTAGCGGAAGGTGTATTGCTGGCCTTCCGGCACTGGCCAGGTGGTCATGGCCGGGGTTTCGACGTAGTCGGCGTCATCGAAGCGGTAGCTGCCGCTGGCGGCGGAGTAGAACTTGCCGTCCTGCAGCGTGAGGAAGCTGAAGCCCTGCTGCGAGATCACCTTGCGAGATGCCAGTCGCGTCATGTCATAGGCGGTGACCGGCTGGCCGTGCTCGCCGAATTCGCCGCTGCGCAGCTGCCAGGTGCCGAGGAAGGGATTGTGGCTCATTGCATTACTCCTGAGTGTATAAGGCGCCAGCCTTTTTCAGTGTTGACCTGTGAGGCAATACCTCAAGGCTCCTTGGTGAAGTCGAGTGCATCGGGGTTGCTGCGCACCATGAAGCGGTCGGGTGCGGGATAGGTGGCAAAGCCCAGCGAGTGGTAGACCGCCGGCGTGCCGGTGAGCAGGTAGCAGTGCGCCACGCCGGCGATGCGCGGATGCGCCAGCAGCGCGGCAATCATGTGCCGTGCAAGCCCCTGCCCACGCTGCGCTTCGGCGACATACACGTCCGCCAGATAGGCAAAACGCACCGTGTCGCTGAGCACGCGTGCGTAGCCGACCTGCTCGCCGCCGAGAAACGCGGCGATGACGACGGTCGAGGCCTGCGCGCCCTGCTCGACATGGGCGCGCGTGATGCCCGGCGACCAGTAGCTGCCGGCCAGCCAGCCGGTGACGCGCTCCCAGTCGACCCGTGCCAAGTCAAAGCAAAATTCCAGGTCAAAGGAGAATTCGACATCGTTCATCATCAGGCTCCGAACACCACCAGCTTGCGCTGTACCTGCAGGCTGGCCAGATGGGCAAACAGCATGAAGGCCAGCGCCCAGCACGCTTGAATGAGCAGCGATTCCGGCCCGTGCAGCTGGCCGGTGAGGTAGGCGACTGGGGTATTGAAGAAGTGCGCGAAGGGCAGCACGTGTAGCAGTGTTTGAGCCGTTGGCGGAAAGAAGGCCAGCGGGATCAGCGCGCCGCCCAGAAACTGCACCACCGCGTCCTTGCTGGCAATGATGCCCCACAGGTCGGTCGCCAGAAAGCCGGCCAGGCCGACGATAAAGGCAAGGCAGAACAGCAGCACAAAGCTGCAGGCCAGCGACGCCAGCGCCAGCGGCCAGCTGGACGGCGCCAGATTCAGCCCCGCCCACCACAGAAACAGCGCAAACGCCGGCAGCATGTACAGCGCCTTGGCCGCCACCGCCCCCAGCGCCATCGCGCCGTGGCGCAGCGCCAGATTCATCGGCTGAGTGAGCTGGCTGGCGACTTCGCCGGAACGAATCTCGCGCGCCAGCCGCCAGTCAGCCGGCGTGGTGATGATGGCAAACAGTGTCTGCGCGGTGGCGACGTGCGTCAGCGCGGTGGCGAAATCCAGCCCGGCGCGGCTCGGGTCGTTCAGATACAGCCCGCGCCACAGCCAGTACAGCAGCCACATGCCCAGCAGATAGCCGACGCAGATGATCAGCCGGCCCTTGCGGTCGGTGGCGGTGACGCGGCCATTGGCCAGCGCCAACTGATAGCAGGCGCGCAGCATGCTCATGCGGCCTCCCGCGCGCCGACCTTGCCGGCCAGATAGAAGCCGTGCAGCAGATCTTCCAGGCTTTGCTCGACCGGCTTGATGTCGTGAATGGCAAACGGGGCGAGCAGCTGCAGCAGTTCGGGCAGCGGCAGGCGCTCGTCGCGCACCACTTCCAGCCAGTCGCCGTTGTGGCGCACCGCCAGCCCGGCCGGATGACCGGCCAGCAGTGCCTGTGCGGCGTCGCGGTCGCCGCCCAGTTTTGCCGCCCACCAGTGGCCGTCACCGGCGCTCTGGCGAAAGTGCGCGAGGCTACCGTCGAACTTGAGCTGGCCGTGGTCGATCAGCAAGAGGCGCTGGCTGAGTTTTTCGATGTCGCCAACGTCGTGCGAGGTGATCAGCACCGTCGTTCCGGCATCGCGGTTGATCTGGCGGATCAGCTCGCGCATGCGCGCCTTCATTTCCAGATCGAGGCCAATCGTTGGCTCGTCCAGAAACACGACTTCCGGTGCATGCAGAAAACTGGCGGCGATTTCGCACAGCATGCGCTGGCCGAGGCTCAGCGTGCGCACCGGGCGCAGCCAGAATTCATCCAGCCCGCCCTCGCGGCGGAACAGGCTCAATTGCTGCTGGTAAGTGGCTTCCGGAACCGCAAACAGCGCCTGCAGGATGCGGAACGAGTCCTGCACCGGCAAATCCCACCACAGCTGGCTGCGCTGGCCGAAGACCACGCCAATGTGCTTGACGTATGCGCGCCTATCCCTTTGCGGGTCGAAGCCAGCGACCGATACACTGCCTGAGCTGGGTGCGAGAATGCCGGTGAGCATCTTGATGGTGGTCGACTTGCCCGCGCCGTTCGGCCCGACCAGCGCCACGCATTCGCCGCGCGCGATGCCGAAACTCACGTCGCGTACCGAATGCGTTTCGCTCCATACCGGGCGCAGCAGGCGGGCAAAGCGTTCACCCCAGCTCTGGCCCGACAGGGGACTGCGGTAAACGCGATTGAGTTGTTCGGCACGAATCAGCATGAGCATTACCGGAAAAGAAAGAACCGGGACAATTTAATACACTTGTTCATCACTGCGGAATGGCAGATTCTCCCGTCCCGCCTGTTCAAAAATCTCATGGATTTCACCCTTGGCGACGATTTACTACGAGCGCTTTGACATCGAGGAAGGTGGCCGCCTGGTCGGCGCGCACGTCTATCACAAGGCCTCGTGCCCGCCGATGCGTTCGCGCGGCATTTTCATGTGCGGCATCGCCGCGCCGGCGGGTCTTTGCGAAATCGAACGCATCGATGCACCGTTTCATGTGCTGGTTTTCGTACTGGGCGGCACCGCCGAGCTGTTCGAGGGGGAGCAGACCTGGCGTGTGCAGCCTGGCGAGCTCGGGGTGTTGCCGCGCGGCGGGCAGCGCGGCTTCCGGCGCGTTGGCGACGCGGCGCTGCCGCATGTCTGGTTCCTGCTGCGCGACGACCCGCGCTGGGATTTTCTCGCCCGCAGCACGCCGTGGACGACGGCTTCGGAGGACGGGCCGCTGCTGTGGGATGCCGTTTCAACCTTTCAGCGCGAGGCACAGCGGCACAATGCCGGCGCCGCCGACGCGCTGATGCTGCCGGCGCTGGACCTGCTCAGCCAGCAGCTCGAGCGCGCGCTGGGCATGCGCCAGGCCCGCAGCGGCTGGGCGGCTGCCTTGCATGCGCTGCTGGCCGAAGTGGCGCGCCGGCCGGCGGAAGACTGGAGCATCGAGCGGATCAGCCACGAACTGCACATCACCGCCGCGCACCTGCACCGGATCTGCCGGCAATGCTATGGGCTGGCGCCCGGCCAGCTGGTGTTTGCCCGGCGCATGGAGCTGGCACGCGACGGCTTGCGCGAAGGCCGCACGGTGGCCAGTGTGGCGCAGGCGATCGGCTATCAGGAGGCGGGCAGTTTTTCGCGCCGTTTTCGCCAGCACTTTGGTGTGTCGCCCAGCGAAGTGCAGAGAGCGGCTGCAGGGCGTTCAGGCCGCCTTGCGCCCAGTGCAACAAAGGGATGAGAAAAAACGAAGGCGGGCCTGGAGTACGCCCGCCTTCGACCTCGCCTTTGGCTGGGGATTGAAAAAGTCGGATTTTTGGCCGGCAGCAAGCACCGGACAAAGCCCGGTGCGGATCACTTCCTTGAAAATCAATGCCTTGCTTTCTGGTTATCATGCGTTTTTTACGGCTTCGCCGTAAAAAAGTTCTGTCCCAGAACCATGTTGTGTCACAGAAGCATGAGAAACCACTTCGTCATACCGGCGAAAGCCGGTATCCAGACTGCATTTTTAACCGGAACCACTGGATTCCGGCCTGCGCCGGAATGACGAATTCAAGACCACAACACGGTTTTGGTACATAGCCGAAAAAAAACGGGCCACAAGCTGTGTTCACCAGCCTGTTAGCGGCTAGCAGAGCAATCGGTGGCGTTGCCGTCCTGGCCGGCCCAGGTCCAGCCCGGGTAGACGGTGCCATTCACCCTGGCGTTGTTGCCGACAAAGATCGAATGCGGCTTGTCCAGCGCCTTCCAGCAGGTGGCCGTCGAGTCGCTCAGCTCCAGCACCACATTGCCGTAAATGCCGTAGGGGCCGGAAACCGAGGAATTGCCATAGGCGGCAAACAGGGTTTGCCCGCCCATGTCCAGCTGGCCGACCGCGCTTTCGCGGGTGATTTCGGCGGCAGACTTGCCCCAGATCGCCAGCGCATCGATGCGTGCCTTGTTGTCAGCCAGCAGATAGCCGCTGGCCGACAGCTGCACGCGCTGGAAATGGTTGCCGCTGCCGCTGGATTTCGCCGCCGAGGTATCGCGCACGTCCAGCACCACGCCGCTATTGCCGGCTGCAAAATCGGCCGACGAGGCACCAATCACCAGCACGTCGGCGCCGGTCTGGTTGGCCAGGAACAGGCTGCTGCTGTCGGTAACGACATACTGGGCGCGCGGAGCACTCCAGTCGCTTTGTGCGTTGGTGGTGATGCGGTCGATGCTCACCGTGGCATTCGCCTGGGCCTTGACCGCGCCCATGCCGGCCGGAACCGCAATCGTGAAATTGCCCAGTTTCACACTGGCTGATTGCACGAGAATTGCTGCGCTTTCACCTGCGGCCTGCAGCACGCGCAGCGTGGCGGGCTGACGGTTGTCCCCGATGATTTCAACACCGCTGCGCTCGATGGTCAGCGGACCATGGCATTCGCCGCTGATGACAAAGCGCACCTTGTCCGCATCGCGTGCCTTGCGTTCCAGCGCATGCTTGAGCGCCTTGGGGTTGTTGCTGCAATTGAGGCTGAGTTGCGCCATGGCGTCGTCGGCGAGCGCGCCGGCGGACAGAGCGGCCAGCGTCATGGCCAGTACGGTGTATACGGTTTTCATGTGAATGCGTCCTGTGATGGTGTGGCCGGGAACCGCTTGCGGGCGGATTCATTGGCCCAGCAGTGCCCCGGCCACCTGTCTGGCCAGATCGTCCTCGCGGTCAGCCGTGACTTCCCAGACCATTGCGCCAGCCAGCCGGTTTTGCTTGAGGTACTGCAGTTTCTCGCCGATCGACGCCGGGTCTTCATAGGCGATGAAGCTGCCGCTGTCCGGGTTGAACAACCAGGGCATCTTGGCGGCATCAGACCAGTAGCGAACATAGCCATGCTTGTTCACGTAGTTGTGCTTGATGTCCTGGTAATCGAGCGCGCCCTCGGTCGGGTAGTCCCAGGTGCTCTTGCCGATGCCGGTACAGCGCACATAGCGGCCCTGGTTTTCCGAAGGACAACCGGTCCAGATATGGCCGTTGTACTCCAGCCCCATGATCAGCTTCTCGCGCGGCACGCCCTGCTGCAGATAGGTCTGGATGGTGCCGTCGGCGTTGTACCTGGTCGGTTTGCCCGAAAGCGGGTCGGCGTACAGCGGCGCGATGTGGCCGGATTCCAGTGACCATGGCCCGGCGTACTGGTAGCTCATGACGTTGATCCAGTCCACGCTGGTGGCGACCGTTTTCCAGTCGTATTTCACCAGATTGGCCGGGTTGGCTTCCGAAGCCATCGTCAGCAGATACTGCTTGCCATCGGCCTTGCTGGCGGCATCCAGCGTGGTGCGCAGCGTCTTGAACAGCAGCGGGAAGTTATTGATGTCGTCCGCTGACCATTCGTTCTCGGCATGCACCGCGAAGGTGGGGAATTCCCAATCGATGTCCAGCCCGTCAAAGCCCCACTGGCGCATGAAGGCCACCGCGCTGTCGGCAAAGTGCTGGCGGCTTTCGGGTGAGCGTGCGGCGCTGGAGAAATGCTTCGAGCCCTTGCCGCCACCACCGATGGCGATCAGCAGCTTCAGGTGCGGATACTGCTTTCGCAACTCGGGCAGTTTGGCGAAATTGGCGCGGTCGCCCCAGCCCCGGCTGCCATCCCATGCGCCTTCGTCGGACAGGTGGACCCGGCCGCTGGCGTCGACGCCGGCAAAGGCGTAGTTGATATGGGTATAGAGGTGGCCGCGGATCTTCAGCGGATCGTAATTGCCAAAGGTTTTGTACTGCCCCCAGGAAATGTAATACCCGACCACCTTGTGCCCGGGGCCGAGCCGCGCCCAGACCTCGCGCTTGCCGGGCTCCTCGCCCAGTGTCCACCAGCGGGCCTGATAGTGCTGGCCATTGTGACTGACCTTCGCACCACCCTGATAGGCCTGGCCGGTTTGCCAGCCCTGCTCGCCGGCGGTCTGCACCTTCAGCCAGGCGCCGCTGGCGCCACCGGGGGTATCACCCTTGCTCCACCATTGGGCTTGCCAGCCCTGCCCCTGGTGACTGACCACATCGCCGCGGTTGTAAGTGTTGCCGGACTGCCAGTCTGCTGCGAATGCCAGTCCCTGTGCCAGCAGGAGGGCCAGCGCGCCGGCCAGGTGCCCGGCGCCGCGCCAGACTTTGGCCTGGTGGCGCCGGTCGGGGGGAGCGTGCCCTTGCTGCCTGTGTTCTGCCATGTTCGTTTCCATCCATCCATCTGGTTTGCGACCCTGTGCCGGGCCTTGGCCGGATTCGCCCTGCATATTGCGGGCGTGGCCGTATTTTCTGTGCTGACCTTGCTGCACCTCCACTACCAATGGTAGGGGTATGCGCTTGCGGCCTGCTTATATATTAGGTTGTGTGCATATACCCTGTTTGTGGCTGCGTGCATCCTTCGGTGTTGCCCAAGTGTGCCGTATGAGGTTCTGTTGACGTTTTGTTTGCGTTCCCGCTGGCGCGCTTTTTGTGCCGAATCAAGGCGTTGCGAGCGCCGCATAACCGGTTATGTCAGCGATGCAACAACGCAGAGTCGGCACAAAAAGCGCCCAGCCCGCCGGGTTTGGCTGTTTTTGGCCTGACCCTGCGTTGCAAAGCCCTCACATGGAATGCCATGCATCGGGCTTCGCGCCTTGTTTCAGGCCAAAAACAGCACAAACGGGCAGCGCAAACAAAACGTCAACAGAACCTACGAACAGAGACAGTGCGAAGACAATCTATACCCTTGTCATGCCCAGTGGAATGTCGGATTCTTGTTGGCAATTTGTCCAATCATCACGTGCCGCACCGCCATGGCGACGATCTATTACGAACGCTTTGAACTTGAGGACAAACCGGTCGGCCGGCTGGTCGGGGCGCATGTGTTTCATGACGCGTCCTGCCCGCCGATGCGCGCGCGTGGCCTCTATATGTGCGGCATTGGTGCCCCCGATGGCCTGTGCGAGGTCGAGCGCATCGATGCACCCTTTCATGTACTGCTCTTTGTCCTGGATGGCGAGGCCGAGCTGTTTGAGGGCGAGCAGCGCTGGCGGGTGGGTCCGGGCCAGTTCGGGGTGCTGCCGCGCGGCGGGCGGCGCGGCTTTCGGCGCAGCGGCGCGGCGGTGATGCCGCATGTGTGGTTTCTGCTTTGCGACGATGCGCGCTGGGCCTTTCTCGATCAGCCGTCGTGCTGGGTGGGCGAGTCGGCGCAAGGCCACGTCCTGTGGGATGCCGTGTCGCTGTTCCAGCGCGAGGCCAGCCTGGCCAATGCCGGCCAGCCCGGCGCTCTGATGATTCCCGCGCTGGATCTGCTCGGGCAGCAGCTCAAGCGGGCGCTGGCTGACCATCAGCCGCAGGACGGGCGGCTGCATGAGCTGCAGCTGCTGCTCAATGCCGTGCTGCGCGAGCCCGCCGATGACTGGAGCAATGAGCGCCTTGCCGCCAAACTGCACATCACGCCGGCCCATCTGCATCGCCTGTGCCGTCTGCATCTGGGGCAGGCGCCCGGCCAGCTGGTGTTTGGCTTGCGCATGCAGCGCGCGCGCGAACTCTTGCAGGACGGCCATCCGGTGCATGCGGTGGCGACACGGGTCGGCTATTGCGAGCTGGCCAGCTTCTCACGGCGTTTTCGCCAGCACTTCGGTGTGCCTCCCAGTGTCATGGCGCGCGGCGGCGCGGCATCCGAGGGGGCTTGACCTTGCCACGGTGGCAAGGTCGATGCTGGGCTCACGGTCGCTGTTGACCGTTATTTTCAGGAGAGCACCATGTACACCCTCGAAGTCGCCAATATTGGCTGCGCCAGCTGCGAAGGCAAGATCCGCCGCGCACTGCTGGAGCTGGATACCGATGCCCGCATCGCTCTGGATCGCGCGGCCCGGCTGTTGACCGTGGAGACTGCTGAAACAGAGGCTAGGCTCTGTTGATGTTTGATTGATTTTTACGCGATGGGCTATTTTGCCTCAGTGCAAGGCATTCGCCGCGCCGCAGTACCGGTACTGTCAGCGGCGAATAACGCCGCAATGAGGCAAAAGAGCCCATCGCCCTTCGGGCAGCCCCGCCATTCTTGCCGGATGCTTTGTCACCAATGCTCGCAAGTACCCGTACTTGCTTGCGCTTGGTTTCGCGCCCCGGCAAGCTGGCGGGGCTGCGTAAAAAGTAATCAAACATCAACAGAGCCTGGTGTCTGCGCCACGCTGGCCGCAATCGGCTATCCCGCCCGGCCGCGCAGCTGAGCGCCCGGCGCGCACCACCAACGCCCCTGCGTGCAGGGGCGTTGTCATGTCTGGCGGACGGATGGTGGGAAAACGGCGGCCCTGCCGCTTGACCTTCCCATTGTGGCAAGGCCGATGCTGGCATCACCCTCACCCAGACAGGAGTCGATACCATGAACGGTCCGCTTGTTTCTTCCGCCGCCACCGGGCGCATCCAGTTCGGCATCAGCGGCATGAGTTGCGCCAGTTGCGTATCCCGTATCGAAAGTGCGCTGGGCCGTCTGGCCGGCGTGCGCGCGGTCAGCGTCAATCTGGCCAGCGAGACGGCCACGCTGGAGGTCGATGCCGGCCTGCCGGCGGCAAGCCTGGCCGATGCCGTCACCCGGGCAGGCTATGCGCTGCGCACCCGCTCGGTCCGGCTGGCGATTGGCGGCATGAGCTGCGCCAGCTGTGCCGGCCGGATCGAGAAGGCCTTGCACGGCGTGGATGGCGTGGTGTCGGCCAGTGTCAATCTCGCTGCGGAAGTGGCGACGGTGGAGGTGTTGCCGCCAGTGGCGGTGGAAACCCTGGTCGCTGCCGTGGCCGCAGCCGGTTATCGGGCCAGCCCGGCAGAGCAGACGGCCGCTGTATCCCGGGAAGCGCGCGAGGGCTGGCCGGTGGTGCTGGCCGCACTGCTGACCCTGCCGCTGGTCGTGCCGATGCTGGCGGCGTTCTGGGGCGAGCACTGGTCAATGCCGGCCCTCTGGCAGTTCCTGCTGGCAACGCCGGTGCAGTTCTGGCTTGGCGCACGCTTTTACCGCGCCGGCTGGCGGGCCCTGCTGGCCGGTGCGGGGAATATGGATCAGCTGGTGGCGCTGGGCACCTCGGCCGCCTATGGCCTGTCGCTCTACCAGTGGTGGCTGCATGCCGGACATGCCGGTGCGCACCTGTATTTTGAGACCTCGGCGGTAGTGATCACGCTGGTGCTGCTGGGCAAATGGCTGGAAGCGCGAGCCCGCCGCCAGACCAGCGCGGCGATTCGCGCCCTGCAGGCGTTGCGCCCGGGTTCGGCGCGCGTGCGCCGCGCCGGGGTGGACACCGACCTCGCCGTCGAGGCCGTGCAGCCGGGCGATCTGCTGGTGGTGCGTCCCGGCGAGCAGGTGCCGGTCGATGGCGTGATCAGCGAAGGCGAAAGCCAGCTCGATGAGGCCCTGCTCAGTGGTGAGAGCCTGCCGGTGAGCAGGGGGCCGGGGGCGCGCGTCAGTGCCGGCGCCCTCAATCTGGATGGGCTGTTGCTGGTCACGGCCAGCGCGGTGGCCGCCGAAAGCATGCTGGCGCGCATGATCCGCATGGTCGAGGCCGCCCAGGCGGCCAAGGCGCCGGTGCAGCGGCTGGTGGATCGCATCAGCGCCGTATTTGTCCCGGTGGTGCTGCTGATTGCCCTGCTGACGCTGGCGGGCTGGTGGTGGTGGACGGGCGATATCGAGACCGCCATTCTCAACGCCGTGGCCGTGCTGGTGATTGCCTGCCCGTGCGCGCTGGGCCTGGCCACACCGGCGGCGATCATGGCGGGAACCGGCGTCGCCGCGCGCCAGGGCATCCTGATCAAGGACGCCGAAGCGCTGGAGCTGGCGCATCGCGTGCGCGTCGTCGCCTTTGACAAGACCGGTACGTTGACGGCCGGCAAGCCCCGCCTGCAGGCCAGCCATGCGCTCGGTGGCGATACCGGCGCCGTGCTGGCGCTGGCCGCCGCGCTGCAGCGCGGCAGTACCCATCCCCTGGCCCATGCGGTGACCGTTGCGGCCAGCGCAGCCGGTCTGCCGGTCAGCGCGGCCGCCGCAGTACGCGCCTTGCCGGGCCGGGGCATGCAGGGCGACGTTGCCGGCGTCCGCTACCTGCTGGGCAATACCCGCCTGATGCAGGAACACGGCATTGCCCTGGCTGCGCTGCAGCAGCAGGAGGCCGCCGCGCATGCCGCCGGACAAAGCCTGGCCTGGCTGGCGGAAGCGGACAGCCGGCGTCTGCTTGGCCTCTTGTGCTTTGGCGATGAGGCCCGTCCCGGTGCACGCGCCGCGGTGGCGCGTCTGCATGAGCTGGGTGTGGCCACGGTGATGCTGTCCGGCGACAGCCAGGGGGCCGCTGAACGCATCGGCCGCGAGCTGGGCCTGCAGCGCATCGTCGCCGGCGTGCTGCCCGACGGCAAGGCCGCCGCCATGGCCGAATTGCGCGCCGATGGCCGTGTGGTGGCGATGGTCGGTGACGGCATCAACGATGCCCCGGCGCTGGCTGCCGCCGATGTCGGCATCGCGATGGGCTCGGGAACCGATGTGGCCATGCAGGCTGCCGGGCTGACACTGTTGCGCAGCGATCCGCGGCTGGTTGCCGCCGCGCTCGACATTTCGCGCCATACTTACCGCAAAATCCGCCAGAATCTGTTCTGGGCCTTCATTTTCAATCTGGTCGGCATACCGCTGGCGGCCCTGGGCCTGCTCAATCCCATGGTGGCCGGTGGCGCGATGGCGCTATCCAGCGTCAGCGTGGTGGGCAATGCATTGCTGCTGCGCCGCTGGCGCGCCGCTGCCGGCGCAAGGGAGGAAAGGGCATGATGAATATCGGGCAGGCCGCTGCCGCGAGCGGCGTTTCGGCCAAGATGATCCGGCATTACGAAGGTTTGGGTCTGATCCGTCCCGGCGCGCGTTCGGCAGCGGGCTACCGATTGTATGCCGAGCGTGACCTGCATGCCTTGCGCTTCATCCGCCAGGCGCGCGTGCTCGGGTTTTCGCTGGAGCAGATCCGCACGCTGCTGTCGCTGTGGCAGGACCAGGAGCGCAGCAGTGCCGATGTCAAACGGCTGGCGGCCAGCCACATGGCCGAGCTGGATGAGCGCATCGCCAGCCTGCAGGCCATGCGGGCGGCGCTGGCCGCACTGGTGGGCAGCTGCGCGGGTGACCAGCGTCCGGACTGCCCCATCCTTGCCGGGCTGGCCGAGCCGGGTCGGTGCCCGGAGCATGTCCCCGGCCCGGATTGATGGCCGCGCCGGGCGGCACGTGCCGGAGTACTGCTGGCACACGGCCAGAGGGCCTAGCGCAAACCTGTGCGTACCCGGCCTCGTGCTGGCGCAGCAGCAGCCGAAGTGGTCAATCAGGTGATTAATCAACCTGATTATGTCTCTGCTTCAGAATCGTCATTCCCGCGTACGCGGGAATCCAGATGAGCGTGTGAAATCAAGCTTTGCTCTGGATGCCCGCCTTCGCGGGCATGACGAAAAAAGGGTTTCTGAAAGAGAGACATAATCAGGTTGGTCGATTGGGTATGTCGCTGTAGCCATTGCTCCTGAATGGCTGTAACGATATACCCATGATGAATGCCGGTGATTCCCATGGTCCTGCAAATACCTGGCGCACGATAGCCTCGATGTCGGTCGCAGGCTTATTGCGGGCCGAGTGCTGCCGAAACGCGGTTGCGGCCGGCGGCCTTGGCCTGATACAGGGCCTGGTCGGCCTGGCTCAGCAGCTCGTCGAGCGACTGATTCCGGCCTGCCGGCTTGAAGGTGGCGCCCAGGCTGAGCGTGACCACCGGGTGATGGGCCTGCTGACAATGCGGCATGGCCAGCGCCTCGATGTCGTGGCGGATGCGTTCGGCAATGGCCAGTGTCGTGTCCAGCGTGGCGTCGGGCAGCAGGCAGCAGAATTCCTCGCCGCCATAGCGCGCCGCGAGGTCGCCCTGGCCACGCAGCGCCGCGCGCAGTACGCCGGCCACGCGCTGCAGGCAGAGGTCTCCGGCGGGATGGCCGAACTGGTCGTTGTAGCGCTTGAAATCGTCGACGTCGGCAAGAATCAGCCCCAGGCTGTGGCTGGCGGCTTCCGGCTGCGGCAGCAGGCTGGCCAGCCGGTCGAAGAGGAAGCGGCGGTTGGCCAGCCCGGTCAGGCCATCGGTTTGCGAGAGGCTCAGCAGGATGTCGCGCGCGCGCTTCAGTTCGATGTGGTTGCGCACGCGCGCGCGCACCACGGCCGGAGTGAAGGGTTTGGTGATGTAGTCGGCGGCGCCCGCGTCCAGCCCCCGCGTTTCCTCCTCGGGCGAGGCCAGCGCGGTGAGAAAGATCACCGGAATGTCGCGCGTAACCGGGTTGTCCTTCAGCAGGGCGCACAGGGTGTAACCATCCATGCCGGGCATCAGCACGTCGAGCAGGATCAGCTCGGGGGCCTGCTGCTGCACCAGCCGCAGCCCGGCTTCACCGTCGAGCGCAAAACGGATTTCGAATTCCTCGCCCAGCAGGCTGTCGAGCAATTCGATGTTCTGCATCTGGTCATCAACGACCAGGATATAGCTGCCGGCAGGGTTCATGGCCGGTTCTCCTCGGGGCTGGTCAGTGCGGCCAGGGCGGCGCGGGCGGCCGGGTAGTCAAGCCGGGCCAGCGCCTGGTCGAGTGGCGCAAGCAGGTTGCGTGTTTCGGGGGCGTGCAGCAGCAGCGTTTCCAGCAGACGCCGGGCGCGCAGGCTGTTGTTGTCCAGCGCCTGCTGCAGCGCCGCCACCTCGTCGGCCAGCGCGTCCGGCAAACGCTGCAGCTGCCGGCCGCGCGCCGGTGGCCGGGCCGCCGGGCTGCTGTCGGGCAGGGCCGCCAGCACGCGTTCGCGCAGGCCGGCAAAGGCGGCCAGCAGCGGGTGATAGTCGATGTCGGCATCCTGCCGGCGCAGCGCCTGCTCAAGCCCGGTGGCGAGGTGGAAGAGCTCGTTGAGGCCCAGCGTGCCGGCAACGCCGCGCATGGCGTGCACGCGTTCCAGCAGGGGCTGGCCGGGCGGCTCGCCGGCGGCCAGCCGGTCCATCAGCGCCTGCTGCTCGCGGAAGAATTGCCGCAGCCAGTTGTTCAGGCGCGCATTGTTGAAATTCAGCCGGGGCAGGGCGGCGGCGATGTCGACGCCGGCATCGGCCAGATGCATCAGCCAGGGCGCCTGCTCGCTCTTGCCGGTCAGCGCCGGTGAATGCCGGATCAGCGGCGGCAGTGTCTTGCCGCGGGCCAGCTGGTAGCGGATGGCGCGCTGCAGCGCGCTTTGCAATGCCTGCGGGTCGATGGGTTTGAGCAGGTATTCGTTCAGCCCGGCGTGTGCGCCGGCTTCCTGTTCGCGTTCCGAGGCATTGGCCGTCAGTGCGATCACGTACAGGTCGGGGTCACGCACGCGCACGTCGGGCAGGCCGCCGCGGCGCAGGTGGCGGATGGCGGTCATGCCGTCCATCACCGGCATGCGCCAGTCCATCAGCGCCACATCGTAGTCTTCGCGCGCCAGCGCCTCGAGCGCCTGCTGGCCATCGTCCACCAGCACGATGTCCATGCCCATTTCATTGAGCAGGGCCTGCACCAGCTGCTGGTTGGTGGGCACATCTTCGGCATACAGCACCTTCAGCTGGTGGCTGAGCTGCTGTGGCGCTTCGCCATGCTGCGCTTCGTCCGGTGCGGTATCGATGATGGCCAGCGGAATATCGACGCGGAAGGTGGTGCCTTCGCCCGGCGCGCTGGTCACGGCAATGCCGCCCTGCATCAGCTGCACCAGGCCGTGGCAGATCGCCAGGCCCAGGCCCGTGCCGCCAAAGCGGCGCGTGGTCGAGGAGTCGGCCTGCTCGAATTTGCGGAACAGGCGCGAGCGTGTATCGGCATCCATGCCGATGCCGCTGTCGGCAACGGTGAATTTCAGCAGCGGCGCTTCGTACCAGACGGTCAGCGTGACATGCCCCTGATCGGTGAATTTGATGGCGTTGCCGATCAGGTTGAAGAGAATCTGCCGCAGCCGGGTCGGGTCGCCCAGATAGGTTTGCTGCGGCAGGTGGCGGATTTCGACACGGAAATCCAGACCCTTGCCGCGGGCGCGGCCGTGCAGCAGGCCGGTGACCTGGCCGATCAGCCGGTGCAGGTCGAAGGGGATGTCTTCAAGCACCAGCTTGCCGGCTTCGATTTTCGAGGTGTCGAGGATGTCGTTGATGATGTCGAGCAGCAGCTCGGCGCTTTCCAGCCCGGTATCGAGCTGGCCGCGCGTGGTGGCGGCCAGCTCGGGCTGCTTGAGCGCCAGACGCAGCATGCCGATCACGCCGGTCAGCGGTGTGCGGATCTCATGGCTGATCATTGCCAGAAAGTCGCTCTTGGCCTGGTTGATGGCCAGCAGCGACTGCTTCTCGGCCAGGTGCGCCGCCTGCTGGCGTATGCTTTCTTCCTGCAGTTTTTGCCGCTCCTGCTCGGTTTTCAGCAGCTGCATGCGTGTTTCCATGCGCCGGATCTTGCGCAGCGTGCTGCTTTCGAGCTGGTTGAGATTGCGGTCGCGCGCCATGCGCAGGTTCAGTTCGGTATGCGCTTCATAATGCGCCAGCGCATCCTCGCCCAGACCGAGTTCCTCTTCGATGCTCGACAGCAGCGCCAGGCTTTGCTGTTCCTGGAAAGGGGCGGCGTTCTGCTCGGCGGCCTGCAGCGCCTCGCGCGCCAGTTTCAGCGCGACATCGCTTTGCCCCTGTTCGCGGCGGATGCGCGCCAGCCCCAAAAGACAGGGGCTCAGGCACCACATGCTGCTGTAGCGGTGCGCCAGCAGGATGGTGTCCTGGTAGGACTGGGCGGCATGTTCCAGATTGCGCAGTCCCCACCAGGCATTGCCGCTGTGCAGCCCGATTTCGGTACGTTCGCTGCCGGCCGGCAGCCCGGCGGCGATCTCGCGGCTGTGGCCGAGCTGCTGCAGCGCTTCCGCGTGCCGGCCCAGCTGGTTGTAGTCGCTGGCCAGCCAGATGTGCAGCTTCAGGCGCAGGCGCGGGTCGTCGAGTTCCTGCGAGTACTCCAGCGCGCTCAGGTGATGGTGCAGCGATTCCTCGTGCATGCCGTAGAGCATGTAGATGCCGCCGATGCCGACATAAAAATTGATGTAGGCCGCCAGCGAGCCTTCATCCAGCGCCAGTTCGAGTCCGCGGCTCCAGCAGCGCAAGGCGGCATTGGTCTGCCCCAGCGTGTAATTCACCTTGCCCAGCACATCGGCGATCAGCAGCTGCGTGGCGTTGTCGCGGGCGCGTTCGGCCAGCGTCATCGCGCGATTCAGGCGCTCTTCCGCTTCCTGGAAGCGCCCCATGTTCTCCAATGCTTCGCCTTGGTGGTAGAGCGCGCGCGCCTTGAGCTCGCGCGTGTCGGCGGCGTTCTCGAGCTGTTCCGCCAGCACCAGCGCCTGCGGGTATTCGCGCGCCTCGCCATGCAGCAGCTTGTCCAGCCCTTGCAGCAATCCGGCTGCCAGCTCATTCATGGGCGATCTCCGTGGCCAGCTGCCGGGCGACCCGATCAAGGTCATGCCGGCGCAACAGGCGGAATTCGGGGTTGGTCAGGCCGTGCCGCTCCCAGCGGTAGTGGGTGAGGGCGTCCAGCATGGCCTGGCAGAATGCTTCAAGTGCCGCATCCTGGCGCCCGGGCAGGATGAGGAAACGTCGTTCGCCATACTCTAGCCACTGATCGCGGGCTGAACAATGATTGTCGATCAGGTGACACAGCGTGTCGCGTACATGGGGAGGCGGTACCGGGCGGCATTCCAGTTCCAGCACCTGCTGGCCCGCACGGGCCTGTTGCAGCTGGGCAAGCAGCTGGCGTTTCTGGCGGTGATGGGCGCTGGCTTCCAGCCAGCCGACGTGTTTTTCCAGCTGGATGCGCAGGCGCAGCAGGCGATTGCTGATGGCCTGCTGCTGGCGCTGGCTCATGCGCTGCAGCTGCGGGGTCTGGTCGGCAAGCTGGCGCAGCATGGCGGCTTCGTAGCGCTTGAGCCAGCCCAGCGCTTCGTCAGGCTGGCCCAGGCTGCGGCGGATGCGGTAGTGGCATTCGCAATACGACGAGGCCAGCGTATCGCCCAGCTCCCAGCAAAAGGGCTCGGCCGCGCCCAGCTTCGCCAGCGCGGCGGGGGCATCGCCCTGCTGCAGGCAGAATTCGGCATGGTGCAGCATGGTGATGGCCAGCCCCCAGTTGCGCTTGCGCTCGCGGGCCAGGTCGCCCGCCGCGTCAAACAGCGCCCGGCAGCGTTCGGGCTCGCCACCTTGCAGGGCGGCACAGCGGGCAAGAAAGCACAGCTGTTCGACGCGCCAGGTGTTGTTGCCATGCCGCACGATGGCCGCATCGGCCTGCAGCAGGATGCGCTCGGCCTGCGCCGCTTTGCCGGCCTTGAGCTGTACATCGGCCAGCAGCACGCTGCTCTTGGCGATCAGCCGGGTGTGGTTGACCCAGTTGGCCAGTTCCAGCCCGGTGCCATAGAGGGTTTCGCTTTCCGTGGCGGTGCCGTGGGCGAGGAAAATCTGCCCGGCACACAGATAGCTTTCGATGGCGATTTCGTAGTTGGCGAGGTCGATGGCCAGCTCGATGGCGCCAACGGCCTGGCGGATGGCGTCACGCAGCATGCCGCGCTGCAGCAGGCTGGCCGCCAGCCACATCCGCGCCTGGACCAGGCCGTCGTGATCCTGGTTGAGGCTCAGTGCGTGGCAGGCCCGCTTGAGCTCGCGGCTGGCTTCGAGATACTGGGCGCGGTTGTTCAGATGAATCCCGTGCAGCAGGCGCGCCCGGCCGGTATCCGGATGGCGCAGGCGCTGCATGGCGCTGACCAGCTCCGGCAGCGAGACGCCCGGGGGCGGAAACTGCTCGCTGTCGCGCGCCTGCTCGATGCGGGCGAGCAGGGCGGGATAGTCGGTGGCGGCTTCAGTGCAGGTAGGCACCACGCATCTCCTGCAATAACTCCAGCGCGGCGGCCGGGCTGATCGGTGTGGCGCAGGCTTCGGGCTCAGCCAGCAGGTGCCAGCTCCAGGGAAAACGGTTCAGTGCCGCCTCGAGTTCCCGGCAAAGCTGCCCGACCGCGCCGGTGGCGGCCCGGCCGGGATAGATGAGGTAGCTGCCCTGGCCGAGCCGCAGCCAGAGGTCGTCCAGCGCCAGCGTCAGTCGCAGGATGCCGCTGATCTTCTGCTCGGCCAGCTCCGGGCTGCGCGGATCGGCGTACAGGCTCAGCCGCACCAGCTGTTGCGTGGCCGGCGCGCGCAGGCAGCGGTTGCGCAACTGCTGGCCGCGCACGCTGGCTTCGCCGGGGGCGAACAGATTGAACATGTATTCGAATTCGCGCATCACGTCGCTGATCCGCCGGCGGATGCGCTCCAGCCTTTGTCGCTGCAGCGGGCTGTGGCTGCCATCCTGCGCGGTGCCGACCTGCACCAGCGAGAGCATCAGCTGTTCGTAGTCGCGCAGGTGCTGCAGCGCCTGGCCGTAATCGCCGCGCTGCTTGCACGCCCGGCTGAGCAGCTGCAGCGATTCGCGCTGCAGAAAGCCCATATCGAACTGCTTGCCGCTTTCGCGCGCGCTGGCCAGCACGCGCAGCGCTGCGTCCGGCTGGTTTTCGTCGAGCAGATAACGCGCGTAATTGATCGAGGTGATGGCCATGCCCCACAGCGCATTCATGGCCTTGGCCATGGCCAGCATGCTTTCGAAAAAGATGCCGGCGGTTTCGCGCTGCTGCAGCTGCAGGTAACACACGCCCATGTAATTGCCGCATTCGACGATCCAGGTGGTATCGCCGTGGCGCAGGATGCTGGGTTCGGCTTGCTGCAAGAGGCGCAACGCCTCGGCATAGCGTTGCCGGTTGATCAGGTTGCCGGCCAGAAAGATGGCGCTCTTGCCGATCTGCTTGTGGTCGTTGATCGACACGGCCAGCCGGTGGCCCAGTTCGAGCAGGTGTTCGGCTTCCTCGTCCATGCCGATCAGCCCATAGGATTGCGAAATGCTGATGAAGGCCTCGATGGCGATGCTGATCTGCCCCTGGTTCAGCGCAATTTCAATGGCGGTGGCGTATTCCTCGGCGGCCAGGCCATTGCGCTTGAGGCTCATCTGGATCAGGCCGCGCAGCAGGTGATAGTCGGCCAGCAAGTCGGTGGCCTGCTCCTGGCGGATGGCCTGACCGGCGATGTCGCTGGTTTTCAGCGCCAGCCCGTACTGGCCGGCGCCCCATTGCATCCGTGCATGCAGCAGCCAGGGCCGGGCCATGCTGGTCGCGCCCAGCGCACGGCAGCGCTCGACGAGCAAGGTGCTGTGCTGCAGCGCGATATTGATGTCGAACAGGAACTGCTCTTCCAGCTGCTGACAGGCAAGCGGCAGGTCTTCCAGCGTGACGGTGGCGAAATCCAGCATGCGGCGCATCCTTGCCCTGCGGTTCCGGGGGCCTGTGGCTGACGGTGTTGCCCGGCTTGGGCAGCGCGCCGAAAAGGCGGGCAAGCGATTGTGCACGGGCTTCAACCGGTATAGCAAATCGGTCTTTACCCGTATTTGCCGAATGCGCGCCAGCCTTCCCGGTGGCGACCCGCCAAGCTGGCCGGTCGCGCACCGTTGCAAGGCATTCTGCCATACTAATGATGGGTATTAGCCTGTAGCCTTTTTAAATGAAAGGCTATGCACTCATACCCTGTCGCTGCTCCGGAGCAAGCCGCTTGCCCCAGCCGATGACTTCATCATCGCTATAGCCCTGGCTGGCGTAGAACACCTGTACGTCCAGATTGTCGCGACGGATTTGCAGATTGATCTTCGGTGCGCCCAGGCGCAGCAGCCGGCGTTCCGCTTCGGCCATCAGCGCGCTCGCGATGCCGCGCCGGCGATAGGCCGGCAGCACGCCCAGGTAATTGATCCAGCCGCGATGGCCCTCATAACCGGCCATCACCGTGCCGACCACCCGGCCGTCGCATGCGGCGACCAGCAGCAGCTCGGGCTGGAAGGCCAGCTTTACGGCGATGTCGTATTCCGGATTGCTCCAGCTGCGCAGCAGGTGGCAGTCTTCCCAGACTGCCAGCACGGCGGCCAGATCGGTGGCTTGATAGGTGCGAATCAGCATGTGTGTGTCCTCCGGAAGGTAGTCATGACTTCGGCCAGTACCTGCAGGCCGTGCGCGATTTCGGCTGCGCTGCTGTTGAGTGGCGGCATGAAGCGCAGGCATTGCGGGTTGGGCGCGTTGACGAGCAGGCCCGCATCCATCGCCGCAGTGGCGATCAGTGGTGCCTGGGCGCGATCAAGCACCAGCGCCCACAGCATGCCGCTGCCGCGTACCTCGCCCAGCCCGTGCTCGTGCGCGATGCGGCGCAGGCCATCGGCCAGCTGCGCGCCACGTGCCCGGCTGTGTTCGAGAAAACCGGGCGCTGTCAGCGTGTCGAGCACCGCCAGCCCGGCCGCGCACACCAGCGGGTTGCCGCAATAGGTGCCGCCCTGGTCGCCCGGCTCGAAACAGCTGACCGCGTCGGTGGCAAGCAGCGCCGAGATCGGCACGCCGCCCCCCAGCCCCTTGCCCAGTACCATGATGTCCGGGCGGATGCCGTATTGCTCGTAGGCGAACAGCGGTCCGGTGCGTCCGCAGCCGGTCTGCACCTCGTCGACGATCAGCAGCAGGCCGTGCCGGTCGCACAGCGCGCGCAGGCCCTGCATGAAGTCGGCACTGGCCGGGATCACGCCGGCCTCGCCCTGTACCGGCTCCAGCATGATGGCAACGGTTTGCGGGCCGATCAGCCTGGTCACCGAGGCCAGATTGTTGAATTCCGCACGGGCAAAGCCCGGCATCACCGGCGGAAACAGCGCATCCCAGCCCGGTTTGCCGCTGGCGGCCATGGCGGCCAGCGTGCGGCCGTGAAAGGCCCGGCCAAAAGTGATGATCTGGAAGGCGCCATTCTTGTGGATGCGCCCCCATTTGCGCGCCAGCTTGATCGCGCCCTCATTGGCCTCGGCGCCGGAATTGGCGAAGAACACCTGGTCGAAGACGCTCAGCGCACAGAGCTTCTCGGCCAGCCGCAGCGCCGGCGCATTGTGCAGCGCCGGACTGGGGGTGAGCAGCGTCGCCGCCTGGCTGGCCAGCGCGGCCGCCACCGCCGCGGGCGCATGCCCCAGCGCATTGACCGCCCAGCCCTGCATCCAGTCGAGATAACGACGTTCGTCGGCATCGATCAGCCAGGCGCCTTCGCCACGAATGAAAATCTGCGCCGGGCGGTGCGCGGTGTTCATCAGGTGATGGCGGGTCTGGATCTGGCTGGTCGTCATGCTGCGTTTCCTTGTGCTGGCGGGAGAAAAAACAAACGGGCCACGGTGTTAACCGTGGCCCGTTGTCTGAAAAAACCGGGAGGAAATCTGGACTGCTTTGCTAAGCCACCACTCCCCGCGTTTTTTCCGGCAACGCGCCACGCTTCGCCGGTGCTCGGCGAATCGCAATAATGGCTTTGGCGGAATGGAGGAGGGTTGCAGCGTTCATGTTTTCATCATGCCCGGTGTTTTTGCGTGGCGTCAACCGATTTGTTGCACTGCGGCATCAGTATCGCAAGCCGGGTTAATAGGCCAGGAAGATGTCGCGGTAGGCGGCATAGAGCGCAATGAAATACATGGGAATGGCGATCAGGAAGCCAAGACCACAAGGGATCATGGCAACAATTGCAAGCAAAATGCTGAGCAGCATATAGACCAGCAGCGCGCCCAGATTCTTGGTCCAGCCGCGCCATGCCGATTTCAGCGCATCCAGACCGCTGAGGCCTTGCAATACCACCAGCGCCGGGGCGATGTAGAACACCATGCTTACCAGCAGAATCAAGGGCACAAAGATCAGCATCAGGATGATGAAGATGCCGCCCATGCCAGCCAGGGCGGTCAGCATGGCCGCATCATCGCCTCCCATCATGCCGCCGAGCCCGGCGGTCCCGATGCCAACAAAGACGATGATCGCGACAAGAATGCCGAGTGCGATTATCAGACCGAGAAAGAGTGCGCCGATGACGATCAGCTGACCCAGCTTGTCCTGAAAGCCGGCAAACAAATGGCCTACCGTCAGCTCATCACCCTGGTCGAGCGCATGGCAACCCAGAAAGATGCCCCCCAGCAATACCGGCATGCCGAGGTACTGGATCAGGCTGGTGAACATGCCAAGGATGGGAATCATCGACACCACGCCCAGCAGCAGCATGATGGCGAAGTAGGTAATGGTGATCAGGACCCAAGGCCCTGGTGCCTGCTTGAACATATCCCAGCCCAGCCCAAACCAGCGAGTCGCGGAACCCGCGCCGACATGCTGGCCATCGGGGATGAAGTTGCTGTCCAGTTCGCGGTGCTGTTCCAGCGAAACCTGCGATGCCGCATACGGGTTGTTGAAGGAGGGATCGTGTTGGCTCATGGGAAGGTCCTTGCAGATGAATAGTAGTGCGTAAGACTGATGGCAATCTTGCACGACTATATACGAAGTATCTGCAGGTCATGCTGTCAGCATGATGTGCTGGTGGTGCTTTGCCACACCCGCTGACGATGCAGGCTGGCCAGCCTCGGGCGTTGCTGCGCCGTGCGTGCACCGATGGGCAAGGCCGCGAAATCAGTGCGGCTTGCGGTGCCCGGACAGGATGCGGCTCCAGAGCAGGGCGCGCTCACCGGGATCTTCGACCGGCTCCAGCCAGATCAGCTTGTCGCTGGGCTCTACGCTGCCGGATTCCTGCAGCGTGTTGGCCAGCCCCTGGCCGCTGATCAGCTGTTCGCTCATCTCCCGGTCCAGCGTGAAATTGATCCAGGCTTCGGCCAGCGCCGGGTCTTTCGCGCCGCGCAGGATGGCCCAGCAATCCAGCCAGGCCAGCGCGCCTTCCTTGGGAACAACATAGCCAATGTCGGCGCCGGCCTTTTTCAGCAGCGCCACCTGCTGTTCGCCGTAATTGGCGTAAACCAGGGCAATCGGCGTTTCGCGGAACAGGTCGGCGGCCTCTTCCGGTGTTTTGTAAAAGGTGTAGACGTTGCGGCGCAGCGCGATCAGCCGGTTGACCGCGCGCATCATGTCCTGGCGGTTGAGGTTGAAGGGGTCGGCCAGGCCCATTTCCTGGGCGGCGATGCTGAAGTTGTGGGCGCTGCCGTCAAAGGCCAGCACCTTGCCCTTGTATTTCGGGTTCCACAGTTCGGCAATCGAGGCGGGCGGCGTCTTGACCAGCTTGCGGTTGTAGATCAGACCCATCTCGCCGTGTGTATACGGGACCGCGTAGCGTTTGCCGTCGCGATTCAGTGCGGCGATATTCCGGTAACGCGGCAGCTGCTTTTTCAGGTTGGGGATATTGGCGACGCGAATCGGCATGACCAGCTGCCGGTCGATCAGGCGCTGCAATTCGGCGGTATTGACGGCGAGCACGTCGAAATTCTCGCCATCGTTGCGACTGGCGCGCTGCCAGAGTTCGTCGTCCGAGCTGACATAGGACACGCTGACGCTGACACCGTATTTTTTCTCGAACAGCTGGACCTGCTCCGGTTCGGCATAACCTGGCCAGGCCAGCACCCGCAGGGTTTGTGCTGCCTGTGCCGCCGTGGCCAGCAAACCGGCCAGCAGACCGGCGGCGATATTCCTGCTTACCGTATGCCAAGCGCGCGTGTTTCCCATCGACCTTCCCTTGTGGCTGCCTGCTGCTGCGTATCCGGACAGTTTGCTGGTCAATATAGAACGTCCTGGCCGAGCCCGCACGCGGCGGCCGGCCCGGGGCGTTTTTTTCTGCAGCAAGTCTGCGCTGGAACAATACACGGTAAAAATCAAGGAAATATTGTTACGTAGTGTGAATGGGTCTTCGTCCGCAGCGGGCTAGAGGACTATCATCGCCCCATCATTGTTATCGTGCGGCTCACGAGGCTGCCCAGGATAAACCGCCATGCAAATGCTCTTGATTACCCCCACCCGGCAGGAAGTCGGCCTCACTTCGGTCTCCCTTGGTGTCGTGCGCGCGCTGCAACGCCAGGGTCTGCGCGTCGGCTTCGTGAAGCCGGTTGCCCAGGATTACACCGACAATGACCGCTCCCAGCTGTTTGCCAAGCGCATTTGCCAGATTGACAGCCCCGCCGCGCTGACCACCAAGGAAGTCATGACGCGCGTGACGGCCGATCAGAATGACGAACTGCTCGAAGATATCGTCAGCCTGTGCATGCAGGCGGGTACCGATGAGAGCGGCCTGCGCGTGGACGTGCTGGTGGTCGAAGGCCTGCACCTGGATGCCAGCCACCCGTTTACCGCGCGGCTCAATGCCGACATTGCGCGTTCGCTGCATGCCGACATGATCCTGGTGGCCAGCTCCGAACTGTCCGGCTCGATCAATGAAGTCAAGGTGGCGGCCAGCGAGTTGCGCCAGGAAGGCTGCACGATCGCCGGGGTGATTTTCAACAAGGCCTGTGCCGAATTCGACGAGGAAAAGGCGCGCAGCGAGCTGGACATTCCGGTCTGGGGTGTGGTGCGCTTCAAGCCCGAACTGCTGGCGCCGCGCACGCTCGATGTCGCGCGCCATCTGGACGCCGAAATCATCAACAAGGGCGAAATCTCGCGCCGGCGCATGCGCGAAACGGTGGTCGCCGGCCGCTCGGTTGCCGAAGTCATCGAGCGCCTGCAGCCCGGCGCGCTGATCATCAGCTCGGGTGATCGCGATGACATCATGCTGGCCACCGCGCTGGCAGCCAGCAATGGCGTGCAGCTTGCCGGCCTCTTGCTCACGCATGACAGCGTGGCCGACAAGCGCGTGTTCAACCTCACGCGCAAGGCCTTCGAGACCGGCTTGCCGGTGCTGCGCGTCGATACCGACAGCTTTCACACCGCGCTCAATGTCAGCCGCCTGCCGTCCGCCGTGCCGGCGGATGACCACGAGCGCATGAACTCGGTGATCGACACCATCGCCGAGCAGCTCAGCGTGGAAGCGCTGAACGCCAGCGTGCGCATGCCGGCCACCACCCACCTGTCACCGCCGGCCTTCCGCTACCAGTTGATCCAGAAGGCCCGCGCGGCGAAAAAGCGCATCGTGCTGCCGGAAGGCGACGAGCCGCGCACCGTGCGTGCCGCCGTCATCTGCCAGGAAAAGGGCATCGCCCAGTGCGTGCTGCTGGGCAAGCGCGAGGCCATCGAGGCGGTGGCCGCCGCGCAGGGTGTCACCCTGCCGCCGGCGCTGGAAATCCTCGACCCGGACGCCATCCGCGAGGACTATGTCGCCCCCATGGTCGAACTGCGCAAGAGCAAGGGCCTGACTGCCGGGCAGGCGCGTGACCAGCTCTCCGACACGGTGGTGCTGGGCACGATGATGCTGGCGACCGACCGCGTCGACGGCCTGGTTTCCGGCGCCGTGCATACCACGGCCAATACCGTGCGCCCGGCGCTGCAGCTCATCAAGACCGCCCCCGGCCAGTCGATCGTGTCCTCGGTGTTTTTCATGCTGATGCCCGACCAGGTGCTGGTGTATGGCGATTGCGCCATCAATCCCAGCCCGTCGGCGACCGAACTGGCCGACATCGCGCTGCAAAGCGCCGACAGCGCGCGCGCCTTCGGTGTCGAGCCCAAGGTAGCGATGATCAGTTATTCCACCGGCCAGTCGGGCGCCGGGGCCGAGGTGGAAAAGGTGCGCGAGGCCACCACGCTGGCGAAAAGCCGCCGCCCCGACCTGCTGATCGACGGCCCGCTGCAGTACGACGCCGCGTCGGTGAAGGACGTCGCCGCGCAGAAGGCGCCGAACAGTCCGGTCGCCGGCCAGGCCACCGTGTTTGTCTTCCCGGATCTGAACACCGGCAACACCACCTACAAGGCGGTGCAGCGCAGCGCCAACGTGGTCAGCGTTGGCCCCATGCTGCAGGGCCTGCGCAAGCCGGTGAACGATCTGTCGCGCGGCGCGCTGGTCGACGACATCGTCTTCACCATCGCACTGACCGCCATCCAGGCCGATGCAATGCGGGCTTGATTGAGGTATTGGGTTGCAGCCATTTTCGAGATTTGGCTGTAGCCTTATGGGGGTGTGGGTATAAAGGCGGGCCCTGGGTGTTGCTGTTCCGGCGAAGCAGAGTTGTCGCCAGAATGATGCGTGTGGATGGCCTGCTCACCCCTCAGCGCAACTGCGCTTCGATCACGCGGGCCATGGCATCCAGCGGCAGGATTTCCACGGCGGCGTCGATGCGGATCGCTTCCTTGGGCATGCCGAACACCACGCAGCTGGCGGCATCCTGCGCGACCGTATGCGCGCCGGCCTCGCGCATTTCCTTCAGCCCCTTGGCGCCATCGTCGCCGATGCCGGTCAGCAGCAGGCCGGTGGCGTTGCGCCCGGCGCTGCGCGCGCCCGAGCGGAACAGCACGTCCACCGACGGGCAGTGCCGGCTGACCGCCGGCCCGCTGACCACATCGGCCAGATAGGCATTGCCCTGACGCTTGATGATCAGGTGCTTGCCACCGGGTGAGATCAGCGCCTGCCCGGCGCGCAGGCGGTCGCCGTGCGCGGCTTCCTTGACGCTGATCTGGCAGAGCTGATCCAGCCGGCGCGCCAGCGACGCGGTGAGGTTTTCCGGCATGTGCTGGACGATGGCGATGGCCGGGCAACGGGCGGTGAGCCGCGTCAGGATGGCTTCCAGCGCCTGCGTGCCGCCGGTCGACGCGCCGATCAGCACGATGCGCTCGCTGGCGGCGACACGGGCGTTGGCGGTGGGCGGCGGCAGGATGACATCGGCGGCGAGCACCGGCCGGTCCAGTGGCGCGACCGGGCTGCTGGCGGCGCGGATGGGCTTCAGTCTGGCCTTGGCCGCCTCGCGCACCAGGCTGGCGAGGTTGCTCACGTCCTGGGCCAACTGGCGCTGCGGGTCGCCCAGCGTGCTTTTCGCCAGCACATGCACCGCGCCGGCGCGCAGTGCCTCGATGGCTTTCAGCGAGCCCTGCTGGGTCAGCGAGGACAGAATGATGACGGCGGTCGGCCGCTCGGCCATCAGCTGCTTGAGAAAGGTGATGCCGTCCATGCGCGGCATGTCGATATCGAGAATGACGACATCGGGCCAGTTGCGGTTCATCAGCTCGCGCGCCTGGATGGGATCGGGAGCGCTGCCGATCACGCGCAGGTCACTGGCCGGGCGCAGGCATTCGCTCACCACCTGCCGGACCACGGCCGAATCGTCGACCACCATTACCTTGATCATGCGCGGCTCCCGTTTGGCAACCATCCCATTATGGGCGGGCCGGCCGGGCGCTGCCAGTCTAGGCTCTGTTGCGGTTTGACTGGTTTTTACGCAGCCCGCCAACGTAGCCTGCGCGAAGCCAAGCGCAAGTCAATACGAGGATTGACGAACATTGGCGACAAAGCATCCCGGCAAAAAAAAACCTGATTATGTCTCTGCTTCAGGAAGCCTGAGCAACAAAGGCGTTGATTAGTACGCTTTGCCCTGAAAGCCGCTGAGAAGCGCAGGTTTTCCGGGATCAGGCGCGGGACGTGTTTGAGGGCGCAGCCCGAGTTGTCCCGGGGCCCCGGAAAAACGAGCATCGCAAGGTACCCCGCGCAGCGGGGCGGCTGACCGGGCGCGCCTTGGGGGTGTCGGGGGGCTTGGCAAGACAAGCCCCCCGACGTGCCGCCGGGCACCCCCGGCATGGAAATACCGCGCCGCAGGCGCTGAAAACCTTGCTTCCTGAATGAAAGACATAATCAGGAAAAAATAATCAAACCTCAACAGCGCCTGGTTTGTTCGAAATAACTGAATTGTTTCCTGCGTCTTTTGCAACCAGCAGCGCCTGGATATTGATTAGCATTGCTTCATCAATTGCAAAAAATCGAAGGAGTTGGCATGAAAGCGCTCTTTGTCAGTCATGGCGCCCCCACGCTCTTGCACGACGATGTCCCGGCGCGGGCGTTTCTGCAGGCCCTGCCGCAGCGCCTGCCGCGCCCGCGCGCCATCGTCGTCGTGTCCGCGCACCATGTCCGCGACCCGGTGACGCTGGGCGCCAGCGCCAGCTGGCAGGAGTGGCATGATTTCGGCGGCTTTCCCGACGCGCTGTACCGCGAACACTACCGGCCGCCCGGTGACCCGGCGCTGGCGGCCGCGCTGGCCCGGGGCTTGCGCGAGCAGGGGTTTGCGGCGCAGCTGGAAGAGGACGGGCGGCTCGATCATGGCGCCTGGGTGCCGCTGAAGCTGGCCTGGCCCGCGGCCGATGTGCCGGTGGTGACGCTGGCGCTGTCCGCCGGGCTCGACAGTGCCGGACATCTGGCGCTGGGCGCCGCGCTGGGGCGCGTGCTGCCCGACGATGTGCTGTTGCTGGCGTCCGGCAGCAGCACGCACAATCTGCGCGAGGTGTTCAGCCACGGCATGGCCGACCCGGCCGAAGGCTATGTGCGCGAATTCAACGACTGGGTGATCGCCGCCAGCGCCGAGCCGCTGCCGGGGCGGCTTGCCGACTGGCTGCAGCAGGCGCCGCATGCGCGGCGCGCGCACCCGTCCATCGAACACTTTCTGCCACTGCTGGTGGCGCGCGGCGCGGCGGGCGTGCAGGCCGGCGTCGAGGTCTGGCATGACAGCGTGACGTTTGGCGTGCTGGGCATGCACGCACTGGCGTTTGCTGCTGCGCAAGACACTTGATACATGCTTATGTATATGCCTGAAGCCTTTTATATGAATGGGTTTCTTGCATATACCTGTTGATTTGTAAGCTGGTGTGAGCTGGCTCATAACGATAGCCGTTCAGTCCTGCCCCGTCGCCTTGTTATGATGGACGCCTCATGACAGCACGGGGTGGGACAGGCCATGCAGATCGGCAAATACCAGATACGCCAGCGACTGGGCGGCGGCGCCACCGCCGATGTCTATCTGGCCTGGGATCCCTTCCTGCGCACCGAGGTGGCGGTAAAGGTGTTTCGCGCCGACCTGCTCAGCGACGCCGAAACCGCGCGCCGCGTGCGGCACATGTTCCTCAACGAGGCGCGGCTGGTGCGCGAGCTGCACCATCCCAATATTGTCAGCACGCTCGACGCGGTGCAGAACGAGACGCAGGCCTATGTGGTGATGGAATACATCGCCGGCCAGCCGCTGTCGGCACATTGTCGCGCCGGCAGCCTGCTGCCGCTGGAGCGCGTGCTGCAGATCGGCTTCCAGTGCTGTCTGGCGATGCGCTACGCCGAGCAGCACGGCCTCGTGCACCGCGACCTCAAGCCCGACAATCTGCTGCTGGGCAAGAACGGCGACATCAAGATCACCGATTTCGGCGCCAGCGACATTGCCGGTGCTGAACACACCGCGCTGACCGGCCTGGTCGGCACGCCCTATTACATGGCGCCGGAAATGCTTGCCGGTGACGCGGTCGACAGCCGCGCCGACATGTTCTCGCTGGGCGTCGTGCTCTACGAGCTGCTGACCGGTACACGGCCCTTCCAGGCCGACAACGTCATGGGCACGCTCTACCAGATCAGTCACGCCGTGCACGCGCCCTTGCGCAGCCGCCGCCCCGATCTGCCGCTGGCACTGGAGGTGCTGCTGGAAATCGCGCTGCAGAAGGATCCGGATGCGCGCTTTCCGTCCTGGCAGGCCTTTGCCGATCACCTCTCGGCGATTGACCAGACCGTCAGCCCGCCCAAGCAGGAGCTTTCCGACCGCGAGAAATTCCTCGCCCTGCGCCGCAATCCCTTTTTCAGCGAATTCACCGATCCGGAAATCTGGCAGGTGCTGCGCCTGGCGACCTGGCACCGCATCGACGCCGGCCGCGCGCTGATGAAGGAGGGGCGCCCGGGCAGCTCGTTCTCGGTGCTGCTCGACGGCGAAGCGGCGGTCTACAGCGGGCAGACCGAACTGGCGCGGCTGCAGCCCGGCGAGTGCATGGGCGAGATGGCCTACATCACGCCGGAAAAACCGCTGCGCCGCGCCACCGTGGTCACCACGCAGCCCTCACTGGTGGTCAAGATCCGCCGCCGTTCGGTGGAAACCGCGCCGCCGGCGCTGCAATACCGCTTCGAACACCGTTTCCTGCGCATGCTGGTCAACCGCCTGGAAGAAACCAGCGCGCAGCTGGTGGCCGGCTGAGGGTCGGACTGGCGGTGGAGTGCCACCCCTCTGCCGAAATTGCGCAGGGGCATGGCCTTGGGACCCAATGAATGCATGGCCTGGCAGGTCATGGGGTTGGGTGTATGTTCACAGCCGGAAGCGGCCGACCATGTCCTGCAGGCTGGCGGCCAGCTGGCCCAGCTCGTCGGCCACCTGCCTTGCCGTTTGCACCGAACGGTCGCCATCCTGCGCCATCGCGCTGATGCTCTCGGCCGCATGGGCGATCTCGCCGGTGGCGGCGGACTGTTCACCGGTGGCATGGGCAATATCGCGCACGCGCTGCACCACTGCGCCGATCTGCTCGCCCATCGCGAGAATCTGCGCGGCGGCCTCTTCGGCCTGTGCAACGCTTTGCGTTACTGACTGGTGGGTGTCCGCCATGTGTGCCAGGGCGTTTGCCGACAGCGTGCGCATGCCGCCGGTCATGCCGGCGATTTCCACCGTCGCCGCGCCGGTGCGTTCGGCGAGCTTGCGCACCTCGTCGGCAACCACGGCAAAGCCGCGGCCCTGTTCGCCCGCGCGCGCCGCCTCGATGGCGGCGTTCAGCGCCAGCAGATTGGTCTGCTCGGCAATATCCTTGATCACGCGGGCAATCGAACTGATCTGCTGCGAACTTTCGTCCAGCTGCTGTAGCACGTCCGACAGTCCGGTGACCGAACCGGCCGCCTGCTTCACCTCGCGTGCCACCGCGCTGACCACGGTGGCGCTGCTTTCGGAGAGGCGACTGGTGGCTGCGGCATTCTGGCCGGCTTCCTGCGTGTTGTCGGCGATCAGGCCGATGCTGGCGGTCAGCTGCTGGATGGTTGCCGCCGTGCGCGCTGCGGTGCCGGCCTGCTGGCGCGCGTCGGTTGCCAGCTGCTCGGTCATTTCGCCCAGTTGCCGCACGCCGCTCGTGAGCTTGACGATGTCGTCGCGCACGCGCAGGAACATCGCCCGCAGCTGGGCCATGAAGGTGTTGAAATGGCCGGCGATGTCGCCGATCTCGTCGCGTGACGCGACGTCCAGGCGCACGGTCAGATCGCCGCTGCCGGTGGTCAGCGCCTGCATCATGTCGCGCAGACGCTGCAGCGGCCTGGCGATCAGGCGGCCGAGCAGCAGCGAGACGCCGACCGACACCAGCAGGAGCAGCACGCCGGTCGGCAGCGCCATCAGCATGGCATGGCGTACCTCGCGGGCCACCAGATCGGCATTCACATCCGCACAGCTCACATAGTATTCACCCCGGCTGTTCCTGAGCGGCAGGATGATGGAGCGCAGGTGGCCGTACTGTTCGTTCTCGGTTTCGGAAAAGACCGCCTGCCCGGCCTGCACGGCCTTCAGGACATTCGGGTCGTTTTCCGGCGTGTCGCTGGGCTTCAGGTAAAACTCGACATCGCCAGCCCTTTCCTGCTCGGGTGACAGCGAAGCCTGCGTGTAGAACACCTTGCCGTCACGCACGACATAGCTGTACAGGTAGGCGACATCCAGAAACTCGGTGGCGCGCGTCAGCCGGATGGCTTCGGCGCGTTTCTGCGCCAGGTCGGCCTGTTCGCGTGGCGGCAGGCTGTCGTGATAGGTCGTTCCCAGCAGCAGCACGAAGCTGCGCGCGGCGCTCTCGAGTCGTGCATCGATGGTGGCCAGCGCCTGGGCGCGGGCGGTGAAGAGGGCCTGTGCGGTGAAGACGCTGACCGTCAGCAGCGAAACCAGCAGAAAGGCAAGCTGCAGTTTGGCTTGCAGCGAGAGCGAACGCAGGCTGGGCATGGCCATGCTCCGTGGTGGTCATGGCTTTTACTGTAATCGACATCGGCCTGCTGGCCCAAGTCGCGCCGTTCAGTCCGGGCCGTGCCCTGCCTCGATGCGGAAGGCGGCGATGCCCTGTTCCCGGGCGTATTCCAGTTGCCTGAGCCAGACCAGCAACTCGGCCTGCAGCTCGCCCTCCGCACACACCGGATGGTGGGCGAGCGTGGCCATGGTCTGCAGGCCAGTCTCGATGGCATGCCAGTCGCTGCGCGGCTGGCCCTCCGGGCGGCCACCCTGGTCCAGATAGCTGCTCAGCGGGCGCACGCCCCATTCGCTGCAGATGTCTTCGAGCATGGCCAGCGCCGCCAGCAACTGGCTGTCCGCGCGCGGGCCGGGGGTGATGAAGGGAGGGTCAAAGGCAAGAAACAGTCCGAAGGCCATGAGCTGAGCGGGAAGATGGAAAGCCGCATCTTCGCCAAAGCGGATCGAGCAAGGCAAGCTTTTTAAATTTCAAAAGGTATATTGCTGAAGCCCTTTTGATGTAAAGGCTGCAACAATATACCCTTTGAACAATGACTGCTGAAAACCTTGCAGATCACAGAATCCTCAACAACGTGGCCAACAGGCCTCAGCCGCGGTGAATCTTCAGCAGCGCTCGCTGATGATCGGAACGCCGCGTGATCCGGACCTGTTAGGCACCGAGTCATCTCAGCACGTGCTCTGGCAAGGCAATCTCAGGCTGATTCACGGCATCCGGCGGCGTCTTTCCCTGCAGTGCGGCGATGAGGTTGTCGGCCGCCCGGTGCTCGATGGCCAGGCGCACCGCATGAACGGCAGAACCCAGATGCGGTGTCAGCAGCGTCTTGTCGGACAGGCGCAAGCGTTCGCACACCTGCAGCGGGCGTCCGGTCAGCCCCCAGTCCTCGCAGGCAAAGACATCCGCCGCGTAGCCGGCCAGCACACCCTGCTCGAGTGCATCGGCAAGCGCGTCTTCATCAACCACCGAGCCCCGTCCGACATTGATCATGAACGTGCCGGGACGACAGTGGCGCAAGGTCTCGGCATTGATCAGCCGCAATGAGCTTGCCGTGAGGGGCGCAGCCAGAAAAATGAAATCCGCCTGTGCCAGCGCTTCCGTAAGCGGCAGCACATCGACTTCTGCCATGGCATTTGCAGGATCAACACCGACGATGCGTGCACATCCAAAGCCTGCCAGACGGTGAATGATGGCCTGGCCAACCTGCCCCAGGCCGAGCACCGCAACCGTGGCACCAGCCAGACCCGTACCATACAAGCACGGCCTCCAGCCCTTGAATTGCCCGCTGCGCACCAGCGTGTCACCCGGGCGGATATTCCGGGCCAGTGCGATGGCCAGGCCCAGTGCGAGTTCGGCAGTCGGCGCAGTCAGCAGGTCCGGAACAATACTGACCCAGACGCCCGCCCTCGTACAGGCATCGATATCGTAATTGTCGAAACCCTTGAGTGCGCAGGCGATGATGCGCAGCTGCCGGGCATGGGCAAGCAGCAAGGCATCAACGCAATCGGTCATGAAGCCCATCATGGCATGGGCATCCGCCATGCGCGCATGCAGTTCCTCCGGTGTCCAGGGTTCGCTCGCGCGATTGATTGTGACCCGCCCGACAGCCTCAAGGCGTGCCAGTACTTCGGGATGAATCGGATTGGTGACGACGATGTTCGGGTGTTTGGGGAGAGTGTTCATTTCAGTTTCTTTCTCAGGGCTGCGCCAAGGCCATCAACGACAACCACGCAGGCGAGGATGGTGAGCAGGATGGCGGCAACTTCGTCGTACTTGATTAGGCGCAGGGCCGCCATCAGTTCGAAGCCGATACCGCCGGCCCCCACAATGCCCAGCACTGCAGAGGCGCGGAAGTGATATTCCCAGCGATAAATCGTGATGTCGGCAAGCTGGGGCAGCACCTGGGGCAGCACGGCATGGCTGATGGTCTGCAAGCGTGTGGCGCCGGCCGCCTTGGCCGCTTCCAGGGGTTTGGGGTCGACATGCTCAATGGCTTCGGCATAAAACTTCGCAACCATGCCCACCGAATGCAGGGCTAGCGCCAGCACGCCGGGCAGCGCACCGAAACCGACCGCAGCCACAAAGAGAATGCCGAGAATGATCTCGGGTACCGAGCGCAGTGCCGCAAGCACCGTCCGCACCAACCGGCTGATCATCCAGTTCGGTGCCGTATTCGGTGCAGCCAGCAGCGCCAGTGGGAGCGACAGCAGCATTGCTAGCGCTGTACCGGCAACCGACATGGCCAGGGTGTCCAGCAAGGGGCGCAGCCAGTGCTGCCAGCGCGTGAAATCAGGCGGCACCATTTCGGATACCAGCTGGGCAATGGCGGGCGCCCCCTCCAGGAAGCGGGTCGGGTCAAAAAAACCGACAATCAGCAGGGCGATCAGGCAGACGGTGACGATGACTCCCACCAGTTGCACATGGCGCCATGACTCCCGACGGGCAATGTCGAGAATGGCGTCATATCGGGAGGTCTCCTCGCTCATTTCATTTTCCCGAGATCAAGTTTCAGAATCGTCGCGGTATCACGCAGCACGTCATAGGCCTTGTCGTTGGTCGGTGCGAACGCTTCCACACGGAAGGATTTGAGAACCTCCTTGTCCTTGAGCTCCAGGAAGGCGCTGCGAATGGCCTGTTTCAACTGAGGCGACAAATTGCCCTGCATGGTCAGCGGGTAGTTCGGGATCGGTGCAGTCAGCTCGAGCTGGATCAGCTTGTTCGGATCAATCACCTTGCGCTCGATCAGGCTGCGATAGATCTGTTCGGACAGGGCTCCAGCAGGAACCTGGCCGGCCTGCACGGCGCGGGCAATGGCGTCATGCGTGCCCAGATGCACGACCTTGTAATCCTTGTCACCTTCGAGGCCCTTTTTCAGCAGATGGGCGCGCGGCACCAGATGACTGGAAGTTGAAGCCTGGTCACCAAAAGCAAAAGGCTTGCCACGGATGTCGGCAACGGTCTTGACCGGGCCTGCGGCATTGGCAATCAGGATCGAGTTGTAAGTCGCGGCCCCTTTTTCCACGCCGACGGCAAATGCTTCGATTTCCGGGGCGCGCGATTTGGCCAGCACATAGGAAAACGGCCCGAAGTAGGCAACTTCGATACGGCCGAAGCGCATGGCTTCGATCATCGACGAGTAATCCGTGGTGACCACCAGCTCGATGTCCTTTTTGAGCCTGTTTTCCAGGTAGGCCTTGAGTGGCTGAGCGTTCTGAATCAGCGTGCTGGCATTCTCATCGGGCAGCAGGGCAACCCGCAGCTTGGCCGGGTCACGCCCTTCAGCGCTGGCAATTAGCGGGACAGTGAACGCAGTGGCGGCAAGCGTGGCGAGGGCGGTAAGGAAATTACGGCGCTTCATGGCAGGGCTCCTTCGGTTTGCAATTGGCGGGATGGTTTGCGGGTGTGTGCGTGCTACGCTGCTGCAGCGATGGGGCGTCGTACAGGCGCTCGACGACGTCAGCGGTGAGTTGGGGCGGGGTGCCGTCGAAAACGATCTTGCCGGCGGCCAGGCCAATGATCCGGTCAGCGAACTGGCGGGCAAAATCGACCTGGTGCAGGCTGACTATCGCAGTCAAGCCATCGCTCTTGCAGATGCCGTGCATCAGGGACAGCAGCCGTTCTGCCGTGGCGGGGTCGAGGCTGGCGATGGGTTCGTCTGCCAGCAGAATGCGTGGCTTCTGCACCAGTGCCCGTGCCATGCCGACACGCTGCTGCTGGCCACCGGACAGCTGATCGGCCCGCTTGAGGGCGTGATCAATCAGGCCAACCCGTTCAATGGCAGCGAGTGCCAGTTCTTTCTCGTCACGGGACCAGGGCAGCAGCGTGCGCAGCGCATTGTGGTAGCCCAGTCGTCCTATCAGTACATTGGCGAGTACCGATAGGCGGCCAATCAGATGATGCTGCTGAAACACCATGCCGGTGTGCTGCAGGTGTCGATGCAGATTGCCGGGCTCGGCGATATTACCGCTGCTGCGGCTCAGTACCCGACCGGCACTGGGCTTCACCAGGCCATTGAGTGAGCGCAGCAATGTCGACTTGCCTGCTCCCGAAGCGCCCAACAAGACCGTGAATTCACCATCGGCAAAGGCGCACGAGCTGGGGTGCAGCGCCCTTGTTCCACAGGGATAAAGCACTTCCAGCGCATCGGTGCGCAGTACCGGTTCAATTTGTGCATCCAAGGTGGATGCAGGCTGTAGCGAATCCATCGGAGCCCCTTCGCGCTAATGTGCATTGAGTATCGGGATCCGCGGTGACGAGGCCATTAACAAAGGCGTCATCACCAGCGATCAGCATATAGGCCATGCCTATGAATCTCTCCTCCTCCGCCGAGTTGCGGGCTTTTGATGCGGCTGCACGCTGTGGCAGCATGTCAGCGGCTGCCCGCCTTCTTGGCATCCGGCAACCCACCATCTCCGCGCATATCGCCAGCCTTGAGGAAAACTTCGGGGTGGAGCTGTTTCATCGCCATGGCCGGCGTATTGAACTGACCGGCTTTGGCCGACTGCTGCACGAGATTACGCATCGTATCTACCGTGGCGAAGAGCAGGCTGCCACTCTGCTGATGAGCGCCCGCAGTGGCTATGAGGGCATTCTGCGCATTGGCGCCGTGGGCCCATACAATGTGACGTCGATCATCAAGCACTTCCGCCAGCGCAATCCGGCTGTTCAGATCAGGATGTCGCAGGGTGATTCACGCCAGGTGCTTGCCAGGCAATTGGACTGCAAGGACGACCTGGGTGTGGTCCTGCATGAGGTCAATGATGAGCGGGTTCACTGCCTGCCTTACCGTCAGCAGAAGCTGCTGGTTTTTGCGCCGGTCGAGCATGCACTGGCAAGGCGGCAAAACAGAGCTGCCTTGCAGCTGAGCGATCTGGAAGGCCAGGAATTTGTACTGCGCGAAGACGGGTCGCGTACCCGACAGATTTTTGAATCCGGCCTCATTGCTGCTGGCGTCAAAATTCGCTGCTCGGTTGAAATGGGTAGCCGCGAGGCGGTGCGGGAAGCGGTAGCACAAGGGCTGGGGCTGGGGGTGGTTGCCGAGACGGCCTTTGTACCTGATGCAAGGCTGGTCCCATTGGCGATAACGGGCATGCAGATGCATACCCATGTGCATGTCATCTGCCTGCGGGAAAGGTGCGGGACGATGCTGATCGCCAATTTCCTTGCTGTGGCAGCCGAACTGGCCAAAACAATCCGCTGACTGAGCCTTGCCTGCCTGCGAGATGCCAATGGACTGTGCGGCAGAACCCGCGCGTAGGAGTCAGGCAGGTATGCTGCCGATCTTCAGTTGCCGTAGCGCTGGCGTGCAGTGACCGCGAGTCCGCTGCCGACACTGCCATAGGCGTCACCCTCGACGGCCCGCGCCTGCGGGAAGAGGGCGGCGAGCGACTGGCGCAGCGCGGGCACGGCGGAGGCGCCGCCGGTGAAGAACAGCGTGTCGAGCTGCCCGGCCTCCACGCCGGCCTGGCGCAGGGTGGCCTGGGCCGTGGCGCCGATGCGGGCGATGTCCTGGGCGATGGCCTCGTCCAGCGTGCAGCGCAGGATGTCCAGACTGAAACCGTTCTCCAGCGCATCCAGCCCGATGCGGATCCGGTCGTCCGCCGACAGCGCGATTTTCGCCTGTTCGACGGCCAGCGCCAGTTCATGGGCACGCTGCTGCTGCACGACGCGCGCCAGGCGGTCGTAGCGGCGGTGGTCGGCGATGTTGCGCGCCATGCCCTGCAGCTCGCTCCAGGCCTTGCGCGTGTAGGCGAGGTGAATGGTGTGCCAGGTGGCCAGCTGGAAGAACACACTGCTCGGGAAGGGCTTGCCGTCCTTGAGTGCGGCGCCCAGGCCCAGTTCCGGCATCAGCGCGGCCAGCGACAGCTGGCGGTCGAAGTCGGTGCCGCCGATGTGTACGCCGCCATGGCCCAGCAGGTCGGCATTGCGGTCGGCCTTGCCGCGGCGTTCGGGCGAGAGGCGGACCAGCGAAAAATCCGAGGTGCCGCCGCCGATGTCGATGACCAGCACCAGCTCTTCACGGCCGATGTCCTGCTCGTAGTCGTGCGCGGCGGCCAGCGGTTCGTACTGGAAACTGATGTCGCGAAAGCCGCACTGGCGGGCGATGTCGCCCAGCGTGGTTTCGGCCTGGCGGTCGGCGGCATCGTCGTCATCGACAAAACGCACGGGCCGGCCCAGCACCACTTGCTGCAGCGTCTGCTGCGTCGCATCTTCCGCGCGCAGCTTGATTTCACCGATGAAGCGCCCCAGCAGCTCGCGAAAGGACAGATAGCGGCCGCCGATTTCGGTGCCGGCATCCATCAGCGAGCTGCCCAAGAGGCTTTTCATCGAGCGCATCAGTCGCCCTTCGTAGCCTTCCAGATATTCGGCCATCGCCGCGCGGCCAAAGCTGTGGCTGTCTTCATCCAGATTGAAAAAGATGGCCGAAGGCAGCGTGGCCTTGCCGTCTTCCAGCGGCAAGAGCCGCGCGCGCCGGCCGTCGTGAATGGCGGCGGTGGAGTTGGACGTGCCGAAATCGATGCCGCAGGCGGTCAACAGGGAGCTGGTCATGGGCGCGCCGGGAAAACGGAAGGGGGCGCAACCATACGCCCCCTCGCAGCCCCGGTCAAATCGGCGAGCCGGAAGGCGCGCCTATTCGGGCAGATCCAGGGCATGTACGAGTCGCGCGCACAACTCGCCGGGGCTGCGCGAAATCACCTCATCCGGGACACCGAATTTGCCGGTCAGACGCCGGTAATCTTCGAAGCCGTAAGACACGATCAGCGGATAAAACCCTGCCAGCAGGCTGGCCAGATAATCCTTGTGCTCGTCGCCGCAGGCAAAGGCGCGCGCCGGGTTGATGCCCAGCTGCTCGCGTGCCTGGCGAAAGTGCGCGGTTTTTTCGGCTTTCAGCGGCACGCAGGCCAGAAAATCAAAGCGCGCGAGATCAAGCCCGTGGCGGGCAAACAGGGCGGACAGCGTGTGCAGTGGTTCTTCGGTGATGTTGCGCGTGACCATGCCGATGCGCAGCCCCGGTGTGGCTTGCAACCGGCCGATCAGTTCGACGATGCCCGGATAGAGCTTGGCGGACTCGCGATAGACCTCCGTCAGCGTACCCAGCAGCGCGCGGCGCTGTTGCGCCGTACTCTGGCGCACCAGATTCTTGGGAAACTCCTTCAGTCCGCCCAGGTATTTGAACAGGTGCCGGCGTTTCTGGAAGCGGTCGAGATCGCCGATGTCCATGCCGTGCGCGGCAAACGTGGTGGCGATGGCGTCAAAAGCGTCGATCAGCGTGCCATCGGCATCAAATATGACCAGTCGGTCCTTGCTGGCATACATGGAGCGCTCCTTGCTGGCCGCGGGCGACACTGCCCGTCTGGCTTCGATTGGCCCCAGTCTGGCGCTTGAATGCTGCATGACGATGATGTGGCGATTTTGTTGCGCCGAACAAACACCGCTGCGATGAATGGGCGGCGGCTGCGCGCTCAGGAGGCCGGTTTGCGCGCCAGAATGCGATCGAGCGCGGCGGCAAAATTGCGGCTGTCCGCCGCCGAAAATCCAGCCGGGCCGCCGGTTTCCACCCCGGCGTCACGCAGGCCCTGCATGAAATCGCGCATCGACAGCCGCTCGCGCACATTGGCGAGCGTCAGCAGCTCGCCGCGCGGATCAAGCACGCGCGCGCCCTTTTCGATCACCAGCGCTGCCAGCGGAATGTCGGCACTGATGACCAGATCGCCGGCTGTCACGCGGCGCACGATTTCGGCATCGGCAACGTCAAAGCCCTTTTCGACCTGCAGCGCGCGGATGTAGTGCGACGGCGGCACACCGAGCAACTGGTTGGCGACCAGCGTCAGCGGCGTGGCGGTGCGCTCCGCCGCGCGAAAGAGAATGTCCTTGATGACGCGCGGGCAGGCGTCGGCGTCGACCCAGATGTGCATGTGGATGGCCTGAAGGAGGATGGCGGCAGTATGCCTGAAGTTGCGCCGGCACTTTGAAGACGCCGGCCACAGAAGCAAGCATTGCTGTGTGTCCATCCGGGTTTGTTGAATGTCATTTTTCTGTAACCGCAACGACTGTCACGAACAGGCTTTCCGATATACTGACACCGCGCATTCCCCGGTATAACAAGGCTATGCTAGGCTCTGACTATGCCCCCGGGTTGAGACGATTGCCCGTGCTGCTTGGGGCCTTTGCTAGGGGAGTAACACATCATGACTGGAACCATTTCTGCCCGGCTGATTGCCGGGTTTTCGCTGCTCTTGTTCTTTCTCCTCGGTATTGCCGGGGTGGGCCTGTTTAGTGTCAACAGCCTGCGTGACAACACCCGGCATATTCTCGCTACGGAAGTGGTCATCGGCGATGCGGCACAGGGTATCCGTTATGCGCTGACGCGGGCGCGGCAAAAGGAAAAAAGCCTGTTCATTTCGATTGGCAGCACGACGGATGATAACCCGCCGGCCAATAAGGCCGAGCTTGATGAAATACTGACCAGACTGGATGAAGCCGTTGGCGGCTTCAGGCAACTGCCCCTGGATAGGGAACTGGCCGGCAAAGCCGATCAGATGCCGGCACAGGTCAAAATCTACCGCGAGGCACTGGAGAGCATTTACCAGCAGATTCAGGCCGGCACGATTGCCACGGCATTCCAGGCCGATGAGGCACTCAAGCCCTTCAAGAAACCCATCTATGAGCTGAATGCAACGGTCAACGAAATCGCCAAGCAGTCTGCTGCGCGCACGCAGACGCGCGCGGAGGAGCTGGAGGCGGAATCCAGCCTGATCGTCAAACAGCTCTGGGTATTGAGCGCGCTTGCCATCTTGATTGCGGCTATCTCGGCCTGGCTGATTGCCCGTTCAATCATCCGCCCCATCCAGAGCATGAGCGAGGACATCACGCGAATCGACCGCGACAATGACCTCAGTCATCGCATCCGTTATCAGGGCAAGGACGAAATCGGCGCCATGGCTGTGGCGTGCAATCGGCTGATCGGTACACTGGCCGGCACGATGCAAGCGCTGCAGCAGCAAGCATTGGAACTGAAAACGTCGGCGCAACAGTTGTCACTGGCATCCGAGCAGGTGAGGCGCGGATCCGAACAGCAAGCCGATGAAAGCACCTCCATGGCTGCGGCCCTTGAGCAGATTTCCACCAGCATCACCCATATTTCCTGTTTGAGTGATGATGCCCGCAACCGCTCGATCGAATCCGGACATGCTGCCGAAGAAGGCTCACGCCAGATCAATACCATGGTGGCCGATATCCGCAATATCGCGGATGCCATCCAGCTGGCTGCACAATCGGCGGAGGAACTCGACGCGTCTTCCGACCGCATTTCCGGAATTACTGCGGTGATCAAGGATGTTGCCGATCAAACCAACCTGCTCGCGCTGAATGCCGCCATCGAGGCTGCGCGAGCCGGTGAACAAGGGCGCGGTTTTGCCGTGGTTGCCGATGAGGTGCGCAAACTCGCGGAAAAAACCGGCCAGTCGGCGCAGGAAATTGCGAGCATGATCAGCAGCATTCAGCAAAACGCCAAAAACATGGCTGCGCAGATGCGCCGCTCAGTCGATAGCGTGGAAGCGGGAATGCAGGTCACCCAGCATGCCGGTGATGCCATCAACACCATTACGGGCAGCGCTGGAGCGGTGGTGCACATGATCGAAGAGCTGAACAATTCGCTGCGCGAACAATCGGCGGCCAGTCAGATGCTGGCGAACCGGGTCGAGCACATCGTGCAGATGGTCGACGACAATTCGCGCAGTACCGGCACCGTTGCCCGGACTGCGCACGATCTTGATCAACTGGCTGACCGCCTGCGCAATGACGTTGCCCGTTATCGCGTGAACGCCTGATGGCGCTGGCCGCGCAATCCAGAACCCCGCCGCAATGGCGGGGTTTTTTCCGTGCACGGCGCCGTGCTGGCTTAGTGCGGGAATCGGCTTTTGCGGCAGCAGCCCTGCTTGGTCATTTGTGCAGGGTTGGCACGTCGCGCCCGAGTGCCTCAGTTCGCAATCCGGATGGCGTGCGCCAGTTCGTCGGCCGTTGGCCTTTCGAACTGCTTTTCCATGTAATCGAACATCGGCGCGGTCACCACAAAGGCAAAGGTTTCGCTGTGGCCGGTATTCCGGGCCATCACGCGCTGGCGGCGCGTGGCCAGCGGCGCATCGACAAAATGCCATTGCACCGGCAAGCCGCTTGCGTCGGCCAGTTGCTGAAAGTGCAAACGATCGGCCTGTTTCTGCAGGCCGAGGTCGAGCACCGCGGTTCCGCCCAGCTGGACATGGTGGCGCGCCAGTGACCAGATGAGGTTTTCACAGCGTTGCACGCGCACCATGATCCAGGCCGGGTCCAGTGGCTGTGGCAGGTCCGCGCCATACAACGCCTGCATCCAGGCGTCGATCGAGAAATACAGGCCGTGCCTGGCCTGGACGAGTTGCAGCGCATACGTCGATTTGCCGGCGCCTTGCGGGCCGGAGATGAAATGGAGGGTCATGGGTGTTCCTTGCCGCAGGCAGTGCTTCAGTCGGGAATGACGACAGCTTGTGTGCCGGCGCTGATGACAAGGCCCCCGTGTTCGCAGGCGTATTGCTGTGCGGCCGCGGTGGTGGGGAACCACAGTTTCAGCTGCGCGGCGCCGCTAGCGAGAAACTGCTGTGCGGCCAGCTCGGTTGCGTTCATCTGCGCCAGCGCCGGGCGGAATGCCTCCCAGCTGGCGAAGCCCTTTTCGAGCGCCAGCATGCGCAGGAAATGCTTGCGCTGCAGTTGCTCGCGGTTGCGGAACAGCACGGTGAGCGCGGTTTCGCCGATGGCGCCCGCCTTGATCAGGCGGCGCAGCACGGGCAAGGCGGTGGAAGGTGACGCGGATCTGGCGGCGCGCTGCAGGCGGCGGGCCTGGCGCAGGAAAAACTGCACCGCAGGAGGTTCGAAGGGCGAGGGAAGGTCAGGCAGCATACCGGCTCCAAAAAGGGTGACCAGTCTCGCTCTGGGTCACGGAGGGTATGCAAGCGGGGGCTTGCGGGGCAATCGCAGGTGCTGGCGCTTTCGCGAGGCGGGCGTCCTGGCAGCCCGGCGCCCATGGTAATCAATCATGCGCGGGGAAGCAAAGCCCAATCGGCGGAGCTGGGGGGGCGCAAGGGAGCATTGCTCCCTTGCGGGATGGGCGCTGGCGGCAGGTCGTGGCGCTTCAGTCGAGCGTCAGCGCGCCGTCGAGCGGGTTGGCGTCGACCAGCCAGCGCTGCTCGCCCGCCGCCTTCACCACCAGCGCCTTGCCGTTCTGGCTGACCCTGGGCGTGCTGCTGGCGGTGAGCGCCAGTGTCACGCTGCTGGCATGGCGCTTGCAGTCGGGCGCCGAGGTATCGAAGCGTATCGCTTTGCCCGCAAGGCTTGCAGGGCAATACATGCGGGTAGCACGATAGCGGTTGATTTCCGTCGGCGTGGCGACCCACAGTTTGCCGGCGTCGACCTGCTGCTTCAGGTAGTCGGCGTAGGCGGTGTATTCGGCCAGCGGTACGGCTTCCCAGCTGCTGTCGGCCACGCCGTGCATGGTGCGAAAACTCCAGCGACCGCTTTGCAGTGCTGCGTCGGCGTGCTGTATCAGGATGCTGCCGGCGGCGCCGGGCTTGTACAGTGACCATTTGCCATCGCGCCAGTAGCCGTCCCAGCGCACAAACCAGGGGTCGTCATCACTGCCATTGAGGCCGGCAACGCTGCCGTCATAGATGTGCTTGGCCGCGCGCGCGCCAAGGTAGTCGGGAAGCGCTTTGACCAGCTTGCGCGTGTCTGGCGTGGCGAGGTCGAAGGGGTAGCCGATGAAGGTGAAGGTGTAGCCGGTCTGCGCTTTCATCAGCGCGTGTGCATCGAGGATTTCGCGCTGGGCATCCCAGCCCTTGATCGGGGCCAGCGAGCCGGCTTCCAGCTCGCCGCTGTGGGTCAGCGTGTGATTGAAGGGCTCATGGCCTTTGTCGATCAGCGCTTTCAGCCTTACCCAGTCGGCCGGTTTGCACTCCTTGGCGATGACGCCGAGCGCGGCCTTCAGCCCGCGTGCCTCCAGGATCGGCAGCGCGTGCTTGTCGATGCCGCTGGTATTGGCGCTGCAGTAATCGTCGTGCGCGATCGTGTGCGCGCCCCTGGCATTGCCGCGCCAGGGCGTGATGCTGACGGAGTCGACCGCCGCGCAGGCACTGCCTGCGCATAGCGCGGCGAGCGTGGCCAGCCACCATGGTTGTTGTCGCATTGCTCCTTCTCCCTTCCGTCCTCGCTGGAGGCGGAATGCGTGTTGTTTTTCGGGTTTGCCCGTGCGAACACGGTATCCTTGCGAGCAGATCAGGACAAGTGAATCCGGAGGAATGTATGGAAGAGCGCATCACCGAGCTGGAAATCCGGCTGGCCCTGCAGGACGAGCTGCTCGAATCGCTGAACAACACGGTGGCCCAGCAGCAGATGCAGCTGGCGCGCCTGCAGCAATTGTTCGCGGAAATGCAGGGGCATATTTCGCAGCTGGAACTGGGCCCGCGCGCGGCCAGCCAGCAAGAGATTCCGCCGCATTACTGATGTCTTCGATGTCTTGCGGGTGCTCTGGCAGGCAGCAAAAAGGCCATGGGTATATGTCCATGGCCTTTTTACTTGAATGGCTACAGGTCGATACCTGTTGCTGTATGATGGATATTACTCTTCCATGCCGGCAAGCAGCTCGGGGGTGATCATGGCGCGCAGCAGGAAGTCGATCTTGCCGTCGCGTTCGCGGCGCTGCAGCCACCAGACGCCGGCCTTCTTCACGCTGGTTTCCTGCTCGACACCGCACAGCAGCAGACTGGCGGCGCGCCCCAGCATGGGCTGGTGGCCGGCAATGATGACGACCTTGCCCGCTGCCTGTGGCCAGCCGCTGACTTCCAGAATGCGTGCGGCCGAGCTGAAGTCGGGATTCAGGCGCTCGTCGATGCGCACCGGCCAGGGCAGCGCCGCGGCGGTTTCCTGACTGCGCCGTGCCTGGCTGGCCAGCACGCTGATGTCGGCCTCGCGGCCGGCAAGCTGGGTTTTCAGCCATTTCGCCATGCGCGCGGCCTGCTTTTTGCCCTTGGGCGTGAGCGCCCGGGCAAGGTCGGTCACTGCCGCGTCTTCGGCTTCGGCGTGTCGCCAGAGAATCAGGTCCATATCGCCCGTGTCGCTCATACCGGAATCATCTGCGAGCCCAGCTCGGCCAGCATCATCTGCTGGGCGCTGCGGGCCTTGCTGCCGCGCACGGCCTTGCGGCGATAGCGGCCATCGCTGAGCATTTCCCAGGCCTGCGTGTTGTCGACCAGGAAGGGGCGCAGCGATTCGCGGATCACGCGGCGCTTGATCTTGGCATTTTTCACCGGGAAGGCGATTTCGATGCGGCGGAACAGATTGCGGCCCATCCAGTCGGCGCTGGACAGGTAGACGTCTTCGGCGCCATCGTTGAAGAAGTAAAATATGCGATGGTGCTCCAGGAAGCGGCCGATGATGGAGCGCACCTTGATGTTTTCCGAGATGCCGGGCAGGCCCGGGCGCAAGGCGCAGACGCCACGCACGATCAGGTGGATGGTCACGCCGGCGCTGGAGGCCTCATACAGGCGATCAATGATCGACGGCTCCAGCAGGGCATTCATCTTGGCGATGATCACGGCCTTGCGGCCGGCCTTGGCGTGCTCGATTTCCTGCTCGATGGCGCGCACCAGATTCGGCTGCAGCGTGAACGGGGCCTGCCAAAGCGCCTGATGATCGCCCGCCTGGCCCAGGCCGGTGAGCTGCATGAACACGTCGTTGACATCGTTGGTGATGTCCTCGTCGATTGTCATGAGCCCGAAGTCGGTGTAGAGCTTGGCGGTGCGCGGATGATAGTTGCCGGTGCCCACATGCGCATAGCGGCGCAGGCGGCCTTCCTCGCGGCGCACGATCAGCAGCATCTTGGCGTGCGTCTTGTAGCCGTAGACGCCATAGACGACGTGCGCGCCGGCGCGCTCGAGCTTGGCGGCCCAGTTGATGTTGGCTTCTTCGTCAAAGCGCGCCATCAGCTCGACCACCACTGTCACTTCCTTGCCGCGCGCGGCAGCTTCCTGCAGCGCATCCATCAGCGCTGATTCGCTGCCGGTGCGATACACGGTCATCTTGATGGCCACCACATGCGGGTCGCGCGCGGCCTGCAGCAGCAGGTCCACCACCGGCGTGAAGCTCTGGTAGGGGTGATGCAGCAGCACATCGCCGTGACGGATGGCGGCAAACAGGTCGGTCTGCTTTTTCAGCTCCGGCGGCAGGCCGGGGAAGAAGGGTGGAAATTTCAGGTCGGGGCGGTCGACCTGGTCGGGCACCTGCATCAGACGCACCAGATTGACCGGGCCGTTGACGCGGTAAATGTCCGAGTCATCCAGGCCGAACTGCTCGCGCAGGAAATCCTGCAGGTGTTTCGGGCAATTGTCGGCGACTTCCAGGCGCACCGCGTCGCCAAAGGGGCGTTGCGACAGTTCGCCTTCCAGTGCCGCACGCAGGTCTTTCACCTCGTCGTCATCGACCGACAGATCGGAGTCGCGCGTCAGGCGGAACTGGTAGCAGCCCAGCGCGTTCATGCCCATGAAGAGCTCATCGACGTGCGCGTGCAGGATGGACGACAGGAACACGAAGCCATTGTCGACACCGCTGACTTCCTTGGGCATTTTCACGAAGCGCGGCAGTACGCGCGGCGCCTGCACGATGGCGATGCCGGAATTGCGGCCAAACGCATCACGGCCTTCCAGCTCGACGATGAAGTTCAGCGATTTGTTCAGCAGACGCGGGAAAGGGTGCGAAGGGTCGAGTCCGATCGGCGTGAGGATGGGCATCAGCTCGCGGAAGAAGAAATCGCGCACCCATTCGCGCTGCGCATCGTTCCAGACGCTGCGGCGGAAGAAATGGATGCCCTCGGCGGCCAGCGCCGGGAAGATCACCTCGCGCAGCAGCCGGTACTGGCGTTCGACCAGATCGTGCGCCTCGCGCGCGACCAGATCGAGCACCTGCGGCGTGGTCATGCCTTCGGGCAACAGCCGGGTCGGGTTGTGGCGCATGCTTTCCTTCAGCCAGGCCACGCGCACTTCGAAGAATTCGTCGAGGTTGCTCGACACGATGCAGATGAACTTGAGGCGCTCCAGCAGCGGATTGCTGTCGTCTTCGGCCTGCGCCAGCACCCGGCGGTTGAATTCGAGCAGACCCAGCTCGCGGTTGAGCATCAACTGGTTGTCGGCGGGTTTGTAAGTCATTGGCATCGCTCTTCTCGTCATCCTGCATTAATCGATGGGCTGGTGCGGCCATGGGCGGACCGGTTTCTCAACCAGTCCGCCCGGGCCCGCTGCGGGGCGCTGTATCATGCCACCGGCGTGTTACAAATCAGCCTTGTGGCGGCACATAGCCGGCCACGGCATCGGCGCCGGCGCCGAAGAAGTAATTCTCCAGCTGTTGCTGCAGGTACTGGCGCGCACGCGGGTCGGCCAGATTCAGGCGGTTTTCATTGATCAGCATGGTCTGGTGCTTGACCCAGGCCTGCCAGGCTTCCTTGGAAACACTGTCGAACAGCTTTTTGCCCAGTTCGCCCGGCAGGGGCGGAAAATCCAGGCCTTCGGCTTCGCGGCCCAGCTTGACGCAGTGAATGGTACGGCTCATGACGCTACTCCAGTGAAATCGGGATGGGCAATTGCCCGGCAACTGCGGCCTGGCCGCAGCAAACGCCCATTGTAAACTGCTGCGCAGCGGTGGTCAGCCTGTCCGCCCGCAGTTGCTGTCTTCATTGCCTGCGGCAGGCGCAATTCGTGACCGAAACCGGTGCCGCGCCGCATCCGCTGGTCGGGAAGGCAAAAAAATGTTGCTGACACCATCGCGGTTTCGGGTATAGTGCGGCTTCTGGTCAGCAGAGTAAGCAAAGCTGGCCGAGCCTGAACATACAGTTTGCAAGCCCGCCAGCCCCTGTGGCCCGCCTTTCGTGTGCATCCGGAAGCGCCCCTCTTGTTGCCATTGAGCTTGTCGCCATCTGGCCTTCCCCTGATCCAGAGTTGCTGTCGCGCAGGCCTTGCTGCGTTCCTTGCCCGTTTTGCGCCGGTGTTTTCCGGCGGCTCGGCCAGGTTGCGCAATTTATTTCAATTCTGCGCTGTCGCCGTGTGGCCGGCAGCGCCAGCGGAGAACCACCATGGCCAAAGAAGAAGGCATTGAATTTGAAGGTACCGTCAACGAAGTTCTGCCGGAGTCGCGTTTCCGCGTAACCCTGGACAATGGCGTGGAAATCCTCGCCTACGCTTCGGGCAAGATGAAGACCAACCGGATTCGCGTGCTGGAAGGCGACAAAGTGAAAGTGGAAATGTCGCCCTATGACCTGAGCAAGGGGCGGATCACTTTCCGTTACGCCACTGCTCCGGTGGGTGGCGGGGCGTTTACGCCGCGTCGCCGCTGAAGTTCGTTTAACAGGTAAACCAATTGATCATTCGCGATTTACAGCCGGGCGACTGCTTCGCCCAACACCTGGATGGCCAGACTGTCCGTTTTGAAGTCATCGCCATCCAGACGACAGGTCGCCAGATTCAGGTGACCTTCCGCAGCCCGATGGGCATCAGCAGCGCCAACTATCACCGCAATGCCTATATTGCGGCGAGCCGCCACTGAAGAAAAACCCGATCTACTCATCCGGGTATGGCAATGCGGCCCTTTTTGTGAAAGGGCTGCGGCCTGATACCCCGATGCAGGTTTATCGGTCAGCGCTTGCAAGGCCGGCCTGCCGGTTCTGCCCGGCGCTGGATTCCCGCTGAAAGCCGGACTTCCGCGACACCCCTCATGTGCCCGGATGCGCCGGCAGCGCCTGCCTGGCCTGCTGCCGCAAGCGTTCGCTGTTTTCCCTGATCCAGCCAATCACATCCTCACCGCCGAGCAGGCCGCTGATCAGCGGCCCGGTGGCGAAGTCGCAGCCCAGTCCCTGCAGCAGCTGCCAGGTTTCCGCCTTGTCCAGCCCCGGCGCCACCGTTTTCAGTTCAAGCCGGTGGGCCAGTTGAATCATGCTTTCCAGAATGATGCGTGTCAGTTCGCGCTCGCTGGCGCGCTGTACAAAGCCGGCGTCCAGATGGAATTCGTTGAAGGGAATGCTGCCCAGCTGTTCCAGCCAGGCAAAGCCGTTGCCGCGGTCGGCAATGGCGATGCCGAAACCCATCAGCCGCAATTGCCCCAGGTTGGCCGCGATGCTTGCGCTGTCACGCGCACCATCCCAGTCTGCAATCTTGATGACCAGCATTCCGGGCTGCAGGCCGAATTGCAGCAGGCGCTGCTCAAGCAGTTTGGCGGACATGCGCTGTTCAAGCAAACGGTGCGGAAGGCTGACTTGCACGGAGAGCTTAAGGCCGCGCTGAAGCCAGTGTTGTGCGCGGAGCAAGGCGTCATCAAGCAGTTGCCGGTACAGAGTTTCATCATCAAGCCGTGGTGGGATGTGCTGCAGCAGTTCCTCACTGCAGAGCTGGCCAAACTGGTCATGCTGCCAGCAAGGCGTAACGATGACGCTTTGAATCAGTCCGCTGCCGAGCCGAATGCAGGGCCGATACAGCAATTGGATTTCATTCCTGCCAAACGCAGTCTCCAGTTCGGCAGGAGCAAACGCCGGTAAGGCGGTGGTGCTGGCGGGAGGACTGTCCTGCGTTAGCAGTGCTGCGCGCAATTGCTCCACGTTGATTGGTTTTTGCAGCGCAGCCAGCACCTTCACGCCGGCATCCTGGTGCAAGTGTTCGAGCGTTGCAAGCAGCGATGCTTCACGGGTGCTCATGACGATAACGCGCAGTGCCAGCTTCAGGCGCTGTAATTCCTGCAGCAGGGCGATACCATCCAGTCCCGGCATTTCCAGGTCAAGCAGCATCAAGTCGGCCGTGACCTGCCCGTTTTTCAAGGCCAGCAGTGCTTCCAGCCCATCATGGGCCTGTGTGATCTGCGTCATGCCCAGCTCGCGACACAGATTGGCGGCGTGGTTGCGCTGCACCGCCGAGTCGTCAACGATGTAGACCGGGTAGCGCAGGTGTTCGGGCAGCATGTTCAGCCCCTGCCGACCTGTTCGATGAGCTGCGGCACGCGCGCGAGGCTGACGACTTCGTCGGCGGCGCCCAGCTTGATGGCTTCCTTCGGCATGCCGAACACCACGCAGCTGTCCTCGTCCTGGGCATAGGTGCGCGCGCCGGCATCGTGCATTTCCTTGAGCCCGCGCGCGCCATCATCGCCCATGCCGGTCAGGATGATGCCGACCGCATTGCGGCCGGCGAATTTCGCGCCGGAGCGGAACAGCACATCCACCGAGGGGCGGTGGCGGCTGACCAGTGGGCCGTCGACGACGTCGGCCAGGTATTGCGCGCCGCTGCGCTTGATCATCAAATGCTTGCCTCCCGGTGCGATGAGTGCCAGACCGCTGCGCAAGCGGTCACCCGATGCGGCTTCTCGGACTTCAATCTGGCACAACTCGTTCAAGCGCCTGGCGAATGAAGCGGTAAAGGCTTCGGGCATGTGTTGCACTATGGCGATGGGCGGGCAGGTGCGGCTCAGTTGGGTGAGGATCAACTCCAGCGCCTGTGTACCGCCGGTCGATGTACCGATCAGCACGATGCGCTCGGTGGTCTGGATCATGGCGCCGAGTGCGGGGGGGGCGATCACGGCATCGGCGGACAATTTGGGGCGAGAGTTCAGCAAGGCCTCGGACTGCGGGCCAGGCGCGATTGCCGCGCCTGCCTGACTTGCGCTTGCTGGAGGCTTTAGCAGCCCGACTCGTGCTCCCGCCGCAGCCCGCACCGCCTGCACCAGCGAGGCTGATTCATCTTGCAACTGCTGTTTGACTGCCAGCGATGGCTTGGCAAGCACCTGTACCGCTCCGGCCCGCAACGCTTCAATCGCGGTGGCCGAACCCTTGGTGGTCAGTGTGGACAAGATGACGACTGGTGTGGGCCGCTCACCCATTAGCTGCCTCAGAAAACTAATGCCATCCATGCGCGGCATTTCCACATCCAGCACAATGACATCCGGCCACTCTTTGTCCATGCGCGCGCGCGCGTATAGCGGGTCGCTGGCGGTGGCGATCACCTTGATGCCGGGGGCCGCACCCAGAATGTCGGTCACGACTTGGCGAATCACGGCGGAATCATCAACTACAAGAACCTTGATCATGCGAAGGTCTTCCTGTCTGCTGCCCAGACATTCGGGCAAGTTCAACCAGATTAATGCGGTTTTCTGGCGAGTAAGCCCAGCGCTCGCCCCGTCCAAGGAATGCAGAAGAGCAAAATGCCCGGGCGCGATTACTCGCTCTTGCGATAGACGCCCGGTTGGATCGAGCGCAAATTGACGTTCAGGCCTTGCAGACTTTCCGAGTGCGACACAACCAGGTAACCCTGCGGGGCTAAGCGGTGCAGAATGCGCTGCAAAATGGCTGCTTTGCCGGCCTGATCAAAATAAATCAGCACATTGCGCAGAAATACAATATGAAAAGCGTGCATGTGTGGCAGATCCTGCGCCAGATTGACATGCGTGAATGTGGTTTTGGGACGCAGAACGGGATCGATCAGCAATGTGCCATCCTGCGTCCCCACGCCCTTGAGACACCATTGCTGCAGGTAGGCGGGGGGGATGCTGTCGATGCGCTGCATCGGGTAATGCGCCGCACGGGCGCGCTCCAGCATTGGCTGGCTGATGTCGCTGCCGGTGATGTGCCAGTCAGACGCTAGGCCGCGCTCATCCGCCAGCAGCATGGCCAGGCTCCAGACCTCTTCGCCACTGGAGCAGGCTGCGCTCCAGATTCGCAGCGCCTGGCTGGGCGGGTGCTGCTGCAGATAGCGCCGCAGCCAGTTGAAATGTTCGGGTTCGCGGAAAAAATAGGTTTCATGGGTGGTCAGCAGATCAACGGCCAGCACCCGTTCCGCTTGTTCGGCGGGTTGTAACAGCAGCTGAAAGTAAGCTTCATAACTGGTGAGCTGGCGCGCGCGCAGGCGTTTGAGCAGCCGCTGTTGCAGCAGCGGCTTTTTCTCGGCCGGCAGATGAATGCCGGCTTGCTCGCGCATCCAGGTGCTGAAGCGCCGAAAGGCTGCGTCACTCAATTCCATCATCGCAACCGCCTGCCGCAATGCTGTCGCCACCCTCATCCAGGCGCGAAAGCAGGGTGATTTCTTCAATGGACAGTACTCTGGGCACGTTCAGCAGCACGATGAAACGCTGATCAAGACGCGCCATGCCTGCAATGAAATCCGTGCGCAGTTTGCTGCCAAATTGCGGCGCAGCCTCGATGTCGGCCGAATTGATGGCGAGTACTTCATTTACTGCATCCACCAGAATGCCGATCAGTTGCAGGCGGTCTTCGTCCTCATCGTGCACCTCGATAATGACGACACAGCTGCGCCTTCCCAGTTCGGTACGCGGGCGGTGAAAGCGCAGCGCCAAGTCGATTACCGGCACGACTGCGCCGCGCAGATTCATTACGCCGCGAATGAAGTCCGGCATCAGCGGCACTTCGGTCAGATACTCATATTCCAGAATCTCCCGGATGCACAGAATGTCGATGGCAAAGGTCTCGTTACCCAGCTGGAAGGTAAGAAACTGCCCTGCATCGGGTTCATGCTCGTCGGTTGCCGCAGACCGGCCATGCTGGCTGCGCTGCAAGGTCAGGGCTGTCATGGTTTCTCCTTTCAGAAGCGCACGAAATCATGCTCATCCGGCGCGGCGGGTACGGCGCGGTTGTGCTTCTTGCTTGCGGCAGGCAGGGGGAAGCGGGCGGTTTCGCTATCACGCTGTGAGTCCTGTCCCAGGGTGAAAAAGCCCATGATGTCCTGCAAAGCCGCAGCCTGGCCGCTAACTTCCTCGGCCGTACCTGCCAGCTCTTCACTGCTGGAGGCATTTTGCTGCGTCGAACTGTTGATCTGTTGCACGGCGCTATTGATCTGGTTGACGCCGCTGGCCTGTTCATTCGAAGCTGCGGCGATTTCCTGCACCAGATCGGCGGTTTTGGTGCTGGAGCGCACGATTTCTTCCAGCAGGCTGCCTGCGCGTTCTGCCAGAGCAACGCTGCTGGTTGCTACGCCGGTGATTTCCTGTGCGGCGATCTGGCTGCGTTCGGCCAGTTTGCGCACTTCGGCAGCCACCACTGCAAAGCCCTTGCCATGCTCGCCGGCGCGGGCCGCTTCGATGGCGGCATTGAGCGCCAGCAAATTGGTCTTGTAGGCGATGTCATCGATAATGCGGATCTTTTCGGCGATCTGGCGCATTGCCTTGACCGTTTCACTCACCGCGCTGCCGCCCTCGCTGGCTTCGCGCATGGCTTTCGCGGCAATGGTTTCGGTAACCTTGGCGTTATCGTTGGTCTGGTTGATCGAAGAACTCATTTCTTCAATGGAGGCACAGGTTTCTTCGATGCTGGCGGCTGATTCACTCGCCATTTGCGAGAGATTTTGCGAGGTTGAGGACAACTGCTGCGCCGCGCCCGACAGGTTGTCGGCATTGACTTTCACATCAGCAATGATGCTCTTGAGCTTTTCGATCAAGACGTTGATGGCGAACGCCAGGCTGCTGCGGTCACTGGCGCGGACTGGCAGCGAAACTGCAAGGTTGCCAGCGGCCAGCTGATTCATGACGAGCATTACCCGTTGCGGTTCTCCGCCGAGCTGGCGCAGCACGCTGAAGGCCACCATGAAGAGCAGTGCCATCAGCACGGCAACTGCGCCTGCCCCGAGCAGGATCACGGTATTGGCGCTGTCGGCGATGCGCGTTTCCATGGCTTTTTCATCGGCCCGTACCATTTCGGTGGCCTGCTTTTGCAATGATTCGGCCAGTTTCTCCATGCCTTGTGCGGTTGCGCGATCCAGGCCGCGCACGGCCTTGTCGACCAGCTTGCCGGCATTCGGTTTTTTCTCCTCGAAGAGTTTGAGCGCGGCCAGATACTGGCCGTACAGTCGTTCATGCTCCTTGAGCAACTGGTCGATATCAGCGGTCGCCACCCCCAGCTCGGCAAAGTGCTTCCTGACCTCTTTCAGATCGTTTTGTACCGTGTCCTGCCCTTTTTTGAAGGCTTTAAGGTATTTTTCATAATCTTCTGGTGTGTCGCCGCGCAGCAGGATGTTTTTCCATTCCTGAACCTGGGTTTTGAAGTCCGAGTTGGCGCTTTGCAAGTCGCTGATGCCGGAGGCGATCTTCAGGCTTTTTTCAGCATTCGCCTTCGCCTGCGTTTCGATCTGCTTGACGTTTTCATAACCACGCCAGCCCATCAGGCTGACGATGGCGGCGACCAGAATCGCGAGAAAAACAAACTTGGTTTTCAAACCGCTTAGCAGTGCGCTCATCGTGATGCTCCTTGTTGTTGCTGTTATGTGCTTGCAGATTCAGGCGGAAGGTTGAATTACTGGCGCATGTGCTGTGGCTTGGCCTGGGCGCTGCCCAAATGAGCCTGATCCGCCGCCAGGCTGTATTTGACGGCGTCGCGGTTGATGACATGGGTGACGAGTTCATTGACGTCCAGAATCAGCGCCACCTGGCCATTGCCAAGAATGGTCGATCCGCCGATCGGTTTCAGACTGCGGAACATGCTGCCCAGTGGTTTGATGACGGTCTGGAATTCGCCGAGCAAGCGGTCTACTACCAGCCCGGCCTTGCGATCACCCAGTTGCAGGATGACAACGTTCTGCCGTGGCGGGGTGGGGTGTGGCAGCTCGAAAAACGTGGCCAGACGCAGCAGGGGCAGCAGTTCGTTGCGCAGATTGAGGTGATCGCAACTGTTGTTGCCGCTTTGCTCTTCGGGCAATTCGACGCACTCGACAATGCTTTCCAGCGGTACTATGAAGATGGCGTCGCCTGCCTGAACCATGAAGCCATCAATGATTGCCAGGGTCAGTGGCAGGCGGATGCGGAATACCGTGCCGACCTCCAGCTCCGAATCGATGCTGATGATGCCGCGCAAGGCTTCGATGCTACGCCGCACTACGTCCATGCCGACGCCGCGTCCGGAAATGTTGGTAATCTGATCGGCCGTGGAAAAGCCCGGCTCGAAAATCAGTGCGTAGATTTCCTGATCCGCCAGCTGGGCATCCGGCGCAATCAGGCTGCGGTCTATGGCTTTCTTCAGGATTTTCTCCCGATTCAGTCCGCCGCCGTCGTCACTGATTTCGATCACGATGCTGCCGGACTCGTGGTAGGCATTGAGCCGCACCGTGCCTTGCGCCGGCTTGCCGCGCAGCCGGCGCAGCTCGGTGCCTTCAATGCCGTGATCCATCGCATTGCGCACGATATGCATCAGCGGGTCACCAAGCTTTTCGACCATGGTTTTGTCCAGTTCGGCATCGGCGCCGGAAATCTTCAGCTCGATCTCCTTGCCCAATTCTTTGGACACATCGCGCACCACGCGCGGGAAGCGATTGAAAATCTCGCCTACCTGCACCATGCGCATGGATAGTGCGCCGGTGCGGATCTGTTCGATCAGCCCGCTGACACCCTGGTTCCATTCCTGCAGGGCGGTACTGCCGGTTTGCTGTGCCAGCAGATTGCCGGCCGCGCCGGCGATGACCAGCTCGCCGATCAGATTGATCAGATTGTCGAGCTTTTCGGCCTCGACCCGCAGAAAGCGGCTTTCGCCTGCGCGCTCATTGGCTTTCACCTTTTTGCTTGCGGCAACGGGACTGGCGGCCGGGTCGCCGGTGCCCGGCGGCGGCGTTCCGGCAACTGTTTCGATTTTCGCAGCCATCCCCTGGTCTGCGGCATGCGCTACTTTGCCACCTTCCATCATCCCCAGCGCCAGCCAGCTCTGGCGGGCCTGCTGCAGTTCGGCTTCGGGCAGCGCGCCGCCGGCATCGGCCAGTTGCCGCGCGGCGTCGGCCAGGGGGGCGATGAGGATATGGCTGTCTTCACGGGCAAATTCAAAGACATCGTGCAGCGTGGCGAGGTCGCAATGGCCGGCAAAGCGCAGCGCCAGCTGCAGGTAGTTCTGTTCCGGATCGTAATCGCTGACGGCGTTCAGTCCGGAGTAGAGCGGGATGACCTGCTCGATGTGGCCCAGCGTGGCGAGATAACTCAGAAAGCTGGCCGGGTCGAGACCATGGCGCAGCACATCGGGCCCGAAGCCCAGATACAGCAGCCAGTCCTGATGAGCCGCCGCAGCGGTGGCTTCCGCAGAGGGCTCGCCGGGCGTCGCTGCACCGGCCTGGCCGGACAGCCCCGCCAGCTCGGCCAGCAGGGCGTGGCCAAGGGTGGCATCCGGCGCGGTGCCATGGCTCGCCAGCGCCTGCAGCATGGCCTTGACATGATCGTGGCAGCGCAGCAGCAGACTGGTCAGTGTCTCGGTCAGTGCCAGTTCGCCGCCGCGCAGGCGGTCGAGCACGTTCTCGACCTGGTGGGTAAAGCCGACGATGTCATCCAGTGCGAACAGCCCGGCCGAACCCTTGATGGTATGAATGGTACGAAACAGCGCGTTGAGCAGTTCGGGGTCGGATTGCGTGCTTTCGGCATCCAGCAGGATGGCTTCCATCTGCTGCAGCAGTTCGAAGGCCTCGTCGAAAAAGGCCTGCATGGCTTGGTCGAGATTCATGGCATTACTCCGCGCGGCCGAAGGTCAGGGCATCGGCAAGCCCCAGTTGCGCCAGCAGCGCCGCCAGCCGGGGGGAGGGGTCGCCCAGCGCCAGCGGCTGCTGCTTTTCCCGGCACTTGGCCTGCAGCCACAGCAGCAGCTGCACGAAGGACGTATCGCATTCCTCGATGGTCGACAAATCCAGCACCAGCGGCTGCCCGGCGAGCAGGGCGGCCGACAGTTGCTCGTGGGTGGTGGCGACCTGGTAGATCGTCTGTTCGCTATCCAGCGGCAGGGGGCTCATGGCGGCTCCGGCTTGGCAAGGTGCAGAGGTTCAAAAGATCAGCGGCAAGGGTTTGCTGCGCCGTCTCAAGGTAACACGAGCTTTTGCACGGCCATCAGCATCTGCTGCGGCTGGAAGGGCTTGACCACCCAGGCTTTCACACCGGCATCCTTGCCCTCGTTCTTCTTGGCTTCGCCCGCTTCGGTCGTCAGCATGATCACCGGGGTGAATTTGTAGGCAGGCAGGGTTTTCATCTGCTTGACGAAGGTGATCCCGTCCATGTTCGGCATGTTGACATCGGAAATCACCAGATGAATCTTGCGGCCGTCGAGCTTGCTCAGTGCGTCCTTGCCGTCGCAACCCTCGATGACGTCATAGCCGGCGCCCTTGAGCGCGAGGCCGACGACGGTGCGCAGGCTGGAGGAGTCGTCAACGATCAGAATGGTTTTGCTCATGTGTTGTCCCCGTGTCGGCAGATCAGAAGAAGGTGATGGTGGATTCCGCCGGCAGCGCGCTCTTGCTGCGGTCGGTGATGTGCTGCTCCAGGGTGGTGTAGCTCTTGCTGAGCTGGTCGGCCCATTCCTGCGGATTCTGTTGCGCCAGCTGCTGACGGCTGGCCACATCACCCAGGCGCTGCATGTCGGTGCTGATGTGCGAGAGGATCTGGCTGACCCGATCCTGGAATTGCAGGTTGACCATCACTTCGCTGATGTCGCGCTCGATGGACTGATTGGTGCTCACCAGTTCTTCCATGTCCCGGCCCAGCGTTTCGGCCGCCTGCTCGATGGCGGCGATCACCGAACGTATCGTGCTGCCGGTTTCATCGATGGTCTGCTGGTCGCGCGCGGAATAGTTGCGCGTCAGCTCCAGCATGGATTGCATGGCGCCATTGACCGACTCGACCTTGGCGCTGATGTGCTTGCCGGTTTCGCCCGACAGCGTCGAGAGCTTGCGCACCTCATCGGCCACGACGGCAAAGCCGCGCCCGGCCTCGCCGGCACGTGCGGCTTCGATGGCAGCATTCAGCGCCAGCAGATTGGTCTGCCCGGCAATGTGCGCCACATCGCTGGCCATGCGTTTCAGTTCTTCGGTGAACGAGGCCAGGCTGGCGATTTCCTGCTGGAAGTGCTGGCGTTCCTGCGCGGCCTGTTCAAGGGTGGTGAGGATTTGCTGCAGCTGCTGCTCGCTGCCGGCAATCACGTCGATGACCTGGTTGGAGCCCAGCTGGTCGCCGCTCAGCGCCATTTTCAGCTGCGCCATGATGTTGCCGAAACGGGTGACCAGATCGTCGGCGGCCTGTTCGGTTTGCTGGCGGGCCAGCGTGACATTGTGGTCCCACAAGGGCAGCACCTTGCTGACGAGCAGATCGGCCTGCGCCGCTGGCGCCTGTTCGGGCGGTGGAGCGAAGCTCAGCTCAGGGGCAGCGGCGGGGCGGCGGTCGAACAGCAGGGCGGCGACGCCGGTGCCGGCGCAGGCCAGTGCCAGCAGCCAAGCCAGCGGGCCGCTGGCGAGCAGCAGCAGGCCCGTCGTGCCGCAGGCCAGCGCCAGAACGTGCAGAACGGTGGCGGAAAGGGGGCGCATGGATCCTCCTGATATTGTCTTGAGACCGCGAAGGTCTTGCCTGCCTGATGCGCGCAGCGCGCCGACAGTCACGAAATGTCAGGATAGAAAGCCGGCCAGACCAATACAAGCGCTATCTGATGGACCATGTCATGCCAATGACAGTGCCGGTGCGCCTCTGCTAGTGCATAGGGCGGAACAAATCTTTACTTATTAGGTCATTGTTTACATGCGACGACCAATGACCCTTTCACTCTCCGAGGCCGATCTCCAAGAATTGACAACCTGGGTTCGCCGCGGCTCGACACCACAAAAGCAGGCGCTGCGCGCCCGCATCATCCTCATGACCGCCGAAGGCGTTCCCAGTAAGGAAATCGCCCTGCAATTGCGCACAACCGCGCCCACCATCATGTTGTGGCGACGCCGTTTCCTCGAAGCCGGCGTTGCCGGCTTGCGCCA